>CAZDAD010000023.1:0-2010 GCA_964503715.1 uncultured Candidatus Saccharibacteria bacterium | reverse complement strand
CAGTTACATCAGCTGAATCAATAGTGAGCCGAGATGCCCAGACCCAGCCAATCGATCAATGAAGCATACTAAATAAACATCATCGATTTTAAGAACCTATATATATTCTGGTTTTCATTTTTGGGTGGTCAAAAACGAACCAAAAACCCACTGGGCATCAGCAGAGTTCAATAAAAGCTTAATAATGAATCAGATAAATATTTGTTACTAAAATTAGTTTTCGTCAACAATTTGACTTGAAGGGCGAGCCTGTAGCAATGCGCGGTAATCGCCGTAGTAGTTCTGGGGGTCTAGCCCCAGTGCAATTATATTTTCTTTAATAATATACCTATAAGCTATTTTACGGCGTTCATCCATATGCTTACGCCCATTGCCGAGCTCTATCGCAGCTAGTTGTATTTCTATGAGAAGCTCATCTACATTAATCGGCAAATCGTCATCAGATTGCCTTAATACTTCTTGTGACATATATACTAATTATACAACTTTTTTGTATAATGACAACTTGTAACCCACAGCTAACCCTAAACTGCGACACCTAAGGCACGAATCCAATAATACAAAAGGACATATGCCCACTCCAACAGTACAATATGGTTTGTAACAACTAAATCATACGAAGGAGGCGCATATGCCCTATGCCCATATTACCCGCCAAGAGCGGGTAACGCTAGCTTGCTTGCTAAAGCACCAAAATAGCGTGCAAGATATAAGTCGCATGCTTGGCAAACATCGCAGTACAATCTACCGTGAGATTGGACGTAACTCTAGGCCGGGATCAAATAATACAAGACGGATCAATAGGCCCCATGTATTATCTATAGACAGCCGCCACTATCGTGGCCAAGCGATCGTTGACGACATTAGAGATAAGCGTCAACGCTACTACGAACGAGTTAAACAATTCAATTCCAGTAAACCTCACTACGATGCCGAATGTGCCGAACGGCATCACCGGGCCCGACAATTGATCGCTAAAACTAGACGACGAAAACTAAACCAACCTGAATATGCCGAGTCGTTTGTATTGGCCATCAGCCTAATTACCAAACGAACTTCGCCCGGCCAGGTGTCGAGCCGTCTACGGAGGCTCGGACTACCTTATCTCTCAAGCAACTTAATCTATGACTACATAACTCGGGATAACCCAGAGCTCACCAGACATCTCAGGCGGCGTGGTAAAAAGCCGAGGCGGCAGCCAAGGACCGCCTACAATCAAACTGGTGGAAGACGGCCAATCCACAGTAGACCAAGTGTCGTCAGCCAGCTATCCCGGATTGGCGACCTTGAAGGAGATACTATTGTTGGGTTAGACAAACATGACAGGATAGTAACCCATGTTGACCGTAAAACAGGTTTGGCCTCATTGAGCCTCGTGCTTGGATACGACTCCGACAAGGTTCGTCGAGCTACCTGTAGCGACATTGGGCGGCTGTTCGGTGCCGTCCAAACCATTACCTATGACAACGGCAGTGAGTTTGCGGCATGGAAACGAACAGAAGAAGATATTGGAGCAAGTATATATTTTGCTGACCCCTACCGCTCTAGCCAGCGTGGTCGCAATGAAAACCTTAATGGCCTTGTTCGTGACTTCATACCAAAAGGTACTGATTTCAAACAATTGAGCCGACATTATATACTAGAAATAGAAACCATATTGAACACTCGACCAAGAATACGCCTAGACGGGCTTACGCCCGCAGAGGCGTATCGCGAAGAGCTGGAGTTAAAAGGTGTCGCGGTTGTAGGGTAGCTTCAGATAACAAAATCTAGCTCTTTGGCAATGCATCACGCAATTGGCGTAGCATAGTATGAGTTACTTCATTAGATTCATCTAAATTTTCGCCTGCTTTAGTCTGCTGGCTGGTCCCTAGCTTATGACCAGCCACGTTCCATTCTTCGATATTTACTTTAATGGCACGCTGTGCTAAAGATAACTTTATTTGCTGTTCATGCGTGCCGTACATCTCGATGCTATGTGCTACAGATCGATGTGTTGCGACATCAGGG
>CAZDAD010000022.1:1820-2184 GCA_964503715.1 uncultured Candidatus Saccharibacteria bacterium | reverse complement strand
TCATGAGCTAAAGTCTGGCGTTCTTATGCAGATACAGGTCTTTGTGGCCCAAATGCGCAAGATTTCAGTTGAGATAAACTCGGTGGCCGCCACGGTAACAAGGGTGTAATCGCTCGAATTTTGCCGATCGAAGACATGCCGTTCATGGAAGATGGTACTCCCGTTGATATCGTCCTAAACCCACTAGGTGTGCCTAGCCGTATGAACCTTGGTCAGTTGTTTGAGACTCACCTTGGTATGGCTGCTAAGGCTCTTGGTATCAAGGTGGCCAGCCCATCTTTTAACGGTGTTCCAATTGATAAAATCCAGGAATTACTTGCAGAAGCAGGCTTGCCAGAGGATGGTAAGCAACAGCTTTATGATG
>CAZDAD010000022.1:0-1810 GCA_964503715.1 uncultured Candidatus Saccharibacteria bacterium | reverse complement strand
CAACTGTTGGTAGCATGTACATGATTAAGCTCAACCACATGGTTGCCGACAAGATTCACGCCCGCTCGACTGGACCATACACTATGGTTACCCAGCAGCCACTTGGCGGTAAGGCTCAAAATGGTGGTCAGCGCTTCGGAGAGATGGAAGTCTGGGCCCTTGAAGCTTATGGTGCTGCAACCACGCTTCAGGAAATGCTTACTATCAAGTCTGACGATGTTTATGGTCGTTCCAAGGCCTACGAAGCCATTATCAAGAAGACCGAAATCGTTGGTCCAAAGGTACCAGAAAGTTTCAACGTTCTAGTTAAGGAACTACAGGGACTTGGCCTAAAGGTTGACCTCGTAGACTCAGAGAAGGTGATTGATGCCGAAAGTGTCTTGGCCGAAAGTGTGATTGATGAAGCCGAGCATATGCCTGAAGTTGATGTTCCTGCGCCAATGGCTTCTGATGTAGATGTTACTGAGGATGCTGCCGTTGACGAATTTATGGTCATGGAAGATGTCAGTGATGATCTGGATCTAGCCGAGGAGGTGGAAAATGAAGCCGCCGACATCGATTTTGCTGAAGAAAATGACGAGGAGGTAGCATAAGATGCGTCGATACAATTCTGGCACTAATATTGCTGATTTTGACGCGGTGCGTCTAGCCGTTGCTAGTCCCGCCGATATTCTGGAGTGGAGTTACGGTGAAGTAACCAAACCAGAGACAATTAACTATCGAACTCAGAAGCCTGAGCGTGATGGTTTGTTCTGTGAGAGGATTTTTGGACCCGTAAAGGACATCAATCCACATGATGCTAAATACAAAGGTGTACGTTCTCGTGAAGCTGCCGTTGATAAGAACGGTGAACTAGTCACCAAGAGTATCGTTCGCCGTGAGCGCATGGGCCACATCCAACTAGCTGTGCCTGTAGCTCATATCTGGTTCCTACGTGGTACGCCAAGTGCCGTTGGTCTGCTGCTCGGCATGACTGTCAAGAACCTTGAGCGCGTTGCATACTTTGCAAGCTATATCATCAAGAGTGTAGATACCGAAAAGCGTGACCAATTACGCCAAGATAAAGAAGCCGAGTTTGCTGCGGCCAACGAAGCAATAAAGTTGCGCTACGAAAACGAGGCTCAGGCTGAGGACGCCAATCTTAAAGCTTTGGCTGAAGCTCAGACCAAGGAGCTTTCCGAACTTGAGAAGGAATGGGATGCATTCCGCACTCAGCTTGATGCACTTGAGAAACTTAGTCTCATTACCGAGATTGAATACCGCAATTTGCCCGATAACCTCAGTGAGTTAATTACCGTTGGCATGGGTGGCGCTGTCCTGAAAGACTTGCTAGATGAGATTGACTTGACATCTCTAATAGCTGAGTTGACCGAAGAAGCCGAAGCTGCCAAGGGCCAACGCAAGAAGAAGCTTCTCAAGCGACTTCGCTTGCTAGAAAGTATGGACCGTGCGGGTATTAAGCCAGGCAGTATGTGCGTCAGTGTTCTACCTGTTATTCCTCCAGATCTACGCCCGATGGTTCAGTTGACAGGCGGTCGTTTTGCGACCTCAGACCTCAATGATTTGTACCGACGTGTCATTAACCGCAACAATCGTCTGAAGAAGTTGATTGAGCTAAATGCCCCCGAAGTAATCCGCCGCAATGAGCAGCGAATGCTTCAGGAGGCTGTTGATGCTCTAATCGACAACAACAGCGCTCGCAGTGGTCGTGCTGTTGCCGCTACTGGCCAACGCCGCCGCCTAAAGAGCCTGTCTGACATGCTCAAGGGTAAGCAGGGTCGTTTCCGCCAAAACCTTCTCGGTAAGCGTG
>CAZDAD010000021.1:0-3902 GCA_964503715.1 uncultured Candidatus Saccharibacteria bacterium | reverse complement strand
CATATCATCATAATCGCCAGAGTCCCATGCAGGATGGATGGGACTCTGGCGATTATGATGATATGTTGGACGCCGCCGTAAATATGACTCAGGCCCTCATAGCCACCAAAGTCAGGGAGGCGAGGATTGATTACTACCTATCTAACTTCGAGTATGTAGATTGGGAGGTAGGCGAAGATATTACACTGCGACTAGGAGACTACATTAATTGTAATCATCAAAGACCGTATGACGGTTATGAGCAGAACTTTGAAGGCCAAATTGTATTGCACCACCGTAATAATATACCTGTAGTAATCTACAATGTTGACCCCAAAGACCCAGACAATAGCGGTGAATATGCCGATTTACAGAGCGTCATGATGGATGGCTGGGAGTTTAGCCGCATTGCCGCGCTCAAAGCAGACAGTAAGGAGGGGGTGTAGTGAAGCCAGAAGATGAGAGCAATTTTTTGATTGAAGTAACACGAGAGCAGCTAGATGAGCTTCGTGCAATCTACAGATATGTTGATGATGAAGGCTATGTGCAGATGCACTACAGCCCATACTGGAAAGAACATGCCACCCCTCAACCTAATAAGAAAGGCGAGTGATGGATTACCAAGAAAATCCTGGTACAACCTACGATGTGGGTGTGTGATGACAAAGATACCTAGCACAAATGACAAAATTGGAAGCGATGGCGGTACTCTGGTGGAAGATATATTGGAAATACTTTTTGGAGAGTGAGGATAGATCTAATATGAGTAAAACATTGGACGGGCTGCAGAAGTATTATGAGTGTACTGAATGTGGCTGTATGGTATCCGCCGGAGAAATTCAGGCTCACGAACTATTTGATTGTAGCTCACAACTTAAATCACAAAAGGTAGGTGAGGTATGAGTAAAACAGGTTCATCCATAGCCGTAGCTACCCTAACGCTTATAAGCACTGTTGGGTTTTTCGGCTGGGCAGCGTTTGTACTAGCGATAGTCAACGGCGTGTTTGTACATCAATTTTTAACGATGAAAGGCGAGTAATATGGATGAGAATCATGAAGATATGATATTAGCTCAAGCAATAGAGGCGGCGACCGTTAATGGATATTATTGTCCTTATAGCTTCGATATAGGTTGGTTGCATCGTATGGATATTATTTTCGATCATAAGTTTGCTAAGGCTTTGTGGGGCGATGAACCTCTACATAGAATTAAGCTAACTGAACCGCTTATGGAGAATTGGGGATACCACCTTCAACAAATGGTAATAGCAGACGACCCGATAGCATACCTCGGCCAAAACATATAAATAATAACCAAGGACAACATTCATGGCAAAAAAACCATTCAACATGTCACTCGAAGAAGAAACTATTGAGAAGATTAAGAAACTGGCAGAGCGCGAGAAGCGGTCACCGTCGAACTACATTGAGACATTGATAGAAAAACTATATAGTAGCAATTAAGAAAGGATATTATGTACGAACCAAAAACACTCGCAGTCACCGGAGTTAGCCTGACACTTATCGACCAGTTGGCAATGGTTGGCGTGGCTATTATTGGCATCACTATAGCAGTCGTTGCTATACGCCTAAGCTGGCGCGCGCGAAAGACTATCGGGGAATAATCATGAAACCTCTTACAGCTCGGCACAGCAAGCCTGTCGCCGTATTTTTTGCAGCCATTTTTCTTTCGATTATTGCCGCTTGGGGCATACGGCACATGTACCATTTAATTGCTACTGATGCATCGTCAACTCGGCTCACGGCGGGATGGATTATATCGTTTATGGCGTTAGCGTGGACAAACGTAGTAGCGTTTTTTGATAAGCCGGTCACTACAAATGAGCAACAGGACACGGAACTAAATAAGCTTAATGTTGCCGTACTAGTACCTGCATATAACGAAGATCCTGCAATGCTTTGGTCTTGTATTCGATCATTGCTTTTGCAGTCACGCAAGCCACAAACAATCTACATAGTCGATGATGGATCGAAAGAGCCGTACAGCAAGCTCGAGGCGGCTATTGCTAAGCAAAACAATGTTATAAACGGCGTGAAGGTAGTGCTGGCTAGAACCGCTAATATGGGTAAGCGACACGCACAGGCTATTGGTATTAATGCAACTCCAGAAGCTGATATATATTTGACGGTAGATAGCGATACTGTGCTTGATCCGAGGGCGGTTGAGGAATGTTTAAAGCCGTTCGCAGATAAAAGGGTTACGGCAGTAGGTGGCGTATTATTGGCACTAAATAACGATAAAAACATATTGACACGCTTTAGTGGGGTATGGGAAGTTGTATGGCAATTAATAGATCGTAGCAATGCATCGGTATTTCATAGCGTAACGGTAAATAGCGGACCGCTGGCAATGTACCGGGCGGACATTATTCGCAAGTATCTAGATGCATATTTGAATGAGACATTCTTTGGTCGACCCGTAAAGTTTAGTGATGATTCTATGCTGACGACCTTTGCGCTCATGCATGGACGGACGGTGCAGCAAACGAGTGCTTTATGCTTTAGCGCAACACCTGAGCGCGTTAGCCACCATATACGAAGATACGTTCGTTGGATGCGTGGTAGCTTTATACGATCATGGTGGAGGATTAAGTACCTGCCGCTATTTAGCTACGGCTTTTTGATGCAGTGGTTCCGTTGGGTGCAGTTGGCACTATCTACTATAGTATTTTTCTACCTTGTAGTGCTGGGCGTTGATGATGGATGGAGTGTGTGGTTGTATATGCTAGCCGTGCCTGTATTTGTCACCTACTTGCAAAGCTTGCGATATCTATCCATTGTGCGGTCAGATCAAAGCCTGGGCAATAGGGTATTGAATTACATGCTAAGTCCGTTGGCAGCGTTCTGGACTATCTTTGTACTTCGGCCAGTGAAATGGTATGCATATGTGACTTGTTGGAAGACGGGGTGGGGGACTAGGAAGAAGGTGGAGATTAGTAGTTAAAAAAGATTATTGATAAAATGTAAAAAAAGTGTTGACAAATGTAGTTATGTTTGCTATACTATAGTTGTTAGGTTAGGAATGAGCTTCGGCCTTCCCCTAGCTACACGGAGAAGAATAGATCGGCTACGATCAGCGTACTCTCCCTTAACGAGCATATTGCCCCCACCCAGTAACTACAGCTAGGTGGGGGATTTTTTTATACTTCAATATATCTACATAAATGCAAGTTATATCACAGACAGAATAAAACCCGAACAACACAATAAAAATACTATTGACAATATAACAAACATTTGCTATTATATACTCATGTCAAGCATAACAAACAAACTAGAAAACACAATTTACGGCTACGATCCAAGCCAATACATTCCTGTATTTTATGACGGAAAGCTAGCCAACCGAGGCGAATTCGTAGCATACAAAGCAAAAAGAGTAGCCGGTAAGTTTGGAAGCATCAGCCTTAAGGCGTTGCAGGCGCTAGATCGAATGGTTGAAGCCGCTAACTAATAGCGGTAGTATACCAAGTAGCGCACAAGCCAGGACGCGGGTCGACTAACCAACTGCGGCGTCATAAAACAAAGTCGATAGTGCGCTATTTTTATTTGTCTAAAGCCAATGCAACCAGAATCAAGTAACAGACCCCGGCGATTAATGCTGCTGTGAACGTCACAGACGCGTCTAGGCTGGTTTTTAGGAAAAAGTTGATACTTTGTACGAGTAAGTAAATTCCGAGCGCTGTGTGGGCTATAATTGACCAATTAATGCGTCGCATACGATCCTTTCGTTATGGTTATATCTACATGGTTAGTTATACACACCTTTGTCCACAAGTGTGTAAAAGTCTTTATTGTTCAGTTGGTGCTTTTGTGATTCTAGGGTATGATTGAGCCATAGGCGTTTTAATTCGACACTAATCCGCCTACCTATTATTTTTAATGGGGTTTACAGCGGTAG
>CAZDAD010000020.1:0-5073 GCA_964503715.1 uncultured Candidatus Saccharibacteria bacterium | reverse complement strand
CTAACTTATTATGTTTGTGTGAAGTGTACCAATCGTACATATTGCATTATACGACCGCTCGTCAAATATTGAAGCTCTTATGGTAATATCACCTGCCGTAGCCTAAACTAAAAGCATATGCGCAATACAGTGGCAAGGCCCCGTAAATACACCAAAAAACTCCAGCCTCAATCGCTCTTGGCTCAATGGGGTCGGACTGTTTTTGTGTTAATACTGGCGGCAATTTCTTTGTTCATATATATAGCCTCGGCGCCACGCATGCCTCAGCTGCCCAATCCTGCGATCAAGGACTTAGCCAAGCGTCACTCAGTCGAGGTCGGTGTACTGACCTATCCCGAGCACACCGATTCGGAAATATTTACAGCCATTCTGAATTCTCAGTATTCATTTATGACAATTGATGGCCATATGCACTGGGACAAAATTCGTCCTAGCGCTACGACTTACGACTTTAGTGGCATGGACAAAATAGTTAATTATGCCTCAGCACACGAGCTAGATGTGCAGGCTCATCATTTAATCTGGAATGAGGATGACTCATTACCAAAATGGCTGAAAGAAGGGAAATACTCTTCTGCCCAGATAGAGGAACTTATGCATGAGCACATTACTACCACAGTTAATCGATATAAGGGTAGGGTAAAAGAATGGACCGTAGTGAACGAACCTTTCACTCGCGCGAGGCACGTATATGGTCTGGATAACTGGTGGGGTGACCAGTTCGGTGGCGGCACTGAGTATATTGACAAAGCTTTCCGCTGGGCACACGAGGCTGACCCTAATGCCAAGTTAATTCTGAACGACTTTAACAACGAAATTGAGAACGAGGTTTCAAACGTTCAATACGATTACATGAAATCAGCTAGAGAGCGTGGTGTGCCAATCGATGGTGTTGGTATTCAGTTGCACGTTGATGCCTCCAAGCCATTTGACAAGCAGGCAGTCATAAAGAACATGCAGCGCTTTGGGGCGCTTGGCTATCAAGTCTACGTAACCGAGTTCGACATTCATATAAGTTCTCTCAAAGGTACATCGGCCGAGAAACGTGCTATCGAGGCACACATAACCAATGATGTTGCTCGAGCTTGTATCGAGTCTAGGGTGTGCGTGAGTTTTACTGTCTTTGGTATGAAAGACAATCCAAGCTACATGGGCTGGTTCAACAAGAGACAGCAGCGGGCTCACTTACTGGACAGTCGTTATCAATTAACTCCTCTTTATTACGCTTTTCACGAGGCTTGGTCTAAACCGTAACTCTTGTTGCACAATTATGACTGCGGTTCTAAAATAAAAATGTAGACATACCGAGTATCGATGCTCACTAACCTAACAATAAAAGGAGTGAGTATGGGATATCCACATCAAGGGCCAAGCTTTTGGGATCCGCCAGGCAGTAGGCCGCCAATGCACGGTACAGTTTTTGGGCCTGGAGGAACTGGCCCTGGGTATGATGCGTCAATCAAGCTTGGAGTTGATGGTACTCCCAAACAAGGGCATATACTAATAAATGATAGTTTCCAGCAATCAGAACATCCCAATAGTAAGCAGTTTGATAAATTTCATGATCATTATGGTCCAGGCATGGATCCTCAGAACAGAGGGGCATACCGTGGTCCAGGGTCTAGATAGGAGATTAGTATGCTAGAGAGAAAAACATTGCTGTCAGTTGCTCGTGGAACAAAAGAATTAATCGACCAGGCAAATACGCCAGAAGAAATTAAATTGGTAAAAGCACTGGCTTCAGCCGTTGCTGATTTTAACTATGAGATCGAGTTACATCCCGATCTCGCAATTGAGTTGATAGAATATGCTAACTTTAAGGATTCAGACATCAGGGGGCAATTGCGCACCACTGGGTCTACTAATGACCCGTTACAAGAGCAAAAAGATAGTCTAACGGCAATACTAGATTCAATCAAATTCTAGAGACTGCTTGTATAGAACTAGCAGTGTTTCATAAAATGTAGACATACCGAGTATCGATGCTCACTAACCTAACAATAAAAGGAGTGAGTATGGGATATCCACATCAAGGGCCAAGCTTTTGGGATCCGCCAGGCAGTAGGCCGCCAATGCACGGTACAGTTTTTGGGCCAGGAGCTTAATATGAAAGACAATTATATGTTTGATAAGAAGGATGCGGTAGAGCTAGCTGAAAAAAACTTTAGCAATAGTTGATGCAGCCGAGACTGCGGAAGAAGCGCAACGGGCTGAGCAGTTAGCTTTCGCTGTTGGGAATGTTATAGATTGTTACGATATCCATCCCGATTTAGGGCAGGATCTATCTTTATACTCAAGACTAAAGCATGATTCTATAAAAGGTAGTCTTGAAGTGAAAGAGCCGAGCGCGGACCCTGTGGGCGATTTTCGCAAGGGTCTTGGCGAAGTTTTGAATTCGATCAAATAGCTAAGGGGGTTGTCTATGCTTTTGCGGACGGATTTTAGCCGTGCGGTTGCTCAAATCGCTTTTGGGTTATTGCACTACTATGGCGAGCTGACGTCAGATAAATTTAGCGATTTGAAGTAACAAAATAACGGGTCCTAGTGGCCCGTTATTTAATCTCTGGACACCGCAATTACTTTGCGGAAGCTTGATGGTATGCCAAAAAGCGGTTACAATCTTACAATTATGAGCTTACAGAAAACCACAAACAGGATTAACCTCCTCCTCGGCCTTATGGGGCTGTGCTTTTCCGTAGGTGAAGCGCAGGCTACTTTGTAGCTTTGAGCGCGGCCCTGATTACAAATAAGCTTCACCTACGAAGCTTATTTATTTTTCCAAGGAGATAATTATGGGTTCACCAGAAGTAAACGTAACAATTTTTGATACTACGCCAAGAGATGGCGCACAATCTTTGCCTGAAGCTAATCAGTTTCCCGATGGTAGCAAAGTCAGAGTCGCTGAACATATAGCATCATTTGGTGCGGGAGTTATTGAAGCAGGCTTTCCGCGCACACCGAGTGATGGCGAAGAAGTCAGGGCGGTTGCTGAGTCAGTTGGCCGAGCGCCGATAGTGGTGGATAGATGGCAGAATGGCAATGCGACGGGCTTCGTAGAGAGATCGCCTGTTATTGCGGGGCTATCAAGGGTGACTCACGAAGATATTGACGCTACGTGGGATGCAGTCCAGGCCGCGAATAGGCCGCGAATTCATACCTTTGTATCTACTAGTGATGAGCATCGTGAGGCGAAGTTTCCAGGTGTATCGCGTGATGAGTTGGTCATAATGGGCCGCACGGCTGTGGCATATGCCAAAGAAATATCGACAGATAATCCACGGGCTAGCGTGGAGTTTTCAGCCGAGGCAGCATCAACAACCGACATGCGCTATCTAGAAACCGTTGTAAAATCTGCAATTGAAGCAGGCGCAGATGTGATAAATCTTCCAGACACTGTTGGTGAGCGCGACCCGATGTGGATGTACAATTTCTACCGTAATGCTGTCAAATGGGTAATGGACGGCAATCCTAATGTCACGATATCGGCTCACAATCACAATGATCTTGGCAATGCGGTGGCCAATAGCCTGATGCTTGTTCGCGCTGCGGCTGACCATGCCGAGCAAACAGGGCAGACGGTTAACGTTCAAATGGAAACGACTATATGTGGTCTAGGTGAGAGAGCTGGCAACGCCGATGTTTTTCCGACAGTTGCGGGTCTGTTCAAATTTGCTGGTGATTTTGCAGTACCCGTTAGCTGGGAGGCAAACCCAGGTCGTGCGGCTAGTGTTGCTAAAGAAGTCATGCGAATTGCAGGACTGCAGGTCGATAGGCAGAATCCAATTGTGGGACATGATATAAATGTTCACCGTTCAGGTATTCACAGCGATGGTGTCATAAAGGGTGGCCATCGTATTTACACGCCGCATGATCCGAGATTCTGGGGCCATGACAGTGATGCGGTATACGAGGATGGTAAATATCAGGGTCGGGCAGGGCGAGCGGCAATAGTTAGCTAACAAGCCTGATGGGGGGAGACAATTTGCTAAAAGTCATATATAATTAAATAATATGTATTTTAGTGCGCCCGAAAATCGGCCGATTGTGCCTCGTTTTGGCTATGGTCAAATACTTGAAGGTCAGGCGGCGGAATATACAACTTATATGTCACTGAAGGAGTCGGAGCCTAACCACTTAGGCAAACCAGTTGGTGCGGCCGCAGTCTATGGTGCTTTTGCTCATATGGATGACTGTGGTGAGCGAGTAGCCCTGAAAATGGCACCGATGGGAGATGAAGCTACCACTGATCTGGTGGAGAACGAGCGAGAGATGAGACTATTCATTGAGGGGCAGGCATCCGAAGGGGTGGTCAGACTAGTTAATGAAGATGAGGTTGTCGAGGATACCGATGGACACACATTCCCTGTGGCCGTAACTGAATATATGGACGGTGGAGACTTGCTGGATGTTTCGGTTCGCACTGCTAAAGAAGCTCGACTTTTTGGCCAAAGGATGCAGGGTTGCCTCGCAGCTATAGACTTCTTGCACCGTGAAGGTATAGTTTTGCGTGATATAAAACCCGAAAACATCATGCACCATCGTACGACTGATACTTTCAAACTCAACGATCTAGAACACGCTCAATACAGGGGTTACGTTGGTAGATTAGTTGGCACAAAAGGGTATATCTCACCGCAAAGAATGAACGGTGAGGCGCTTACGCCCGCTGACGATGTTTACGCCCTAGGTGCCACCTGTCTGAGGACATTTACCGGCTTAGTGCCAGAACTTTTTCCAGAACATCTTGACACAGAAGATAGGGCGCTGGTTAGGCACGTAAGGATTCACGCCAAAATGCGTAAGGGTGCTGTGCCAATCGAAGAAATGCTTTTTGGTACGGATGGTGAGGGAGCTTCGCCCATGAAGTCGTATTTGCCTAGGCAGGTCATCGAAGCGTTGGGATATTTGCCTCATGACGCCCGAGATGCCGTGTTGTCGGCTATCTCTAACCATGCAGCTGACAGACCGACTGTGGCTGAGTTATCGCGTGGACTTTTGGGTGACTAGTAATGTTTAGCGTACCTATCCCCTTAAGCTATACTATTAAGTAACCATGGCACGTCTACCAATAGT
>CAZDAD010000019.1:0-6509 GCA_964503715.1 uncultured Candidatus Saccharibacteria bacterium | reverse complement strand
CGGCTACCAACTTGCCCCTTAACATCTCGGCTAAGTGTCCTTGTCATATTTTTCCTTCCAATTCGATTTAGTATCTTAGAAAAGTTTCTGTTGAGGGGTCGTATTCACAACTATGCCGAAACAAGGGCAACTAGTTGCCGACCCGTGGATTCATATTTTGCAGAAACTTTACTTGCATTTGAAACTATTCTATCACCTCTGTTGTGCTATCGGAAGTATTTGGTTCTGAATTGTCTAATTCGTCTTCAGTAATTTCTACGGGTTCCTCAACTGGCGGAACAAACAATCGGCCAAGAATTGTCTCGAAAGTAACGAGACCGATAACATCCTCAAACTCATTCTTGACCACCGCTAGTTGGTGACGAGTTGTACGTAGTGTCTCAAGCACTTGGTGGAGCGGCGAACTATCCTCTACTGTGTTGATTTCTGGTCTAACGTAATCTAGGACCCTACCCCCTTCACGAGCGCCCGTAATGTCCTGTAGTCTAAGAGTTCCAATATAATTTTGTGGTTCATCTTTGTAGACTAGGAACACTGACTGGCCGTTTTTGTATAGCTGATCTAATAGGATTGGGCCAATTAGGTCATCAGCATTAACAGCGTAGACTTCACTCATTGGTATAAGGGCATCCTTGGCGGTTGAGGTACGAAATACCAGAGCTCTCTTTAAGAGTTCCAAATCATACTGGTGAATACGGTTATCTGGTTGGGATGCTTGCTTTTCAAAGAGCCTGTGCATATCTTGAGCGTCATACAAGTTTGTGTGGCCATCCTGCCAACGATGTCTGGTAACAAATCGGGCTATGGTATTGAGTGGCCTATACAAAAAAGTTACCAGCTGACTGATAACAGGCGCAACCACAACAGGTAGCCACATGATTCCGTGTGTCAAATGAGCCGATGTCAGGATACCCCAGGCCAACATAAAGAACAAAGCCAGAACACCTGCGGCAACCATAACCGAGGCGTTGTGCAGAACCATTGATAGCCCAATTGAGCCTGTGATTACTGTCACCGTCCAGAGCAACAAACGTGCGGTCGCACCATGTGCGGCAACCCTATATAATGCCCTTGCCCTATCGTCGCCTTCGCGGCTTAAACGCTTTAGCTCCGAACGAGGTACAAAACTGTAAAGCCTGATGAGTAGCAAACCGACTAGGGCTACAAAGACTAAAACTAGGCTGATTACCATCTGCATCATATTCCAATCTTACCACGGTTTATAATGCTATACTTTTATATAAAGGAGATTTTGATGAATAAGAGATTCTGGTTGATAATTGCATTCTTGGCTGTAGGATTTGTCGGCTTTTTGTGGGCTAATAACAAGAAAGACACCAACAAACCTGGCGCCGTAGCTGTTAGTGCGACTGCACACATTAGAGGAAATGCCGCCTCCAAGATAAAGTTTGTCGAATATGGCGACTTCCAATGCCCTGCCTGCAGTCAATATGAGCCACTTGTAACTCAAGCATTTACAAAATATAAGGACCAGGTAAGCTTCCAATTCCGCAACCTGCCACTCACTCAGATACACCCCAACGCTTTGGCTGCCGCTAGAGCTGCTCAGGCTGCCTCCAACCAGAATAAGTTCTGGGAAATGCACGATATGCTCTACAGGGGCCAAAGTGCCTGGGTGAACTCAAAGACGGCCAGTACAGTATTTGAGAGTTACGCTAAAGATCTCAAGTTGGACCTAGCCAAGTTCAAGATTGATGCAGCCAGTGAAGCCACTAATTCAACTATTAACGCTGACAAAGCCGAATTCCGTAAGCTTAACTTGCCCCTCGAGACACCTACATTCTTGATTGACGGCAAAAAAGTCGAAATAGCTAAGCTCCAGACTGTTGATGACTTCTATAAGTACATCGATGAAGCGATCAAGAACCATCAGGCTGATAACACTGCCAAGACCAACTAAAAATTTGAGCTACTAAAACTAGTAGCTCAAGAATTCCTGCCACTCAGGCCTCTGCACGTAAACTCTTATACGTGTCGCCTTGGAGCGCACAACTTTTACCTTAACGGACATATCCGCCTCTTTTAATTTAGTTTTTTGCACTTTTTGTCTCTTGCGATGATCTCCAAATCACCAAAAAGCTACGCGCAAATATACCAATAATGCTTATGCTTGTCAATATTTATGCGTGTTTTGAGCTATTTCTGCTTCAGAATGGTATCAATAACTATTTTCTTCTTGAGGGATGATAATTTTGGTACGAAGCTCTGGGCAGCGCCCTCTAGGCCAAGTACTCGAAGTGCTCCGACTAAGACGGCTAGTTGCTCGTAATCCATGCGAGTTATTTCTGAGGCTTGTTCGCATTGGTAAAAGCGATGCTGGACCTTTTGGATCAGCCACTTCTCTTCAGCGTCTTTAATATCATTAGTCGGTACTTTTGCGGGTTCTTGAGCAGTAACTACCTCTATAGACCTGGCTGAATGGTCACGCTTACGCAGATGTCCGCGCTTAATGAGACTGTCCACATGCATGGCTACTGTGGCCACAGATGTATAGTTCAGGCCAGTCATAATCTCTCTGTAGCTCGGACTATAGCCGTTTTCGCCGATAAACTTTTCGATAAAAGTCAAAATATCACGTTGTTTTTTGGTGGGTCTAAGCTGCTCAGCCATTGATGTAAGTATAACGCACGAAGTTATTTGATGGCAGTGGTACAATATTGCATAAGAGATGAAGAACAATATCACCCTCGTTTACAACGTCTGTCTTATCTTCGGTGACGCATTGGCTCTTGCCGCAGCATTCGTTGCAGCCTATTTGCTCAGGGTTAAGTACGGAATCGGTCTGAGCCCCGAGGAAATTGGCCCGTCCAACGGTCGGATATTCCTAAGTATGTTTGCAGGTATTTTGCCGTTTTGGATTCTGATTTTTGCCTGGCTCGGTCTCTACAATAGCGGGATTTACGAAAAAAGATTCAAAGAGTTTACCAGGCTCCTAGTTGGTTCGTTCATAGGCCTATTATTCATAATCTTCTGGGACTATGTAGATGACAGAACCATATTCCCCGCTCGCCTTGTGCCGATGTACGGCTTTGGCCTAGGTCTGTTTCTATTATTAGTGTTCCGCAATACGGCTAGGTTGGTAAGGACAATACTCTTCAGTTATGGTGTCGGCTTGACACGGATTCTTTTGGTTGGCAGTAGCCACGTAACTAATGAGCTAGTCAACTGGATAGGCAATAGCCGCAAATCTGGCTACCAGATAGTTGGAGTAGTCGGTCAGCGACGCCTGATTAACAATCATGAGGTCATGACATACCCTAGTTTTACAAGCTTCCTCGAGCATAACAAAGAGGACTTACACGGCATAATCCAGACCGAACTGTATGCTGACGAGAATAAAAATGGTGACATCCTCACCTATGCCCAAGAAAACCACATAGGGTACCGATTTGTGCCAGCTAACAGTGGGCTGTTCGTTGGTAATCTTGAGGTGGAACTGTTCCGTGCTTCATTACCAGTTATAACCGTTCACCAAACGGCACTGTTCGGCTGGGGGCGTGTCATAAAGAAAATTAGTGATTACTTATTCGCTAGTACACTTCTAATTCTGGCTGCACCACTGATGTTAGTAATAGCAGCTCTAATTAAACTATTCGGCGGTGGCTCAGTATTTTTCAGGCAGAAGAGACTGACTCGCTTCAACACCGTCTTCAGGGTTTACAAATTCCGTACGCAATATGCCAAGTATGATGGTACCACCCCAGAAGAGGCCTTCGATATGATGGGTAAGCCCGAACTAGCTAAGCAGTATCGCAGAAACGGTGATTCATTGGATGATGATCCTCGCATAACTCCAGTCGGACGCTTTTTGCGCGCTACAAGTCTTGATGAACTACCTCAGTTATTTAACGTATTACAGGGGGATATTAGCTTTGTGGGGCCAAGAGCGCTGATACCTGCTGAGCTCAACTCTTTCAATAAAAAGCACACTATTTTGAGTGTCAAGTCGGGCATCACTGGGCTAGCACAAGTATCTGGGCGCCGTGACATTAGCTTCGAGGAGCGCCGCCAGCTGGACCTATATTATGTTCAGAACTGGAGTTTATGGCTAGACGTAGTGATTATTATGAAGACAATTCGAGCGGTTATCTGGCAATCAGGAGCTAGATAGTGCCTAGGGTCCAGCGCAAACCTAACTCCGCCGATAAACCACGTGTTGCGATTGTCCATGACTGGCTAATTAGTGGCGGTGCTGAGCGAGTGGTCTATGCCCTTCATGAATTGTTTCCTGAGGCACCAATTTACACTTCGTACTGCACCGATGAGTGGCGTAACAAGATGGACGGCAAAGTAATAACAGGGTTTTTACAGAATTGGCCCTTCTCCAAATTACGCAAGTTCATCCCCTTCCTCAGGATACTTTGGTTCACTCACTTGGATTTATCAGATTACGATATTGTTATTAGTAGCTCGGGCGCTGAAGCAAAGGGCATCAAGGTTCCTTCGACCACAACCCACATAAACTACTGCCACGCTCCAACTCACTACTACTGGAGTCGGTATGATGAATACTTGCAAAATCCTGGCTTCGGATCTTTTGACTGGTTTGCTCGACTGGGGTTGAAAGTTCTAGTTGGCCCCCTACGTAAATGGGATCACAGAGCAGCTCAAAGACCAGATATTATGGTTGCCAACTCTACCCATACGGCTAAGGCAATCAAAAAATATTACAATCGTGATGCAGATATCGTTTTTCCACCTATAGATGTAGAACGCTTCAAACAAAAGGACCAACTCCACAAACGATCTGGCTACGTCATAGCGGGTCGCCAGACTCCATATAAACGAGTTGACCTTGCAGTCCTCGCATGCTCCAAGTTGGGCCTACCACTAACAGTTATTGGTAAAGGTCCCGACCATGAAAGATTAGTATCAATGGCAGGTCCAACCGTGAAGTTTGAAACTTGGGTTGAGGACAGTGATATGGCGAAGTATTTTGCCGAAGCTCGAGGCTTTATATTCCCTGGCATCGATGATTTTGGAATAGTCGCCGTAGAAGCACTTGCTACGGGAACACCTTTGATTGCATACAAGGCAGGTGGTGCGCTTGACTATGTTAACAGTAGTAAAACTGGTGTGTTTTTTACAGAGCAGGAAGTGGACAGTTTGTGCGAAGCTTTAAGAAGTTTCGAAAACTCAAAGTTCGATTATAAGAAAGTCGCCAAAAGCGCTGAGCGTTTCGATACTGATAGTTTCAAGTCACAAATGCAGCAAATAGTTAATAGTTGCTCGTAATACATATTAGGAGGTCAACATGTGTGGAATCGTCGGATACGTCGGTGCTAATAACGATGGCATAGAGGTGGTTTTGGACGGCCTGCAGGCATTGGAATATAGGGGTTACGATTCAGCAGGTGTGGCCTTTGTAGAAAACTGCAAGGGTGCCGTGGTCAAACAAGTTGGCCCAGTAGCTAACGTCCGTAAAGAATTAGATACCAAGTTAGGGCGGCGCACAAAAATGCCGCTAGCTATAGGTCACACTAGGTGGGCCACTCACGGGACGCCAACAGTCAAGAATGCCCACCCCCACTTCAACGCCGACCAAACTATTTTCGTCGTCCACAACGGTATCATCGAAAACTATGCCGAACTTAGGGACATGTTGATTAGGGCTGGCCATAAGTTTGTGTCTGAGACCGACACTGAAGTCATTGCACAACTAATTGACTATTACTTGAAAGATTCTGGTGACTTCAAGTCGGCTCTCCGAAAAGCCCTATTAGACTTGAGTGGTGCCTATGCGGTTGGTGCAATATATGTCCCTGAACCCGATACTCTATATGTAGCTCGCTTATCTAGCCCCCTCGTTGTCGGCGTCGGCCAAGACGAGCACTTCATCGCTTCTGATCCAACGGCAATTGTCGACTATACAAAAGAGTTTGTATACCTTGAGGACTACGAGCTAGTTGAGCTAAATAAGGCTGGTTATAAGATTGAGAACTTCCGCGAAGCCACAGAGGTCAAACGCCAAACAGAGACCGTTGACTTAGATGGTGGCTCAATATCTCGTGGCAAGTTTGAACACTTTATGCTCAAGGAGATGCATGAGGTGCCCGATGCCATCCGAGCGGCTATCCGTGGTCGTCTGAGTTTGGCTGGAAAATCGGTCAAACTGGGTGGACTTGATGAGGTTAGACAGCAGCTCCAGCATATTGATCGCATAATAATTGTTGCCTGTGGGACATCTTTTTACGCAGGCTTGGTCGGAGAATATTTGATTGAGGAGATTGCGGGCATACCTGTTGAGGTACAGCTTGCATCCGAGTTTAAGTACCGTGACGAGCCTTTAACGCGCGGCACTGTTGTACTAGCTCTTTCGCAGTCAGGCGAAACTGCCGACACTATTGCGGCACTAGAAAAAGTAGCCGACTACGGAATCCTTAGATTGGGTATAGTAAACGCTGTTGGCTCAACAATTGCTCGTATAACCGAAGCAGGTGTATATCTGCATGCTGGCCCCGAGAGAGCCGTCGCCTCTACCAAGGCAT
>CAZDAD010000018.1:0-9266 GCA_964503715.1 uncultured Candidatus Saccharibacteria bacterium | reverse complement strand
TCAAACTCTCCAAAAAAGAATTTGTTCTAGCATCAGTAAAAACTTACTGACTTACTCTTCTAAATCTTGTGATTCGAAATTCTAAAACAATTCATTACTGTCGTGGTGACAGTAAGTGAACTGACGTTGATATCCCCCGAAGGGGATGTTGCACTACTTAATTTTTAAGGACCAGTTTTTAAGACACCTAAGCAAACGTCTCGAAAACCTTAGGTGTAATCATACCTGTCTGCGCCCCTTGTGTCAACAGTATTTTGTCATTTTATGTAGTAACTGTGACATCACTACATAAGCGTGTTACTCGTCACTTTCAAGAAGCTGCCTGCAAGGAAACTATTTCTTTGCAGCTTCAGCTTCGGTATCTTCGGCCTCTTCGAGCTCATCAGTAGCTTCTATAAGAGTCATGGATACTACCTCGTCGCCATCGTTGAGGCGCATGATACGAACGCCTTGGGTAGCGCGCCCTAACTGAGGTATGTCCTTGAGACCAAGCCGAATCGTCTGACCCTGAGATGACATGATAATCACCTCTTGGCCCGTGTCTTCGGTCAGGCTCTTTACGCCGACTAGCTTACCAGTCTTGCTGTTAACTACTGCGGAACGGATACCAACACCACCTCGAGCATGAGCGGTGAACTGGGCAACCTTAGTTCGCTTACCGTAACCGAACTCACTTATAACAAATATACTTGTGCCTTCTTGGACTATATCCATACCGATAACGTTGTCACCGGTGCGCAAGCGAATACCACGGACGCCACGAGCGGTGCGGCCCATTGGCCGAACATCCTTTTCACTAAAGCGAATCGCTTGACCCTGAGCAGTCGAGATGACTATTTCGTTGTTGCCATCGGTCATGGCAATCCATTTGAGTTCATCACCCTCATCCAAATTGATAGCTATTAGCCCGCCGCTGCGGATGTTTTGATACTGATCAAACGGCGTCTTCTTGACGGTACCGCGAACAGTACACATAAACAAATTACCACTGTCGCTGTGTTTACTAATATTGATTACAGACGATACCGCTTCTTCGGGCTGTAACTGAAGCAGGTTGACGATTGCAATGCCCTTGGCGTTAAGGTTGGTTGCAGGTACCTCGTATGTCTTGATTCGGAAGACACGTCCCTTGTTCGTAAAGAACAAAAGGAAGTCATGTGTTGAAGCGTTTACAACATGTTCGATGACGTCTTCGTCGCGAGTAGCCATGCCACGTCGGCCCTTACCACCACGTCCCTGCCTCTTGTAGTCAGCGATAGATGAACGCTTAATGTAATTTGCTGATGTAAGAGTTACAACTACTTGTTCGTCAGGAACAAGGTCTTCGTCACTCATCTTACCTAGCTCCTGAGGGACTACACGAGTGCGACGTTCGTCGCCGTATTTTTCCTTTAGCTCAAGCAATTCGGTCTTGATAATCTTAAGTATTTTCTTCTCGTCGGCCAAAATATCTTCAAGCTTCTTTATGGTCTTGAGCAGTTCCGCTAGCTCGTCCTCAATCTTCTGACGCTCCAAGCCTGATAGCGTTCGTAGCTGCATGGCCAGGATGGCGTTGGTTTGGATCTCGGACAGACCAAACCTCTTGATAAGGTTCTCACGAGCTTCGTCGGTGTTAGCACTAGATCGGATGGTCGCAATCACTTCATCGATATGATCTAAAGCAATCTTGAGACCCTCTAAGATATGGGCACGCTCCTTGGCTTTACGAAGTTCGTACTCAGTACGACGTCTGACGACTAGCTGACGGTGCTTGATATGCTCCTGTAGGATATCCTGCAACCCAAGCACACGAGGCTGAATGCCATCTATAAGTGCCATCATATTGAAGTGGAAGGCGCCCTGGAGCGGCGTCAGCTTGTAGAGCTGGTTAAGCAACTTTTTGGGATAGGCATCTTTCTTGAGATCAATAACTATACGAACGTTGCCTCGTGCACTTTCATCCCGAATATCAGCAATGCCGTTAATCTTCTTTTCTTTGACTAAATCAGCAATCTTGATAACCAATGACTCTTTGTTGAGCGAATAAGGTATCTCGGTAATAACAATCTGATGACGGCCTTTGTTACCCTCGACAATTTCGGCAATACCGCGCATAACTACGCCACCCTTGCCTGTTGCGTAGGCGGTGCGAATTGATTCTGAACCGTATATTACGCCACCAGTTGGGAAGTCGGGGCCTTTTACAAACTCTAGTAGATCATCAAGTGAAGCATCTTTGTGTTCAATTTGGTAAACAGTTGCATCAACTATCTCAGATAAGTTGTGGGGTGGAATGTTGGTGGCCATACCCACGGCAATACCCAGCTGACCGTTTAGTAATAGGTTCGGAAGCTTTGCAGGCAAAACAGATGGCTCCTCTTTGGTGCCATCATAGTTAGGCCTAAAATCAACTGTGTCCTTGTCAATATCCTCTACAAGCTCATCAGCAATTCGCTCCAACTTGGCCTCGGTATAACGATAGGCAGCGGGCGGATCCCCGTCCATGCTACCAAAGTTACCCTGACCATTAACCAACAGGTAGCGTGTAGCCCAAGGCTGAGCCAAGCGAACCATTGAGTCATATATAGAGGAGTCGCCGTGGGGGTGGTACTTACCCATAACGTCACCAACGACAGTTGCCGACTTGCGGTGGCGTGCCGTTGAGCGCAAACCAGTATCGTGCATAGTGTACAAAATACGGCGATGAACAGGCTTAAGGCCATCACGGACATCAGGCAACGCACGATCAACAATCACGCTCATTGAGTAACGCAAATAGCTGTCTTCCATGACATTCTCGACAGTTCGCAGTTCTAGCAAACGTGAGTGATCAGATGACAGTATCTGCCCCTCAATTGTTACTGGCTCATCAGTTTCGGGAACACTCTTTAGCTCAGCATCTTCAGGCATTGGTGTATTGTTCATATCTTTGTCGTCCATACTAAATATCCAAATCCTTTACGAACTTCGCCCGAGCGGTAATGAAGTTCTTGCGCAGCTCCACCTCTGTGCCCATAAGCTTATTGAAGATAGCGTCAGCCTTTTCGGCGTCCTCAACGGCTACCCGAACCAGTACACGTTTCTCAGGATTCATGGTTGTTTCAAACAGCTGTTCAGCGTCCATTTCGCCCAAGCCCTTGTAGCGCTTCTGTTCAACAAAGCCTGCCTGGCGGAAGCGTTCCGAAGAATCGTCAACCTTGATGCCCTCAGCTTTGCGCTTAGCTATAGCTTCGTCCAGAACTTTGTCTAGCTCTGATTCGTCATATATAAAGATGCTTGATTTGCGGCTAGACTTAACCAGTTCAAACAGAGGTGGTTTGGCCAAGTAGACGTGGCCGCCATCAACTACTTCACGCATAAAGCGGAAGAAGAATGTCAGCAACAACGTACTAATATGAGAACCATCGACGTCGGCATCGGTCATGATGATAATGCGATCGTAGCGCAGGCCTTTAATATCAAAGGATTCCTCAATACCAACACCCATAGCCTTGATGAGGCTAAGTATTTCGTTATTGGCCAGCATCTTGTCCAGACGGGCTCGTTCAACGTTAAGCACCTTGCCACGTAGCGGCAAAATGGCCTGAGTTTTGCTGTCACGGCCAGTCTTGGCAGAACCACCAGCCGAGTCACCCTCGACTAAGTAAAGCTCAGAATTGCTTGGGTCCTTGCTGGAACAGTCAGCCAGCTTGCCTGGCATGCTGGCACCCTCCAAAACACCCTTGCGAATGATGTTGTCACGGGCAGCACGGGCAGCCTTGCGGGCACGAGCGGCTAGTAGTGCTTTGCCTACGATTTTTCTGGCAATTGCAGGGTGCTCCTCAAGATAGTAAGTGAAGTATTCTGCTGTAACTTTGTCAACATACCCACGAACCTCAGGATTGCCCAATTTGTTCTTGGTCTGGCCCTCAAACTGTGGGTCTGGAAGCTTGACCAAAATTACGGCCGTCAGGCCTTCTCGGCAGTCTTCACCCGTAAGGTTTTCTTCCTTTTCTTTGAGCAAACCGTTCTTGCGAGCATAGTCATTTATGACACGAGTCAGCGCCATGCGGAAACCAACGAGGTGCGTACCGCCGTCTGGGTTAAAGACGTTGTTGGCAAACTGCTTGATGGTCTCGCTGTAGCCATCTGTGTACTGGGCAGCTATCTCGACTTGAGTATCGTTGATCTGCTTATCGACATAAAAAACATCCTCATCGACCACGTCCTTGCCGTGATTTAGGTGAGAAACATAAGACTTGATACCACCCTCAAAATAGAATGAGTACCTGGCACCAGTTTTTTCATTGTAAATAGAAGTCCTGACACCCTTAGTGAGATATGCCTGATGGCGAAGCCTGTCGAGAATGGTTTCGTAGCTGAATTTGGTAGTTTCAAAAATCTTTTCGTCAGCATAGAACAAGATATCCGTGCCCGTTCTGTCTGTCTTGCCAACTACCTTAAGATCGCCCTCTGGTACGCCAGTATGGTAGGTCTGCTGGTGCATCTTGCCATCACGATGAACGGTCACGACTAATTTGGTAGATAGAGCGTTTACCACACTCACACCAACGCCGTGCAAACCACCAGATACTTTGTAGCCGCCACCGCCAAACTTACCACCTGCGTGCAAAACAGTTAGCACAGTCTCAACAGTACTCTTACCTGTCTTGGGGTGAATATCTGTCGGGATACCACGACCATCATCGGTAATCATGACGCCGCCGTCTTCCTGCATGGTCACCGTCACTTCAGTTGCGTAACCAGCCAAAGCCTCGTCGATACCATTATCGACAATCTCCCACACCAAATGGTGTAGACCCTCTATGCCCGTTCCACCAATGTACATGCCAGGACGCTTGCGGACGGGCTCTAGACCCTCAAGTACCTGAATCTGCTCTGCAGAATAACCTTTTTGTTTATCGGCCACGCTACCAACCCTCTACTTAAAACTATTAAGACAAAAATAAAATGAGATAACTCCCACGTCTCTTATAGTATAGATTAAAACCACCTGTCACGCAACTGACCTATAGATGGCTGGCTAGGCTTTTGGTTGAGGGCCGTTAGCGGGCTTTTCATCGTCACCTGGCTCAGCGCCCATATGCAAGTTACCCTCTTCATCAATGAAGATAGCATTAGGATTGATCTCTTCTTCGGAAACCTCGAGCTTGTTCTGCATTTCAGACAGTGTCAGCATCTCAGGGCCAGACTCTTGCTTTATCTCCTTGCGCTGGCCTTGGGCCATCACGGCAGGCTTTGGAAGCACTTTTTCGGGTTCTACGGGCGCCGTGGGAGCTTCTGGTGCGGCAGGCGGCTGTTGGACGGGTGCAGGAGCAACTGGCGCTTGTACGGCCTCTATATTGGCCTGAGGCGTAGTTTCAGCAGCGGACGGCGATACAGGAGTAGGAGCAGGAGCAGCTGACAAAGTCGGGCTTTGTGCTGTCGTTGAATCAGCCTGAGGTATCTGAGGTGTTTCGGCCGCAGGAGCAGCATCACGCTCGGACTGCGATTCTGCCTCGGCGGGCTTCTTCCATGGGCTCTCCCTTAGCAGGGGCCCATCACTGCTCTTTTTGACCATCCACTGGTCAAGGAATGAGGCAGGCTTGTCCTCTGGCTCGTTTGGCTCTTCATTGACGAACCCACCCGAAGACTGTGGCATGTTGTAGCTAGGTGATGGAGCACGCTTAGGTGCTTCTTCGGTTGCCAATCGAGCGAAAATCTCTTTCTCGACAACCTTACGCGGACGACCGTACTTGGCAGCCGATAATTGTCTCAGGGCATCCGAGAGTTTGGCATTAGGCTCACCCAAGGGCGGCAGTGTCGCCATACTAAATGGTTGAGTCGGTACGCCACCGATAAGCATACGGACACCCGCCTCGTAGTTGGGCATACGTAGCAAATCACTCGTATCAAATGCAGGTCGCAAACGCTTAGACAAGGCCTCGGCGTCTTCATCCTGACCCAAACGGAATGAGACCAGAGTACCAGTGTTACCAAACACCGCATCACGAACCTCATCAATAAGCTGGGTAGTGTACTGGTTGGCAACAATGAGATCTAGGTGATACTTACGAGCCTCAGACAAAATAGTCGCAAAAGAGTCAGTCGAGAAGTTTTGGAACTCATCAACATAGAGGCTAAAATCACGCCTTTCTTTCTCTGGAACATTAGCACGGCTCATAGCCGCCGCCTGAAACTTCATGACAAAAATCATACCCAGCAGCTGCATATTAAGGAGGCCCAGGCGACCCTTGCTCAAGTTGACCAACAATATCTTGCCGTTATCCATAACATCACGCAGGTCAAAAGCACTATGGGTCTGACCGATAATGTTACGCATCATTTCATTGGAAAGAAACGCACCAAACTTGCTCACAAACCAGCTAACGACTTCACCAAAGTCACTAGAGCGTTGTGACTGAGGCATTTCTTTTTCCCAGAACTCAATAACGTTCTGGTCAGTCACATGCTTTAGCTTTTGCTTGACATACTGTGGGTCACGGAAAAGTTTTGGAATGTCGATAAAAGTACCACCCTCAGGATCGGCCATAACGGTCAATGCAGCGTTCCTAAATAGGTGCTCGTAACGGGGGCCCATGATGCCTTGATGTTGTGGATCATACAACTTGTATAGCATGTTCAAAACTTCCTGAATAATGAAGTCTTTTTGGTCGGGCGATTGGAACTCAAATAGGTTTAGCCCGAGTGGATAGTCAGTGTCAGACGGCGAGAAATATATGACGTCCTCTGCCCTTTCTTTGGGAACCATAGACAGCAAGCGCTCGGCGGTATCACCGTGCGGGTCTACAAAAGCAAAGCCTCGACCATTGAGCATGTCCTGTAGGGCTAAGTTCTCTAAGTAGGTAGATTTACCAGTACCAGTCTGACCCACGACATACATATGACGAGCACGGTCAGCGTTGGACAGCTTAACGGGCTTTTTAACACCACGGAAAATATTGTATCCAAGCAGCAGGCCTTCATCGGGCATATTACGAGGGGCATCAACTTGGCGTGAACCCTGCCTTTCAAGCTGAGCGGTAGGTATGCTTTTTTGTTCAGGAAAATGGAATATTGTAGCTAGCTCAGTGGAGTTCAAAATGCACTGATTTTTGTGCTGTGGGAACATTCTGAGTATATATGCTGTTGTAAGTTTACCAACGTCTTTTGCAGGCAAAAACTTGAATCCATTCTTTCCTGGAGCATCAATTAAGGAGAAAGCAGCTACTTTGTTGTTTAAAATACCCTGTGAACGTTGGCTCAAGTTGGATGAAGCACCTATTCGTATAAGCACCTCGTAGCCCGGTTGACTGGCCTTATCTTCAATGGCTGAGATAAGCGCTTGGTCGAGTCCTGAGAGCTCTTTTGGTTTGTCGTCTTTGCTACTGGCTTCGGGTGGTTTGACCCATGCCGTGACAAAATCATTAGCTAGGCCCGCAAGCTGCTCAGGGCCTTTGAGCGAGGTCTCGCCTTTACGTTTTTTGGATGCCGCAGACAGGGCGTTTTTGCGCCACTGAGGATCAGCTGGACGTAGTAGAATTTGAATTCCCGCCCCATCCTCCTTGTCGAGCGTCGACAAGGCATTCAGCAAGGCCTGCATTGGATCACGCTTCAATTCCTGGTAGGTGGCTATCGGATAAGCATAGGATTCTTTTAGTTTGAGGTCACCACCTACGGTACCACTAAGTTTACCTACCTTATTAAAGATGTTATGCTCCTCTACCTCCTCTAGGCGGGCTGTAGGGTATGCACTGACTATAGCTTGCTTGACTACCTCTATGTAATCAACGGGGACGGCCGTATAGAAGTATATAAAGCCCTCTGTGGCCACGATTTCGAATGCAAAGTGGCTCTGGCCGTAATATTTAGCTTTGAAGCCCTTCTGAAGAGTACTGGCAATTATTGAGTAAATAACTTGGGCTCTGGAAATGTTCTCATCTGATACATCACGGGCGTCACGTCCAGCCGCCTCAATATCCTCGCTGGGTGGTGGCAAGTGTATGAGCATGGGTACCATCTGCAAGCCGCGCTCATAATTGATAAGGTCACGGCGTTTATTGCGGGTCTGGAAGTAGAAGAACGACACAACTGCCGCTACAATTCCTAGTATGGGTATAAGCAATAGTAAGAACTCCATACTACTCCCCTAGCACCCTTACGTCTCTGTTATAGCGAGCTTTAATATACTGCGCCTTTAGCATGCCTAGTTGCTTGCTTTGCTCGTGTGGATCGGATTCGTTCTGCAAAGCAATCTGCTTGACTCTCTCCACCCAGGCCGTTTCTACTTCATTGAGCTGATTTTCGTTCAATGCAGCCGAGGGCTGAGCCTGTTGAGGCTGCTCAGCTAGTGGCTGGGCCTGCCCTTGCGCCTGCGCCTGTGGTTGTGGTTGCGCCTGTGGCTGCACTCCTGTGGGCTGGTACTGCGCCTGAGGCGTAGCCTGTATATACTGGTTGGGCTGCATCTGGGGCATTTGATACTGCACTGGAGGCACAGGCTGACCGTACTGGTCAGGCTGGTATTGCTGATTGGGCTGCTGCCAGACGGCATGCTGATTAGGAACTGCCTCAGACTGAGGCATCCCCATAGGAGTTGGCTGCCAATTACTCGATGGATCCATGTCTGTAACTATTATAGCGTTATTAGAAGTTGATGACTATGGTATAACGCTTATTTTTTAAGCGTAGACCTAGAAACGTAAAAATATCCAACTGCCAGCAGAATTGTAACAGTCAGCACATCCCTGATTGTCAACTGGCCTATAGACTGTAGAACCAGTATAAATACAGGCATTATGGCAATTACCAGAGCTCGACGCAGGGCGTGCCTACCTGAGAACTTATACATCAGAGCTAGAGTCAATACGGCCACCAGAGCCACATATATCAAGATAAATGGAACAATCAACATGAAAGATGGGATTGTCTCAGGACTGGTAGTCACAAATAGCACCAACAGGAGGCATAGTGTTGTGGCTAGAGCTATTGCTATCCTTCTCATAAGCATTATTGTAGCGGGGCCGCAAAATCATAGCAAAATAAAAATACTGCAGACTTGCACCCTGCAGTATTTTCAATAATTAATTGATATTTATTCTTGGCGTCGTAGGCAGCAAATCCGCTCTATATGTATATAACTTAATTAGCGCTTGCCGCCTGCCGACGTTGACTGACCGCTCCTGTAACCTTTAGGGTCCAGAGAGCGTTATATTTGGTTGTTAAGGTAAGTTTTTGTTTTTGACTTACTGAGTTACATGCTAGCGCAAAACGCCCCTTTTGTCAATAATACTTATGCTTTTACCCCTGTT
>CAZDAD010000017.1:0-13967 GCA_964503715.1 uncultured Candidatus Saccharibacteria bacterium | reverse complement strand
GACATGCTCAAGGGTAAGCAGGGTCGTTTCCGCCAAAACCTTCTCGGTAAGCGTGTTGACTACTCTGGTCGTTCTGTAATCGTGGCTGGTCCTGAACTCAAGATTGACCAGTGCGGACTGCCAAAGATGATGGCCCTCGAATTGTTCAAGCCATTTGTGATTGGTGAACTAATTGCCCGCGAGCAAGCCCATAACATTCGCTCGGCGACTCGTATGATTGAGACTGGTGAAATTGCTGTTTGGGATGCCCTAGACACAGTAATCCACGGCAAGTATGTCCTACTCAACCGTGCTCCATCATTGCACCGTCTATCTATACAGGCCTTCAAGCCAATCTTGATTGAGGGTCGTGCTATTCAGCTCCACCCACTAGTTTGTAAGGGCTTCAACGCTGACTTTGACGGTGACCAGATGGCTGTTCACCTTCCATTGTCAGACGAGGCTCAGCGTGAAGCGCGTGAGATTATCGCCGCCAATCGTAACCTGCTTAAGCCAGCTGACGGTACCCCAATCTTGCACATTGACCAGGATATGGTACTCGGCTGTTACTACTTAACCTACGAACGAGCTGATAAGCATACTGATAAGCCAAAGGTATTCTCTGGCCTAAATGAGGCTTTGATGGCCTTTGACAATGGTGCCGTGGCATTGCAGTCAAACGTAATCTTACCTTTCCGTGGTGAGCGTCATGAGACGACCCTAGGCCGTGTTCTGTTCAACGAAGTCTTCCCAGAAGATTTCCCGTTCCAGGATGAGCCAATGACCAAGAAGAAGCTCAACCAGGTTATGGCCATGGTTTACAACAAATATGGTCAGCAAAAGACAGCTGAAGTTGCCGACTCCTTGAAGCGACTTGGCTTCAGCTATGCTACATTCTCTGGCCTATCAATGGGTATGGGCGACTTTGATGCCATAGATGGCATGGATGATATCGTAACTGAGGGTGACGAGCGCAGTGCTGCAATTTCTGAGCAGTACGAAGAGGGCTTTATTACCGATGAGGAGCGCTACCGCCTAACTGTCGAGAACTGGACCAAGATTGACTCAAGGGTTCAGGACCTCCTAGCACAGCAAATGGCTGGCAAGGAATCAACCATGGCTATCGCTATCACCTCCGGTGCTCGCGGTAACATCTCTCAGATGAAGATGTGTGTTGGTATGTTGGGTGTCTTCTCGGATGCCTCTGGTAGGGCTATCGAGTTACCGATTCGCTCGGGTTATATTCGTGGCTTGAACCCACTAGAGTACTTCACTGGTACCCGTGGTACCCGTAAGGCGCTTATCGATATCGCCCTAAAGACTGCCGACGCTGGTTACTTGACCCGCCGTCTAGTCGATGTGGCCCAGGACGTATTCACCATCGAGGGTGATGATTCAAACGAACTCGATCCAGGCTTTGCAATGCTTCGTAGCGACGCAGCCGAGATCGGTGTTGACTATGCCACACGCCTAACTGGTCGATTTGCAGCCGAGGACGTCAAAGATTACGTCAAGCGTGGCGAGCTAATCGATAAGACAACTGCTGCCAAGATTGCCGCTGACGATTCACTAGATGGTGTAAAGATCATGAGTGTTCTGAGCGCTACGTCTGTACATGGCGTGCCTCAGAAGTCTTATGGTGTCGATCCTGCAACTGGTGAAATGGTTGTTGCGGGTCAGCCCATTGGTGTAATCGCCGCTCAGTCTATCGGTGAGCCAGGCACCCAGCTGTCACTAGACTCCAAGCACCGTTCTGGTGCTGTGGTGGCCGATGACACCGCCCAGGGTCTTAGCCGTATTGAAGAGCTCTTTGAGACCCGTTCTCCAAAGGGTCAGGCTTACCTAACCGATATTGCTGGTACAGCCAATGTCTGGGAAGAGGGTGAGCACTACGTTCTTCAGGTAACTGCAGACGATAAAGAAACACTTACACTTGAGCTAGAAGGCCGCAAGGCGACTATCAAGAGTGGTAGTGACGTGGCTATTGGCGATGTCATTGCGAGTAAAGAAGGCGGTGATCAGCCGCTAGTTGCACCAATGGCAGGCAAGGCCGAAGTTACCGATAAGGCAATCGTGATTGCGCCTGCTGGCCAGAGTGTCGTTCGTTACGAAATCCCAGGCTTCAAACAGATTATGGTTCAGGACGGAGACAAGGTTGTTGCGGGTCAGCGCCTAACTAACGGTTCTATCAATCTGCATGATTTGATGCGCCTACAGGGTGTTGAATCTACTCAGCGCTACGTTATGAACGAAATCTTGCACATTTTTGCAGGCCAGGGTCAGAACGTATCTGACAAACACCTTGAGATTATCGTTCGTCAGATGTTTAGCCGTGTTCAGATCGAGGATGCTGGTGATTCAGAGTTCGTTACAGGTGATGTTGTTAGCAAGCTAGCCGTTGTTGAAGCCAACGACAAACTAGCTGCTGAAGGCAAAGACTTGGTCAAGTACAACCAGCTACTGCTAGGCTTGATCAAGGCCAGCTTGAGCACTGATTCATTCCTGTCGGCTGCATCGTTCCAGGACACGACTCGTGTTCTAATCGGCGCTGCTACATCAGGTCGTATCGACAAGCTATATGGCCTCAAGGAAAACGTCATTTTGGGTCGCAAGATTCCTGTTGGTACTGGTCGTCCAGGACAAGAGGAAGGGGCACTCGAGGACGAAGTCGAAGAGATTGTCGAAGCAGCTTAAATCTGTTAAAATATAGGTTATTAATATAAAGTCCGAGCCGAGAATAAAGGCGTTATCACTACGGCATTAACAGTGGTAACGCCTCTCATGGCGGAAGATTAGGAGAACAAATGCCAACAATTAATCAATTGGTTCGCAAGCCGCGTACCAAGGTGACTACAAAGTCAAAGTCACCAGCTCTTCTGAAGGTTGTCAACAACCTCAAGAACAAGAACTACGAAAAGCAAGCGCCATTCAAGCGTGGTGTTTGCGTTAAGGTCACAACCAAGACCCCAAAGAAGCCAAACTCGGCTCTTCGTAAGGTTGCTCGTGTACGTCTTGGCAACGGTCAAGAAGTATGGGCTTACATCGGTGGCGAAGGTCACAACCTACAGGAACACGCTGTCGTATTAGTACGTGGCGGTCGTGTGCCAGATCTTCCTGGTGTGCGCTACCACATAGTTCGTGGTGCACTTGACCTTCAGGGTGTGTCTAATCGCAAGCAGGGCCGTTCTAAGTACGGTGCCAAGAAGGAGAGTAAATAATGCCTCGTAAAACTACCAAGGCTCTCGTTCGCGAGGCCGCTCCAGATCGACTATACAGCAACCAACAGGTTACTCGTGTTATCAACCGTGTAATGCGTGATGGCAAGAAGCAGCTTGCTGAGCGTCTTGTATACCAGGGTATGGAAACTGCCGCCAAAAAACTGAAGGTGGAGAATCCGCTAGAGGTTTTTGAACAGGCTATGAGCAACATCAAGCCCCAAGTCGAGACTCGTTCTCGCCGTGTTGGTGGTGCTAACTACCAGATTCCTTTTGAGGTCAAAGGCCAGCGCCAGAACCACCTTACAACTATGTGGTTTGTTCAGGCGGCTCGTTCTCGCAAGGGTATGAGTATGGCTGATCGCATCGCTCTAGAACTTGTTGACGCCTACAATCAGCAAGGCGCAGCCGTCAAAAAGCGTGAGGATACTCACAAGATGGCCGAAGCTAACCGCGCCTTCGCTCACTTTGCTCGTGGCTAATAACTAACAATAGAAGGAAATCTCATTTTTTATGGCAGGGAAGAAGTATTCAATCGAAGACCTTCGTAACATTGGTATTATTGCGCACATTGATGCTGGTAAGACCACTACTACTGAGGGTATTTTGTACCGAACGGGCCTCAAGCATAAGATTGGTGCTGTCCATGAGGGCGAAACCACTACTGACTGGATGGCTCAGGAGCGCGAGCGTGGTATTACCATCGTGTCGGCTGCTGTCACGTGCTACTGGAAGAATAAGCAGATCAACATTATTGATACCCCGGGTCACATTGACTTTACGGCTGAAGTTGAGCGTTCATTGCGTGTACTTGATGGTGCTGTGGTTGTGTTTGACGGCAAGATGGGTGTTGAGTCTCAGTCTGAGACTGTTTGGCGCCAGGCTGACAAGTACGGCGTGCCACGTATCTGTTTTATTAACAAGATTAACCAAACAGGTGGTGACTTCTATAAGTCCTTGGAATCCATCCATAACCGCCTCAGCAAGCGTGCTTTTCCTGTAAGCTTGCCAATTGGTTTTGAGCAGAGCATCAACGGTGTCGTTGACTTAGTCTCGATGAAGGCTTACACCTACAAAGAGTTTACTGATCACGAACTAATCGAAGGTGAAGTTCCTGCCGATATGATGGACGAGGTCAAGCGCTATCGTTCACTACTTATAGAAAACGCCGTTGCCGAAGACGAAGCTCTACTAGAGAAGTACTTTGAAGTTGGCGAAGAGGGTCTAACCGAAGAAGACATCAAGCAGGCAATTCGTGCCGCCGTACTGAGTGGCAAGTTCTACGCTGTTATGGGCGGTGATGGCCGTGGTGTTATTGTCGAAAAAGTCCTTGATATGGTCGTTGACTATCTGCCTGCTCCAACCGATCGCTCTAATATCTGGGGCACACACCCCAAGACAGGTGACGAAGTTGAGCGCCACCATACCGAAAGCGAACCATTCTCTGCTTTGGCTTTCAAGATCACAACTGACCCATTCGTAGGTAAGCTTGCTTATTTCCGTGTCTACTCGGGCAAGGCCACCTCTGGTTCTTATGTATTCAACAGCTCAACTGGCGAAAAAGAGCGTATTGGTCGCTTAGTTCGCATGCAAGCTGATAAGCGTGAAGATGTTGACGAAGTCTGTGCGGGCGACATTGCCGCCATCGTTGGGCTAAAGGGCACAACCACAGGTAACACACTCTGTGACCAGGCTAACCCAATTGTTCTCGAGAATATTACATTCCCAGAGCCACCAGTGTCTATCGCCATCGAGCCAAAGACCAAGAGTGACCAGGAAAAGATGAGCCTAGCTTTGCAGCGCCTCGCTGAGGAAGATCCAACTTTCCGTGTCAAGGTTGATGACGAGACTGGTCAGACGATTATCTCAGGCATGGGTGAGTTGCACCTAGAGATTTTGGTCGATCGCATGAAGCGTGAATTCAACGTTGAGGCTAACATTGGTCAGCCACAGGTTGCTTACCGTGAAACTATCCGTAAGGATGCTGTCGAGATTGAAGGTAAATTTGTTCGCCAGTCTGGCGGTCGCGGTCAATACGGCCACGTATGGCTTCGTCTTAGCCAGAATGAATCTGGTGCAGGCTTCGAGTTTATCAACTCCATTAAGGGTGGTGTCGTTCCATCTGAATACATACCTGCGGTCCGCAAGGGTATTGAGGAAGCTATGGGTAACGGTGTATTAGCTGGCTATCCAGTCGTTGACATCAAGGCTGAACTCTACGATGGTAGTTACCACGAAGTTGACTCCAACGAAATGGCTTTCAGTATTGCTGGTTCAATGGCTCTTCAAGAGGGCGTGCGCAAGGCTAGCCCAGTCCTAATGGAACCAGTTATGAAGGTTGTGGTTGTTACTCCCGAGGAGTTCATGGGTGACGTAATTGGCGACCTCAACAGTAAGCGCGGTCGCATCGATAAGATGGAAGACCTATCAAGTGGCGTTAAGGAGATTACTTCCTTCGTACCACTTGGCGAAATGTTTGGTTATACAACTAACCTACGTTCAATGACCCAGGGTCGTGCTAGCTCAAGTATGGAGCTAGACCATTATGCTGATGTTCCGAACAATGTAGCAACCGCTATCATTGCCAAGAATAGCAAGTAGATTGCTCCGTATCTCGTAATCGGCTCAGACTACCGCACCAAAATTGCGGTAGTCTTTGTTTTATGTTATTGTATATGCATGAGAAGTGATGAGAAGAGTCGCGAACAGGCAGTCTTGGATTCATTGGATTTGAACAAAATTGCTCGTCCTCACACCCCCGAAGAGATCTATGTAGACAGTGCGGCCAAAAGAGTCGCTGCAATTGACGCTGCTTCAGAAAAAGGTACATTACAGTCATACCGCAAGGGACTATTAGTTGAGCTTCGCCAGCAGCTAAGTGATGCACTGCCTCGTCTACGTGATAATGGCGATGACATGCACATCTTGACCAAGCCTGAACGCTCAACAGTCCCATATCTTGATGCTTGGTTTATTGGTGCTTCGGTGGCTAGTCAGGGAATAGTCTTTGGCCCAGAACCACCAGTTGACGCCTATGCCATGAACGAGATGGGCGAGTTGATTCATTACCAAGCCCCTGGACTTGGCTGGACCAATATACCAGAGGGCCCATATAGGGGTATTACACCTATTGATCTCCCGACCGATGCACTGAGGCAGGCGGTGAAAATAGTCCCAACCTTGGGTTGGCCAAAGCTGGATTCATAATACTTTACCCTTATCGGTGAACCTCTTTACAGAGTAGGGTACTTTCAGGTACAATAACAGGGTTGCTCGTGTGAGTGTTATTTACTTGCACAGTTATTACTAACAAAATAGGAGTCACTAAATATATGGCAGATGTATTTGACCGTAGTAAGACCCACGTTAACGTAGGTACAATGGGCCACGTTGACCACGGTAAGACTACTCTCACCGCAGCTATTACAGCTGTACTTGCAAAGAAGCTTCCAAGCGCTGTAAACAAGCCTGTTGCTTATGATCAGATCGATAACGCTCCAGAAGAGCGCCAGCGCGGTATTACTATCGCTACCTCACACCAGGAATATGAGTCAGAGAAGCGTCACTACGCTCACGTTGACATGCCAGGTCACGCCGACTACGTAAAGAACATGATTACTGGTGCTGCTCAGGTTGACGGTGCTATTCTCGTTGTATCTGCCGCTGACGGCCCTATGCCTCAGACACGTGAGCACGTCCTACTTGCCAAGCAGGTTGGTGTGCCAAAAATTCTTGTTTTCCTAAACAAGATGGACTTGGCTGACGCTGAACTAGTTGACCTAGTCGAAGAAGAAATCCGCGAGCTTCTAGAGAAGAACGGTTTTGACAAGGATTGTCCAATCGTACGCGGTTCAGCTGCTAAGGCTCTCGAAGGCGATGCAGCTAACGAAGATGCTGTTATGGAACTCGTCAAGGCTATGGATGATTACTTCCCAGTACGTGACCTCGACAAGCCATTCCTAATGCCTATCGAAGACGTTTTCTCAATCAAGGGTCGTGGTACTGTTGCCACCGGTAAGATTGAGCAAGGTGTCGTAAAGATTAACGACGAAGTCGAAATTGTCGGTCTTAAGCCAACCACCAAGTCAGTTGTAACTGGTATCGAAGCTTTCAAAAAGAGCCTAGATCAAGGTCAGGCTGGCGACAACGCTGGTGTCCTATTACGCGGTATTGAGCGTGACGACATCGAGCGTGGTCAGGTTTTGGCTAAGCCAGGCTCAATCACTCCACACACCGAATTCGATGGTGAAGTTTACATCCTTACCAAGGAAGAGGGCGGTCGCCACACACCATTCTTTAAGGGCTACAAGCCACAGTTTTACTTCCACACCACCGATGTTACTGGTGAGGTCGAACTTCCAGCTGACAAGGAAATGGTCATGCCTGGTGACAACGTAACCTTCAAGGTTAAGTTGCTTTCACCAATCGCTATGGACCAGGGCCAAACTTTCGCTATTCGCGAAGGCGGTCGCACTGTTGGTGCTGGTGTTGTTACCAAGATCGATAAGTAATCGAACTAAAATAGCTAGAAAAAGAGGTGCCCTACTAGGTCGCCTCTTTTAATATTGTGAGATTTATTGTAAAATGACCCCTAGTACAATTAATGGCTAACGATGTACACGTTAGAGTGCAAGTATAGGAGTTATTTATGAGCACGACACCCGCAGCCAAGCCAGATGCCAAGCAGCGCATTCGCATCCGTCTAAAGGCTTATGACCACAAAGTAATTGACCAGGCCGCCAAGCAGATTGTTGATACTGCTTTGCGAAATGGCGCTACAATTGCTGGCCCAATTCCACTACCAACTGACCGCAGTAGCTACACTGTAGTTAAGAGCCCACATGTCTACAAGAAAGGCCGTGAGCAATTTGAGATGCGTGTCCACAAGCGCCTAATCGACGTAACTGACCCAACGCCAAAGACAATCGATAGCCTAATGAATCTATCGTTGCCAGCTGGTTGTGACGTTGAAATCAAAATGTAATTTTTAGGCGAAAAGCTTGAGGCTAGTGGCATTGTCCACATTCTCAAATGAATAGCCCGTACGAGTCAGAGCTCTTTCGAGCTCTGATTTATTTTTGGCTTCAAAGCCGATTAGGACTGAGGCTTCGTCACCGCCTTGACCGCGGTAATGGAACAAGCTGATATTCCACGTGCCACTGACAGCAGCCAGAAAGTCCTGCAGGGCACCTGTGCGCTCAGGGAAGGTAATCTCGTATAGATGTTCGTCTTGAGCGTTAGGGGACTCGCCACCAACCATGTATCTGGTATGTACTTTTGCGATATCTTCATTCGATAGATCCTTGTACTCATAGCCATGATGCTTGAGCTTGGCTGCAAAAGACATCTTGTCATCTTCACCTCTGACGCCGATACCGACGAATATGTGAGCTTGTTGTCTGCTACGCAGTCGATAGCCAAATTGAGTTATGTTGTTGCCCGTCACTACTGTGTTACAAAAATATTCTAGAGATCCTGCCCTCTCGGGCATGGCTACTGCAAATAATGCTTCTTGGTGACTTCCAAGTAATGTCCGCTCGGCTATAAACTGTAGGCGTTCAAACGTCATATTGGCGCCAGAGCAGATGGCTACAGCATTATCTCCCGCCCTGAGGTGGTGGGTAGTGAAGTACTTCACGATACCAGCGGCGCCAAGCGCACCGGCGGGTTCGACTATACTACGAGTTTCCTCGAAAATCGATTTAATTCCCGCACAGATTTGGTCAGTTGATACTGTTACGCAATCATCCACGTACTGCTGAGCAATTTTGAAGGTGTTTTCCCCTAATTGTTTGACGGCTACCCCATCAGCAAATATGCCTACACTGCTTAAGGTTATTCGGCGACCAACACGTAAGCTTTCTTGCATAACGTTACTGTCTTCTGGTTCTACGGCGATAATTTTAACGTGGGGCTTTAGCTCCTTGACGTACTGGGCTATACCCGCAATCAGTCCGCCGCCACCAACTGGAACAAATATGTGGCTTATGCCCTCAAGTTGCTCGACTATTTCTCTCCCGACAGTACCTTGGCCTGCAATTACCAGGGGGTCATCGAAGGGGTGTATGAAAGTTCGGCCCGTATCTACGACTCTTCGTTTACAGTATTCGGCCGCCTCACTGTAGTTGTTGCCTGACAGTTCGACTTCAGCTCCTAGAGACTTAACAGCTTCGACCTTAATCGGTGGCGTTGTTAGGGGCATGACTATTAGGGCTGATATACCTAGTTTTTTAGCTGCCAGGGCGACTCCCTGAGCATGATTACCTGCGCTGGCGGCGATAACGCCCGCTTTGCGCTCCCTATCTGTTAGTTGGCACATCTTGTTGTATGCGCCACGTAGCTTGAAAGAGTGAATTGGCTGCAAATCTTCACGCTTCAAATATACGTTACCACCGAAATGGTTGCTGAGCTTTTCGGCTTTTTGGAGTGGCGTTCGTTCGGCTATATCGTAAACTTTAGCTAATAGCGTATCTCGGGTGGCATTATTCATCTGAACTAGCCGTATCCTTATAGGCTATAGCTTCTATTTCGACCAAGACGGGGTTATCGCCACCTACTCTAGGCAGCTCGGCTACGCCGACGGTGCTGCGAGCGGGGCGAGGTTCATCAAAATAGGTCGAATAAACCTCATTGACGACTTCGAAGTTTTTCATATTAGTTACAAAGATAATCGTCTTGACGACGTTGGCCAGTGATAGGCCATTAGTGGATAGAATCCGACTCATATTTTCTAGGGCAAATTTGGTTTGCTCGGCGACATCGGCGGGAGCATTGCCGGTGTCAGGGTTTATACCGACCTGACCCGATACGAAGTATAGTGTTTCAGCTTGTCTAATGGGGGAATAAGGCCCGAACGTTGGTCTTGTTTGTACTTGAGTTGTCATAATTGCAGCTTTCTATGATTGTATTTATTGCACGTCCCTTCTCCTAGGAGGTTATCGGCTGTGCTGCAAGTTTTGGTTTAGGAGTGGGCGCAATAATTAGCAACACAGCCTCGGTGTGAGAAGCCAATAATCATCTTGACCATGTTGCACATAAACGCACGCATAATTACCTGTTAGTTTACACCCTGGGGCTGTATCGTCAAGATAACTTTTTGCTTTTTTAGATACTCAGGGGTTAAAATAATGCTAATGGCTAAAACCAAACAACAGAAAACATTTAAGGGCAATAAGGTCTCCGATGACACCTTTGATGGTGTTTACCTTTTGAAGTTGGTGCTCTATCTGTTGCTAGGTTCAGTTTGGCTCAAGATTACCAAAGGCGAGAACATCAGTATCCCCTTACCGATTGGACTTCTGGTCGGGCTTTTACTTACAACTCATGAGCACTTTCAGATTGACCGAAAAATAGAGTATGCGATTATGCTTGTGGCTATGCTATTTGGATTTTTTGCGCCGTACGGATTATTTATAAACTTATAAACAAACAAAGTATATGTTTGCTGAAAAACTGGGCTACAAAAGAGACGTGTCTACGGAAGCTAACCGATATGAGGAGCCTGTGGCAATTATTGTGCAGGAGGGCGTCGAACTCCACGACGAGCTCAAGGAGCATATCCATGAAAATCCAGGCAAGTACGTAGTACATAGGGTTGGAACAGATAAGCCGTTTACTGAGTCTGTGCTAGAAATTATGGAAGAAAAGGGCCACAAACGACTAGTATGTGCCGAAAAACACGGTAGTAATCCTGTCGTCTTGAATAGGACTACTGTTGAGAAGATGGACAGGTCTCTTGACGCCTCATGGTCTGACGGCCATATGTTTCGTCGTCCCGCGGCCAATGTTATATCGATTGACAGAGACGATAAGGTTAAAGATTTAGGCCCTAAAAACAAATATGAGTGGTTAGTCAATCCAAATCCTGAGCACCATTTTGAATATCGACCTAAGGTTATGGCCATCAAACATAATGGTGGGCCTCTTATGTGGTCCGAACTCATGGGGCTAAGGCCGAACCTACAAGAGGTATTCCATCATTCCTATGAACATAACACCGATAATATACATATCGATCCTCTGGAACAGCTTACGAGCATTGAAGGCATGGCTCTGTTGGCCGCCGAAGTTGAAATTGAACGGTGGTGTGACAAGACTAAAGTCGAACCAACTGACGAAGAATTTACCGCAAAAGTCTCAAGCCGCTACAAAGACTTATTGCAGAAGCATTATGCGGGCCTGCAATCGGCTCATCCAATGTTTGCGTAGAGCAACTGTCTACGTAGAATATACAACATCTTGACAGGGGTAAAGAATTCATGTAAGATGTATCAGTATAGAAAAATCCTGTACTTGGTATTTGAGTAGGTCAATCTGAAAAACAGAGGTGAAACCGCTTGGAGCCGAGCGTTTTTATATCTCACGTATAAAAATCTCGGTCACAGGATAAATGGTATGGGCAGACCAAGGAGCCCAAACGGAGACACTATGAAAGCATTAATCACAAGAAAGGTTGGCATGACGAGCACCATCGCTGAAGATGGCGTGACTCAAGCTGTTACCTTGCTTTCCGCTAGTCCCTGCGTAATCACGCAGATCAAAACCGCTGAAACTGATGGCTATACTTCAGTACAGCTTGGTTTTGAGGACGGCAAGAATATTGCCAAGGCACAAGCAGGCCACTTTAAGGCTGCTGGCACGACCCCAAAGATTGTCCGCGAAGTTCGCGTCGACGAAATCACAGAAGACCTCAAGGTTGGAGAAAAACTCAACGCAGAGGTCTTTTCTATTGGTGATGAAGTTGACGTAACTGGTACGAGCAAGGGTAAGGGTTGGGCTGGTACTATCAAGCGTCACAACTTCCATCGCGGTCGCAAGACGCACGGTGGTCGCAGCTATCGCCGAGTCGGTTCTATCGGCTCTATGTACCCACAGAAGATTTTCAAGGGTAAGAAGATGGCTGGTCAGATGGGCGCTGAGCAGGTTACTGTCAAGAACCTAAAAGTTGCACTTGTTGACCTTGAGCATAACATCATTGGCGTAACGGGCGCGGTCCCAGGACCTAAGTCTTCAATCGTCATTATCAAGGAGGCAAAGTAATATGGCCGGCGTATCAACCTACACCAAGACTGGTGCCAAAGCTACTACCGCAGCTACCTTGGATAAGACTGTTTTTGCAGTCATGCCCGAAAATCACGAGCTTCTCAAGCTTGCATATACTGCATACCTTGCGAACGGCCGCGATAACTTGGCAGTGACCAAAACTCGCGGTCTTGTTCGTGGTGGTGGTAAGAAGCCATGGCGCCAAAAGGGTACAGGTCGTGCCCGCTTCGGTTCCACACGTAACCCAATCTGGCGTGGCGGTGGTATCGTTTTTGGACCAACCGGTGAAGAAAACTACACCAAAAAAGTTAATTTGAGCGCCAAGCGTTTGGCTATTCGCCAAGCTTTGAGCCTATCAGCTGCCGATAACCGCATTAAGGTTGTCGAAGATTTTGCGGTCAAAGACGGCAAGACTACTGAGGCTGCTAAGCTTCTCAAGAAGATCGAAGCAACAGGCACCGTACTTGTAGTAGTAGAGCACAAAGACGACAAGCTCGACCGTGCTGTATCTAACTTGCAGGGTGTACGACAGGTTCAAGCTGTTTACCTAAACGTTTATGATGTTTTGAATGCTGACACCATTGTTGTAACTAACAAAGCTTTGGATGTAATTTCAACCTGGCTCGGAGGTAAGAAGTAATGAGTAAGACTATGACTCTCAAGCCTCGTATGAGCGAAAAGGCTTACGCAACTAGCGTAGCCAAGAACACCTATGTAATTGATGTCCCTACCGATGCAACTAAACTAACAGTTGCTGCTGCGGTTGAGGCTCAGTTTGATGTAAAGGTAAAAAGCGTTCGTGTAGTTCTAGCCAAAGGCAAGACTAAGCGAACAGTCCGCAAGGGTGGCCGCCCAACTATGGGTCAGCGCTCGGATGTCAAAAAGGCATATGTAACTCTTAAGGATGGCCAGTCTCTGCCATTCTTCGCCGAAGTAGAAGCCGAAGCCAACGCCGCCAAAGAAGAAAAGCCTGCCAAGTAGGCTAAGAAAGAGGAGAAGTAACCATGGCCCTTAAACAATATAAGCCTACTTCACCTGCTCGTCGTGGTATGACCTCTCAGGACAATAGCGACATTACTACCAAGAAGCCATTGCGCTCACTGTTGGTTGCTAAGCGTGTCCAGAGCGGTCGCAACAACCAAGGCCGTATCACTACTCGCCATAAGGGTGGTGGTGCTCGCCGTTTTTACCGCTTAGTCAACTTCAACCTTGAGGCTGGACTAACTGCAACTATCGAACACATCGAGTACGATCCAAACCGTTCGGCTCGCATTGCTCGTATCAAAGACAACAAGGGTGTTTATCATTACATTCTTGCTGCCAAGGATATGCAGGTCGGCCAAACTATCAGCAGTGGCGAAGAAGCCCCTGTCGAGAACGGTAACCGTATGCCACTCAAGAGTATTCCAGTCGGTAGCACAATCCATGCGATTGAAATGCAACCAGGCAAGGGTGCTCAGATGGTTCGTTCCGCTGGTAATGGTGCTCAGCTAATGGCCAAAGAAGGTGATTATGCTCAGGTCAAGCTGCCATCAGGCGAAGTTCGATTGGTAAGTGTTGAATGTACTGCTAGCCTAGGTGTTATCGGCAACGAGCAGCACCAGAATATCAAGATTGGTAAGGCTGGTCGTAACCGTCACAAGGGCGTTCGCCCATCTGTGCGTGGTGTTGTTATGAACGCTGTCGATCACCCACACGGTGGTGGTGACGGTGGTCGTCACGGTATCGGTG
>CAZDAD010000016.1:0-16889 GCA_964503715.1 uncultured Candidatus Saccharibacteria bacterium | reverse complement strand
ATAAAACAAAACACCCGATTCGACTCGAGTGTTTTGAAATCTTGGTTAGTTAAAAACTAGACAAGACCAAGGAGGCGGTCGATGGCCGCTATTTTTTTGTCGCTAGAGGCAACAAATTCATAGGCAAGACCGCTGGATGTCTTAGTAGACATGCGCTGACCTCTCTTCTTTTTTATTTTTGTGAATGTTTGTTTGTGATCACAACACCGACTATTTTACACTTTTTTGCGCAATTTGTCAATCGGCTTGCCTAACCACTGACCTCAGTTTAGAGCAAAACATGAGCGCATTGCAACAACTTTTTATCATCTATGTCAAAAACACTACAACACAGCGATTTTAGCCAAGAATTTCGTCCGCCGTGGCTATAGCTAGCAGCTTCATGGTATCAAATATCTCTACCCTGTCGCTGGCTGGTAAAAGCAGCTGCAAATCAGTACAAGCCAGCGCCACACAGTCCACATTTTGGCTGGAAAGCTCCTCAACTACGCCTAATATAGTCTCTCTGTCATTGTTCAGATGCTGACCGTCGACCAGCCGCTGAATGATCTTGTCCATCTGCGCTTTTTGCAAATCATTAGGCACCACAAATTCAATATCGTGCTGCGTAAGCTCACGTTCATAAATACTATTCTTGACTGTGGCCGATGTTGATATCAGCCCAACCCTCTTATATCCCTTCGACTGTAAATGTTTACGAGTAACTTCAACTATGCTCAGGACAGGAACGGAAACTGCCGCTCGAATATCCTCAATAAACACATGCAGCGAGTTACATGGCATTACCAAGAAGTCCACACCACTCTTCTCTAGACTCTGAGCTTCAGCAATCAGGAATGGCTTGTAGCGCTCAATCCCAGTATTCGTGGCAATCAGGTCACGCTCAATCTCGAATGGCAGCGGAACACTAGCCACAACGATAGATGGTCGTTGCTGCGTATTACGCTTCTGGCACTCAAAAATAACTGCGATATAGAACTCGGCCGTCGTCTCAGGCCCAACCCCACCAATAACTCCTACGGATTTCATGTATCTATGATAACAGAGAGCTAAGGACAAAAGAAAAAACACCCACCAGTTGGTGAGTGCCTTTTCTTGGTAGCGGGACCAGGACTCGAACCTGGGACCTCATGGTTATGAGCCATGCGAGCTGCCGCTGCTCCATCCCGCGGCATACGTTTTGTAACTGAACGTTACAGAGGATTATACTTTATTACACCTTAGAATGTCAATTTTTGGGCATCAATATACCAAACATGTTCGATTCAGTTTTATCGAACACGAACAGGTACTGGGCTTAGGCGCACGCCACTGGCCCATACCGCAATAATTCCGCTGCATGCACGAACGTGCTCTCTTACGCCGCCGCTAGCTCTCTCGGGACGATTACTAGCTGTTGGGGCTTGCTCGGCAGCTACCATTACAGACGTTTCGGGTATATGGTAAACGGCCTCCGGAATATCAGGGACATCTGGCCTGGATTCAGGAACATGCCAATCGGCAGTTGGCTCAACTAGTTTAGGGATATGGAAGGTCTCTAGTTCTATGCGCTCGGCAACTCGTCTACGTGCCAACTCAAGTTGAGTCTCACGATAGGCCTCACGCTTCATGCTAATCAAGTCACGCGCACTGACCTTTGTAGTGTGCCTGAAGTGTCTGCCTTGGGACTGTTCAACAAAACTTAGGATACCCATAACTATATAATACCACTTTTAGTGTTTTTGTCAATCTATCACCCCTGTCGGCGGTGGAGCAAGAAGTCCATCCAGGCCTCGAAGTTGCGCTGCCAGCCAGACTTCTTGGCATTAGTTTTGGCGACCGCCTCAGCCTGAGTATCACCGAGGTCGGATGTATAGGATAAGGCTACCGCCTTTGGCACATTTATAACCGTTTCACCAGGTGCTGCAAGCCCTAAGTGCTTTCGGGCAGATAATTCAAGGTACTCACTGCTCTCGAAATACTTATTCTCAAGCTTGATGTTCTCGTTGGTCAGCTTCTGATTAGCGGTTTCCTGCTCTAGCCTAGCTATCTGTTTCTGTAAGCCATAATTCGTCTCGATAACCTTAACGCCGCTCCAGCTGATTAGCAGAACGACTACCAAGAAAAAGAACAGCCCAAGAGTTCGCAGGTCTCGTAAATCTGCAATGTAGTTGTATATTCGGTCGTAAAATCTGGGAGTTTTTGTTTCCATATGAGCAAGTAAACGATAATTTTACACCATAAATTATATACTCCGAAGCAATAGTTTGCTATACTTTCCCCTGTTACCATGGGGATGTAGCTCAGTGGTCAGAGCAGGCGGCTCATAACCGCTTGGTCGCTGGTTCAAGTCCAGCCATCCCCACCAAATCAGAATAAATAGCCAAATCTTCGCCCTTTTGGGCGATTTTTTGATTTCAACTCTGCAAACAGCAAGCTATGGCAGCCATATTCTTCGCCTAATCCCGATAATATACCCAACATAATATTGAAATTGTAAGTCCGCCTATGGCAAACAATAATACCATCATTTGCAGACTCTTCTAGCGTACCCTCCTTGCGAGTACCATGCACCCCACCCCACATAAAGCTACAACACTGCCAAGTGCCAGTTGCTCGATGAGATTTGATGAGTTGGCATGTTCAACATATGCGCCCACAAACACAATGATGGCCGTTATAAAAAATAAAGCTGACGCTATAGTGATGGCCAAACTAATGCGATGATTACGGTCGTTTGTCGAGATATTATCGGTCAAAGCCTCAGGACGCGGCTCGTCTTTTTTGTATGCTTTGCGCCACAAATGTGAGCTGGCCATCTGCCCGACATATTCCCAGCCAAATGCTTCGTGGGCTGCTCGGTAATCCTTGCTGCGCTTCATCTGCAAATCGAGGTAGTAGCGGTAGAATCGTGGCTTGCTGTGTGCAAACCTCATAATAATTGTTGAGAACTGCCCTACCCGCTCTGGCACCCAACCATCACGTGCTTGCTGCTCAAGCCACACTTCAAAGTCTTTTGCTTTTGGGTGCCTGTACGGTGCCAGCCAAACATATTTTACCTTACTCATAATACCTCCTTTAGATTGTTATATTGTTTTTGCAAACGAAGTGTTTCTAGTCGCAAAGCATCCAATCCTTTGTCAGTAATAACAAAATATTTTTGACGGTCTTGCTCTTTAGTTGGTCGTACGAGGCCAGATTTTTCCAGCTTTACCAAAGTTCCGTACATCGTGCCAGCTCCAATAACGACACGACCAGCAGTGAGTTCGCGTACATATTGCATAATTGTATAGCCGTACCGTTCATGGCGGAGTGCAAAAAGTATGTAGAGCATGGTCTCACTCATACACATTATTATATCACGGTGTGATATAGTTCAATATTCCCCATTAAATCTAAGAACACACGAGATGGGGCATCTTTGGCGAGCCACCCCAACCCAACACTCCAAAAAACTTATTTCTCACACCTAGCGCTAGATTGGGCTCTAGCGTGAGCGTAAAAACTCATCACTACAAGATATTCAGGCTGTCGTCGTGTGCGGCGGCTTTTTTGTTCTCGTCCAATATACTCAACAATTCTTGGGAACTGCCTGCATGCATAAGCTTCTCACGTAGCTCCTTGGCGCCATCGAAGCCATTGATATACACTTTGCAGAATTTATTAAGCACCGCTATATGCCTATCAGCTCTAGTCCATGTATCAGCGAACATCTGAACATGTTTAGCGTACAGTTCAATTCTCTCGGGCTTAGACATCTGCGTCCAAGGACTCCTTACGGCGAAAACATAAGGATCACGGAACACGCCTCGGCCAATCATAATACCATCAACACCGTAGTCTTTTGCAAGTTGCTCGCCCTGAGATCTAGAGATAACATCACCGTTGCCAACTATCAGAGTCCGTGGAGATATCCTGTCGCGCATTTTCACGACCTCGCCTATAGCATCCCAATGAGTAGGAACCTCGCTCATTTCTTTGCGAGTACGGCCATGCACTGTAAGCATATCCAAATCCTGTTGCAACAACAGCTCAATCCAGGACAAATCAATTTCATTAAAACCAATGCGTGTCTTGACGCTTATGGGCACGCGTCCAGCAACGCCCTCCTTGACGGCATTTATTAGCTCAAGGGCGTGTTTCCTATTGTCGGGCTGAATTAGAGCGCTACAGCAGCCGTTCTTGACAACTGCCTTCTCTGGACAGCCCATATTCAAGTCAATACCATCAAAACCCATCTCAACTAGCTCAGCAGCTGTCTCGCGGAAATTGTCGGCATGTTTGCCCCACACTTGTGCAATAAGTGGGTGCTCAGACTCAGCGAACTGGATTCGCTTCACTAACTTTGGGCGGCCTGGGCTCTGGAGACCATCAACATTCACAAACTCCGTGAAATATAAATCGGGCGCAGCACAGTCAGCCACAATCCTGCGAAATACAGTGTCAGTGACATCATCCATTGGCGCCAGAACAAAAAACGGGCGCGGTAACTGCTCGAAAAAACTCATCTAACTATTTTACCTTAGGTAGAACAATGTCGTTGTCTTTGGCGAGTTTCTTCAGTTGTTTCTGAAGGTCCTTGCGCGCCTGAGCACCCTGGGTACCTCTGAGTTGCTGAACTATCTCGTCAACTTTTTCGACTAAGAACTTCTTTTTATCTTCGGGCATAACACCAAAATCTAAATCTTGCTCACCCCTGACATCAAAGAGAGTAACGCCCTCTTTGAGCGTAGCTTTACCCGTACTTCTTATAAACAACGCTCGGGCAGTCTTCACTCTGAGAGCTCGCTTCTTTTCGGCCGCCTCAATCATTCGTGGAGTCTTGTTGCCATGCTGGTGCCACATGTTTCTCTGCGGTAGCTCATTGGTAACCAACGATGCTAGCTGGCTCTCTTTGCCTAACTGGGCCAGAGCCATAGCACGACTCATTATCATTTCTTCTTGAGAATTTCTATCGTTCTGGTCTGGTAGCTCCGTAACCAATGACTCTATGTCCTGAGATACTGGCATTAGCGAACCAATCAACGGCGCCATCTGTTTGCGATCTGGAACAACCCTGTCCCTAGACTCAGGCGCGGCGGGTTCACCAAACAAAGGCATTTGATTCGGGCTAACTGGTATACGTCGGCGTGCCATAACTAAATATATTATAACACGTTTACGCTTTATTGTACATATTTAGGGCTATCTCCCATTATCAACACATGTTAGAAATGGTTATCCACAGCCTTTCGTAAGACTACTCCCAGCGGAAGACACGGAAAGCAATCACATAGATTACAGCACACCAAGCAGCTATAAGCCCAAATTGCGGTAGCAAGTCTAGTGCGCCCCGTCCCTCTGTGATGATCAGCCTAGCAGAATCAATAATTGGCGTTAGAGGCAAATAACCCGATACACTCTGGAGCCATTCTGGCATCAAAAATCGAGGGAAGAAGGAGCCGCTTAGGAACATCATCGGGAAAGTCACAATCTGGGCGAGCGGTGCGGCTTGGCGTTCGTTTTTGGCCCAGCCACCCACGGCTAGACCTATGCCGAACATCGTTGAGGCACCCAAAACTACCAGGAGCAGCAAGTCTAAGTAGTTACCCCTCATGTTAAGGTGGAATACACCTAGCCCGACTGCAAACATTGAAGCAATCGACAAAATACCAACTATTACATTGGATAGCACATTGCCGACAAAATACTGCCACACCTTAAGCGTAGTAGTGTGGTAGCGGCGTAAGACGCCCTTCTCCTTGAGCTTAGGGAATATATTTGTCGGCCCGAAGATGCCTAAACTCATCAGGGAGAAGCCTAATAGCCCCGCGAAGACGTAATCAAACTGGGTCATGCCCTCTTTGGCGGTTGATTTGGTGCTGACCGTGAACGGCTTGTCGCTAGGCACAAATTGCTTGTTGATACCCTCAAATATGCCGTTGATTATCGAGCTTAATGCCGTACCAGCCTGTTCGCTGTTCTTGTTATAGACCACCTCGGCCTGACCAGTTGGATAGCCTTTGGCTCCTACCTCACCAAAGTTCTTGGGAAGTATAATCGCTGCATCTAGTTCGCCACGACTCATTTTCTCTTGAGCATCATCGAGTGTCTTGATACTGTCGTTGATTTTGAATAGTTTGTCCTTCTTGCCCTGTTCGACAAATTTGGTAGCAAACTGGCTGTTGGACTGATTGAGTACCGCAACGTTGAAGCTCACGCTGTTAGTACTACGCCCAAAAATGCCACCAAATACAAACAGAAACAGCAGCGGAAAGATAAATGTAAAGAAGATGGCCATTTTATCCCTAAATAGCCTTTTGACATCGATTTTTACGAATGTAAATACTGGTAGCCAAGCCTTTGATATCTTACCCATGACTAGTCCCTCAAAGCCTTCCCTGTTAAGTCAATAAATACATCTTCAAGATTAGCTTGCTCAACATGCTGCTGCTTCTTGAACCCACGCTTGAGTAGGCCCTTTATAAGATTGTTTGGAGTATCCATGGCAATTATCTTGCCATTGTCCATGACCGCTACCCTATCACATAGCAGTTGGGCCTCGTCCATATAGTGTGTTGTTAGAATTACAGTAACACCCCTACTACGCACTTCCTGAATCAGCTCCCAAAGATTGCGTCTTGCCTGTGGATCTAGGCCGGTTGTTGGCTCATCCAAAAAGAATACCTTTGGCCCATGAACTAATGCCGCCGCAATTGAAAAGCGTTGCCTCTGGCCGCCAGAAAGATTCTCGACATAACTATTGGCTTTCTCCTCTAGCTGAACATCTCTAAGGAACTTCATGGCATCTACCTTTTCGCCATAAGCCGCAGAGAAGAATTGGATTAGCTCTACCAGTTTAGTCTTTTCTTCGAACGATGGAGTCTGAGGCTGAACACCAATCAATCCCTTCACTTTTTCAGGGTTTTTAGCCACATCTACACCCGCTAGAGTCGCTATCCCGTCATCTATTGGTCTAATAGTTTCGAGCATCTCAAGAGTAGTTGTTTTGCCCGCTCCATTAGGACCCAATATGCCAAATATTTCACCCTCCTTAACAGAGAAGCTGATACCGTCTACAGCAGGCTTATCCTCGTAAACTTTTTTCAGCTTAGTCACAACCACAATATCCTTCGACATACTCTTCACATTACCTCTTTTCTAGTTGTATTAACCTCTATTATAAACAAAGTCTCGGATATTTCACCGAGACTTTTGTTGACTTCGAGATTACTCTTTTGGAGCTTCTTAAACTATACTAGCCGCGCTTTACGGTAAGGAAACCGTTGCGTGGGTTTTCGTTAACGACAAAACCCTTTGGTATTTCAGCGACAGCTTCTTTGCGCTCGTCCTTGCTGAAGTAGTAAATAGTTTGTTGCTTGCCACCACGGAGTGTGACTTCCTTTGAATTCAAGTAATACTTTACACCCTTGGAATTAGTATGACTGTATGCCATTGCTGTTTCTCCCTCTCTTACTTCTTACATAGTAATGGTACCCCTAAAATAACTCGATAGTTTTCGGCTTGTCAAATGTTTTTCTCTCAAGAAGACCCCAAGAAGCTAAGTTATCCCCAGATTACAACAGCTACAGCAAGATAGATATTGCCAGCTAAGATGGTTATGTATTACACTTATAGGCATATAAGAACCTTATGCTAATAGGGCGGGGAGATAAATATGGACTTTTTGCGCAAAAGCGCTGATCAATCAAATGTAAGAACCAATGGCGTACCAGGTGCTGCACCTGCTACTCATGGTCATGTAAAAGTAACTGGTGACGGCCTACCTAAGTGGGTACGCATGGCATCAGTAGTACTACTATTTTCATTAGCTGTTTTGGCGGTTGCGTTAGCTAGCCTCTTCTACTTCAGCGGTGGCAAAGAAGGCAAACTTGTCGATTCCAAGCGATATCAGGCTGTATTCTTGACCAACGGTCAGGTCTACTTCGGTAAAGTTAAGGAAGTCACAACTCGCTTTATGAGCCTTGAGGACATTTACTACCTCAATACTCAAACAACCACTGACAACAAGCAGCCAACCAGCTTCTCACTTGTAAAGCTGGGTTGTGAATTGCACAAGCCTGCCGATCGTATGGTTATTAACCAGCAGCAAGTAAGCTTCTGGGAGAACATTCAGACTGACGGTAAAGTTGCCAAGGGTATCGATCAGTGGAAGTCTGAGAATCCAAACGGTCAAAAGTGTACTGAATCAAGTAACTCAACTCAACAAAGTACTACGAACAACCAACAGCAACAGCAAACTAACACCAATACGAATACCAACAACCAACAGCAAACTACCAACAAGCCGTAGTAGGTTCAGTTGGACAAAAGACCCCTCAAGTAGAGGGGTCTTTTTATGTCTTAGCAATTTAAGAATGTTTTAGGGCTACTGGCTAATTCCCCTCAGGAAAAACCCTGTTATTGACCTGATAGCTAGCAGCAACCAGAACATAGCAGCAAAAAGCATACTAAAGCCCGCTAAGTCGGGCGACCAAGTTGGTGATACGAAATCAAACATATATAACTCTGCAGGAACTTTATTATCGGCGGCCTGCTGAGTACCACCATGATTACTGATATATTCCTCGATACAAGGAATACGGCCACGACCTGAAAAGCCATTCGGATTTTGCTGCTCACAATATGCCTGCGCATCACTGTATATTTTGCTGTTTTCGGGCGCGGAAACACTAGTCTTAGATAGCCGCTCGTATGTGTACTTGAGTTGTATGGGCGGATATATGCCCTCATCTGTGGTCAAATCTGTATTCATGTGGCCATATACATGGCTACGCAGCTTATTGAGCGCCTCGTTGACACCCTGCCCCGACTTATCAGCAGCATATAGCGCTTGGCGCAACTCTAGCATCTTGAGATTGTTCTGCCTAAGCGCAAAAACACATGTAACCGTCAAAAGAACAGCTGGAATTAGTAGGTACCATAACCTGATTCTACGGAGTTGGGCATGTAGCCTTCGTATTGCTTTTTGGTTCATAATTTCACTTTTCCTTAGATTTTTATCACACTTATCCTTAGTTTAGCATAGGTGTCTTAACCCCTGTGATAGACTGGTTATATGCATATATACTTTTCGGGAATCGGCGGTACGGCCATTGGACCCCTAGCGCTCATCGCCCATAAAGCTGGTCACAGCGTGTCGGGATCAGACAAACAAAGTAGTCTGTACATAGATAATCTAGCTAAGCACGGTTTGACAAATATCCATATAGGCCAAGATTATAAATCCATAGCTGCCGTACATGCCAAGGAACCAATTGACTGGTTCGTGTACACATCTGCCCTTCCCATTGAGCAGCCTAATGCACCTGAGCTAGTTTTTTGCCGAGAGAACAACATCCACACCAGTAAGCGTGACGAATTGCTCAATAAGATAATCCAAGATAAAGATTTGAAGTTGATTGCTATCGCGGGTACCCACGGCAAGACTACGACTACAGCCATGGCTATATGGCTATTCAAACAACTTGGCATACCAATAAGTTACTCCGTAGGTGCCAAAATGAGCTTTGGTGAGATGGGTGATTACTCGCTCGATGCTGAATATTTTGTCTACGAGGCAGATGAATTCGACCGTAACTTTTTGGCCTTTAGGCCCTATCTGTCGCTTATAACAGGAGTGGATTGGGATCATCATGATATTTACCCGACCCGAGACACGTACAATGAAGCCTTTAGGACTTTCCTAGACCAAAGTGAATATGCAATCCTTTGGGACAATGATTCAGCCACGCTTGAGTTGCTGCATGCCAATAACCAAAAAATCCTGCAACAAACCGATGAAAGCCTGGGCAGGATTGATTTGCATGGGCTCGTCAACCGTCAGGATGCCCTTCTGGTTATAACGGCGGCCCACAAGTTGTTCGATATAGAAATAGATAAACTCGTTGAGATAATGAACCGCTTCCCAGGGGTGAATAGGCGTTTTGAGATGATAGCTCCAAATATTTACAGCGACTATGCCCATACACCACCAAAAATCCAAGGCGCTATTCAGTTAGCCCATGAAGTAGGTGGCGATAATGTCGTGGTAGTATACGAGGGGCTGCACAATACTCGGCAGCACTTCATCAAAGACAGCCTGAGAGCTTTGTTTGCTAGCACCAAGAAAATATACATTGTACCGACATATTTGGCGCGCGAGGATCCTAACCTACCGCTGTGGTCGCCAGATGATATCAAGTCGCTTTTTGACCCTAGGACCCAGGAACGCACTGAGCCTGCCGAATTAAGCGATACTTTGGCGCAGAATATTCACGACCATGCCAATGCTGGTGACACCGTTCTATGCATTAGTGCGGGTGGTGGTGGTAGCCTAGATGAGTGGCTACGCCAAAACTTCTCTGCTCCTACAGTAGAGTCGTAATAAAGAAAGCTGCAATTACCACCATTACCATAATTACTAGCATGGTAATACTAATATCGCTGGTGGCAGATTTCTTGGTGTGAGCGGGTAGTTGATGCTGAGGGTCATTAATCGTAGGCACAGTGCCGCTTGGCAACTCATTGATTACCATGCCACTGGGTAGTTCATGTGACGGCCCGATGACTTGCTGAACAACTGGTGGTTGGGCGTAGCTACTCTGGGTCTGTAGTCGAGGATCTTGCCAGTTATCCTGTCTGACTTCCCTCTGCTCCTGTCTGAATCCTTCCCCATACTCAATAGCGTCAACAACTTCCCTACCGTGTTTATCAACAACAACGTTATGCCAAGCGCTATGTTCGACATGCTGACCTTGCTCTAGATGCAGTCCGTCTTGTTGGTACTCAGATTTGTCCTCAACCACTGGGTTAAGCGCAGCGGCAGCATGTGCCTCATAATTGTATGGAGCACTTTGGGCCGAGCTGTTGGGATTGTAGTTGGGTCCGTTGCTGCCATACGTCTCAGGATAAGGAACGTTAATTACCGGTAGGTCATTGTGCTGATTGTAGTTGTTGAACTTTTGGTCTATGTATTCTTCGGTGTGCCTAGCCTGAGCTTTGTCGGCTCGCCTGCGCGCTAGATATTCTGCGCCCAATAGGACACCCAGGATGCCAAAAGCTCGCCTTGGGGGCTGGTATTCAACCGTCTCTTGCTTATCGAAAGAGTGATTGGGGTTAGATTGTGCGGGTATTGATTGGTCAGTATTGAAATAAACTTCGTTGGGCGTAGCTGACGGATTATAGTTGGCCATCTCAGGGACTATATACTGCTCAGCCTGTCCAGTAGACTCTTCTGAAACATGATTTACGGGATTGTCAGTCTCGACCTCAACGATTTCTTGGCCAGGAAAAGCTTCAACTACGTTGGAATCTGGACCATTTTCTAGCTGAGCCACACTGTCATATTCTGCTTCAGGCTCGGGTTCGGGTTCAGGGAATAGGTCGGATACCTCGGGTGCCTCGTACTTACGTTTCGGGAACTCAACTGGGCGACCTTCTATATTAGCTGCAGCATCATCAAGCGGTATATCTATAGCCTCACTTGAATCGGACCAAGTATCACTATGTTCGGCCTCATCCTCCTCAACAGCGCTCAGAACGTCTTCCGCTGACGGCAGGTACACTTCGTCATTTGTATCATTTTCATCGTCTTCATCTGATTCGTCAGTCTCAACTTGCTCGTGAAGCAGACGGTTTCTTATGGCCTGAAGCTCGGCCTCGTGATTTAGCTTACGATGCTCGACGCCACCTTCATTATTCCAGGTTATCACCCCTTCAAGCGCAGGCTTAATAGGAGGCTTCTTTTGAGACTTGCTAGCGTCTTCTTCATCACCATCTTTGAATGCTTCAGCCATATACTATCTAGCGATTATCGCCGCTCCCCTTTTGTACACCGCGCTTCTTGCGACTAGCTAGCTTCTGTAAGTTTTGCTCTGCAATACTGTCCATTGATAATCCTAGCTTATCGGCAAAAACAGTCAGATACCAAAGTACGTCACCAATCTCTTTGCCCATCTCCTGGACATCTTCTTCGGTTATTTTGCCGTCTCGGTATGCTAAAAGCTTTTTCCATTTTTCGGCAATCTCGCCAGATTCACCAACAACGCCCAGTACCATAATAGTCTGATCCATCAGCTCATCGGGATATGCGATAAGCGTAGCTGGAGCTTTTTTCTGGTACTCGTCAAACGTCATTTATGTTTCCTCTCAGTAATTATTATAACTCTTTTATTTTTATATAACCCTGCCTAAGAATTTCAAGCCCTAGTTCAGGGTTAAGCCTAGCAACGGTTGAGGCCATGTTTTCACCTAGCTCTCCACCATCAACATAAAAGTCTACATTATCTCCAAATATTACTTGGGCTTCGTTTATATTATTTGCAGGTGCATCACCTGGCATATTGGCACTTGATGTTAGCAGCGGTCCAACTCTCAGAAGAAGTTCTCGTAGAGGCGCCGAACTAACAACTCTAACGGCTAAAGAATTGAGGTTACGATGCAGGTAGCTCAATTCAGGTGATGCAGGCAAAACTATGCTAATAGGATTAGGCCAATACCTAGCTACACTCTCAATATATTTCCTGCTGATTCCCAAGCTGATTAGTTGATCAGTGTTAGCGGCAATAATTGTTCCTGGCTTACCATCACGTTTCTTGACAGCATACAACCTATTTACGGCGGCCTGGTCAGCGGCTGGTGCCACTAGACCATATATCGTATCGGTCGGTATAACCCCAATTAAACCTCTCCGAAGCCATGAGATTACCTGTTCATCTCCTATTGAACTCGCTACATTGTGCATGAAAATTAAGAGTTACTTTTAAGGTATACAACTACGGCCAGGACCGATAAACAAGCCATCATAAATAAGGTAAACACTACAGTACCAACAGGAAAATTGGATTTTTCGCGTGGTGCTGGTTTTTGTTTGGCCACAACTGGTTTTGGAGCGGGCATGTCGGTAGCTGGACCAGCCTTAGGTTCAGCTTTGGGCGCATTATTTGCCGATTCTGCTGCCGTAGAATCATCAGGGGCTTGGTGCACCTGAAGCGGTTGTTCGGCAGTGCGCATTGGCGCTGTCACATCCATAACTGGCTTTGTGGGAGGAGTTTGTTTTGGCTGCATAATTACTCCAAATTATAGCTTTTTAGTAGGCACTTGCATACCCGTATGACAAGCTAACGTCTGATATTTTATGTGGAACACCTCCATCGGGACTGACTATGTAGTCAGATATAGAGCCCGAAGCCGAAACCCTGAATATTACAAATCCACCCGACCAACTAACGGGTGAACCAAGCCCCTCCATTGATGCGATAACTCTCGATGATGACCTGTCAACATCCCACAGTAACAATGTTCCCTTGCCGTCCCTTAGCTCTGTCCAAGCACTATTTTTGGCACTATCATTGTCACTAAAATTACGAACAGTCGTTGCAGGCTCACTCGCCAAATTATCAATCTGGCCAGATACGGTCGATAGGCTGCGCCAGCCGTTATCGGTCTGTATCTGTAAGGTGTTGTAAGTTGTCCGAACAACAGTCCAGACATCATCCGTAATAACCTGTTGTCGGCCAGATCCATTCAATGCTACCTTAAACAAGCCCTTGTGTGCCCCCTCTGCATTGCTAGTCTCAACGTAATACACAGATCCCTGCAGGCTGCTCACTGAGCTAAAAGATGCTGCTGAGGCTAGTTCGATTTTTTCGTTCTTGGCAAAATCATAGGCTACAATTTTGCTGCGACTAAGGTCGTCGGTAGCCTTATTGGCGTCGGCCACAACGTATACCAGTTTTGGTCCAACCCAGTTGATTAGCTGTAGTTGTTCTCCCTGGTCAACTTTGCTAATTCGGCCACTGTCAACATCTACCATCGTAAGGGTTTTTAGTAGATAGCCTTCGGGGTCACGCACATTATCGCGCGTAGATACAACTGCTATTTGGGAGCTGTCGGGCTTAGACACTAGGGCAATACTGGCGCTCTCTAATCCAGTTCCCGCCAAAACAACCTTAACGTCCGAACCATCGAAGTTTGAACTCATTACACTCAGTTTTCCACTCGCTTTAGAGACATAGTAATGTCGGCCGACGGGTACTAGGGTTTGCTTAATAACATCAGGCTTTGTTGTGTCGATAATTACATTCTTGGAAAGATATCCACCAGCCGACAACACGCCAGTTAATTTATCAGGTTCCGAACCATCGAAGTGCAGAATAACATTCCCCGAACCATCGGAAATTATCGTTGAATTAGGCGAGTCGAACGTAACACCTGCAACGGGCTTATCAGAAATATAGTTGCTTAAGGTAAGTTTTACGGCGATGCCCTCTGACTGTAACGTTACAGTACCTAGTGGGTTACTACCCCAGCCCAGTACGTAGTCTCGAGAATAAGTTTTGTAGGCGCGGTGGCTAATAGTCATAGTTGCCTTGCCGAGCCTTAGACCATCAAACTTAGCGACACCATTTTTGTCTGTCTGAACAGTCTTACCTGCAATCGATACATCAACCTTACCTAGTGGTAATTGTGTTGTACTATCTACTACAGTAATACTAGACTTGCTAGTTACACCAGCTTCATTAAGTATTTTGTACCTACTAGCAGGAATACCAAAAGCAGCCCCGAGACCCAAAATAACCAGCACAAAAAGCGTCTTCCTAAACCACTTAGTTCGCCACCACCAGGTTATAATATCTAACGCTCGAGACCGTTTCTTAGGATGAGCTACCTTCTTTGAATTACCGTTTTCGGATAAATCTGCAGTCTTAACTAGGCCGTATTTTTCGGCTATATGATGTGGTAATTCTGGCGCAGTTTTGTGGGACATTAATTAGTAAGTGCTACCGTAGATTATCTGGTTGCCAATCTCTCCTGTATATCCACCAATTTTCTTGGGTGATTCGGAAGCGTTAATTGAAGTGACATATAAGTCACTTCCCTTGAACATTACTAAGTAATCTTGCGTCTGCCATCCATACAGGTTGTAGGAATCATTTAGGGTAGCAATCTCTTTTGGCTCACCACCGGACAGAGGGCTACTGATTACGACGCTCTTGCCATCCCTGAGTTCAGAGCGGAACGCGGTCTTTTGGTCGGGCGAGAATAAATACTGGTAACTGTTAGACCTATACAAATCGGCCGAGGTTTTACCAGAAATGGCCTTCAATGAACCACCGTTATATGCATATAGAGTGTTGTCTGCCTCAGCATCTGTCGCCAGATTGAGTTGCAAAGGTCCCGTCCTTAGACTGCTTATATATTTTGCAGTCCAATCTTTTACGGTTCGGACTTGCAGGTTGTCTGTATTTATACTGACAATACCAACCTTCGACTCGGTATCGCCCCACGCCGCCTGATGAACTATAAATAGATCATTGCCCAGCAGATAGGTTTGGCCCAGTTCGTCACCATCGGTATAGTCATCATTGGCCCCAGATGTTTTGTAGATATTGGCAATCTTTTTAGTATTTGAGTCGTATTGTTTGACCAGCTGTCGACCCGCAGTAGATGCGTCAACATCTAAAGTAGTTCGGTAGTAGAATTTGTCACCCGACCAACCATGTAGGTAGTAATCTGCGTGATTACTGTCGATGGTGGAAAGGTTATTGTTGGAGGTGTCGAACATATACAATTTTGGCTTGTCGGAATTGTCCCTGCGCGATAATAGGGCAATATATCGCCAATCATAGGATGCAATCATTTGAGTCGAATAGTCCTGCTCACGGCCAGTTCCCGCCAAGACGACTTGCCTGTCTGATCCATCTAGACGAGCCTTGGCCAAGTCAATTTTGCCGCTAGCATTAGACAGAAAGTATACGTACAAATCAGGCGTGATTGAGAAACTATTTTCCGCCACAAATGACTCTGTAACTTTCACATTAATGGCTTTCTTGATGAAGCCCACCATAGATACGCTGCCACTAAAAGATGGCCTGTCGGCAGGTAGAACGATGATTGCTTCGCCCTTGGAGTCCGTCTTGGTATCTACGCCGAGGACGCTAACAGTCGCCTCTGCGACGGCCTTACCGGATATGTTATTAACGACCTTCACGGGAACCTGACGTCCAGTTGCGGTTATGGAAATTTGGTAGGAGGCTTTAGGTTTCATTATAGGTACCATGACTGTCTGGTTCACATCAGCATAGTATTTCTTGGAAGCATGCAAGTTATACTTGCCAACCTTATTTTTGAGCCTTACCTCGCCCTTGTTGTTAGTCTTGGCTTTTTGACTACCGACTACAACCTCTACTTCAGAAACAGGCTTATTTGTCTTGGACTCATTTATCACGTAGGTGATATCCCTGCTAACGAACATCCCCAGTAATGAATATCTAGAAGGAGGTACGGCAAGCAAAACACCCAAAAACAATGCAAAAGCAATTGGCAAAGAAATAGACTTATGAGACTTAGCCCATTGCCACAGATTAATTAGCCTATCCTTTATGGTTAGGCTTTCAGACGCTGTAGCTTCAGTGGCCACAGGCTTATCATTCACTGGCTCGTCTCTATGCTCGTCTACTTCTGGATTGTCATCCACCTTGTTATCGTCCATACAAACCCTCCAAAGAAAATATCTGCTTATATTTTAGCAAATTCTTCGGATATTGTACGGTAGTAAACTAAGGATCTAGGCGATTGATGTCTCGGGGGAATAAAATGGCTTCTTTGATGTTGCCTAGGCCAATAACTTTTTCGACAAAACGATCTATACCAAAGCCGCAACCACCGTGCGGTGGTAGACCATGCTTAAAGGCTAGCAGGTAGTGGCTAAAGCCAGGATGCTCAGGATCGATACCCTTAGTTTTCATCTGATCAATCATCTTTTGATAGTTATGTTCACGGACAGGGCAAGTAGCAATCTCAACGCCACGGAATATCAAGTCAGCTGCCAAGATTGTTTCACCACCATCGTCTGGGTTGAGTTTTTGGTAAAACTTGTGAACTTCTTTAGGGAAGTTCGTAGCAAATACGGCCTCACAGCCATCATG
>CAZDAD010000015.1:0-18753 GCA_964503715.1 uncultured Candidatus Saccharibacteria bacterium | reverse complement strand
CTCGTTTTAGTATTCACTATTAGCATTAACGGTTTGTATTTTTTTATGAAGAAAAAGTTATACACAGGTTTGTAAAAAATTTAACATAATTGTTATTGACAGTCTGTTTAGTAGTTTATAAGATAGCAGTAGCACTTGAATAAAAAAAGTGCTCAAAAACAAAAACAGATCTCCAACAACGGCTTCTCGCAAGCCGTTGTTCCATAAAAAGCAACACCTCCAATAAAAAGTAAACAGTCAACAAAAGCGAACAAATACAATCACTCAAACTAATTCAAACTCAAAATCATAAGACCCGCTTCACATAAGCGGGTCTTTACTTTTATGGCAACTAGGCTTTAGCTGCCAGCATGAAAAAATCATGTCTATGCCCTTCACTAAATGGCTCGCAAGTTGCACTTGTGGACGTTGAATGCCACGTTAGTAATGGCCTACCGCAAATCGTAATAGTCGGACTGGGCAGTCGTTCGGTCGAAGAATCCAAGGAACGTTTACGGGCGGGCTTCGCAGCTTGCGGGCTGAAGCTGCCCAAGCAGAGAATTATTATCAACCTCGCCCCTGCCGATATACCCAAGGAAGGCACGAACTTTGACTTGTCTATTGCGGCGGCAATTATTCTATCGGGACATACAAATAGTGGCTTTGCTGATAGCTTGGTGTTCATAGGTGAAATCGGCCTTGATGGCAATATAAGGCCTGTCAGGGGTGTAATCGGCTTAGTCATAGGCTGTCTACAGAGAGGTCACGATACATTTGTGGTCCCAAGCGATAACCTAGACCAACTAAAGTTGATACCGAGTATAAGGCTATACCCAGTAAAAAATATTAATCAGCTAGCTGAACTGCTGGCAGGCTGCGCTAACACGCCCATACTTACTGAGAAAATATCTAATTCTGACCAGCCCTCTTCAACGGGCAGTTCGCTCAAAATGAACAGAGTTGTTGGTCAGGAATGCGCCAAGAGAGCCCTACAGATTGCCATAGCTGGCGGCCACAATATACTTCTGTACGGTCCACCAGGCAGTGGTAAGAGTATGCTAGCAAAAGCGGCGGCCGAACTTCAGCCGCCGATGACTAATATCGAGAAGCTCGAAGTCACCCATACGTACAGCCTCAGAGAGACAGCCTACAACTCCTTGTGCTCTGAGAGGCCGTTTAGATCGCCACACCACAGCTGCAGCCAGTCTGCACTGGTTGGCGGTGGTACAGCTAATCTGCCTGGAGAGATAGCCATGAGCCACTGCGGTATCTTATACATGGACGAACTGCCAGAGTTTAATCGAGCCTGTCTGGAGTCACTCAGGCAGCCGCTAGAGGACAAAACAATCACCATCAACAGAGTTCGGCAAAACTACACCTACAAGGCTGATTTCATCCTGATAGCCACTGCCAATCTCTGCCCCTGCGGTAATTACGGTTCGCGTAAGGCTTGTATATGTTCCGCCTACCAAATCGACAGATACAGGCACAAGTTGTCGGGGCCGATACTTGATAGAATCGACATATTTCAGTCTGTCGAATCGATTAGCCACCAAGATATGACCAAGACAACTGGTAGTTGCATAGATTACTCCATAGATATCCGTAACACTCGACATACACAGGCACAACGGAATCCAAGGGCGCAGCTGAACTCAAGTCTCGACAACCAGCAGTTAAACGAAATATGTCAACTGGCCAGTGCCGAAAAAGCCCTAATCGAAAGAGCCGCCACAAAGCTGGACCTCTCAACACGCGCCTATATCAAAGTATTGAGAGTGGCACGCACAATAGCTGACATGGATGGCAGCACCACAGTCGAAACTCGCCATATTGCTGAGGCATTGCAGTATCGCCAACATGACTTTTGGTAAAACTATGGTTGACCCCTGTTGTTCAATCTGTTAAAATGTTACCACTAACAATATAAAGGAGACGATATCAGCAAGTTTACTCGCCTGAATAACGACATTCGGGCACCGCAGCTACGTGTAGTCGACCAAGACGGCAAACAACTTGGGATTCTATCAAGAGCTGAGGCACTCAGAGCCGCAGAAGATCAGGGCCTAGACCTCGTCGAGATATCGCCAGACGCTAACCCACCTGTAGTCAAAATCATTGACTGGGGTAAGTTCCAGTACCAGAAGACTAAGCAAGCACAAAAGAACAAGCGTGCTGTGAAACAAACTGAACTGAAACAAATGCGTTTTGGCCTGAAGATAAGCGACCATGACCTAGGTGTCAAACTCAAGAAAGTCACCGGCTTCCTAGAGGACGGGCACAAAGTCAAAATCACTATTTTCTATCGAGGACGTGAGCTAGCCCACAAAGATATAGGCTTCAAACTCGCTGATCGAGTTATTAGCGATTACGGCGACATGATAGTGGTAGATCAAGCCCCCCAGTTCGCCGGTAAACAGCTAAATTTCGTCATAAGGAGCAACAATGCCAAAGCTAAAAACGCATAGTGGCACCAAAGACCGCGTACGCGTTACCAAGAACGGCAAAGTACGCATCAGCCACTCACACCGCAGTCACTTCCTCCAGAAGAAAAGCGGCGCGCGCAAGCGCAAACTAGCTGGACTAGAAACTTTGTTCGGCAAAAACGTTCGTAACATTAAGAAACAGATTGGAGCCTAACCGATGCGCGTAAAACGAGGCGTCGCAGGTCACGCTAAACACCAGAAGATTCGTCACGCTACTAAGGGCATGACCAAGTCCAACCGCTCAAGCATTAAGCGCGGTAAGCAGGCCTTAACCAAGGCTTTGCAGTTCGCTACACGCGATCGCCGCAACCGCAAGCGTACATTCCGTCAGCTATGGAATGCCCGCATCAACGCTGGTGCTCGCCTAAATGGGACCACCTACAGCAAGCTCATAGCTGGCTTAAAGGCAGCGAACATTACTCTAGACCGCAAGGTTTTGAGTGAGCTAGCAACAAACGAGCCAAAAGCCTTTGCCGCTGTCGTCAAAGCAGCCGACAAAAAGTAAATTGTTTGCCAATTAACAGATGTAAGTATCACGTGGTACCAAGTCTGTAACCAAAAACACCTCGGGCATCCGAGGTGTTTTATTATTGTTGCCAGAAAATCCGTAAGCCGGGTTCTGTTCTAGCCGATCATCTATCTAGTCATGATGTTGCCACCACGATCAAGCGGTTAACGCGACGGACTCTAGCGGGACACTATCTCGGTAAACGAGAAGGAATCCATCCCCTTGCAGCAGACAGGGTTTACCTATTCGATTCGTCACCGAACCAAATTGTGGGCTCTTACCCCACTCTTTTCACCCTTGCCGCGACCATAAGGCCGTTTAGGCGGTTTAAGTTTCTGTGGCACTTTCCCTAGAGTTTCCTCTGGTTGCCGTTAACAACTGCCTTTCCCTACGCTGCCCGGACTTTCCTCCTAACCCCTTGCGGGGTCAGGCGATCAGCCGATAATCTGGCACCTGTTATTATAGCATCTCTTGAGGCTCACGGTCAGCCTGTCGGTCCTCGGCTTCGTCTAGGGCTTGGTTGACGGCGGCATCAGCAATCTTGTTCAGCTCTCTGGGTACATGGGTAAAGTACACGTGAGCAAAGCTCGGTACAAGTGATTTTATGGCATCATGTATTGGCCAAAGGTCACGATTCTTAACCTTGAACTTGCCGAGCATCTGATTGACCACTAGCAAGCTATCCATATAGACATGGACTTCTCTGATACCACGCTTCTTGGCTTCCTCTAGACCAAACTTGAGGGCTTGGTACTCGGCTTGGTTATTAGTAGTGACGCCTAGGTAGATCCCCTTACGGAAGAACTCCTCACCGTCCATAGTGAACAGCGCATAGCCGCTAGCTGAGGGGCCTGGGTTGCCCCTAGAGCCACCATCGGCATATAGCTTGGCTTCTTTTACGTCAGAAAGACTTTGCGTATCACTATCAGCGGTTTTGGGCTCAGCATTAACAGAGAACGTCATAATCCTTAGAGGCGTATCAAAAGTGACCTGGGGGCCGTAATACTTCTGGAAAGTCAGCAACAGATCTTCAGGGCTCATTTGGTCAGTCTCGAGCTCGTAATCACTAGCCTCTACTGAGCCTAGGCGTTTTTCGACAATCTGCGTGATAGTCGCAATGGCAAAATGTTCCCAAGTGGATGGGTCACGAGGATCTATCTTATCGACTAGCTCCAACCTGTCACCAACATGGGTGTCTTTGTCATCGTACATGCGCCAAGTAGTAGAGCGTTTGCCCTCTTTGATGTCAGTCGCAATATCGTGCGAAAATTTTAGTGCCTTCATATGTGATTCAAAATTATTCTGGTCGGGGTGACAGGACTTGAACCTGCGACCTCACGGCCCCCAGCCGTACGCGCTAGCCAACTGCGCCACACCCCGATTCCTGGATGTTTTACCCTTGTATAACGGCCTTGCCATCAGGCTCATCGTTATAACACAAAAGGCTGGGGTCACCGATTTATGATTAACCCGGAATAACCCAGGTGAGTATCCTCACGCAACAACCACGGTCGCTGCAAATATTGGATTCTCATTGCGAAAAAGTATTCAGATAATCATTTCGCACGGCTACCCAGCCAATTTATATTATAGCGCACTTTACCTGTTATTTCAGGAAATTATGGCTAAAATAGAACGTTTAGTATGGCCCTGTTAGCAGAGACAATAAACTGCGATAAGGGGTTCATGAGAAGTATCAAGACGAACAACGTTATCGCAAAACCCATGCTTTCGTAGCGATCCATAAGTTCCTGGACCGACTCAGGCGCAAATGCCCTAAGCACACGTGAACCATCAAGCGGCGGCAGGGGCAACATATTAAATACGAACAGCCCAATATTAGTACTAACAAACCATAGTGCAGTTGCAATAAATGACTGTGGCACCAATCCTGCATTGATAGCCAGTGCGGCAATAACAGCCATAGCCAAGTTAGACAAAGGCCCTGCCGCCGACACCATAGCCCAGCCAAAATCACCATATTTTAGGTCATGCACACTTACCATCACAGGCTTGGCTGCAAGGATCGGTGTACCAGCGATTAGGAGCGTAATTACAGGCAAAATCACTGTTGTAAGTAAGTCTACATGAGCCAACGGGTTTAAGGATATACGGCCCATGTCATGCGCAGTAGAATCACCCAATTTGTGGGCCACATAGGCGTGCATAGTCTCATGCACTGATATCGATATAAGAAGAATGATTATGAACGTTACAATGCCGCTCAAAGTTACGTCTGGGAACATGGTTAATAGTATACCACCGAAGCGGCCGAACTACGGCCGCCTATAGGTGCCCTAACTTGACCAAAAGAGTAAAAACAGGTAGAATACACTCTTGAAACGGAAGGAAAATAATAATGCGTAAGTGCGACATTACTGGCAAGGGCAAGCAGTTCGGCAGCAACGTCAGCTTTTCACAGCGCCACACCAAGAAAGTCTGGGAGCCAAATCTCCAAAAGAAGACCGTAATTGTTGACGGCAAGAAAGTTAAGCTCAAGGTCAGCGCCTCTGCGATTCGCACCCTCAAGAAAAAGGGTCTCATCGCTTCAGCCAAATAGCTAGCGCCAAAAAAACAAATACCCCCGATACTCTCGGGGGTATTTTTGTATCACGGGCTCAAATCGGCTTCGATATTGAAGCTAGGAGCGTGAAACGACAACAATTTGCATCACATCGCTCAGTTCAGATGACTTTATCTTGAGTTTATCAACGGCTTCCTTTTGTTCGGTGCCCAAGCCCTTGAGCGCTTGCTCAAGTGTTTGCTGAGGTACTTCGAACTTGAGCTTAGAATCATCATAATGCACAGGGACTACCACCTTTGGCTCAACCTCTTTGATGAGCTTTAGAGCTCCTACGGGGTCCAAAGTATATCCGTTACCACCTACAGGCACAATCATTACGTCTACCATGCCAATGGTTTCTAGCTGTTTGTCGTCAAGGTCAGGATATATATGCCCCGTTACTAGCACACGCAAATCATCAATGAGAAGTTTGTACATGGTAGCCGACTTCTTGCCCTCTTCGTCCATATGAGAACGAGCAGCGATACCATAGATTGATACTCCTGATACCTCGTACTCACCGGGTTGATCGATAATAATTTTAGCGTCCTTGGGTGAGTCAGGGTGCGCATGAGTGTACAAAGCAATGTCCCCTGCCTTGGCAACGCTTTTTGCGCCGTGCGACGCCAAATTGTCATCTACCAGTATTCTGGCTACCTTAGTCTGCAAAGTGACACAGTTAGCGCCATAAAATTGTAATTCCATATAATTCCCTTCTCTTTCCGTTCGTAGTGCAATGACTGCGAGCCAAGCAGTCTATTCTATCCCAATAGCGTCGATAACAATCTGTTTCTTGGAATCAAGCAATGTGGTGATAAAACGATCCTTAATTTGGCGCCTGTAGGTAAACTCTGACGGCGACATAACTACATAGCGTAGCTCTTTATTCTCTTGTGACTCTAGGTCAGAGACGTGCTTTTGGAGAGCATTTGGGTTGACTTCTCCTACCACAAGTATATCTACACCACTACTGTCATCTCTGGTGAACTGTCCTGAGTAGATAACTAAGTCTAAGTGGCCCAAGGCACGATATTTTTCATCCTCAGCCAATACGCTAGAGACATTAGCCGCACCATCCTCGGAAGGCTCATCAGTAGCTAGAGTTTTTTTGGCAGACTTGGCTGTTGCAGCCTGACCAAAAATAGTCAGGAAAGGATCATAGTATTCATACTTTTGATTAACCTCATAGTACAAACGATTATTGTTGGTATCAGAAACAATAATACCCACGTTGAGTAAATTAGCTAGTTCACGACGGACCGAGTTAATTTGCTCATCAATTTTGCGAGTAATTTCGCGCACGTAAAATGAGCGGTTTGGATTGCTGTAGAACAACTGCAGCAACTTTACCCTCGTCTTTGACCCAAAGAGTTGTTCAATCATGTTTTTATTGTAGCAAACTTAGCTTTTAGCGTATATATAGATTGTTCAGCCATGTTGTCAATAAATCAACGGCTTGCTCAGTTTTACAGATACGGCTTATGCTTAACTGTCTCCTGAACCAGGTTCTTTGGCGCTTGGCATAATGCAGTGAGGCGCGGATTATAGCCAGTCTGACCTGAGCTATATTTTGGTCATTGCTGAGCATGGGAATGAATTCCTGATAGCCAATTGTCTGGCTCAAAATGCCGCCCATGCCGTATTGGCCAAACAGACTTCGGGCTTCGTGCTCTAGGCCCGAATCCAGCATTTGGTCGACTCGTTTTTCTACACGTGCAGCCAAATCTTTGCGGGGCAAATCCATGCACATGACTAACGTATTTTGACGTAATTGCTTTTTGGTACCTTTATTGCCGCCAGTCTCAATTTGGCGGATTAGGTGACGTGAGTTCCGTTCATTTTCTGGCAACTCCAATCCCGCCGCCAAAACCCTAGCCTGTAGTTCGTCTACTGAAAGATTGGATAATTCTTGGCGCAACTGCGCATTGGCCGATTCATCAGCAAAAGAATAGTCATATATTATGGAGTCTATATACAGGCCAGTGCCACCAACAAGGAACGGTAACTTGCCGCGACTATGGATGTCCTCAATAGACAGCAAGGCTACTCGCTTGAAATCAGCCACAGTTATCGGCATGTCGGGCGTGGAAATATCCAGCATGTGGTGCGGAACGGCTGCCCGCTCTTGCGCCGATGGTTTGGCGGTTCCAATATTCATACCCTTGTAAACAGTTCGAGAATCAGCGCAAATTATCTCGCCGTTAAATTTCTGGGCCAGATAAACTGCCAGAGATGACTTACCCGAAGCCGTCTCCCCTTCTATCACAACTAGTGGCGCCACTGGATTGGCCATGCTTACACCCACAGGCTTACAAAGATGACTTATTGACTCGAGATTTTGATTCGTTGGCCACAGTCTTTAGGAATTCATCGATGGAGCGAGCATCGTGCTGCTCAGAAACTTCTATGTCCTTGCGCACACGTGGCACTACCTCACCAGTCTCAATCTCTTTTTGCCCAATAACTAGCGTATAAGGAACTTTCATAAGTTCGGCATTGCGGATTTTCTTGCCGACCGAGTCGTTCTCGTTATCAATCTCAAGGCGAACGCCATAGCTCTTGGCTTTACGACGCAGTTCATTGGCAAAATCGACAGTAGGCTGCTCCTGATTGACTGTCAGAACACGTACTTGTTCGGGCGCCAGCCAGATTGGGAAACGGCCACCTGTTTGCTCAATAAGCAGAACCAAACTACGCTCGAGGGAGCCATTGATGGCACAGTGGATCATTACAATGCGCTCTTTTTCGCCCTTTTCATCTATACAGTTCAGGTCAAATCCCTCGGGCTGACCGAAGTCAAGCTGGATTGTTGAGGCCTGGAACTCACGACCAAAGACATCACGGCCGATGAAGTCAATCTTGGGACCATAGAAAGCCGCCTCGCCTAAGCCATCGGCGTAGTCATCACCAACTCGACTTTCAATTATGCTCCTTATAGTCTGTTCGGACGATTGCCAGGTTTGTTCACTACCAATGTAATTATCAATCTTGGAGGGGTCATGGCGTGAGAAGCGTACACGCAGCTTAATCCCAAACACCGACCAGAATCGTTCGATTATATCCCAAATAATTTGTATCTCCTGCTCTATCTGTGAGCGGCGACAGAATACGTGGGCATCATCCTGAGTGATCGAACGAACTCGTGACAAGCCCTGTAGCTCACCCGACTGTTCATCACGATAAACCATTGTGGTCTCTCGTAGGCGGACAGGCAACTCCTTGTAGGAGTGCGGCTTGCGAGCATATATCTGAGTGTGGTGCGGACAATTCATTGGCTTCATGGCAAACTCATGACCCTCACGAGTGGTAATCTTGAATAGCTCATCTTTGAACTTAGCCCAGTGACCACTAGCGATGTAGGCGTCCTTCTTGGTAATGTGGGGGATAGTTACCTCTTGGTAGTCGTATTCATCACGCAGCTCCTGTACCCAGGCATCCAGCTGGCGGCGCAGAATCGTTCCCCTCGGGGTCCAAAGTGGCAACCCCTGTCCAACTAAGTCAGAGAATGTGAACAGGTCCAGCTCCTGACCAAGCTTACGATGATCACGCTTCTTGGCTTCTTCCATCATCTGTAAGTAGTTGTTGAGTTCCTCTTTGGTCGCAAAAGCCACGCCATAAATACGCTGCATTTGAGGGTTAGTATCTTTGCCACGCCAATAGGCACCGCTAACACGCATCAATTTGAATGCACCCACCTTGCCCGTACTCTCAACGTGAGGGCCACGGCAAAGGTCAGTAAATGGCCCATCGGTATAGAATGACACCTCAGAGACTGCGGCATCGCCTTCGGCGGCTATGCCTAGCTCATCGCTATCGAGATCCTTAGCGACGGTGGTACCTGCCCGCTTGAGGTCATTGAGTAGCTCTTCTTTGTAGGTCTGGCCTGATTGCTGTGCCCAGTTTATGGCCTCGTCAATCGGCTTCATCGACTTCTCAAAGGGATAGTTGGCATTGATGACTTGGCGCATTTCGGTCTCGATAGCCTTGAAGTCAGCCTCGGAAACCTGTTGGTCACCAAGATCAACGTCATAGTAGAAGCCATTTTCGACCACTGGGCCAACGCCAAGCTTTACCTTCGGGTAAAGCGTAGTAATGGCAGTTGCCATAATATGAGCCAAACTGTGGCGCATGGGGTGTAAATCTTGTTGGTCGGACATGCCATTCTCCTAGTGTGCCAGCCGTGGGTTCGGCGTAGCAGCATAATTATTTAAGTAAAAGAAAAAGACGCAAGCTTTTCGGTTAAATACTCTCGCAATTGTATTTAACGTTAAGTTCACGTCTCGGACCCTTAATGCGTGTCGCAAAATATTCAGGGTGGTTCCACCGGACTTCCTTTGGCTATAGCCTCAGGCTCTCATTCCAGCACGTTACGTACATTCTGGCTACCCACGGAGCTCTGTAGTTGGTGAGTCTACTTCGCCGCTCGATGTCTTAACGACAATGAACCCTCTCCAAGGTTCATTCGTATTATAACACATCGCAAAACTTCGCCTAACACGAACTACTATAACAATACTGGCCCTATCATGCTAGTCCAATATTGTTGTCATTTTTACTGGCCTGTGGACAACTAGCCTTTTGATACTAGCCATACACTTATATCAGATATGGTAGTAATTAATGCTTTAACCCTGTTAACTTTAAGTCTTTTCTTTTACATAATCAGTGCAAATGTAGTTTTCATCTGACAGCTCGCCACTGTTTTATTACACAAAACCAACAACGCATACCGTGCGCCATAGCTCGGTATGTCTAACGACTTGCTATGGGGCTATATAGCTGTAATAGTCATCATTAAACCAAGGCTATACGTATTTGGCTCCTGCCCTGGAGGTATGGTCTGAGTCAGCGCAACATTTGTTAAGTCCCATATGCAACCAGTAGGCGCGCTGGCTGTTGCCTTAAGCAGCTGGATGGAGTTAGTTGTCCCTTCGACAAAACCAGTTAGGGCACCCTTGCTAATCCCTGTGGTGCTACAGACTGAGTCTACGGTCGAGGAGGCGGCAGACACTGTCATCTGCCCGCCAACGGTGTCTGTGTCGGTTCCATCGGCACAGCCCGCAGAGGTTGGATCGTTGTAGTCATATTTTTGGGTACCACCACTCCAAGTAGAAGTTGGCAGACCATTAGCCGCTATAGATAGGGTCCATACGGCAGTGGTCGTGGTATTCATCACTCTTATTGTCTGTGTTGGCGTTCCCAAGGTAGCAGTAGTCGTCTGGCAGTCAAAGTTATAGACCGAGGAACCAAAAGCTGCGGAGGGGCTGGCAACTGAGGCCCCAGAAGCATCAATAGCATCAACCGACAACTGACTAGGTGGCAATACTGCTCGGAATGCCACAATCTGCCCCCTCCACGCCGTGGTTGTGTTCTTCGTAGCACTAGTAGATAGCGTTCTTGCTCTATATGATGTGTAGTCACCAACACCAGCATTAATAGTTGCGTTATTGGCATTATCTCGTCTTTCGGTGAAGCCATTAGTCCATGTATTAAGCCCCGTACCCGTAGCATATGACATTGCAGCTACAACTAGTGTATGAGGGTATACAGCCGTAACGGAGCCAGACTGTGGAGTAGTTGACGCCCCAGACGAAGGCGAGCCATTTACGGCATCAAGGGTATTGGTTGACGATATACCGGAGTATTCTAATAACTGAGCTAGCCCTCTCTGCCGAGTAATACTACAAGTGGCAGTCCTATCAGTAGTTGGATTAGTAACGAACTTATAAAGTATTGCCTGTGATGGAGCTCCCGATACTGATTTAGCAAGGGTATAGCCTGTGGCCGAAAACGTACTTGCCCCAGGCGTACTACATACTAGGACCAACAGATTGCCCAAAGTTGGATTAGCAGCCAGTGACACCGAAGCCGTAGTGGTGTTATTGGTGACCGTGCCCGCAGACCTAACGAAAGCGGGGGCAGCCTGGGCGTGTTGCAGATTAGCAACCGATGACATCAACAGTGTAACCAGTCCAATAACTAGTAGGGTCTGCTTCTTTAGCCGCCCTGCACAGCTAGACATGATTACGACCTTTTCTTGCTCTGGGGTCGGCGTCGTGCGGCGCTAGTCGTATTGTTGGAGGTTGCCGAACGGCGCGAACCGCCCTTAGATTTTGATTCTGCACTGAGGTGTGGCTCAGACACTGCGGAGCTAAACAAAACGCTATTTATATCCCTAGAGGTCACACTTGGCTTCTTGAATGGGTTACTCTTAACGGCGGGCTGAGAATGGATATCCATTTTAGGGAATATGGGTTCAAGCGCTTGGGCCTGAGCAGGTTCAGGCTTCACGGCTGCTGGAGCTTGTACGGGAGGAGTATCAGCTACTGGGGCCAGATTGGGCCCGTCGGTAGCCTGAGAGGCTTCTACCGAGTTGCCCTTGCGACGACCCAGGAGACCTCTCTTCGGCTTTTTGGGCTTTGTATCGGCTGTCCTGTCGTTTTCACCTGGCAGCGGTGGCACAAGCAGCTTTTGGCCCGTCTGGATAATATATGGACTCTTGATGTGGTTGGCTCTAGCTAGCTTCTTCCACTTAATGCTATGGCTCTGGGCAATAGACTGAATAGTGTCACCGTTATCGGCTATATATACAACCCATGCAGCACGCTTCTTACGATGACGGCGCCATAGCAAGAACCAGATTACAAACAAAATTGGCATTAACAATACAGCGCCTTCTATTATCATGCCTTTTTGCGAAGGCAGCACAAAGAAATACTTTGACATGTAAGTCAAAGTCTTCTTGGACTTATCAGCATTTTTTCCTAACCCATCGTTCACGTTGCTGTTATAAGTTGCCAGTACTCGGGCCTTATACCATCCCCCCCAGAAAGGTCGGTCGAACTCGAAATTCCAGCCACTCGACTGGCCGTTCATAACCGGGAACTCAGTGTCCTGCACAGGTGTTTTCTCACCGAAGCGACCTTGCAGCTGTGCATGAGTTGCTACATCTAGAGACACATTACCCTTGTTGGTAATTATGGGGCTAACAACGTACTTGCCCGACTGGTTCCTACTAATAGTTACCTGCTTGATAACTGCCTCCTTGGTAACATCACCAGAAACAGTTATAGCAATCCTAATAGCGGTACGGAAACCGAGCTTCACACCACCACCAGATCCCGTAGGTAAGTTAGCCTGATCCTGTATAGATATACAGCCGCCATGCTCGCCCGGAGATGCTCCTTTTGGAACGGTAATCGTAAACGGTATTATTTTGCTCTCCTGAGAGGCTAAGACAATCTTGTTAGATTGCAGCTTTACCCAGGTTCCCACCTCTTTTTTTGGTTCGACATCTTCGCGACAAGAAAATGATCCATCAGTAGAAGTAGATGAGTCTACAGCGTTTACGGATACAGTTCTCTCGTTGTCGCGGTAGTTGACCAGTAGAAGCCCTTCGTCTACTGTTGCACCAGGATCAATAGTCCGAATGAATATGCCCTGACTACGCTCGTTATCCTTTTGGGGATAAGCAGGCCTACCACCAACCGATCCAGTGTCAAATGCGAACACAGGAGTCGTACAGCCAAGGAGCAAGAGAGTGACAATCGCCCCAAATAAAACCCTCTTTGGCAAGTCTTTCATCTTGCCCCTTACTGTACATGCTTTTGCTTACTTTTTCTAGACGCTTTTAGAGGCGTTTAGAGTGATGTGGCAGTCAAGTTCATACTTGTAGTATATGTAGCTTCTGCCTGACCAGCGGGAATCTGCTGACTTAGGGTGAAACCTTCTAGCTTACCAGCCCACCTAGCACTCGTAGAAGTGTTGAGCAGGGTTACGGAAGAAGTACTGCCACTAAACGAACCACCTGATACGCTACCAGTTGGATCAACGCCCTTGGTCTTTGTAAAGGCGCCACCAGATACGGTCATCTTACCCGTAGTACAATCTGCGCCACCTACAGCATAGGTATTGGAGCCGCCATCAGTCCAGCCCGCTGTACTGCCGAGCTTAACTGACACATTCTGGGTGATTGGGTTACTGACGAATATTGATTGCGTCGAAGTACCCAATGTAGCCGTAGTTGTTTTACAGTCAAACGACCACGGTGTTGAACCAAAGTCTACCGAAGGGCTAGCCACTGGTGCATTGTTATTTGTCGTGTCGACAATATCGACGGTTAACGTTCCCGCGCCGATTGTTTGTGATAGGCTCGTGCTTGATGCAGCAAACGTTACCGTTGGCACAGCCAAGGCAACAGCAGCAAACAATGCTACGAGCAATCCGGATTTTTTACGCATTTGCGTATCTCCTTTTTGTTTTGTTTATTTGTTTTTGTTATCAACTGTTTTTATTTTTATAGTTGATCATCCTTATAATACAGCGGCTCTTAGAGGCCAGTCAATGTTCGTAGTCATATTTGCAACGGGTAGTTTTGTTCGTTTTTAATCTGTTAGGCGGATGTTCGTTGTTTATATAACAATTACTCTTTAACTTATTTTGTACTAAAAAACCGCCATTTGGCGGCAATTTCGGTGTTCTGGTGGGCCCTAGAGGACTCGAACCTCTGACCTCTTCCACGTCAAGGAAGCGCTCTAGCCAACTGAGCTAAGAGCCCACAACTTACTTCCAAAGAGTATAAGCCAAGGGCTTTTAAAACGCAAGAGCCCTACCCCTGTTCAACATAAGCGCTAACACCTTAGAGACTATTGACAAAAATAGGCCCAACTGATAGAATTAGCCAGTTAAGAGACTTGTGAGTGAGTATCAGTAACAAACCAGGGACACTTGAAGATTTCAAGCTGTTCTACGAAGAGCTAACATTCTCTTCGACACCAAGCAGAATCCGTCGTCTCCGCCCTGCGGCCAAATAGGCCTACAGCAGCTAGGAGCACAAAACAAAACACCCGAGATCAACTCGGGTGTTTTCTGCGTATTTGGATAATTACTCTAACCCCTGTTATGTGCTTGAGCCCCAAAGTAATCCACAATAATCCTCATGCTTTTCCACTAGATTTTTCAATAGCGTTATGTCAATATGTTGAGATGGTTTGTATATATTGTTCATCGGCCACCTCCGTGACTAATTCACGGCACCAAAAACGCTTAAATCAGGTCTGGCGGCGACGTAGATGCCTGAATTGTCAGGCAGATTTTACGACACACGAGATTGTGCAACTTGGCAGTGGCGTGATGGTCGGATCACCTAGTTCGCGCAAACCCCAGTCGTTTGATGCAGATAAACTATTTATAAGCCTATACGAAGCCTGCAAGCACCGTAAGTCAGCCATAGCCGATGCCAGGGGCCTCCAACATACTGTTATAGATAACCTGAGATCTGAGATGCAGGATGGTATGGTAGAGAGGTCCGTGATAGCGGCCAAGGCATTAGTAGTCCTAGGAAGATTCGACCCTACAGCAGCTGCGCTCTACAGAGCCTATCACAGGATAAATAACCCGAATAACACCTAGGGGGCTAGGGAGTAACTATTTTTTGCAGAGGTGGAGCTACTGTTCTTTGCTGCCGTCGGCCTTGACTACGGCTTTTTGAGTCACATCGAACTTATCCATGTATCGACCAAAGATTAGGCGTGTCTGAGAGTAAAAGGCCGCAAAGGAGTTGTATATCAAAGAAGTTACCGGCAGATACACCCACTGCAAGACCATGCCTAAAGTTCGGGTATGCTTGTAGCGTGCAGGCTTGGGTGGCAGTGTCTTGAAGCAAGTAAAGACCATAATAAATGCGAAGATAAGGGCGACGGTTTGGATACGACTGACTATAAATGGTAGTTCGTTGGCCGCCAGACTCGTTGGATTAAAAAGCGACGGTATGAAACCACTAGTTAATATGAGAATCGGCCCTGCCGCCCAAGTAACATGCCCCTCGAGCAGTCTGAATAGTCTTGGTAATAGGCCTGACATTGGGACCTTGCTGCCCTTGCTAAAGAATGCCTTGTCCACGACATAGGCAACGTCAGAGGCGCCATAAGTCCAGCGACGAAGTTGAACAAACTGCATCTTTAGGGTCTTGGGATAGCTGTCCGTAAGCACAGCGTCCTGATAAATAGGCGCGTATACAGGATATACACGATACTTGCCGTCAAAGGCAAAATACGATCGCCAATACTGGTGGCCATCCTCTACTATTGTGCGAACGCTCCAAAAATCGGTCTCTATTAGCGAAGCCATGCCTTGGGCGTGCGAGGAGAAGTTCCTGAGAGTATGTGGTCGCATGGATTGAACAATATTGAAGAACGAGTTACCTGCCGCCAAAACTCGCATAGGTGCAGGCACATCCCAAATATTATTGGTGTACATCGATACAGGCTGGAACGAAGCCCTCAGCGGGTCAGGACAAGCTGAGTACGTATAGGTAGTAGCTGCCAAGTAGTTGACATCAGGTCTGTTATCGGAGTCTAGGGTCGTCACTATAACCCTCATTGGGTCAATATGCTCCTTTTCGAGCCAACCCTTGAGCTTACGACCTGCATAAGTGACATTACCGCCCTTGCCTACAACTTCGTTCGGTATATCATGGGGATGTTCTATAGCCTCTGCATAATAAAAATGGCTCTTGTAGGCCTTTATGAGGTCCTTGGACTGTTCGGCTACCTGAGGGCCACCACGTTCCTCGTAGGCAATGATAAGAATTACCTTCTTCATATCGTAGTTTGAGGCAATAACTGATTGTATTGTTGGCTCAAGGATTGCTCGGCTCTCATTGTAGGTAGCGATTATGATTGCGTGTAACACCTCGCTGGGCTTAACCACCATAGGCTGAACACCTAGACGTATTAGGTTCTCGTAGTGCCACTTAGGGCGACGCACACCCGCCTCGACCTCACCTGCCTCTAGCTCGGTATTCAGAGCTTGCCAGTCAAGCTTTTGGCGAACACGAAGCACGTTGTAACCATGGATTAACCTACTGGCCATCGCTGCACCGCGGGCAAAGTTAATTAGCAGATAGGCCAACACGAATAGGGCTGCTAGGGTAACGTTGATTAGGCTCAAAATGAAAGGCACGAGCAGCATTGTCCAGCTGAGTAAGCCTGGAAGCATCTCAAAGAAGCGATATCGCTTGCCACGTTCTGACTTGAGTGGGATTTCGATATTTTTCATCATTTACCTCTTGTAGCGGCCACTTTAATTTAGTGCTAGCAAAGCATTACTAACTACTACCGCAAATATTTGGAGCAATACAGTTAGTGACAGAATGGTAGTCGATAGTGACTTGCGCAAACTGTAGGTCTTGATACTCAATAAGACACCGACCACGAAGATGATAGCCGAAAAAGCTACGAAACTTAATATTGGCAGAATGCCCGCTTTCTCGTAGCCGCCTAGACCAAGATTGGCCCTGTAGGATACAAAATAGCTTTCTAGGCCCTGGCCGATACTAGCTCGTAACAAAATAAGTGCAGTACACAAAAAAAGCAAAAAAACGCTGGAGCTGACCAAAAATAGAACGGCCCTATCGTGTAAGTATTTTCTTGGAATTTCCATAAGACTTGATTACTATTGTAGTCCAAAGTTTGTACTAATGACAGTCACAAGTGCTGTTGGATACAAAAATGGTGCGGGTACAGAGAATCGAACTCTGCTCTCAACCTTGGGAAGGTTGCATATTAGCCACTATACGACACCCGCCTGCTATAACACTTCTGGAGCCACCTCGGGGACTCGAACCCCGGACCCCCGCTTTACGAAAGCGATGCTCTAGCCAGCTGAGCTAAGGTGGCAAATCTCCAGCTATTATAGCAGATGAGCCCCGATTATTATCGGTACTAGCAAATATTTAGTGTTCTAATGACGAACGTGAATAACAACAGTGCTCAATACTACTTGAGCAGCAAGCAAAACCTGCTTCTTGGCCGTCATTTCGGCGCCGTTATTTCCCAAGGTGACAGGCCCTGATTCAGGTACGACAGCATGGACTCTCTCGTATTTTGGCAGATACCTACCAACAACGGGAAGCTTGCGTAAGCTTTCGAATTTTTCCTCACCAGGAAAAACTAACTTAACAGCGCCATCCTGCTCCTTATCGGGTCTAATGGTCATCCTTTTGTCACCGATGAATGGTTCAAAGTCAATCTGATTGATGCCTCGCTCCACAATAGACTTGTGGCGCATCACTGAGCCCACTCTAACCCTAAAGTCCATTGCCCTGCGCAGCAAGCTCGGCTTAGGACCAGACTCAGCTCGTAGGTTATGATTACTCGGTTGTGTTTTAGTATCTTCTGCTGCAGCACTTGGCCGCATATCATCTCTTGTCTCAGGCATGCCAACAGTTATACCACTATGTAGGACTTGTGTCTAACTTCGTCAGTCGATTTTATGACTTAAATCTATCCTGCCAGCGGGTAGACATATCCAAAGCTACCGCATAAGGCATAGAGTGGTTGCGCACGTCTGCCCTGATTGTATCGTTCTCGAAACATATGTTGTCTGCTTCAACGACTTCAAGGTACTGTTTAAAGCCAGCAAGCTGTGGCCATAGCTTGCGCAGCTTAGTAGTGCTCATATTGACATCGTAGGCGCGAGTATAGCCAGCGATATACAAGTAGATAGCAGCACTGTAGCCACTGGCCATTAACAGAGTCGCTAATAGCATTACAAACAAATTAATATCTCTCTGCAATGCATCCATTCCAGATAGGATAGACCAGTCACCATAAGACAACTGGCTCCAAAAATATGGAAGCATTAGGGTGACTGGCAGGCACAGGCCAAGAACAGCAGATTTAATGCCTAAAGACCTGCGTGATGAACCATCCACAAAATAGCCCCTATCTGCCAATGATTGCCGTAGCATGTTCTCAATCGATAAATCCCATATATCGGTCGCTTCGACGAGCCGCTGCCATCTGACGCTGCTACTCATAGACTTAATAGTAAAAACAACTTCCTGCTCAAAGCCCAATAGATTTTCGAGGTTAGGCTTATCGACAGAGCTAATAACAAAGTTATCGCCATCATTATTCCCCTGCACGGGCGATAGTCTGAGCACTCCACGCTGTTCCAAGTCAAAAATTGTAGCCAGTAGTTCGGGCACGCCAAAACTCTGGTCATATAGGTAGCCAAGTTCTGCGGGGCTGAGATTATTGGGGGGCGAATACTCAGCAATTATTGTATTATCCCGTTGCCAGATCTTTTTGGTCAATCGGATTGCAGTATTCTTAGTTACGGTTCCCATAAGCCACCCTAGGGGCATAGCCGCTAGAGGAGACAGAAGTGCGATAGTAAGAACAATTCCAAAGTAACCCACTAGCTCTAATTTT
>CAZDAD010000014.1:0-20630 GCA_964503715.1 uncultured Candidatus Saccharibacteria bacterium | reverse complement strand
ACTAAGCATTGCCTTGCGTCACCAGGCGGCAAAACACCGAGCTCATCCCTAAGCATACCCGTTGAGCCGCCATCGTCAGACATGTTAACGAGGGCATATATATCAGATATGTGATTCTTGAGGCTGCTCAGCACCGTAAAGCTTCCCGTGCCGCCGCCAATGACTACACAGCGTGAATTAACCATCAGATAGGCTTATCCTTGAGCCCGAAAAAATAGCCTATAACGGTCGAGGCGATGTGAATCAACACCCATATCAGGAGTAACCAGAGATATTGCAACAGGCTGAGATTGACAAAAGGCAATGTGGCAATCGCACCGCCAATAATGTAGTCGGTTTGGTCAAATGGGAACCAGCCATCGCCTGGTTTGATGTCAAACTGTCGTTTGAAGAAACTCTCAAGGGCATCACCACCGAGTGCTCCAATAGCAAACAGCGGTCCGACCACCAAGGTCGGCAGCGTGGTGTAATCAACCCTGTCGCTAAAATGACTAAACCAGCCTAGCTCTCTGACAAGATACTGTTGCATGGCCAGCGCCACAGTCGCAAAGATAATCCCAGCTATCAGCCCACGCCAAGTTTTGTGAGCACCGAATATCCGCTTACCACGCCAGCTCTTTCCAAAATCCATAGGTGCATCAAACTGTTGTAGCGGCGATAGCTTGGCAGCAAAAATTGGCACTACATTGGCAACGCCTGCGGGCAAGAAAAACCACAAAGCAAAAATAATGTACTCAAGCATGTCCAACTCGCTTGCGTACTCTGTTGAGCTTGGGGTAAATTAGCGCCATGGCACTAGGTGTTTGACGTTTGAGGGTAGCACCACCAAGACGCTCGCAGAGATTTTTTGGGGTTAATCTGCCCTCACCGTTCAGCAAGGAATAAGTTCGCCCCCAGCCATGTCGGCCATGGCTGTCGCTGCCCGCAGCCGCAGGCACGTTATGCGCCCTTGACCAGGCAACAGCCTGTTTTGTAAAGTTCTGAAAAACTGCCCTACCATTGTGGGTCTCGATAATATCTACAATGTCAGCTATAGCATTGAGTGTCGCTAGAGTTATACCCTTACGGACAGTTTCGAAAGGATGAGGAACATACACTAATCCTCCTTGGGCATGAATAGAATTTGCCGTTTCACGGGCTGAAAGACCCTTTTGGATAGGCTGTTTTAGGAACAGGCCTATAAGTTCGCCTTCTTTGGTGGTAATCTCCTCACCAATGATGATCCTATCACCTAATTCTTTTTGGGCATAACTAGCAAAAGCGGTAGTATTGTGATCTGTTATTGCGATGTAGTCGAGCGAGCCTAAGTCAAGCGCTTGCCGATAATCTGCCAAAGTCAAAGAACCATCGGGAGACGCAATCGAGTGAGTATGAAAATCTACCTTCATCTAATTGTCTATTATACCAACCCTTTGTGTTGGTCGAGTGTTTTTTTGCTCATTTTGCGCAGTTCTTGGTCTAGGGCTTTGGCCTCAGGGCTTACTCGCAGCGCCATATTATTGAGGCCGTCTAGAATCAGGTGCTTCAGACCCCTAACTCGAGACAAAGCAACATACCCCATACCTTCAACGAATGCATTACCGAGATCAATTCTAGCAGCGTCAAGCGTCATCCCCTGACTCTTGTGAACGGTAATTGCCCAGGCCAGCCTAAGGGGTAGCTGAACAATACTAGCACGCTTCTTGTCTCCATCCATCAGTTCCCACGTTTCTTCGTGCATCACCACCTCTCGGCCGTTCGATAGCTCGATAATAGGATTACTGGTCAATGGCTCAAAGCCAATTACCTGACCAAGGCTACCATTCACGTAACGCTTATCAGGCGAATTCTTGATGCACATAACTTGTGCTCCAATTTTGAGCCTCAGTAACTCTGGTGCAAGGCAAGATTTCTTGAGCTGTTCAACATATTGTTTAGGCCCATGAGACGACATGTCGTACTCATGTAGTTCGCCTTCTATCTGATCTAGCTTGTCTTCGTTAACTTCATCAACATTAGCATTGGTAGTCAGCAATCTTGTCCTCATAGTAAATGGATCGTCCGTAGCATCTGCTCGAGCCTTGAGCTTTTCGAGCTCCTGACGAGTCATTACCCCTGCCCTGATACCGTTCAAAATTGCGGTGTATGTTTGATCTGACCTCTGTCGATATTGTTCCTCAAGATAACATACATTGAACACATTTTTTAACCAAACCTGCGAATTTGTGACGAAACTGCCCTGCCGACTGCCTGACCGATTGACGGGCGGCAGCTGGAAGAAATCCCCACAAAGCACAACCTGTAGACCACCAAACGGGCTATCGTCTTCGCGCACATGACGCAACACTTCGTCTATCATATCAAGACGAAAATCATGCAGCATCGATATCTCATCAATAATTAAGATATCGGCTTTGGAGATTAGTTCACGACGAGTCTTGCCAATGGCTTCAAGCATATGCTTATTTATACTGTCGTGCACACCTATCCCCGCCCAAGAGTGGACTGTTGTACCGTGCAGATGCGTGGCCGCCAAACCAGTAGTAGCAGTCACGGCCAAACTCTTGCCGTCAGTGCGAGACCGCTTGATGAACTCCCTAAGCACATACGTCTTACCAGTGCCTGCTGCACCAGTCAGCAGGACTGACTGCCCTGACTGGAGTATAGCCAGTGCATCTTCTTGAGTCATCAATCTAGCCTCATATTAATCCAGCAAGCCAAGTGGTTTGCTAGGCTTCGTCTTCGTCTGATTTAATTTTGAGCGGACGTTTGCTGCGAATCTCGTATCGTTGTCCAGTCAGTGAAGACTCTACATAATCATCATTTAGTAGATTAACAAACTTGGCAAAGTCCTTGGGTGACTCGATTATGATAGCCCCGCTTGGATCGGTCATCAGCTCGACGCCCAATTCCTCGCCATGGCTAACTAAGTCACCCTGCTTAATTTGGTCGGTTACTTCAATATTTTGTAGTTTGTTTATTAACTGCTTATTGCCTTTGACCATAGTCTGCATATCCTCACCTTCTGGGAATACGAGACGAAAATACTGCTCAATCAGCAGGACTTTCTTGGCAGCAATACTGTTCTTTTTGGCGTCATAGCCGAATAGCGAACTAAGCTTACTCTGATTGAATACAAACAAATCTTCGCCAACTATCAGCAGTTGGTTATCAGCAGGGACTTTGAGGGCAACTTCATCTTTCATGGGAGAGAATTGCTTTTCTTTGACTATCCAGGATCCTTCGCCCTTCATCAGCTGAGCTCGTGGTAAAGCCTTGATAACATAGAACGGATCGTCAGTACCGGGGTGAGTACAGCGAGCCATGACGGCCTTGAGGCGCTTAAGATCGTGTTCTTCATCGGAGAACTGTTGGATCTCATGTTCTTGAGTATTTATCCAATATAAGACTTCTGTTAGCTTCTCGACATTCTCCCAACGAGTACGCTGCAAAACATTGTCCTCTTCTTCGGCATCCTCGAAGCCACGTACGACCATACCCTCGGCGGCACCAGCTAGAACATCGTCAGCTAGGTTAGTAATGAACAACGGCAGCAGCTGTTTCTGCAAGTCCTCGGTCATTTTAGTCGAATACAGCACGTTGTTGCGGTTAATCAAAAAGACCTCTACCTTGAGCTGCTTCTTGTACTGATATAGGTTATTTGCCCAAGCAAAGATATCGACGGGTTCGTAGCCGTCCTCTTGATTGTCGTCCTGGCTGTTTTGTACTGCAGTCGCTGGAGCCTGCTTCAGCTCATCTTCCATAAAGTCCCCCTGAATATAGCTATATAGACATTCTACTCGAAAACCTTGCTACATACTGCTGTAAAATTCAAAACTCAAATCAAATCATTGATTTTGATACGCTGCTGCTGAGCGGTGTCACGATCACGGACAGTAACGGTATCATCTTCTAGCGTATCGAAGTCGATTACGACGCAGTGCGGCGTACCGATTTCGTCTTGGCGGCGGTAGCGTTTACCAATATTGCCGTTGTCGTCCCACATGACATTGCCGTACTTTTGCTTGAGACCACGGTAAACTTCTTGGGCTTTGGCTACTAGTTCAGGCTTATTCTTGAGTAGCGGTGATACCGCATAACGAACTGGCGCTAAATGCTCTGGTAGCGCCAGATAGAGGCGCTTTTCGCCGTTTATCTCGTCCTGGCGATAAGCGCTGCAAAGCACTGCCATAATAGCACGTTCGACACCGAATGATGGTTCGATTACGTGAGGTACGAACCTGTCGGTGGTACCTTTGACGGTATACTCCATGGACTTGCCACTGACACGCTGAATGTTGCCGAGGTCAAAGTCAGTCCTGTAGGCCAGACCCATTAGTTCCTCACGACCTATCGGATAATCAAACTCAAAGTCAATAGTTCGCTTGCTGTAGTGGGCACGGTCTTCGGCGGGCACCTCAAGATCATGCACCTTATCCGCGGGCAAACCAAGAGCCTTGAACCAATCCTTACATAAGTTCACCCATTTCTCGAATTCGGCTTCCCAATTTTCGGGGTTGATGAAATATTCAATTTCCATTTGTTCAAATTCACGGGAACGAAATACGAAGTCACGCGGACTAATTTCGTTGCGGAAAGCCTTGCCCTGCTGGGCAATACCAAACGGCAAGTCAGGATAGAAGTTATCGACAACATTTTTGAAGTTTGTGAAAATACCCTGTGCCGTCTCGGGCCTGAGATAACTGATCGATGCGTCATCGTGAGTGGCACCAACGTGGGTTGTAAACATCATATTGAACGTCTTTGAGGCACTAAGTGGATTGCCATCGGGACTCTTGATACCGTTGGCCTTTATGGCGTCATCCATCTGAGACATGTTCATACCATCAGGCCTGATGCCATTGTCTTTGAGTATGTGATCAGTCCTGTAGCGACGGTGGTTGACAGTGTCCTCGCAAAGTGGGTCAACGAAAGTATCGACATGTCCACTTGCCTGCCAGACTTTTTGGTTCATCAGTATGGCCGCGTCAACGCCATACATGTCATCACGCTGCTCAACAAACATCTTCCACCAAAGTTGCATAAGGTTACGTTTGAGGGCAACGCCCAACGGACCATAGTCCCAAGTGCCGCTCAGACCGCCATAGACATCGGATCCCTGATAAATAAAACCACGGCGTTTGGCTAGTGATGCAATGTCTTCGAGGCTAAAGTCGCTCATTTTCGTTTCCTTATAATTCTCAATGATTCTCTTCGGGATTATACCCTAAGATAGGTGCGCTGCATAGCAAGTACAAGAGGTGCGACCTCAGAAAGTATATCTTTTAGACCGCTGATTGAGTTGAGTTGTTTGGGTGTAGTGTCAGCAAAAAGCAGACGCAAAAGCTTGATATGGTTTTTGTCTAATTGGCCAGTATCTGACTCGAATAATGACATACTATCTATATCAAACTTGTACTGGCTCTTTTCGCTAAGAGCCTCGCCATTGTTAGTCTGGTCAAGATTAGGCTGCGAGCCATTGTGGTGCAAAAGCTGGGCTAGGAACCATGCCTGAACTAGGTCGAGCGCAATCGAAAAATCGTCCAGCGAAGCAAAAACTCTCCTAAGTAAATCATACTCGGCAGCATCAGTTATATCCTCTGTAATCTTGTTCAACAGCCTAATATACTCGTACCCTTGGGTCGTTCTGTCTAAGTTTTTGACTATGTTGTCGTAATATTTAATGAGCCTCGATGTCGTCAGAGTGCCCATGCCACCGCTGCGGCCCTCGATATAGCCAATCTCACTCTCACTAAAAAGTTCGATACCACCCGCCAGCTTGGAGGTAGATTTTCGCACACCCTTAGCTATTAGAGTTAGCTTACCGCTATCTGGAGTTAGCACAGTGATTATTCTGTCAGCTTCGCCGTAGTTGATTCGGCTAAGAACGATTGCCTTGGTAAGTTTTTGGTTCATTGCTGAGGCTCGCTGTCGCCAGACTGCTTAAAAACGTTAGTTGTATCAAAATTATTGGGTCTAAATGCCCGATTTACTTCACGCCTAAGGGCCTCCAGCCTAAGCTCGGGCTTGTACAAAATACTAACTATATTGAAGTCACGCTTAAGCAGCCTAAAGTGCGGTTCTTTTCTGTCGGGCCGCAAAAAACTGTTGATAATTACAGGTATGTGGCGCCACTCGCTGTAAGATGAAAACTCATGTAAAAATTCTACGCCATCATGATCGGCAAGCTGTAAATCCAAAATAACCAGGTCGGGCATATGTTCATCGAGACTACCAACGGCCACCTGGGCAGAAAGAGCGTGTCTAATACTATGGCCGTCAGTCTCGAGGGCACGGCAATAGGCACGAGCGATAGTCTCTTCGGGCTCAATAAGAAGTATCTTGGCCATTACACGAACGCTAGCTGCTTGCTCTGGCTAAAGGTTGCGGCGAAGCCCTTTTTGCGCTTGTAGACGCCCGTCTGAAGTTCTGAAGTCATGGATCGCATGAGATTATCGGCGACAAATAAGCCCGCACCACTACCGCTGATGGAACGCAAAGGTCGAGGTGTATGTGTATCTGCCTTTTGAGCCCTGCTCCAATCCTCGGAGACAAAGTCGTAGGCCTCGTTGCTGTATAAGCCCGCGGTCACGCCATGATCAGTTTTGTGAAGAGCTAGGGTTAGCGACAGCTGACCATCATCTCTAGCCGAACCACTAAGCAAGGCATAGCCAAGTGACAAGAATGCCTGACGAACAGCTTCACGGTTGGCCATAACAGGGCCATATCGACCATCTATGCGAACAGTTATGCGAGCATTGTATAGCTTGCCGAATGATTGTAGTTGGTTACCAACATCGCTTAGGACAGCCGACAGCGAAACTGGCTCAAGCTCCATATGGGTCTGACCACTAATTTCGGTGGCAGCTAGCAGATAGCCATCGACTAAGTTGAGTGCAACTGCCGAGTGCTGCCTGAGTATATCAAAATCTTGATCAGATACTTCACTGGCCATAGAACATATTTCGGCCTGTGCGTTCATAGTTGCTAGGGATACACGTAGCTGCTCGGCCACTGAACATAGTAGTCGAACCTTATCTTGCGACTGGTCGGAGCTCTGCCCCTGCACCTTATATCCCCCTTACCTAACTTAAAGTATAGCAAGGCAGAATGCGCAATGCGACAAAGAGATGTTGTGTAATTTTAATCTGTTGGCGGAGTTATGGTTGGAAAGTCAGATTTGGCAAAATATGAGTCTCTAGGTCAGCCTTAAAATCATTGGACTCAGTCCATATCTTTAAGGTCATGTCTCGTAATGGCAAAACAATCATCGTACCCTGTTTGGTGGGAGTAATCTGGCCATCAATGCGAGTACCAACAACGTTGGGAACCTTAGGCAACACATATGGTGCGGCCGTGACTTTGCGCTGCTGAATATTGCTCTTGAACTGGTTTAGGACACTGTCGTATGAGGTCCTAACTAGCTCTACACGAGTGGCAAAAGAGTTACTTTGGCTTTGAACACTAGGGACAAAACCTGGGTTGAAGTAACCACTGACGGGGCTACCGCCAGTTTGATTCTCGATGACATAAGCGCTCCAGGTCTTGGGATAACTGACAGTAATATTGCCGAAGGCACCTGGCCCGACATAGCGATCGTAAGGCTTCTTTTCGGCTTCGGCATACTTTTCGGCTTCGGCGGCCTGTACTTTCTTTGTAGCCTTATCGACGGCTGTGGCGGCAATAGAATCGGCATCATTTTTGTAATGACCCCTGTCCATGTAGGCCCAACCCGCAAAACCAGCCGAAATCAGAAACAAAACTATTAGGCTAATAAGCGCAGGCACAAGAGGATTGATAATGCCACGTCGATCGTTGAAGATTCTTTTCATACTGATTAAATGTTAGCTTATTTTCAACAACAAAAGCAATAGCATTATCGATAGTCGTAGATGTAGACGCCATTTTTATGGGCAGATGCGGTCTTGGAATCGACCCTAAAAGCATGGCTGGCTAACTTCACTGGCCTACCAGACCAGTTTTCTATTTCGTGATCAAGTCTCTTCATCAATCTGGGCAACATAAACGCAAAGATGGCATCAGCCTCTGGCCAAGGTCTAGCCCACATATTACCCCATACTACTTTGACTTGGTTGCGATACTTGAATGTTATCAGCTTGGATACCAAGAATAATAGCGGGTTCAGCTCTATACCTACAGCCCTGTAGCCACGCTTCGCTGCGGCCACCAGAACCCTGCCGTCACCCGATCCAAGCTCGAGTACTACGCCGCCAGGTGGAATATCAAGCAGTTCAAAGGCTGTATTAATCTGAGGCTTTAGGGTTGGCAAATAGGGTGGTCCAAAGAGTAGTACAAAGCCAAACATCAAAATGACTACAGAAATAACCACTAGGGCCAAAAGCATACCAGCTAAGCTTCCTCACCGATATCAACTTTAATCTTGTTGATTGTGTTTTGGGCGTTTTGCAGGTAATTCTGGAGCTGGCTAATCAGCTTACTACCCTCTTCATACAACTCAAGTGCCTTGTCCACAGATATATCTGGTGCTTGCAGAGCGGCAATAACTTTGTCCAACTCGCTACTTAGCTCATCATATTTTTGGTCTTGGGCCATCACTTATCCTCCTTTTAGATTCTATGCTCACAACTCTAGCCTGTATTGTGTGCTTGGCTGTCTCAACACTAATTAAATCATTGGCTGCTAGGCCGTCAGACGATATCTGGTGCATACCCTTGCGGACAATTGCATAACCACGCTGCAATACCAAGTCAGGGTTGAGACTGTCGAGTAATAGGGCCTTTTGGCCCAACAAACGGCTGGCGTTATCTATTACCCGAATGATATTGTCGCTAACTGAACGACGATTTTGGCACAATGAGTCGTAGGCATTGGCAAGGCTCTGCTCCAGCAGCCTAAACATGTTCTGGCGCTCACGATTAAGGTAGGATTTAACATGGCTTTTATCAGGAGAGATGAGCTCCGCCGCATTACTCGGCGTACTAGCCCGCAAGTCCGCAGCAAGTTCTACTAGACAGGTGTCAACTTCATGACCGATGGCAGCCACGACAGGCACTCGACAGGTACTTACAGCTCTAACTACCGACTCATCATTGAAAGCCTGCAAATCATCAGCGCTGCCGCCACCCCTAGTAATAACGACCAAATCGGGCATATCGTTAAGCATCTGAGCCTGCTCAATGGCCCTGACCAGTTGCCTGGGTGCGCCATCACCCTGAACCAGAACGTCAATTAGCGTTACGTTCACACCGCACCACCGACCATCCAGTATTTTTACAAAGTCACGATACGCCGCCGACTCGCCCGATGTAATCAAGGCGATATTATTCGGTGGATATGGGATATTCCTCTTGCGGTCCTGATCAAATAAACCCTCAGCCCTTAGCTTAGCCTCGGTAATTTGGGCGGCCTTTTTGATAGTTCCCTCGCCCACCAGCTTAACGGACTGAATGTTTAGACTAAAATCATACAGTGGGTGTAGCCTTGGGTTGGCCAAGACAGTAATTTTCATACCATCTTCAAGTGGGGTGTTAACCGAGTATCGGCTAGCAAAGCATTTGACAGTCGCCGTATCATCCTTGAGGCTAAAATATATCCACTGATTGCGGCTAAGCCGATAGTTAGCCACCTCGCCCGTTACATAGACCGCTCCATAGGCAACATCAAGTGTTTGGTTAAGTGAAGCTACGAAGTCGCTTACCGAAAATGTAACCGCCTCACCCACAATAGGCCTTAAGCTACTTTCCCTGATTCGGGATCGACTTCAATGCCGTGTTCGCGAATAGCACGATGGTACAGAACATAGCCTGGCGGCACCTGAATAAGCGTGTTGAGGACCCGATACATTACTGTTACAGGCAGACTAACTGCCGCAGGTACGCCCGATGCGACCAGAACACCCGTCATTAGGGCCTCATAAATACCGACCCCTCCAGGCATCACCGATACTAGCCCTGCAAAATTGGCCACGGAGTAGGCCAGAATAACTGCCCCGATATTCACAAACTCCCCAAACGCCATATAGACTACATAGACCGATAAAACCTCCGTGACATTGGCCGCCAAAGCCCATATTAGCGGCTGCTTGAGCTCACGCCATTTGCTGCGAAGTTGCAAGTAATTATTGTGCATATCGTCGAAGGCTGTCTCTATGCGAGAACTGTTGATGATTTGTCGACGCTTACGCACAAACACATAGACCAACCAGTTGATTGCCTTGGTAATTGCCTTCACGGCGGTGTTTATGCGTGACTTGCTGCCAATTATAAATCCGAATAACAAGGTCCCCAGAACCATCAGAGTCGTTATGAGAGTAGTAATCATAATCGTAAAGTTATTTGCCTTGTTGTTAAGACCAAGAATCAGTAGACCAATTATCAGCAATAGCTCAAACGAAAGTATGAGCATTACGACCTTCATCAACTGAACCAGAGTCGCCTTGGAGCCTGTGACTTCTTTGTTCTTTAGCCGCATGCCAAAGTAGGATATCCCTGAGACGCCGCCACTAGGAAATACATGGTTAATGAAGTTTATCTCCAGAGAGGCCTTGAAAAGTTTCTTGTAGCTAAAGTGTGTGCCTAGAGCAGCAAATAGGCCCTGATAAAGCTTGGTCTGAGAATGGTAATTGCCAAGCTGGATAAGCGGCAATAGCAGCAAAAACCAGATGTTAACCTTTTTGAGATTTTCTAGAGTTTCGAGTAGCTGCTCATGTATGGCAACCACCAAGCCGAGCAAGGCCACAACCGTTGCAATGTTGAGGATTAGCTTCCAATTACGACGCCAAAAACTTTGTTCGGACATATTGGTCTATTATACATAGTCCAATCTTATTTAGTCATGCGCAATTAGCCACTTTCGGGTTACAATATAGACAAATGGAGTACAAAAGTTTATTCATCCTTGGGCGTCAGCCTGCTATTGGCATAGCTGAACTCGAGAGCCTACTAGGGTCCGACAATATTAAGCCTGTCGATGACGGTCAGTATGCAGTCCTTTCGACTGCGTCACCTGATGAAGTTCCCTTTAGCCGTATAGGTAGCTCAATACGCCTGGCAAGGCCTGTAGCCACCTTTAACAACGGCAAATGGGCCGATGTGGGCCGCAAGGTAGTCAAAGCCTTTCCACAAATTGTCGATACGCTACCGCTAGAGGGAAAAATCAAGGTTGGCATAAGCTGCTTTGGCCTTTCGGTTAGTACAAACGACCTGCTCCGCACTGGCCTCGAGCTAAAAAAGGCCGCCAAAAAGCTGGGTCGCAGCATGAGGGTCGTACCCAACAATGCACTATCCCTAAACACCGCTCAGGTACTCCATAACAAACTCGACGAGGAAAATGGTGTCGAGTTACTGATTATAGCCAATGGCGAAGATATCATTTTGGCACAAACCCTGTCTATCCAAGATATCGACGACTACGCTCATCGTGACCGTACACGCCCCAAGCGGGACAGTTTCGTGGGCATGCTACCGCCAAAACTAGCTCAGACCATAGTTAATCTTGGGGTGGCTAAGTCTGAAGCCAGTGAAGATTTTGTGGTGCTAGACCCTTTCTGTGGTACAGGTGTCGTTCTTCAGGAGTCCCTACTGATGGGCTTTGGGGCCTATGGTACGGACTTGCAGACAAAAATGATTGAGTATACCACCACCAACCTAGAATGGCTCAAAACCTACACCGAGCAGTCTGGCCGCAACAAAGTCAGCGAAAACATCAGATTAGAGGTCGGTGATGCCATGACACACTCGTGGCAAGGCAAAATCTCGGCTGTAGCCTGTGAAGGCTACCTTGGTCACCCCCTATCACAGTGGCCGACTCCCGAAAAACTGCGCGAAATTATGGGCACCTGTGACATGATAGCCACGAAGTTCCTGCGTAACATTGCCAAGCAAATACCCAGTGGCACACGGCTATGTCTCGCCCTACCCGCTTGGCAAGGCCCAGACGGCAGGCTTTATCACCTCTCTACCCTTGACCAGATAGAGGATTTGGGGTACAATCGGGTAAGTTTTCAGTGGGCTTCTTGGCAAGATATGGTATATCGACGCCCCGACCAAATGGTCGCACGGGAGCTCCTCGTAATAACAAGGAAATAAGAGCAGCATATGTCACACGTAAAAGCTGGCGGTACCGCCAAGAATATCAAAGACAGCCCAGGTCAACGGCTTGGTGTAAAGATTTTTGGTGGCCAAAAAGTAAAAACTGGTCAAGTTATTGTTCGCCAGGTTGGTCAGACCAAGCGCGCAGGTAAAGGCACTAGCACTAGCCGCAACTTCACTATCCACGCTGATCGTGACGGTGTAGTTAAGTTCACTAGCCGCAAAGTACGACGTTTTACTGGTAAGTCAGTTCGCCGCACCGAAGTTACTGTAGAATAAAAAGTCGGTTTTATACAAAAAACCTCTCGCGTCCGGGAGGTTTTTCTTTTTGTTTTAGTCTTTGCGGTTTATTTAGACAACTAGATTTAAGATTTTAGACGCATAGCGTCAGGAACGTATTTGCAGGCATTGGCCTCAACATCAACTGTCTGGCCTGGAGCCACATGCCCTAAGTCTTCATTGTGGCCTGTACGATTGAGGTCATACATGGCAGCATCAACTGGCTGGCCCTTGCCTTCGGCAATTTTGCCCGCTACATCGTTGAATACAGTTTCACCAGCCTTCATAGTGTACTGACAACCAGCATCTAAAGGCTTGGTACTTTCGACATAGTTATTATATGCAACTACGCCACCGCCCGTCATGATGACGCCTGCGGCAAAGGCTGTAGCAATTTGAAGTTTTTGCTTCTCAAATCGCCTCTGGTTGTGAGTTGGCTTATGAGGTGCTAAATTTCGGTGTAAGTTGTATTTGTTTGTTGGCATTACATATAAACATTAGCACAATATTGTGCTAATGTCAATAATCCAATCTAAGATATTAGTCGGCTAGGTGTTGTTTGACGCGCTCGATGACTTCACCAAGTACAACCTGAGACTTGACAATGTAATCATCAACACCGAGGTCTTTAGCACGCTGCTTGTCGCTCTCTTGGCTGAGAGCTGTAAGCATGACAACCTTGTAGGTAGCAGTTTCGGGAGTGTTGCGCAAAATGTCCAAGACTTCAAAACCACTAATTTTTGGCATCATTACGTCCAATAGTATCAGATCGGGGTGAAAGTCTTTGACTATGGCCAAGGCCGCCTCACCGTCTTCGACTCGTTTTACCTCGAAACCCTCGGCTTCAAGGCGCATTGTGTAAACATTAGCTAGCTCGTTCTCGTCTTCGACGACCAGAATACGCTTTTTGGGAGTTGCTTGGTCCATATGTCTAACCTACCCTATTCGCTAATGTTTTGCAACACAGCCTTGATAAAACCATCGAACATCGGGTGCGGTCTATGGGGCCTAGACTTGAATTCAGGATGGAACTGACTAGCAACAAAATACGGATGATCAGTTGCTTCAATTATTTCAACCAGCTCACCATCAGGTGATATGCCCGAGGCTTTTATCCCCCACGATTCATATTGTTCACGATAAGCGTTGTTACACTCGTAGCGGTGACGGTGGCGTTCCATTATATTGTCGGTACCATAGATCTTGGCGATCTTGCTGCCTCTGGATAAATTGCAGGGATACTCACCCAGTCGCATGGTGCCACCGGTATTTTGCTTGCCCTCTTGGCCTGCCATGGTATGAATAACTGGATTGCTTGTCTTGGCATTTAGCTCAGTGGAACTGGCGTCTTGGAGCCCTGCGTTACGAGCAGCGGCAACGACAGCCATTTGCATACCCAGACACAGCCCCAAGTACGGTATTTTATCCTTAAGAGCGAACTGGGCAGCTTTGATTTTGCCCTCCAGGCCGCGTGTGCCAAAGCCCCCAGGGACTACGATGCCATCAAGACCAGCCAGCGCTTTGCCGATACTAGAATTATCCTCTAGGGCTTCGGCATCAATCCAGCGAATATCAATGTTGCGATTATTCCACCACGCAGAAGCCCTCAGGGCCTCAAATACGCACATATAAGTGTCCTGGTTGTCCATGTACTTGGCTATCACACCCACAGTTACGGTATCTGGAAAATCGCGCATAGAACGACGAACCATATCACGCCACAGCTTAAGGTCGGGCTTATCGGTGCGAAGCTTGAGACGACGACAAATCACATCAGCAATCCCTGTGTCCTCAAGTGTCAGCGGCACTTCATATATACTCTTGGCGTTCGGCAATAGAGCAATCGCATCCTCGGTGACACCGCAAAACAGACTGAGCTTCTTTTTGACACTATGGTGCGCAGGTGACTCACTGCGGGCTACTAATATATCTGGAGCTACGCCCATACCGCGTAGTTCACGGACTGAGTTCTGCGCAGGTTTGGTCTTGGTCTCTTTGCTAGCGTTGAGGTATGGCATATAGACCACGTGTACGTAGGCGCAGTTTTCGCTACCAACACGCATGCCAAACTCACGAATCGCCTCTATAAAACTCTGACTCTCAAGATCACCGACCGTGCCGCCAATCTCAACAATATGAACATCAAAGCCCTGACCTGCGGCGGCAATGTACTCCTGAATAGCACTGGTCAGATGAGGGATAATCTGAACATCATCGCCCTTGTATTTGCCTGCTCGTTCGTCACTTATAACTTTGAGCAAAACACGGCCCGACATAACCGAGCTAGCATTCGTAAGTTCTTCGTCTATAAATCGCTCGTAGTGACCTAGATCTAGGTCGGTTTCGGCACCATCCTTGGTAACGAAACATTCGCCGTGTTCTCGGGGGTTGAGGGTACCCGCATCGACATTCAGGTAGGGATCGCACTTTTGGAGATTGACTTTTAGGCCACGGGCTTTGAGGAGGTTACCAATCGAGGCGGCCGTGATACCCTTTCCGAGCCCGGAAAGCACTCCACCTGTTACAAAAATATACTTGGTTGCCTTTGCCACAACGTTGTCCCCCGACCTAAATTTTTAATAATTCAAGAAGTGGAATAATGCTTCCCACTTCTAAATCCCTCACTTCTCTTTTCAAAGACTATACTAACTCAATGCCGCATATGCTTGCAATAGCTGAGGCCACAAATAACAGTGTAATATTTACTCGTCGTCGGCATGGCAGAGAATAAGTCAGCTGCCGCAATAACTACCCCTTTGGCAGATTATTCGTTCAGATATTTGATAGCAGCATCCTTTTGCGGATCAAGCTTGTTCTCGTAGTCTTTGTCGGTCATCTTGATGACGGTATCGGGTTCAATGCCTTTTTTGTCGATATTCTGGCCATTGGGGCGATACCAGCGGGCCACAGTGATCTTGACCTGACTGCCACCGACTAGCTTTTCGATCTGCTGAACACTACCCTTGCCAAAACTCTTTTCGCCAATAACTTTGGCGGCGTTATTGTCCCGCAATGCACCCGCTACAATTTCGGAAGCGCTGGCGCTGCCGCCGTTGACCAAGACGACAGTTTTGACGCCCTCTAATAGGCCATTACCGCTAGAATACTCAGTGTGAATGACCTTTTGACCTTGCTTCTCCTGAACAACCATCTTGCCGCGCGGTAGCCAGATATTTGATACTTCAACAGCTGCCTCAAGCATACCGCCGGGGTTGCCCCGAAGGTCAAGCAACATTTTGGAAGCACCCTTGTCCTTGAGCTCTTTGACGGCCTTGAGAGTTAGAGAGCTGGTGTCGTCACTGAACTGGTTAATCTTGATATAGCCAACTTGGTTATCAAGCAGTTCCCACTTAACGCTAGGGATTTTGATGCTGTCACGAACAATCTTGATAGTCATGTCGTCTTTTTTGCTGCGCAAAATTTTGAGTGTGACTTCGGTGCCCTTCTCGCCCCTGATTTTGCTAACAACTTTGTCGATACTCATGCCTGAGGTACTCTCGTTGTTGACTGAGATAATTAAATCCTGAGCTCTGACGCCTGCCTTGGCGGCTGGTGAGCCATCGATAGGCGCAACAACAATAATGTTATCGTCAGCGTCCTTGCCTAGCTCAGCGCCAATTCCGCTGAATTCACCGTGAAGCTCATCGTTGAACTCTTTGGCTTCGTCTTTACTAAAGTATTGGGTATAAGGATCGCCAGCCGCCGATACCAAGCCCGACTTGAGACCATCGATTAGCTTTTGCTCATCTAGCTCACCATCGTAAGTACTTTTGAGCAAGCTATACAGCGAGTCAACCGAGCTATAATCTAGCTGCTCGGGCAAAGATTTGTTGAGGTCAGTAGTGTTGCGCTGGTAGCCAATGCCAATCCAGCCTCTACCGACGCCAAGACCCGCAACAAATATTAACGTAGCTATAACACCAAGTCCTGCAGCCCTTAACAGCCGAGATATTCCACTAACGTGTTTTACTACACCCCTGTTCTCCATCAGAATAAGTTCCCCTCAAATATCAAACAATATATAAGGACTAGTATAGATGAAGCGCAAGGTTATTTACAGGCTTTTAGCGATATTCACGCCACTGAGTGCTGTATCGGCCGTTAAGCTGTTGGTTGTACTGAGATACAAGAATGCGATCACCATCAACATCTTCGACATACATGGCGTGACCCCATGTTCCAGAGGTACTGATTGCGACATCACCAACTTCGGGCGTGGTAGTAACAGTTACGCCGTCATTCTGTGCGGCACGAACCCAATACTTGGCACTGCCATAGTAACGTGGTGCGGCACGTCCAGAACGTTCTACCGCCCATGCGGCATATGATACACATTGACGAGTGCAGTAACCCCACCTGTCGGGCCCATCGCCATCATTACATCCAGGTGCGGTACTCATGCTAAAACCATCGTCCGCATAAGGGTAATCATCAACATTTATACTATGGCTCTTGACCTTACCGGGGAACCTAAGGAAGTAATAGCCGCTGGCAGGCAATGCACTGTTAGCTCTTAACTGCTGAGCAATGAGATCATTGATACGCTGCTGGTTTGCCTTGGTCTTGGCATTAAAGTCAGCCTGTTGCTGCTGATTGTAGGTCAGCATATTAGACTGCTCTTGGCGACTTTTATCTAGGTCGGCCTGCTGCGAACGCTGGTCATTGAGCAAGGCCACTACACGTTGTTTCTGGGCATTAAGCTCCTCCTGAAGTGTAGTAATCTTGGCGACCGTCTCTTGAATCTTGTTCTTGAGGGAATTATGGTACTCTTGTTTGTCGATAAAGTGGCTAAAGTCTTTGCTGGTGAGAAGCATCTCAATGGTCGTAATCTGACCCTCAACGTACATGACACGGATATTATCACCCAAAGTAGCTTTTTGACGCTCAAGCTCCTTTTGGTTCTCTTCTATCTGACGCTGCAAATTAGCCTGTTTGGCTTGGTTCTCGTTGATTGAGCCTTGCAAGATATTGATTTGTGACTGTAGGCGTGTAATAGCGTCTTGGTAGCTGACTGCCTGATCTTTGAGATCTGCCACGGCCTTGCGATTATTGGCGTTCTCGGCCTGAAGGTTGTTGATAGTCTCCGAAATCGATTCGGCCACTACACCTGGCGGCAATACAGATAGCGTCACTCCCATAAAAATAGCGAGAGCAAACAGAGACGCTGATATAATTTTGTTCTTCTTTGTCATAATATTTGTTTTGGTCGTTTTTATTTTACGGTGCAGCTGCACCATGACCTGTCTTAACACTAGCATAATCCCCCTAATACCATCAATAACCCACCCCATAAAGTGTTGTGGTTTTTACAGGATGGCACTAAAGCGTCCTGCAACCCTCGTGCAAGCTACTTTAGTTTAGTAATAAATGTCTATCGAGATTTGAATTTTAGGTACCGCCTGGTCGCGACTGTCGATGATGCGGCACCAATTAGTATACCAATTGCCAGAAGTGCGGTCAAAAGCAGGACAAAGTGTTGATTGAAGAACTCTATAGAATAGTTAATATCTAGTATTCCCAGAGATGTTGCCTGCAACGTGGAGCTGGCTGCCTTAAATGTAAAGTGAACTATGGCAGTCGAGACCAGAGCCGATAAGATTCCGTAGATTATACTTTCGACCACAAATGGACCCCTGATGTACCAAGTCTTGGCGCCCAGCAGGCGCATGATAGTTATTTCATCGCGGCGATTGAATATAGCCATCTGGATAGTATTGAAGATAATCAAGACGGATATGATTAGAAAGACTATGACCACAGCGATACCCGCTTTTTCTATGAGATTGGCAGCATGGGTTATTTTGTCGATGGCTTCTTTGCGGTCGCCTGAGTAAGACGGTGGATCTGACTGCAATACTTTGATCTCGGGGGTCTCTAGATAATTCCTGATTTCGTCAATTTTGTTGAGGTCACGCGGCTTAATCTGAATTGTGGCTGGCAATGGGTTGTCGGTCTGAGAAATAGCCGCCAGCAGACTCTCGTTGTCGGCATTGTCAATCATGTACTGCTTGAGGACTTGGTCCTTGGACTTGTAGTTAACGGTCAAGGCGTTGGGCAGAGCCTTTAGCTCGCTGAGTAGATTGTCGCGCTGGCGCGGCGTGACTTGGTCCTTGAGGTAAACTGATACGTCGATTTTATCTGTTACCTGAGCAATAGTGTGGCTAAAAGTTGTGCTAGATATGTATGAGAACAGGATTATCGTCAGGGTGATGACCATGACGGCCATGGCAGCAATTGCCAATGAGGCGTTGCGACCAAAGCCAAGCATACCTGCCTTGATAATACGTCCAAAAGTAATTAGTTTGCGGTGTCTCATACGTTGTACTCCGCTTTTGCTTGGTCACTAACTACCTGCCCGTGAGCGATGGTGACGACTCGGCGCTGCAGCTTGTTGACGACCTCTTGGTTGTGAGTAGTCAGCAGTACGGTTGTGCCAAAACGGTTGATCTTTTCGAGAACAGCAATCACGTCCCAGGCATGCTTGGGGTCAAGGTTGCCAGTAGGCTCATCGGCAATCAGAATCTTGGGCTGGCGGACAATGGCACGAGCTATGGCTACGCGCTGACGCTCACCGCCAGAGAGCTCGCGTGGCATTCGCTTCTCTTTGCCCTTGAGATTAACGATTTCGAGAACCTTAGGCACTGTGTGATTAATCTCTTTGCTGCCCATACCAACTATCTCGAGCGCAAATGCTATGTTCTCGAATACCGTTCGGTTGGGGAGTAGTTTGAAGTCCTGAAAAACGACACCAATCTTGCGACGCAGGATTGGAATGTCACGGTCACGGAGCTTGTCATAGTCGATACCACCAACAATTATTTTGCCCGCCGTCGGGCGCTCTTCGCATGTCAGCAGCTTGAGGAGAGTAGACTTACCTGCCCCACTCTGGCCAACAACAATAACAAATTCTTTGGGCTCAATATGCAGACTAACACGGTCCAGCGCTGGAGTCGCATGACGGCCATATGTCTTGGTCACCCTATCTAACAAAATCATCTCTAATAAGTATACAAAAAAGCATGTGCTTTTTGAACCCCCCTAGAATAGCGAAAACAGCCCCTATCATTTCGGAAAGCGTACCATACGGCACCAGCTCAGGACTGTTTTCTTTATATCTACACACCAACACAGATACAGTCTACGCATCATGCACTATCTGCTCAGTCCGTATACGATAGAAACCAAACTTAAGACAAGTCCGATGACGGAAAGTGTAAGCCGCTTTGGGTTACGCACTCTTTTGGACAGTATTATGCCACGTAGCGAAAAGGCAAAGCCCGCTATGGCTACAAACCATAGGAATAGTCCTATAACACCACATGCTAGGCCAAGTGTACTAAATTGTTTACATTCTTTTTCTGGGTTTTTTGATGGGGCTAGTTGCATAAGTTATTCCTTTTTATAATTTAAGTTAAAATGGAGAGAATAGTAAATCAAAGATTTTCAATAGTGATATAAGAGCTTTTTGCATCTTAGTTATCTTTTTATCTCTAAGCACTCTCGCAAAGTTAAATACGTACAGTGTAATCGTACAGCTCATCAACACAATCATTGGCTTTGGATCGTGCGAGTATAGAATAGCTGTACACAACCCAAAGAATCCAAGATATACCATTGCTCCGGTTATAATGCGCCATTTCATAAAAGAATGTCGACCGACTCTGAACTCGGTGAAATCGCTATACACTACTATCTCCTCAGCCTACTATAGTTATCCCAAAGGAAGCCACGTATTCTTGATGATATCTCACCTCTTACGCCACCTGTCAATATTGATTTTAATCTCTGTTTACCAGCAGTCTTAGAAAATGCCTTGCCAACTGATGTGTAACACCTGCCGTTACCAAACCATCTAACTGCCCTAGCTCCTTTTGCGCCTGCTAGCCCGAACGCTGTTTCGACTCCACCCCGTGCAAGTGACTTGCCCCAACTCGCTCCGTGGTACTTAGCTCCCATGGTCGTTGTAACCCCACTTGCGACTGCAACGCCTACTGCAACTCCAGTGCATAAACCCGCAGTTGCCACTATGCAAGTAGCAGCTCCAGCTACGGCGAGTCCAGTGCCAATATTGTCAGCATTTCGGCCTATGAACTGCCCAGTGCTCTTAACTGCACTAGTGGCCGCACTAGCAGCTTGCTTGACCCCATCACCAACTGAGTTAGCCACAGACTTAGCTCCATCAGTAGCAGCTTTCCAGCCTTTTGATACAGTGTTCTTAAGGCTCCACTCCCCTGTCAAATCAAAGTCATTCACAGGATCATCAGGGTAGACATAGTTGTTGTCTGTACCACCTTGGATTGG
>CAZDAD010000013.1:15104-21435 GCA_964503715.1 uncultured Candidatus Saccharibacteria bacterium | reverse complement strand
CCGGCGATCTCCTCCGTGACAGGGAGGCATGTTAGGCCTCTACACCACGAGCCCGCATACGTTAATCTGCGCAAAATGCGCCCTGAACGACAGAGGTAATAATAGCAATATATAGGACAAAAAGCAACTAGTTACTAGAGATAAACAGACGAGGCTTATTTTTTTGTTCGAGCGGACCCACGTAGTCACCTATCGGCTTAAAATTGAAAGATATGTGTGAAGCCTGAACCTTAGCGCCGCTAATGCTAGTAACTTTGACGATTTCCAGACTACTGCCAGCATTAATTACGCCACTGGTCTCACCTGCCTTGAGCTTGAATATAGCGTCAATAACCTGCGGTGGTAAGTCTCGACTAGACTCTGTTATGTCAAAACCATAGCTACCACCGTTCTGTTTTGTAATCGGGTCATCAGAATATTGTGTCGCCAGTGCCGCAAAATCTCCACCAGATTTGACTTTGGCGTACGCCTCATTAGCCCTGCTGCGAGTCTCTTTGTCTAGAGTAGCGACGACTTTTTGAGCTAATAGCTGCTGCCTTAGGCTACGCTTGAAATCACTAGTAGACCAGCCCCAGAAGTCCTTTAGCACATCTTCGTAGACTTTATCACTACTACCCAGCTTATTCTGGCTACGGACTAGGTTGATGGCATCGCTAACTTCTCTATCGGATACAGATATACCGTTCTTTTCGGCCAATTGCTTAATGTAAGCATCCTTGACCACACCATCGAGTACCTGTTTGCGGGTTGCCTCTAGCTGCTGCTTGCCAGACTCGTCCGAGAAGTCAATGCGCTGCTGCGTCTCGTAATAGTGCATATAGTGGCGAAGTTCGAAAAGATAATTCTCGTAAGACACGTATTTTGTGCCCGCCTTGGCTATTGGAAACGGAATAATCTGGGTAACTCGATACATAAACATAGACGTGCTCTGGAACTTGTAAAGTGCCAACACGCAATACGTCATAAAGGCTAGAGTAATAACTGCCAAAAGGCTAACGGATATGATGACTACCCTGTGTTGGGAGTGCTTGAGTGGATAGATGTACTTTCTGGCACTCGAAAGCACCTCCTCACGGTGCTCAGCGACAGTATCGTTGGTAATTCGAGGCAAGTTGCTAATAGCCTCCTTGAGGGATTCCTCGGGGCTAGCGCGTTTCAGCCTGACCTTTTTGGCGACGTGCCTAAGCTTCTCTCTCATTATTCTCTACCTCTTGGTTAGTGTCGGTGTTATATGCCGCAGTTGCCGAACCATATTCTCTGAGTATCTCTAGTAACTTTTTTTGTATCTTGGCGGGATGATGGATATCATGAATCACTAGGTCCCCAACGAACGTCTGCATCATAATTGTACCAAATCCTAAAAGTGTCTCTTGTATGCCAGCAACTTGATAATTAACCATCTGTATTTGGCTGAGACCCATATCGACCACACTTTTGCTGAAAAAGCCCTTTTGCGTCACCTGGATTAGGCGCTTGTCCGTGACAATGAAAACGCTAAAATACCAAGTGATCCAGGACGGCAAAAACGCTAAAGCACCGAGGGCTGTACCAACCGCCAGTCCGACGAAGTAAACAACGTACCTAGGGTCAAAGAAAACAGGCACAACACCTAGCAAAATACAGAACATCCAGATAATTATCCCGCGGCGCATGACAATTGGGTGCTTACGGAACACGTAGAGCACTTCTTCGTCGTCAAACTGATCGGCGAAATATTTGTGTGGCATGTGTTAATTGTATCACTTTGAAGAATCTAATTTGGTGCCCCCACCACGATTCGAACGTGGAGCTTCTCCTTAGGACGGAGTTGTTTTATCCATTGAACTATAGGGGCGAGTGAGGTAAGTATAACATGCTTGCATAGTTATACTTACCGAACGAGCTTCTAATTGTGCATCGCACAATTAGGGGCGAGTAGACCTGTGATGGCGGGAAACGCCATGAGGGCTGAAAGTCTGATGGCGAAGCACCATGAGGGTGCCAGCCTAGGCGTGAGTAAGATGTTCGTGAACTAGCTTGTACTCGTAGAGTTCGTCAGCATTGAACCACATCTCGATTTCCTGCTTCGCCTCATCGGGCGTGCCAGAGGCGTGGATGATATTAGCAGCTCCACGCTTCTGTAATGATGCCCTGCCAAGGCTTAGATGAGCGTAGTCACCACGAATCGTTCCTGGAGCAGAGTCCTTGGGGCCCGTACTGCCAACCATTTTGCGAACGACTTCGACAGCATGGCCACCTTCGAGGACAACAGCTACTACTGGGCTGCTGCGCATGAAGTCACGAGTCGCCTGAACAATCTCTGTACCAATTTCTTCGATAGTCTGCTCGTATTCAACGCCATAGTTATCCCAGTCGCTTTTTGTTTTGTTGCCAACAATCGGTATCAACTCATCTGGATAGTGCCTCTTGAGGAGCTCTTCCTCTGGAATCATCATTTTCATTGCGACTATCTTGAGCCCAATCCTTTCGAACCTGGTGAGAATTTCACCAACAATACTTCGCTGAACTGCGTCAGGCTTAAGGATAATAAGTGTTCTTTCCATGAACTTCCTTCTTTTTAGTATTTCTAGGCCCATTGTAACAGATACAGACAGCTGTCTCTAGCCCCTCAGTGACTAAAAAAGGTACAATATTATTATGCGCTTCAGCAAAGCCAAGACAGATTTTCTGGAATATCTCGAAATCGAACAGAACCGTTCCCAAAAAACGATTCGCAACTATGACCATTACCTGACCAGGTTGTTGGATTATGCAGGTAGCGACCTAAACGTTGGGGATATAGATACAGAGCTGGTTCGTCAGTGGCGCCTGTGGCTCAATAGACTTGGGACGAATACATCTGATGAATTAGGCAAGAATACTCTCAACTACCACCTTATAGCATTGCGTAGCTTCTTAAAATTCTGTGGTAAGCGTAATACGCCTTCTCTGCCCGCCGATAAGATTGAGTTAGCTAGAACAGTCCGTAAACAAGTTACATTCCTCGAGGCCGACGAACTAGCTAGGCTTTTTGCGCAGCCTAATTTGCAAAAGATTAACGGGCTAAGAGATCGGGCTATACTTGAATTACTGTTTTCGAGTGGTCTGCGTGTGTCAGAGTTAGTCAACCTTGACCGTGAACACATTAATCTCAAGCGGCGTGAGTTTATGGTCCGTGGTAAAGGCCAAAAGGACAGACCAATATTTATCAGCGAAACAGCGGCGGCATGGGTGGCAGCCTACGTGAATGAGCGTAAAGATAACGCTAGGCCGTTATTTGTGCGTTATAGCGGCACAAAGGCCGTTGATTTGACTGGTAATTACCATAGACTAACGGCGCGCAGCATACAGCGGCTGGTGGCAAGTTATGCACTTAAAGCGGGCATCACTAAGCACGTTAGCCCACATACCCTTCGGCATTCTTTTGCGACGGACCTACTGATAAACGGTGCAGACCTACGCAGTGTTCAGGCCATGCTCGGCCATAGCAATATATCTACAACTCAGATATACACCCACGTAACCGATCCACATCTAAAGGAAGTGCACAACAAATTTCACACTAACCAGGTAGAGGAATAACTACCAGCCCGCACAAATACTGTTGGTTGGCGCACCAGTCACAGATGCATTCGCGGAGTTAACTGAGAAACCATTCATGACTGCAAACTGTTTACAAATAGAGTCTGTAGTCTGTATAGCATAATCGGCTAGCTCGTTCTGACTAGCAGACTGAATAGGGACACTAACCTGAATTCGCCTGAGGACGTCATTAGATTTGCCAGTAGAGTCGATGATTGCTTGAGCGCCGCGGAATTTAGCTGCAGCGCCACCAACAGTTGTACCGGTGATCTTTATACTAACAGGCTTATAGATTGAGGATACACGTAGATAGTAGCTACTTGCAGTAAGCCCAGTGACCGTTACATAACATTTCGTATTATTGCAGTCTAAACGCGACAATTTGTAGGGGTTAGTAGGTCCCGGAGTAAACGGAATAGTCGAACGAGCCGTTACAGCTGGAGTCCCTGCGTTGAGGGCCATGCCAAACACTGTCATAGTATTATTCTTCATCGTATCGAATGATAATGTACCGTCAGTTGGCATCAGATCGAACCTCAGCACGCCATACCCGCAATTCCATCCAGAAACTGGGGTAAGATTGAGCTGCGTCTGACAGTTATTCATCGGCGTGGTATTATTCTTGGCCTGAACCTCAAAACTTATAGTTGTGAAATTGCCGCTATCTGATATAAGTGGCGCGGTCGTCGAGGGCGTACTAACATTGCTGTAACTGAGCTGCTTTGGAGCCGCATCGACAAGCAAACAACTATACTTGATACCTTTGGCCGCATCAATATCATAGTTGAGGGAAGAGTAATAGTTACCTGGGCCATCACCCTGACAATCTGACTTGTCAGGAATATTTACACCGTTACCGGCCGCAATCTTGTCCTTGAATAACTTACGGGTATCGTTAACGCCAGTTTCGGCAGCGTAAAAGGCCTGTGTACTAAGCTGACGGTCCATAGTAGTTCGCTGGTTACGACGCGAAAACTGAGCGAAACCAATGACTATAAGGCTAATCACCACCATCAATACCATTATTGTAAGCAGCGACACCATACCCTGGTTATTATTGATACGAGACTGTAGTTTCCCCAAAATACTCATGGTTATAGTATACCCCTATTTTACCCTTTTAGTTACCACGGTTGTTACCTCTGATACAGAACAGAATTGCGTACCGCTGCGGATATTTTTGCACTGAAGCTTAGCGTCGGGTGCAGATAGGACGGCACTAGACAGGACAGATGACGAGCTGCACGACCCCGCAACGTTTGGCGTACAGAGCAAATCATCATCACCATAAACAGCCCTGATACTGATGCGGTAAACATTGGGTGATGGCTGTGTAAGACTAAAACCGACAACTCTTGCACCCGGAGTTAGCATTTCCCTGCCCCCCGACGGAGGAGTTGCGGTGTTTATATCAGCGCCAGAGCCTGATGAGCAGCCTGCAACGCTAGGTTCATAGTAAAAAACGTGGTTGGCTTTGTTTGAACCGCCTGGGGCAGGCGTAGAGCTATCAATAAGTTGCTTTCCAACATAATACGAATACCTCTGTCCACCTATGCAAAAACTAGAAAGCTTGGCAGTGGATGTTGCTGCGGGCACAGTGACGACTCCACCAGCTAACTGAATAGACTGAGAGATTTGGTCGACAATGGTGCGGGTTGTATCTTGCATATTGGCCTCTGTAACACCCTTGTAAAAAACTCGTGTGAATTGCATTATGCCAATAGCTATAACCAGCAAAACAGTGCTAAATACCATGGTGGCTATCATCATCTCAACGACAGTGAAACCTCTTTTGCCAAGCCTAAGAATAACTCTACTCATGACTAGTATACTCGGTACCTTAACTGAACATTATCATTGCTACGAACGCCGCCCGCGCTTACCCAGGTGACTTTGACCATAAAATCATTGTTTGTCCTTGTATCGACTATGGTAAAGCGAGGCTGCGTGGTAACTGGTGATGTTCCATTGGCGTCCATCTGCGTGCACCTGGTATCACTGCTCTGGTATATGGCAACAGAAGTAGCCGTAGGAATTGCACAGAAAGAAGTCGGAACACCAGTGGCAAATACAATATTAGGATCCTTAGCAACGGCACTTTTGATTAGTTCCAGCTGAGTCTCGGCTAGTTTGGTGGCGTTTACTCGCTCCTGGGCATCACGAGTGGATATGAGGCTACGATTGGTCATAACATAAGCTCCGGCCAATACAGTGCTAATTATGCCTATCGCAATCAGAACTTCGACCAGCGTATCACCTCGCCTGTTGAGCCTTACGCTTAGCTTAGACATTAACTGCATGTGGCGTTCTCCTTGATCGCTAAGGTTACAGAAAGCTGTCGACCATTACCGCCAATTGTCAATAGTGCTGACTGATTAGTCCCGCCGCTAACAAAACAGATTTTTGTGCCGCTTGATGGGTTGACTTCACCGTCGCCGAGACCAATATCGGGGCTAGAAGCATGGTCATTGGTATTAATAACACCGATGGTAGTCGCTGGGTCTGGGGCAGCATGCAAGGATGTGCCCTTAATAGGTACAACGTTTACCTGCGTAGAACCCGAGTCTGAGGTACCAGTCATGCTAATATTACTCAGGCTCTTGACGATTGCTATAGCGCCAATGTCGTTCCTGGGGCTACCAAAGTACATCTCTTTGACATTCAGGCCATAGAGAAGTCGCTGCGTTTCGGCTACGCTCTCACTAACTACTGGTCTAACGTTAGAGTACCTCTGTAAAGAGTCAGGGCCAGTAACACCATTGGCGTCACG
>CAZDAD010000013.1:0-15004 GCA_964503715.1 uncultured Candidatus Saccharibacteria bacterium | reverse complement strand
GACTGAGAAAACTCAGTACGGTTCTTACGACCAGACAACGTTGCGGCTACGGCGACAAAAAGAACTGAGGTTATACCTAATACTATTAGCGTTTCCACTATAGTAAAACCCACCGAACCCCTGATTCGCTTCATACTCAAAGTATATCACAAGCATAAGCGTTAAAGGCTAATCGAAAACTACAAAAATAGGTCCATATACCAATTGAGAATTACTGTGCCAAATAACTTAGAGATAATTGCCCCTAATACCAGATATGGGCCGAACGGCAAAACAGTCTTTATGCCCTTTTTGCTCTTGAATAGCAGTGGTAATGAACCCAGGCAACCCGTCAACGAAGCAATAAACAGTGATAGGAACAAAAGATCAAATGAGCCAAGCATGATACCTAGCGGCAATGCCAAGTATATGTCTCCACCACCAATCCATTTGCCCCCAGATAGTTGATACAGCGCATAGAAAAATGTGCTGTAGACCACTCCTACAACCAGACTCATTATAAAAGTACTGACATCACCAAACTTGTAGGCTTGTAGAGCCGCAAACAACAGTGCCAGCAATAATGCCGTAATCGCCAGTGAAAGCGGTATTATCATCCATTTGAAGTCATACACAACTACAGCCGTCATGACCACCAGCCACGCCAGCCACACACCGAATATCAGCCAAGATATATGCCCCGATAATGCGACTGGCCACCAGAAGTATGAAATGACGAAAAGTATTGGCAACAATACTTCAGGCAATGGATTATCCTGTATATATTTGTGACAATAGCGGCATTTACCCCTGAGACTGATCCAGCTAATTACGGGGATTAGATCTTTCGGCGCCAGAATATGCTTGCAGTGCGTACAGATTGAACGGCCTTTAGCTACAGATGGCAATTTGGCCTTGACCCCCTTCTCTTCAGCCAATTCACGCTGTCGCATACGCCAGACTAAGGCGTTGATAAAACTGCCTAGTATCAGCCCAAGCCCAATAAGCACAATCACTTCCATAGTTATATCCTACACGGCCAGCGAGCCTACACAAAGAAAAAGGACCGCACTAGGCGGTCCCCTCTCGGATTTACTGTTTCGTTTGGACTAAGCTTCCTGACACTGAGCTTGAGTACCACCAGATGTTTCAACCTGGAACAGGATGACGACCTGGCGTGTACTACCCGCACTTGTAGTAGCAGAGTTAGCAGCTGAGCATTTAGCACCAGTACGAATTACTGCATCGGTCAAAGTTGGTGCAGTCGTGCCTGTAGCCGCTTCTATGGTCAGCTTACTAATGTTCTTAGCATTGCCTGCCTTTAGTACGGTTTCGGCATCACTGCTAGCGCTCGTACTGACACTTGCAGCCAATACTGAGCCAGCGTTATTTGAAGATGTTTCGTTGTATGCACCCAAAATACGGCTAGCCTCGTTGCGATACTGAGTATTTCGAGAGTTACGCTGCAAGGCAGGAACTGCTAGGAATACTACGAGCATGATAAGGCCCGCGATAGCCAATACGATAAGGACTTCGATGATGGTGAAGCCTTCTTTACGTTGTTGAAGTTTCTTTAGCATTAGTTAATGCCCCCCTTAATTGTTATGCTTACGCTAAATTAATGATACGATGACCGATTAAAAATGGCAATATCTTTACATGCCAATGTTTTGACCCGCCAGACCGTAGATTGGCAGCAGGACAGCGGCGACAATAACGAAGGCAACGATACCAAGTACAACCATAAGTAATGGCTCAATAATAGTAGATATTGCCTTAACTTGGTCGTCGACTTCTTTTTCAAAGTAGTCAGCCACCTTGTTCAGCATCTGTTCGAGTGCACCAGACTGCTCGCCAATGCGCATCATGTTTGGTACGAGCGGCAAGAAGTTGGGATCATTTTGGAGAGCATCAGAGAGCGCCTTACCGCCCCTAACCTTTTCTTCGGCCTTCTTTATAGACCCTTCAACGTGAACGTTGTTCACAGCTGAGGCCGTAATATCCAGCACCTGGATGAGTGGCACACCACTCGATACAAGAGTCGTAGCTGTTCTTGCAAAGCGAGCCATGTACATCTTCTGGAACAATGGGCCGAACGGCCACATCTTCATCTTGGCCTTATCTACAAACTGCTTGCCTGGACCTGTTCGAGCCCAACGAGAGGCAAAGAAGATCATCAGGCCAAGAGCTATGAGAACTATATACCAGAAGTGGATAATAAAGTTCGATACAGCTAGGAGGACAGAGGTGATGAGCGGCAACTTTGCGCCTGGCATGCCTTCGTAAAGCACCTGAACCTGGGGCAAAACCGATACAAGCATGAACGAAACAACACCAACCATAACCGCCAAAACAATTATTGGATAAGTCATCGCACCGCGAACCTTACTGATGAGGTCAGCGTCCTTTTCCTGCTGGATTGCAAGCCGTTCAAGGGCTTTGTCGAGAGTACCCGAGGCCTCACCTGCGGCGATTAGGCTAACATAAATGCGGTTAAAAACGTTGGGGTGACGACCCATAGCGTCAGACAAGGTGGAGCCTGCCTCGACGTCAGAGATAACCTTAGCTATTACGAGCCTAAGTGGCTTGCTAGTAGTCTGGTTATTGACGCTGCGCAAGCTCTGGACTAGAGGTAGACCTGCGTTAATCAAGGTAGAAAGCTGGCGCGAGAATAGCACCTTATCCTTAATCTTGACCTTGTTGCCGAACTTACCGAGAATGCCTGGTTTGGGCTTATCGGCCAAGGCGATATCGACAGGAACCATACCTTCTTTGCGCACCAGTTGTGCGGCAGCAGTTTCGTTCTCTGCCTGAACCGTAGACTTCACGTACTGTCCAGTCGCAGGATCACGGGCGGTGTATTTGTATGAAAGCATCTAATTAGCTCCTCATTAACCTATCAAGCTCGTCGAGGTCAACAGCATAGTTGCGAGCCTCTTCGTAGCTAATTGTTCCACTATGTACCAAAGATACCAAGGTCTTATCCATAGACTGCATACCGAACTCGGCACCCGTCTGAATGACAGCTTCAAGCTGGTGAGTCTTGCCCTCGCGAATAATATTGCGAACAGCGGGCGTAGCCACCAATATTTCGGCGGCAGCTATACGACCACCACCAATTGCAGGAACTAATCGTTGCGAACAGACTGCCATAAGAATATTAGACAGCTGTGAACGGATCTGCGGCTGCTGGTGTGGAGGGAAAACATCAATCATACGATCGATTGACTGAGCAGCTGAGTTAGTGTGGAGTGTTGCAAATACAAGGTGTCCCGTCTCGGCAATGGTAATAGCTGAGGCAATTGTTTCAAGGTCACGCATTTCGCCGATGAGTACAACATCAGGGTCCTGACGCAAAGCAGAACGCAGCGCAGCTGAGAATGAGTAAGTATCGTAGTGGACTTCTCGCTGAACAATGACTGACCGCTTGGACCTGTGGGTATACTCGATTGGGTCTTCGATGGTGATAATGTGTTCGGCACGCTCGGTATTAATCTTGTGAAGCATGGCAGCCAAAGTTGTTGACTTACCTGAACCAGTAGGGCCAGTTACCAGCACCAGGCCACGCGGATAATTGGCAAACTTGTCAATAATCGGCGGTAGGCCAAGCTGTTCAATTGTCAATATTTCATTAGGGATGAGTCGCAAGGCAGCGGCCATGTTACCACGCTCGTGAAAGGCGTTTACACGGAATCGCCCCAGCTCACCGAAGGCAAAAGAAAAGTCAAATTCCTTGTCTTTGAGCAAAATCTGCTTCTGATCTTCGTCGAGAATAGCAAAAACTAGTGTCTCGACTGCTTCATCGGTCAGAATATCAGCCCCAGCAACTGGCACAAGCGATCCATCAACACGAATCATCGGTGGCAAGCCAACCTGCAAATGCAAGTCAGAGGCCTTCTTCTTTACGACCTCCTCCAGAAGTATTTCGATCCTTGGTTGTCCTTGCATTTATTCCACCCTCTTTTTCTACTTACGCCGTGTCGGCCGATGCCACACGGTTAATTTCGGATAATGTTGTTCTTCCTGCTAGTGCCTTGAGGTAACCGTCTTCACGCATCGTTACCATGCCCTGCTCGCGGGCAACATCCTGAATTTCTGCACTAGTAGCTCGCTTTAGGATAAGCTGTTGAATCTCTGGAGATATAGAGAATACCTCATATATGCCCATTCGACCCTTGTAACCACTAGGTGCTTCAGGACTATCCTGCCCCTTAAACAAAGTATAAGCGTTTTGGGTGGCTAGTGGCAAGCTTTCGTAGCCTAAGTCCTCGGCGACTTTCTTCATCTCATCGTCTGACTTCGGTAAGAAGTTACCGATAGTCTTTTGGATAGCTTCAGTTTCGACCTGATCACTCTCGTAGGTATCAAATTTGGCACCAATCCTACGTACAAGGCGCTGACCGATAACTGTTCGCACAGTTGAGGCAATAAGGAACGGCTCGATGTCCATGTCGAGTAGACGAGGCAAGATACCTGCTGCGGAGTTAGTGTGGAGCGTGCTAAACACTAAGTGACCCGTCAGAGCGGCCTGGACAGCCAACTCCGCGGTTTCTTTGTCACGAATTTCTCCAACCATCACTACATCGGGGTCCTGACGCAAAATAGAACGTAGCCCGCTCGCAAAAGTCAGTCCAACTTCGGCATTAACCTGAATCTGGTTGATGCCATCCATCTTGTATTCGACAGGGTCCTCAAGAGTAACAATATTGATTGAGTCGTCTTTTACCTCTTGAAGTAGTGCGTACAGCGAGGTTGATTTACCAGAGCCAGTTGGACCAGAAGTTAGAATCATACCGCTAGTAGACTTAAGCCCCTCACGGATGCAACGTAGCGCCCTACCTGCATAACCCATGTCCTCAAGATGAAGGCTAGTACCTGACTTATCCAATAGACGAATAACCACCTGTTCACCCCATATAACTGGTGATATAGCAATACGAAGGTCAATCGTCTTGCCCCCGGAGGCAATACTGAACTCACCGTCCTGCGGGATACGGTGTTCATCAATCTTTAGGTTAGCCAGAATCTTAATACGCGATATGAGTGGCGGCTCGGTAGTCTTAGGCAGCCTTAGGATTTCACGCAAAATGCCATCTATGCGGCATCGTATCTTGAGAACGTTCTGGAGTGGCTCAATGTGAATATCGCTAGCACCATTCTTGGCGGCGTACTCAAGAATAGTAGACAGCGCCTTACTAATTGGCGAATCCTGAACAATCGTCTTGATGTTGGCTTCATTGGCCTCGAGGCTACCCTTGCCCTTCTTGATATCCTCAGCAAGCGACTGATCAACACCTATACCAGCAATATCACCTACAACTTGCTTGGAGATGTTAGCCTGGTACTGTTTGAGGACCGAACGTATACCCGACTCACTAGCAGCATAGACCTTGAGCGGACGGCCAATCTTGTTTGACAAGAAGTCCACAGCCTGAACGTTACCTGCATCGAGCATGGCAACAACTAGGCGATTCTGCATCTCCCCGAGCGGAACGGCCATATATCGCTCAGCAACATCTTGGTTGAGCATATCCAGCACTTCAGTTGGAACCTTGACAGTGCTGAGATTAACGTAAGGTACTTTGGCTACATGTGCAATAGCTTTTGTAAGAGTTTCGTCAGGGACTTTGCCGCTGGTAATCAAGAAGCTCAAGAACGGCGTATGCTGCTTCTCGGCTTCTTTTTTTAGGTCTTTGAGGGCTTCGTCGGTAATTGCTCCATCTTTAACAAGAGCCTCCTCGACTTGCACCTGTGCATCTGCTGATAAAACACTCATAAGACTACTCCAGCCTCATCGTGCTACTGCGATGGCTGCTGAGAACCAAAAGGATTTTGGTTATTGTTGTCGTCAATCTGAATAATGTGGGTCGGGTCAACTGAGCTGTCATTAAAATATCGCTTATCTAGTGATGGAAAATCAGCATTTATCTTATCGACTATCTGGGCCTTCTGTTCACGGTTGCTTGCGCTACCAAAGGTAAAATTAGCAATCACGAACGACAATATGCCGCTAGCGAAGACAATTACTAAAATCAGTGCATAATCTTTTTGTTTCACTTCACTACCTCTGACTTAATATTCAAGTCTTTCTGTGGCTGGTAATAGGTTACGGCGCTAATCGTGGCGCGCATTGAGCCCTCGGTCTCGGATATATCTACTTTCTGAATCTGAACAGGACGAATCGAACGCTCGAGCGATGATATCAATGACTGAATAGATGTATAAGATCCGGAGACGACTAGCTCAAAGGCCATGGGCACTGGCTGAGGGTTAGAGCTAGATTTGTTAGCCGACTGAGCGACTTCTTCGTCTATACCATTGATGCTGCTAATTGTAAGACCCTGCCCCTTGACGAGCCTTTCTAGGCCAGTAATCAATGCCGGAAAGTCGTACTGACTTGGCAAGGCGTCCAGAACTATCTTGGCGTTATCGCCATCACGATCTTCTGTACCAATCTTTGAGCCGCCTATAGCGTTCCTCTCGGGGTTTACAAATGTGGCATAAGAGCCTACTAAAGTATCTCGCGCAGCTAAATCTTCGTCCAATGTCTTTAGAGCTACCTTCTTTTTGGAAATCACCCTACCCTGATAAGCTGCCTGACCGATGAGGGTCTTTGCTGATACTGCAGAAAAAACTGTGACAAAAGCAGCTATAGAAATGATTAAGACCATTCGGCTATTCGCCTTAGATATCATAGCTCTCTTGCCTAAAGGCGCAATTATCTCACCCATTCTATTGGCCTCCTGTAGGATCACGGAAAAGCGATGTCGGCTTATCAACCTCTGACCGTGTTGTAATTGTGTTAGGCACCATTAGTTCTACGCTCTTTGAACCTTGGAAAATAACAGGGTCAAATGAGAACGAGATATTATACGAAGCACGGTCTTTATCCCTGTTGAAGCCAGTGAGCACTACTGAAGTGAAGGCATTTTTGCCTTTTTCGGTCACTTTGCCATTGCTATCTTTGAGAGAATAGGTCGTAAACTTAAGTGTGTCTATGAATTTGTTAACCATAGCCAGGTCGGCAGCCTCGCCAGTAACAACCATTGTGTTCTTTTGGTAGTCAACCGTCACATGCATTAGTGATACTTCAATCGGTGTAACCTGCGACAAATAGTTGTATAGTCTCGATGGAATTATCTTTTTCTCGTGCAAAGCAGGCAAAGACTTCATTTGGCCCTGAACGGTAAGTATCTTTGATAGGTCTTTGGTACCCTGAAGCTCCTTAGACTTAGAAGTAATATCTTTATCCAAGTCACTAATAGTCTTGGTCTGAACAACATACACAGTTAGCGCAGATAATATTAATACAGATAAGGCTATTACCGCTAATACCACAGATATCAAGGTGACAGTATGCTGCTGCTTGCGAGCCTTGAGATACTCAACCTTGACATCAGGTAAGAGATTAAATTGAACAGCCATTATTCCAACCTCTCCGCCAGACCTGCGGCCACACTAAAATGATTAGACACCGCCAACAACTCATTTTGCCTGTCAGGTGAGAATGATATATTGCGCCAAGCGTTACCAATCTCGACTTCAACACCAAACTTGTCTGCTAGATACAACGGGAACTCTGGAAGTGCTGAAGCGCCACCAGTAACGATAATCCTGCTGACCTTTTGGGTCTCGCCGTACCTGCCTTGGAAGAATTTGATAGACTTATCAACTTCACCAGCAAGCATTTCTACAGTGCCGATAATTGCATCGTAAATTCGGCCTTCAAGTTTGTCCTTACCAAGACCGAACTTAAAGACAAACTGCTGCGCCTGCGCTTCTTCGATATTAAGGTTCTGAGCCGCTGATCGAACGATAGCCTCAACGCCTGTCGGTATAGAGCGAGTCAATCGAGGGATTCCATTCAAAACTACGACGAGGTCAGTACTCTTGCTGCCAATATCCAGGACCATTTGCGGACCAGTACTGTCCTGGGCGACAAGCGCACGCGTCAAGGCAAGATTATCTGGCTCAAAGGCAATAACATCCAAACCAATAGACTCAAGCATATCTAGTCGTTGTTCGACAAAAGAGTTCTCAACACTAGATAAGAGAACCTCTACCTTAGTCTTGTCCTTAGGTGAATCGCCAATTACTGCCCAGTCAATCTTTGATGTCTCAAGTGGCGTGGGTATTAAGGCATCTGCCTGATAGCGAATAGCCTTAGCCAACTCTTCCTGGGGCAACCTGTCAAAGTCAATAACTGCCGTGAACACTTTTTGCGAAGGTATACCAACTGCCACATTCTTGGTGGTCATCTTGGACTGATCAACGAGCTGCTTAACTGCCTGGGCAACCTTTTGCTGATCAGTTTTTGCATCGCTAAGAACAATCTTGCTATCTATGGGTATATAGGCATACTTAACTAGGGTTTTAACGGGTCCAGCACCATGCAGCTCAACAAGCCTAATTGCTGTTGTGCCGATGTCTAGGCCAAAAAAGGATGAGACCCCACTCAGTAAACTCATATTACTTCAAATTATACATAAGCTTGATGATAGTTAGCAATATCTTTTTGAAACTTCTTTTGATGCAACAAGTATTCTAGTCTCTACAACACAGGCGGCAAGCTAGTAATAGCATCGTAGTTATCAGTCTTGCCACTGCCGTTAAGTGGACCAATCATCCACATAGCAGGGTTGTAGTTGAATACTTCAGCTGAGTTGGTGCCGTTGCCATTTGAATCACTAGTATCAGTTGCCTGGGCGTTAGCTAGGTCGCCGAAGGTACGTAGTAGTTCTACCCTTTGAGCTACGAATGCACCATTGACTGTTAGCTTGCGGTTACAGGCACTGTACCAACCGCCACCACGTGGGTCTACTGGGGCTCCCATACCTGTGGCGCAGGTATAGATAATGCCTCTGTTGCCTGTTCCTTGGGCTACATATAGTCCATCTAACCTACTTACGCCACTACCTATGTAGATATTGCCTGTAGCGACTATGGATAGTAGCGGTAACTTGTTCATGTTCCAGCTACTGCCGTTGTAAGTGATGTTACCACCTATGTAGACGTTACCGTTAACATATACCTCTGTTCTCTGGTTGGGGTTGGTATTGCCACCACTAGTAATGGTGAAGTCACCATTATGTATGTACGTCTTACCATCTTGGAAGCTGGATATATTGTTGACTGAGGAGCCTGGATCTATGACCGTAGCTGGGTTAGCCAGTAATCTTCTGGAGTAGTAGTCTTGGATACAGTCTACTTTACCAAATGCACCGCCATAGGTTGAATCGCCTGCGGTGTTGGAGAAGGACAGGCCTTTAGGTGGAGCCGAAGCTACAGCAGGACCCACGCTAGTACGAACGAATGACAACTTAGCTACGGCGCCACCACCATGTTCATAGAACTCAAACCTAATGTTGTGGCTGCCCGTTGTCAGGTATCTGGAAACAGCATAGGTAGTCGGGACTTGATCTATCCACCTATCCAAGACTAGTGCTCCGTCTATGTAAAGTCTGACACCATCATCGGCAACTATGTTGAAGGTGTAGTTACCTGAGGCAAAGTTGATATCACGGGTCCAGCGACCCATAAAGAAGTCATTCCATACACCATTGCCAGGGCCACCACCACCCCAGTCATAGTCAACTACAGGAGTGGTTGTCTGGTAGGTTGGCGCACCACCTGGGAAGTTAGGTGCCCCTGAATAGTTCCAGTACTGTGCAAGATATGGCGCAGGCGTAGCGGGCATGGCCGTACTGTCATATCCCTGGGCTGTAGCATACTGAGATATGTTACCCATGGCAAAGGCAGCATAGTCCGTACCTGCACCGGCATAACCATAGCCCGAGCCTCGGTTCCAGGCTTTTATCTGAGCATTCACATTAGTACACGGTACTGAGGCAGACTGGATACCACCACCTACCGATACATCACCACCAAAGGTTTGGGTGTAGGGCTTGGCCATAACGGTGATGCAGCCTTCGTAGGATCTGACGCCTTCAAAACGTCCACCTACGGCGTTATACCATGCAGGCCAAACCGTGAGGGTTCTACATATACTCTTGCCGAGATCAGCTTGACCGATTGTAATCTGGTCCCACCCAACTTCTGCACCCCATCCTGGCCCAGGGTCAGTAGGACAGCCGACTCCAGGTCCACCAGGTCCACCCGCCCAACCGTCCCATGCACTAGCTGTGCGGCGTCCAGCATATACATTAGCGTACGAAGCACATCTTGTCGTGCCTGCAGTACCGCTACCGCCCGCATTCCATAACCCCAAGCTAAATCTAACCGTATCCCCAGGAGATGCAATACTACTTCCCACACCGTTTACAGTACTGTTAACGGATGGTCTCAAATCTGGAGAAGGCCATCCCCAAATGTCTACACCATTGGGAACCCACCTGACATTGCCACAGTGACGATCTATTCTATAAATATCCTGTCCATCATTTCTAAAAAATACAACCGCATCCCACCATGTGTTATAGGCACAATTAACGTCTGTTGATGTCGCTGCCCCCACATCGCCACCTGGGACTTGCCACATATAGCCAGTATTGCCCCAACGACAAGTATTAGTCCAATTCCATTGCCAAAAGCGCATATTCACATAGCCATTAGTACCCCACCAGGTAGTACCATCATTACCAAGGTTGCCGTATGTCCAAACCCTGGCAGTCCACTCATCAATAACATTTCGAGCATGGTCAGGATTGGTGCCTGCAGGATAGTGAAGCATGCTTAGCACATAAAACTCAGAAGCTATACGTATATGCTGATCACCTTGCCAAATACCCCACCTAACAGTGTCTATGAATTGGGGTAAGGTCCATATTCCCCAGTTGTTGAAGCCACCTGGCCAAACATAGTCCCACCGATTAGATTGGGCCGCATTCCTAAAGTAGCCGCAGTTCCAAGCTCGACCCCACCAGCCTGAGCCACCACCGCACCACCACCATGAAGCGCTGGCATTTTGAGGCTTTATTGCCATCGTCGACAGCGCAATTAACCAGGTTGCAGTAAAGACATATGCCGAGCGCCTTACAAAGCCTAATAGTGTTTTCGGCCTAATCATAGCGAACCCCCTAGACGCTTAATGTTGCCCTCAAGCTCCGTGATTTTATTTTGGCGAGTGAACGATGACTCTTTAGAGTATTCTTCATCCGACATGGCTTTGACACGGTCCAAATCCTTTTTGTAATAAGCAGTTGCATTAGGCTTGTCATTGGCCCTCTCATAGAATTGCGCTAGCGTGTAGTACCCCTGTCCAGAATATGCAGGGTCAACCTGGATATGTTTTTGGATTGCGGATATAGCAGATTTCATGTCGCCTTTTGCCGAATAGGCTGCAACTTGCTCGTTGTATATAGCAACCTTATCTTCCGTAGTAGTAGCTTTTTTCTCCGCTTCAACTAATTGCTCAATCGTACGTGAGGGTTTATTTTTGCCGTAATCATCTGGCTGCTTGTACTCAAATGGCTTCTGCTGGCTACTTTTTGTTGTGTTCTTGTTAACCTTGTAGTGTTTGTAAGCCAGAAATCCGCCAACCAACCCAAAGATTACTAGTACAAGTGAAATTATTACAATTATAATTACTTTTCTATACTTTTTTAGCCAATAAAACTTTGGTTTAGTAGGTCCAATAATTTTTCCTGTTGGATGTTCCAGACTCATAATGCTCCCCTGCCCATATCTTGTCTATCATTATAAACATAAGCGTTCATATATGTAAGCAAAAGTTTTTTATTTATAGACACGACTGGCATGGGTTATCAAATTTACCCCTACAACACAGGCGGCAAGCTAGTAATAGCATCGTAGTTATCAGTCTTGCCACTGCCGTTAAGTGGACCAATCATCCACATAGCAGGGTTGTAGTTGAATACTTCAGCTGAGTTGGTGCCGTTGCCATTTGAATCACTAGTATCAGTTGCCTGGGCGTTAGCTAGGTCGCCGAAGGTACGTAGTAGTTCTACCCTTTGAGCTACGAATGCACCATTGACTGTTAGCTTGCGGTTACAGGCACTGTACCAACCGCCACCACGTGGGTCTACTGGGGCTCCCATACCTGTGGCGCAGGTATAGATAATGCCTCTGTTGCCTGTTCCTTGGGCTACATATAGTCCATCTAACCTACTTACGCCACTACCTATGTAGATATTGCCTGTAGCGACTATGGATAGTAGCGGTAACTTGTTCATGTTCCAGCTACTGCCGTTGTAAGTGATGTTACCACCTATGTAGACGTTACCGTTAACATATACCTCTGTTCTCTGGTTGGGGTTGGTATTGCCACCACTAGTAATGGTGAAGTCACCATTATGTATGTACGTCTTACCATCTTGGAAGCTGGATATATTGTTGACTGAGGAGCCTGGATCTATGACCGTAGCTGGGTTAGCCAGTAATCTTCTGGAGTAGTAGTCTTGGATACAGTCTACTTTACCAAATGCACCGCCATAGGTTGAATCGCCTGCGGTGTTGGAGAAGGACAGGCCTTTAGGTGATGGTTTGGTTGAGTATTGGGTTATATTACCCATAGCAAACGCAGCATAGTTCGTGCCAGAGCCAGCATATCCATAACTAAATCCTCGATTCCAAGTCTTTATCTGAGCATTAACGTTTGTACAAGGCACCGAGGCAGATTGGTTTCTTCCGCCTACCGATACATCTCCGCCATAGGGTTGGGTGTAGGGTTTGGCAACAATTTTGATACATCTCTCTGTGCGAACACCGTCAGGTCGCCAGTCACCTTGAGATGACGGCCAGGCATTTAAACGCCCACATACGCTATTGCCTAGGTCACCTGGTTGTACTCTATAGCTGAATGAAGCAACCGCCTGGGCTCCACCCCATGCACCAAGTCTCCATACCGGGCATGATGTTCCTATACCACTGCCTGTCCCATCGGTACCACCAGCATCAACAACATCACCGAATATACCAGGCCGAGTCCTGAAAAAGGCATTGCAGCCTATCTTCCAATAAGGAGTGTTGGTTGATCCTGAATTACGAAGAACAAAGTTGAAAGATACATCATCACCAACACCAGCATACGAAGAAGAAGGGTTAACTTCGGGATGTATTTGGTAGTTGAGTGGTATAACTGGTGGTGGTGGATTCCAGTCCCAACGAGTATTGCCGCAGTGACGGTCAATGGTATATCTTCGTCCACCGCCCCAGTCATGAAATACAATAGCATCCCACCATGGTCTGCCGTCTGGGTTCCATGGATATGCGCGATCGCAAAACACACCTACTGCCCAATAGCTTGGCTGATTGAGGTCTTGGGACAAAGCCACATCTTCATTGCGTCGCATATAGTAACTATCCATAGCTCCACAAGGTGGTGGCGGAAGCCACTCGTGGAAATTTATATACCCCGAGGGCCCCTCCCAAGTATATGGACCCGTCTGGCCATAACTAGACATACTACGAACTAGGTCAACCCATCGCCCATATTCTGGCCAAGCCCTTCCATATGTCGCCCAGTTCATATCAGGTGGGTAGTATCCCAGCATCCCCAATATATAGAATGCAGCAGGCGTTTGAGTCCTGAGGCTAGGATTATTCAAACCCTGGTTAACGGCGTTGATAAAGCCATCTGGTGACTCGACTGGCGCCCACCAGCCACCCCAGTTAAGGCCACCTGGCCACAGGTAATCGCTCTGCCCCGCTGCCTGAGAGCCACCAAAGAAAATGCCACAGTAGGCCCTCCAGTTAAATGGCGCACCAAACCATGGGTTCCAGCTGAAGCAATTGTACTGATTAGACTGCGCATACGCTATCTGAGGCCCAACTAGAGTACTTATAAGAAATAGAGGTATCGAAGTTGCAATTAGTAACCTGCGGAGTCTCCTAATTATCATCTTATTTCTTCTTTGACAATTGCTCAATTGTCGCCTTTAGCTCGTTAATCCTGTCCTGTTTAGGCAGACCATCTACATCAGGTGCCGACTCAGCCAACTCTAAAGCGTCCTGATAGAAATCAATTGCAGTCTTGTAATCACCCATTCGCTCATATATCTGTGCAGTCTGATAGGCACGATATTTAACATTACTCGGATCGGCTGAGTTTAGACGTTCTGTGGCCTCTAGTGCAGCCTTCGGATTATTGGTATTCATATAGGCCGCTATTAAACCGCCAGTTGCACGGTTCTTCTCCTCTGGGGTTTTGGCTTCAGCCTCCGCTTTCTTTAGCGTCTCAACTGCGCTCTTTGATCCCCCCTGAGTGATTGACTCAATACCCTGTATAGATAATGGCTTACTTGTAGGAGTTTTGGAGCTGTTTTTATCTCCGCTAAATGAGTTTGCTCTCCATATGAAGAAGATAATTGCGATTATTGCTAATATGGTCAGCAGTATTATTATTGAAAGTATTCGGTGGCGAACAATAACACCGACCAACTCTCTCAGGCGGGATCTAAAAGACCTCTTGGTAAACGCGACCTTCACACCACCTGTATCATTCATGCTAATTCAATAATAAAGCATAAACGTAATTTGGTTAAGTATTTTAATTTGTGACTAGTCTAAGCGGCGCGCTCGCGCTCTTCTACTACAGCCCAAGCCTGGTCAAATTCGTTTGGTTGAGTGACATCATTCTGAACAATTTTTAGCAATGGCTTATCGGCTGTTGTTTCGCTGTTAACTACCTTGATGACAGGCGCTTTGTCGGGGTCTGAAGCATCATGGATGACCATGTGGTTCTCACCTGGCAAGCCGTGTATATCAAGTACCTTGCCGCCCAATCGAACCTGCACCGAATCCTCGGTGGGCTTTTCAACCTGAGACATATCAAATGTATAGCCAGTCTGCTCAAGGCCGTTATATACAGTTACCATCTCTGAACCGACAGCCTTATGTCCGAGGTGCCGCGATACGCCAACTCGTTCCCTCAAAGATTCAAGGGCGAAAGTCTGTTCCTGTGGTGCTGAGTTGGGATTTTTCATATTATTTATTTTGAGTTATTTCACCTACAAACATACCATTATTGAGCCAAAATGTCAATACCACCGTAATAACCCAACACCTTTGCAACATAAATAGCAGGCGTCCTACACTGTAGTTATCA
>CAZDAD010000012.1:0-22333 GCA_964503715.1 uncultured Candidatus Saccharibacteria bacterium | reverse complement strand
TGCTTAGGGATGAGCTCGGTGTTTTGCCGCCTGGTGACGCAAGGCAATGCTTAGTAGCCCTTAGCGATGCGCCACAAAGGCTAAGAGATCTGTTTAATTTTCGCTTTCAGGAAGGATCACTCAAAGGCCACTCCTTTGGGAATCTTTTCCTAAGCGCAGTCGAAAAAATGACCGACGATTTTGGTCAAGCAATAGACATGGCCTCTGAAGTTCTGGACATTCGTGGCCACGTTATCCCAATTACACTAGACGATGTTCATCTTATGATTACTTGGCCCGATGGCACAGCCGTACATGGTGAGGGTAACATCTATACCATGACATTTCGTAAAGATGGCGTCAGGCCTTCTTTGGTCCTCGAGCCAAATGCCAAGCTTAACCCGAGGGCTGCTAGAGCTATCTCCAAGGCCGATGTTATTGTTATCGCACCTGGCGATTTATACACTTCACTTGGACCGTTATTCGCAGTTGATGGCATGGCAGAAGCTCTTAGGGATAGTGAGGCCAAAAAGGTCTATATTAGTAATTTGGTAGTTAAGCCTGGACAGACTGATGGCTTTACCGTGTCTGACCATGCTTCTGAAATTGAACGTTTCGCTGGTGGCTCAGTACTGGACTATGTACTGTACAACACTGCTCAGCCGCCCAAGCACTTACTAGAGAGATACTCCGAGACCGGGGAATTGCTAGTCAAGATTGATAAGGCCGAGCTGGATTCTGCCCACTATCGGGCTGTTGGCATGCCATTACTGAGCTCAGAAGAAGTTATATTCGATAAGGGCGACGTCCTGGCCTCTAGGCGTTCATTTATCCGACATGACCATGAAGCGCTGTGGCAGGCGATTGAACAGTTGCTTTACAGATAACGACACAACCTAGTTATAGAACAACATAATATTGACAAAAAGCTAATGTTTTGTTATTGTTATGTAGTAAAGTCATGAAAAACAAAAAAAGTAAACATCCGTACCATAGCGTTCACCATGTGACTCATCATCAGAAGATTGAGCGCTTTTTCCGTCATAGAGCTATCTTGAGTTTTGTTCTGTTTGCTATGGGGATTAGTGTCGTTAAGTATCAGTCACATTTTTTGGCAGTGATTCAGCATATACAGTCAGAAGGTCGCACCGAGACTGTTCAGAAATTTGAGCAACATCATGAAACTATTCGTATGCCGGTTGATTATGGTCGAAATCGCCTCAATTCTATAGCAGGTGAATAGCGCTTGGTTATCGGGCGAGTACACCATATGTGTGGATAACCGCCTTAAATGAGCAAAACTGTGGATAAGTGGTGCAAAAAGCACCACTTTTTATATGTAAAAGCTATTGTAGTGGGTAGCCGTGGGTAGTATTATCAAGTCAGTGGGTAATCGTGGGTAAGCCCTAAAAAGCCCCATCAAAACAAAAACGAATAAACCACTATTAAAAAATCAAACCTATGGCCACGGTAGATTATTTCCAACGTAAACTTGACGACAAGAGGCGGTTAACCATACCGACCGAGCTTCGATCCGAGTTCGCAAGCGGAGTAGTAATCACCAAAGGCTTCCAAAATTACCTTCACATGTACCCCAAGACCGTTTGGGACGAAGATGTTGAACCGCAGCTACAGGGCAATATCCTTGACGAGCGTGTGGCCGACCTCAACGTTCGCTTCCGCTGGGGCAAGACCGAGGGGCCACTCGACCAAAAGCAAGGTCGTGTAGGTATTGAGCAAGATTTGCTCAAGGAAGTTGGCATAGACAAGGACGTTACAGCCGTCCGCGTCGGGAAGTATTTCAGGCTTATGTCATCGCCATGATGCATAAGAGTTGATAGGCACTTTAACAATTAGGCGAAGCAAAACGAATAGAAACCAACGATATAAGATGTCGAGGTCAGCTATTCGGCAATCAACAAGTGGATTGATGTCACCACTTTAAAAACATTGTACATTTCTCAAAAACACCTCCCAAAACTCCACCTCACACATAAGTCTCTCAAACTTCGATTGCTTGCACAGTTAAGAAATTCACGTAACTTTTTTAAAGTTCTTACAAATTTTTTCTTTACCTACCGGCAAGTAATCAAACAAAAACAAAAACAACCCACAAAAATAAAAAGTTGATTGCTGATTAGGTGACCTTGCAAAACAAAAATCAAAACAAAAAAGTGGGACTCGGGTAAAAACTGAGTTACACTAGCAAGCAAGATGCACCAGGAAAAACCAAATCAATTACACATTCCAGTACTACTTGACCAAGTGCTGAAGTATTTAGACCCAAGGGAAGGGGATCGCTACCTCGACCTAACAGGCGGATACGGCGGACATGCGGCAGCAGTACTAGAAAGAACCAAAAACCCACAAAACTCAACACTTGTAGACCGCGACCAAAACGCCATAAACGAATTGGAAGCCAAGTTTGCAGGCCAGGGGATTGAACTCATACACGCCGACTTTTTATCGGCGTCAGAGCGCCTAAAAAGCGAGGGTAAAAAGTTCGACTTGATATTGGCAGATCTAGGAGTATCGTCACCGCACCTTAACGAAGCAGACCGAGGTTTTTCCATCAAACTAGATGGACCACTCGATATGCGAATGGACCAATCGCAGGAACTGACGGCCGAAAAAGTAGTAAATACCTATTCAGCCGCAGAACTAGAAAAGTTCATATCAAAATATGGAGAAGAGCCAAAAGCTCGACAGATTGCATCATTAATAGTGAACAATCGACCAATAGAAACCACGGCCCAACTTGCTTCAATCGTTGCCAGGGCATGGCCAGGGCGTAGCAGGGTCCACCCAGCGACACGCACTTTTCAGGCACTCAGGCTCGTAGTGAATGACGAACTTGAACTGCTCAGAAAGAGCTTGCCCGTATGGGTGGACGACTTGCTGGCACCAGAAGGTCGTATCGCCATCATTAGCTTTCATAGTCTCGAAGACCGTCTGGTCAAAAGGGCTTTTGCCGAAAAGGCAGGTGATCGCTACGATGCTCAGCTCAGCCTACTCACCAAGCATCCAGTGGCGGGCGACGATAATGAAATAGTTTTCAATCCGCGAGCTCGAAGCGCTAAGCTGAGGGCCGCAGTCAAACAAAAATAAAACCAAAAGAAAGGGCGGCTAAGATGCAAATACGTATCAAAAACGCTACCCCACGCGCCTACAAAGTTCACGTAACAGTGGCCTAACCGTAGGGTAATAATCTGAAAATCTAGGCGGTACACGCTGCGGCATAATGCGGTAGTGTGTACCCCTCGATCCAAGATTTTGGCGCAAAAAGGAAAGACAAAAACAAAATATGACATATTCAAGCACACTTGCTCTACAACGCAAGCACACTTTTGTGCCACGTAACCAGAACGCAGTCAGCTTCAGGACACGTGATCGCAGCCTAGGGCCAATTACAACCACAATTACGCTAATTGTGCTAGCCTGCACGCTTGGTCTTCTTTACCTCACGCAGGTGACAAAGACTAACGCTTACGGCTATAAGGTGAACGATTTGATGCAACAGCAGCAGCAGCTCAAGAATGAGCATGATGAACTAGTTGTCGCTTCGGCTCGTTTGCAGTCACTTGACCGTGTTCAGGACAGCGCTGAAGCTCAGTCGCTCGTGTCAGTCGCCCCCAGCGGCACAGCACGCTAAAAACACTCGTCAGGAGCCATAATATAAATGCCGCCGCGAAATGCTCGTTTACCAGATAGCAAACCAGTTCGTGCCGCTTTGCGCGTGCACTTTGTTTACGTGTTGATTGTTATCTTGTTTGGCGTTTTCGTAGTGCGGTTATTTTATTTGCAAGTAATTAAGTACAACTACTACGCCACTCGAGCCGACAGGGGCCACATAAAGCAAAAGATTATTACCGCCAAGCGCGGCACGATTCTGGCTCACAATGGCGATTCTACGGTGCCGATTGTTCTCAATCAGGCACTTTATATTGTTTATGCCGATCCGCCAATGGTCAAAGAGGCAGACAAAATTTCCAGTGCTCTCCAAGAAGTCTTGGGCGGCTCAGCAAACGATTACAAACAAAAAGTCACGAAGTCCGATACTAGGTATTCGGTAATTGCGCGCAAGGTTACCAAAGAGCAGCGTGATAAGTTGATGAGTCACAAATTTAAAGGTCTTGGCGCTCAGGAGCAGCAATATAGGATATATCCGAACGGTTCACTGGCATCTCAGTTACTGGGTTTCGTTAACAATGACGGAGAGGGTCGATATGGTGTTGAACAGGCCCTAAATAGCACTTTGGCTGGCAAGGATGGCGAGCTCAAGGCCGTGACGGATGTCAATGGTGTGCCTTTGGCGGCCAATACCGACAACATTCTCAAGCAGCCAGAGACTGGCAAGGACGTTTTGCTGACAATTGATATGTCTATGCAGAAGCGACTTGAGGACTTGTTAAAGACAGGCCTAGAACGAGCTCAAGCCGATGCAGGCAGCGCCGTGATTATGGATCCTAACACTGGAGCCATAAAAGCCATGGCCAACTATCCTACATACGATCCAGGCAAATATACAGAGGTAGAAAACGCCCATTTGTTCACTAATACGTCAGTATCCAATGCTATTGAAGTCGGCTCGACTATGAAGCCACTGACTATGGCCGCTGCTCTGGACAAAGGAGTTGTAAGCTCTGGCACGACTTATTACGATCCCGCCAAGTTCAAAGTTGATGGTTATACTATCACCAACATCGAAGAGGACGGTGGCCCAGGCACCAAGACCATGGCTGACCTGCTGAACCTTTCGCTCAACACTGGTGCTACTTGGCTGTTGATGCAGATGGGTGGTAGTGACAAGATTAACGAAAAAAGCCGTACAGTATGGTATGACTATATGTCTAACCACTACATGTTTGGTAAGAAGACGGGTGTAGAGCAGGGTTATGAATCGGCTGGCACCGTTCCAGATCCGATTAAGGGGTACGCTCGTGGCCTGACCTACGCCAATACTTCATTTGGTCAGGCGATGACGGCCACGCCAATTCAGATGGCTGCCGCATATTCTACGGCTATCAATGGCGGCACATACTATAAGCCAAGGTTAGTCGATGGATATGTTAGGGCTGACGGCTCTCTAGATAAGAAGCAGCCCGAAATTGTAGGTCGAAACCTCATATCACAGTCTGCCAGCAAGGCCTTGATCCCGATGATGGAATATACAGTCTCTAAGCATTATTTCTCGACAAAGTTTGACCAGGATCATTACGCTGTTGGCGGCAAGACTGGCACGGCCCAGATAGCCAACCCTGCGGGTGGCTACTTCGAGAATGACTACAACGGTACATATGTTGGGTTTGTTGGTGGCGACAGGATTGAGTACGTTATATCTGTAGCGGTAATGAAGCCTAGGATACAGGGTTATGCAGGTAGCAAGGCCGCTCAGCCAATCTTTGGCGACGTGGCTCATATGCTGATTGATACTTACAACGTTAGCCCAAAAGGCCACTAAATAAGGTGTTACTGATGTATAATGAGACTAACGAATATATAGGAAAGACGAACTGATGGAAACGCTGCATATTGTTGTCGGCACCGAAACGTTAATTAGGGTTCTGCTGCTGGGCTTCATGAGCTTTTTGATAGCCATGCTATTGACCCCACTTTATACCACTCTAGCCTATACAGGGCAGTGGTGGAAGAAGCCGCGCACGACTTCGACTACGGGCGAGAAAGCCAAGATGTTTACTCAGCTCCACGCCGCTAAGCACCGTCGTCATATCCCCACAATGGCAGGCATTGTCTTCGTGGCCGCAATCATCATCGTTACCTTGTTATTCACGATATCATCAATATTCGTGGCACTGGTGCGGGCGTGGCAGGTTTGTCCACCAAGCTCAAGCTCGGTCTAACTACTCTAGTAGCTCTAATAGGCGGTTGGTTCTTTTACTTTAGGCTAGGTGTAGAGAGTATGAATATACCTATTGCTGGGGCTGAACTTCATGTTGGCTGGCTAATTATTCCGATTTTTGTGCTGGTAGTGGTAGCAACAGCTAATGCCGTCAACATTAGCGATGGACTCGATGGTTTAGCTGGAGGCCTAGCGGTATATGCTTTTGGTGTTTACGGTGTCATAGCGGCCCTAGAAGGGCGTTTTGGTGTGGCAGGCTTCTGTCTGACGGTTGTTGGCGCACTGCTTAGCTACACATGGTTCAATATCTTTCCTGCGAGATTCTTTATGGGAGATGTCGGCTCATTCGCTTTGGGAACAGCACTGGGGGTTGTGGCGATGATGACTGACACAGTTCTAATTCTGCCGATTATTGGTGTGATGTTCGTGGCCGAAGCTGGCTCAAGCATGCTCCAGATTAGCTCCAAGAAGCTCAGGCACGGCAAGAAAATATTTAAGGTTGCCCCCATACACCACCACTTTGAAGCCATCGGTTGGCCAGAAACTAAAGTGACGATGCGCTTCTGGATTTTGGGCCAAGTTGCGGCTGTTTTGGGTCTAATAATATTCCTACTCGGGAACAATACCTAAGGATTATCGTCGTATGAGGATGGGAAACACAGTAGCAGCACGTCGGCCACAGATTGTTTCGCCATTGCAAAGTATCCGCCGTCATCGACCAGACTATATCTTGCTACTGATAATGCTCGCCCTAGTGGTAATAGGTATTATTGTCGTCTTCTCAATTAGTCCTGCACTCGATGTAGAGAAGGGGGCTGATGGCGGTAAGTATGTAATGAAGCAATTCATTGCAGTGGCTATGGGTATGACGGCTTTTGTCGTTGCGGCTACTGTTCCACTACATAAGTGGCGGACACTATTCAAGCCCATGCTAGTATTGGCCGCAATTTTGACGATTCTGGCCCTTGTTATGCCCGTTAACGCACAGTATCCTGCTCACCGTTGGGTGCGTCTGGCGGGGTTCTCTTTCCAGTCAGTTGAGCTACTAAAAATAGCGGGAATCATGTGGTTTAGTAGCTTCTTGGCCTGGCGCCGCGAAAAGGAACTTCTAAAGGATACCAAAAAGACCTTTCAACCAATCCTGTATGCACTCTTGGGTGTGGCTGTAGTCGTGGCGGGGCTTCAGAGCGATTTTGGGTCGTTTGCGGTCATTGTAGCCATGATGTTCGTCATGAGTATGGTGGCGGGGCTACCTATGAAAAGGATCATCTTGGGCGGTATAATACTCGGCGTCATAGGTGTTATTTTGATTTCAATGATGCCGTATCGTCGGGAACGTTTAACTAGCTTTGTAAATCCAGACTGCTCATCTAGAGCTGGTTATCAGGCCTGCCAAGCACTTATTGCTGTTGGTTCTGGCGGCATGTTCGGTCTTGGTCTAGGCAATAGTGTACAGGCCTATGGATATCTTCCGGAGGCCGAAAATGACTCAATATTTGCAGTTTACGCCGAGAAGTTCGGTTTCTTTGGCTCGGCCTTGCTGCTTGGTCTGTTTGTAATGCTTTTCAACAGAATCAAGAGGGTCGCTGAGTATGCACCAGATGATTTTTCGAGACTGGTAGTCGTTGGTATTCTAACGTGGCTAGCAGTGCAGACATCGATAAATATCGGCGCTATGCTTGGTCTGTTGCCACTCAAGGGTATTACATTACCGCTAGTTAGCTATGGCGGTAGTAGCGTGCTAATGGTAATGGCAGCATTGGGTATAGTATTTCAGGTATCGCGCTATACGCGCGCTAACGGATCAGTAGACAACAGAACTAACGGAGGATCCAATGGTTATAGTAATGACCGGCGGGGGATCGGGCGGGCATATCACCCCGCTGCTGGCCGTCGCCCATGAGCTGAAGAAACTAGAGCCAAAAGCCAAGATTATTTACATCGGCCAAAAGGGTGATGCATTCAATACTGTACCTGCCGAAAATCCCAACATTGATGGCGTCAAGCTGGTTAGAGCAGGGAAGTTTCGGCGCTACCACGGAGAAGGGCTCCGCCAACTACTGGACATACCGACCGTTGTAAAAAATATACGTGATGCAATCTGGGTCGCAGTTGGTATATGGCAAAGCTTTTGGCTGCTTCGCAGACTACGTCCGTCAGTAATATTTATAAAAGGGGGCTTCGTTGGCGTTCCTGTTGGTCTAGCCGCCGCTGCACTTCGTATACCTTACGTTACGCACGATTCTGATGCTTTGCCAGGCCTAGCCAACCGTATAGTCGCACCGTGGGCCCGCAAGCATGCCGTAGCTCTGCCCAAGGAAATTTACACCCAATACCCACAGTCAACGACAGTCACGGTTGGTATTCCTTTGGACGAGAACTACCGTCCACTATCTGCAAAGGACATTGCCGATGCCAAGATGCGCCTAGATATTCCTGGTGATTCAAGGGTTATTCTGGTGACAGGTGGTGGCCTTGGAGCGCAGCGTATCAATAACGCTATGGTTGCTTGCGCCAAGGAGTTGCTGGACCGCTATTCGAACCTATATATTTTGCACTTGTCAGGCCGAGCCAATGAGGATTCAGTTCGTCAGGCATATTCGAGTAAGCTCACAGACTCAGAACTACAGCGGGTTCGTACACATGGTTTCGTTACCAATCTACACCTTTATAGTGCTGCTGCTAACGTAGTAGTGACTCGAGCGGGTGCGACTAGCATAGCCGAATTTGCCGCACAGCAAAAGGCGTGTTTGGTTGTACCGAATCCTTTTCTGACTGGTGGTCATCAGCTCAAGAACGCGGTCATACTCGAAAAGGCCAAAGCGGTTCGTATAGTTGAAGAGTCTGTGCTCAAGCATGACGATCATGCTCTAATGCCGCAACTGGTCGAGTTGCTAGACAAGCCTCATATCGCAAAAGAATTGGGGCTGGAGCTATTCAAACTAGATCATAAAGACTCAGCTAATGAATTAGCTAAGTTGCTGCTTAGTGAGGTAAACCAAAAGTGATTGGCAAGAAAAAGATCAAACAAGCCGATATCGCCAGGGTCCGACGTAGTCCGCAGGACATCAAGCGAGTTGCACCGCAGCAGTTTACCACCTACAGAGCTCAGCGTGCGCCCAGGGCTGATGCAACGCTGGAGGGCCGTAATATGAATGCCCCCAAAGTGCCTAAAAAGCATAGGTCAACAATTAGTATCAGGTCGGTCTTTATATCTGTTTTGGCATTGGCGTTAGTGGTCCTCAACACCCGGCTTCAAAGCCATCCTGAAATCATCATAGATGGCCGTGCTAACGCCTCAACGTATGCTAACGTAGCTAGTCGTTATCAGGAGGCCGCCTCTGGTCAATTTGGCACCTTGGCTAACAGCAACAAGCTGACAGTTAATGCTCGGGGTGTCGAGTCTAGCCTCAAACACCAGTTTCCAGAGTTGGCGGCCGTATCAGTCTCGTTGCCTATAATCGGAACACGACCTGTAGTGCATATGCAAACCTATCAGCCAAAATTGATGCTCAGGGACAACAACAATAATCTCTTCCTGATCGATAGTCTGGGCCGAGCTATATTAGGTGGTACATCAGCCCAGGATATGGTCAACAAGCAGGAGCTAAACAACGTTCCTGTCGTGGTGGATCAGAGCGGCTACAGGATAGAGCTGGGCAAGACTGCTCTGCCGCAGAGCACTATTACGTTCATTAGTGAAGCGATGAACCAGTTGCGTAATAAGCAGCTAGATGTTGAATTGGCCGAGCTGCCGAGTAACAGCTCCCAAATGGTCGTTAAGCTTAAAGGGGTAGGGCATACTATCAAATTCAATACCCATGGCCAGGCCAGGGAGCAGGTGGGTGCATACTTATCCGCCAAGAAGATGTTTGACGAGGGCCTTAGCGCTAGGCCAACTACATACATAGACGTACGTAGCGAGTCCAAGGTCTACTACAAATAGTCCCCTGACAATCCCCTAGTCTAGTTCGGTTTTTGTTCATATTTAGGATATATGGCTAATATTGCGTATGTACTATAAAAACGATGCAGGGGAATAATTTAGCAAAAAAAGCAAATAGTGCAAGTATGAAGGGGAATATATTAACATAATCAAAATGGCCAAAAAGCAAATAATTTCACGACATAATTGTGGAAAAGTCAAATATCGCCATCGTTCTGTGGAAAAGTCAAACAATATTGTGTGTGGCAATGGTGGCGGGACACTAGGCACATCTGTTAGACAGCCCACTATCGAGGGGGTTAGTCTATGTGCTTATGGCATAGTGTTCGTATGTATGATTACAGCTTAATAGTTGGCAAATAATGGGCGTAGGCACGATTAACAGAGAAAACTGCCCTACAGGAGGGGTATGTATACTCATCAACCATAACAATAATACACGTCGCAAAATATACATTGTGCGACATCGTGTGGGTGTTTGGATTTGCTCCACTGCACCACCACTACGACTCGATTATTTTGGCTTGGCAGCTATGTATTTTGTAGTTTGCTTTGGTCCCTACGCTAAATATTGCCTTTTTTGGCGAGTGTATACCAAGAGCCTATTTGGCCTGTGTGCCTCTAAATCTAGTCGGCCGCCTTTAGTACTCCAATTATATGTAAAAATACGAACATGATATCATGTTCGTATTTTGTACGGTCTAGTATCAATCTACTCGGCGGTCTGCTCGTCGAGCGTGTAGGTGGCCTTAGCGACTCGCTTAAACTGTGATTTGCCCTGCAAGTTAAGTAGGATAGTTGTTTCTTTTACAAAACGGCTTTTGAGTACTTGCTTGACTATTTCATCACGATGCAAAGGCTTTTCAGCTTCACGCAGTACTTGGGCGATGATATCAGCAACCGTGCCTTTTTTGTAGCCCCATTCTTTGAGAGCATAAATGCCACGTCCAATTAGTACGAAGCGCTTGTCTTTGATTAGCTCATTGTGTATGGCCTGTGTAGTAACGTCGCGGCGCTTGAAATCGGACTTTTTGATTTCTTCGGCTATCTCATTGAAATGCATGTGTTTGCCCGACTCTTTGAGAATGACATATATTTTGTCACGAATGTTGCGAGGATTGACCATAGGCCATTTTACGAGGCCCCAGCGGCCATTTAGGGTAGCTAGCAACTTACTTATGCTAGCAAGTGCCTGAGCTTGGATAGGGGGGTTAATTTTGACGACCTCCGCTACATCTTCGATGGTGGTTGGTTCCCCTGCTTTTTTGATGGCGTCAACAATCTTTGTGATGCTTGCTTTAATCTTCTTGTCATCACGAGTAGAGCGAATACCTACAGCCAAGTTGTAAAAGTCGTTCTCTTCGATTACGACTAGACTTGGGCAAAGCATAGACAAGAAAGCAATGCGAGATTGGTCGGTCTTGCTGTTTTCGGCAGTAATGCGGGCGCTTAGATCGCTTACCTTGGCGGCGTCACCCATCTTGTTCAGCTCGGTAGTTAAGGTAGACTCAACCTCCTCTATATGAGGTAATTTGCCCTGCTCTGCCAAGATTTTTAGGCGTTGGACGACTGACTTCTCTAGTTGGCGGACGCGCTCGCGCGTAATCCCTAGTAGCTCACCGATTTGCTCAAGGGTCTCTCGTCTATCAAATAAACCAAAGCGACGGGCGATGATTTCTCGCTCGCGCTCTCGGTCGATGCTGGTAAGTATATCCTGTGCGTATTGTTCGGTATTAATTAGTGTCGTTTTTTGGCTTTCGACCATGATGGATAAGTTCCCTGTTCTCTTAAAACTAGTGGACTTTCAAGTAATTATATAATCTATAATTGTAAAAGTCAAATATACCCTCTGTATATGGTTATTTTACCATAAAATCGACAAAAACTAGACATAACTGGTATACCAATATCAGTAAAACATATGTTGAAAGAAGTACAAATTGTGGAAAAGTATCTATTTTTTGCTAGTGCGGCGGCGGGCGAAGGCCTTGCGAGCGGGCGCTTTAGCGAGTAGTTCTTTGCATTCTTTTTCGGTTAGCTTAGCTGGGTCCTCAGTGTCTTTTGGAATTCGGGCGTTCTTTTTGCCGTCTGTTACGTATGGGCCAAAACGTCCGTTGGCGATTTTGACACCGCTAGCAAACTCTTTGATGTACTTATTGGCATCTTTCTCTAGCTTGGCAGCATACAGCTCCCTAGCCTCTTCCTCGGTGATACTGAACGGGTCGTGAGGCTTGATAGATACAAATATTTTGCCAACTTGTATGTACGGTCCAAAACGTCCGATATTGGACTTGATAACCTCGCCATCGGCTGTCTTGCCCACTTCTCGAGGGAGTTGGAACATAGTCAAGGCCTGATCGAGTGTGACTGTTTCGATACTACTGCCTGTTGGCATAGGTGCAAAAGTAGGCTTGTCTTCTGATTCAGTCTCGCCACGTTGCAACATGGGGCCGTAGCGGCCAAAGCGAGCCATGATTGGCAGCCCTGTCTTGGGGTCACTGCCTAGCAGACGAGCCTGAGATACTTCGGAGCGACTAGCTTCGTTAGCTGTTGCTATGAGCGGATGAAAGTCCTTGTAGAACTCGCCAATCATACCGTTCCAAGGTTCCTTGCCATCGGCTATATCGTCAAAGCGCTGCTCAACGGTAGCCGTAAAATCATAGTCAACGATACTCGGGAAATATTTAACCAAAAAGTCGGTTGTTACATCTGCCAGATGCGTAGGAAATAGCTTTCCTCGATCGGCGCCAGTGATTTCGGTGCGTATTTCTTCGGATATATTATTGTCTGCTAGTCGAATCGTCTGGACTTGTCGCTCGGCACCTTCGCTGTCACGCTTTTCGATATATTCACGACTCTGGATGGTCGAAATAGTTGGCGCATAGGTACTTGGGCGACCGATACCTAGCTCTTCGAGCTTGCGCACTAGAGTCGCCTCAGAGTAACGTGCTGGGCCACGACTGAAGCTTTCGGTGGCGGTCATGCTGGTTAGCTGCAGTTCATCCTTGACCTGTACTTCTGGCAGAATCGTGTCATCTTTGGCACCACCATAAACCTTGAGGAAGCCGTCAAAAACCATAACTTCGCCCTTAGCTATTAGTTTGGTCTCAGTCTTAGCAACGTCTGAAGCATGAGATAGAACCGAGATAGTGATTTCGGTTTTGTTCATTTTGGCAGGACTCATTTGGCTGGCTACGGTTCGTTGCCAGATGAGCTGATAAAGCTTCTGCTGCGAGCTATCATCACCCGCTGATCTGACCGACATATTGGTGGGCCTAATGGCTTCGTGAGCTTCTTGGGCGCTTTGGTTTTTGGTCTTGAACTGTCGTCTATGATGGTAACTGGCACCAAACTCGTCACTTATGTATTTTTCGGCGTTGTTGAGCGCTAGGGCTGACAGAGTGGTGCTATCTGTACGCATATAGGTAATATGACCACTCTCGTAAAGTCTCTGGGCTAGTGTCATTGTCTGTTTAACGCCGTAGCCAAGACGTCTAGCGGCTTCTTGTTGCAGTGTGCTGGTAGTGAATGGTGCACCAGGGCTGCGCGTACTTGGCTTGGTCGCGATATTGGATACTTCAAATACGGATTTGGCTGCCTCTTGTAGGTAGCCTAGGGCGGCCTCTTTGGTCGGCAGTTTATCAGTTAGCTCGGCCTTAAGTTCCTGACCGTTGACATCGAAAATGGCTACAACCTTGTACGAAGTCTCGGTCTCGAACGCTTGTATCTCTCGCTCACGGTCAACGATGAGCCTTACGGCTACAGATTGAACACGGCCCGCGCTTAGGCCTGTGCGAACTTTTTTCCATAAGACAGGGCTTAATTCATAGCCAACAAGACGGTCTAGAACACGACGTGCTTGCTGCGCATCAACCAGCTTGATATCGACCGTGCGGGGGGCTTTGATGGCTGCCTCAATGGCGTCCTTGGTGATTTCGTGGAAAACAATACGCTTAGTTTTGGCGGGATCGATTTTGAGCGCCTGCGTGAGATGCCAAGCTATAGCTTCCCCTTCACGGTCTTCATCGCTTGCCAGCCATATTTCCTTGGCTTCTTTGGCGGCCTTACGCAGCTCGGCAACGACTTTCTTTTTGTCAGGGTTAATTTCGTAGCTGGGCACGAAGCCATTCTCGATATCAATGCTAATGCCCTTTTTGGGTAGATCGCGGATATGACCAAAACTACTCTTAACGGAGTAGTTTTTGCCAAGGTATTTTTCGATTGTTTTAGCCTTGGCGGGGCTTTCGACGATAACGAGGTTCTCTTTGCTCATGCTTAAATGCTAGTTCCTAGCTTAACACACATTACTTATATATAGCACCCATGCGCTGATATTACGACATGGGAGGTAGCCAGCGATTATAGCAACCTCCATGCGTTGTTACCAGTGGCTTCTATATAATCCCCAAGTTCCAACGAAGTCAAATGATTTAACAGAATTGGCATTGGGAGGCTAGTGGCCGCCTGAAGGTTGCCGATGGAGCTGACGCCATCAGCTATCAGACCAAGAATCGTTCTCTGGAGCGGGTCTTCCAACTTTGCCAGCAGATTTACCTGAGACATTTGTGGATGGCCAATGAACGGCACAGAGTCTGCTGAAGTAACTATGAACGCGCCGTCAGCAATAAGTTTGTTGGTACCCGTGGAGTTAGGATTGTTGATTGGGCCAGGTACTGCGTATATATCTTTGCCCTGATCCATAGCGAAGTCGGCAGTATGTAGGCTGCCGCTTTTTGTCGCTGCCTCAGTTATCAGTAAGTTGTCGGCTAATCCAGCTATTAGACGATTGCGGGCTACAAAGTTCGATGGATAGGTTGGCGACCCTATCGGATACTCACTTACAAGCGCACCACCCTGTTCCAGTATTTGCCTAGCAATATGGCGGTGTCGAGCTGGATAGACCTTGTCCAGACCGCAGGGCATTACAGCTATTGTGGGGCAATGCTCATCTAGTGCTACCTGGTGGGCAATTGTGTCGATTCCATAGGCCAATCCACTTACGATTATCTGGCCGCTCCGACAGGCCTTTTTTGCCAGTAGTGTAGTAATTTCTACTCCGTAGTTTGTTGGCTTTCGGCTGCCTACTACCGCAAGAGCTGGCAAGTTTAGTAGCTTTTCGAAATTATTAGAAAGCACAAATAACACCTTAGGCGGCTGGGGTATGTTCCGAAGCCTTTCTGGAAACATTGGATCACTAAGCTTAAGCGACTTGACATTCATGGCGAATTGTTAGGAAGTATTGACATAAAGCAACATTTTTGCTAAAATTGCAACTTGTAAACGTCTATAAGGCTGTTTACGCACCTTATATCCCCCATTCTAACTATTGTTAGACTGTTTTAGAGCGTGCTGGTATGAGTTGTTACCCTCCACTTATATAAGCGCTTGCCTCTTTTGAGACTAATAAGCGCTCTAAATCAGACTAATCCCTTTAAGCGTCCCGCTATTGCTTCGGTGATAGTAGGGCCCTTGGTGGTCCTCGAAAGAGCGAGTCCGAAAGATGGACATTACGTCCGGCACACCACTTTAGATTTTACTGGTGCGTGATGCTTCGCTGGGTGGGCTTAAAGGGGTAGAATCCTTGGGGATTCTCGGGAACGTCTTTTCTCGTAAATAGGCGTTCCCACAAGTAACAGGCCTATGAGCGGTGCCCACCCCCTCTCGTAGGCCTATTTTTTGTATTATGAGTTGGCTAGTTTTGCAACAAAAAAGCCACACTATGTGGCTGAATCTTGACCCTAACAGATTAGCTATACTAGGAAATTACGGGTCTCTGTAGCTAGGCCGGTGTCGCTATATACATACTCGCTAATAATAGCTGATGTTTCACGGCAAAGATTTTTGAGCTGGGATTTTTGGTCGGACGTAAACTGTGCCAGAACGAAGTCGGCGCTATCAATTTGCTCAGGTAGCTTTGGTCCGATTCCGATTCGGACCCTACCATAGTGTTCGCCTATTTGGCCAGATATTGACTTTATTCCATTGTGGCCTGCGCTACCGCCGCCAAGCCGTGTTCTGATTTGTCCGAATTCAATGTCTAGCTCATCATGAACCACCAGTATGTTCTCGGGATTAACCTTATAAAAATGGGCTGTGGCTTGCACTGCGTTGCCGCTAAGGTTCATCAGGGTTGTTGGCTTGATAACTATAACTCTGTTCTTGCCTATCTGGGCACTTGTAAAGTGCGCCTTGAGGTCCTTCTTGTCTACCCAAGTGGGAAAGTCGTTGTCAGCAGCAAAGCGATCCACTGCCGCAAAACCGATGTTGTGCCTAGTGTCGTCATACTGCGAGCCAACATTACCTAGCCCAACTATTAGTAGTGTGCTGGTATTACCGAGTGTGTAGTATGGAATTGATGAACTAACTTGAGGCTTTTTCTGAAATAATCCCATGAGCTAATTCTACTACTTTTTCTTGTCTTTACGCTTAGGCGGCAGATTTTTTGGCTTGCCAGAGGGCTTACGGGGTTCCTTGGTGGGGCTATTGCCGTGCTTGTGGGCTTCGTGCTTCTCTATGAACCATAGTTGGACTGGTGAACCCTCGTAGTCGTAGACTGCACGTAGCTCACGCTCCATGAAACGTCTGTAGCTCCAGTGCAGGAACGATGTTTGTGAGCCAAACACCTTAAATGCAGGGATCGGGTTGTCGTTCTCCTGAATCATGTAATTAAGCTTAGGGTTTCGGTTTTTTAGTCCTGCTGGTGGGTGTTTGTCGATTACCGTCTTGAGCCAGCGGTTAAGTTCAGCCGTTGGGATGCGTTGTCCACGGCGCTTATCTATATCAAGTGCCAGGTCAAAAAGCTTGGTAACATTTTGGCCTGTTACAGAACTAGTGAAAATCAGTGGCGCCCAAGGCACGAAGTCGTAGGTGGCGGCGATTTGTGGCGCTAGAGCATCACGAGTGTAGGCGTCTTTGTCTTCGGCGGCATCCCACTTGCTGACTACCAACACAAGCCCCTTGCCTGCCTCTTTGACCATGCCCGCAATCTTTTGGTCTAGGCCAGTATTGAGCTCGTTGACGTCCATAAGGAAGAAACATATGTCAGCTTGCTGTATGGCGCTGAGGGTTCGAATAACACTGAAGTGCTCGATGCCTTGGCCGATTTTGCCTGGGCGGCGAATGCCCGCAGTATCCATGAGTTCAATTTCACGGCCTTCGTAACGGACAGTTGTGCGGTTTATGTCGCGAGTAGTTCCTGCTACGTCGGCTACAATCGCCTGTTGCTTTTTGGCTAAGGTATTGAAGAGATATGACTTGCCAACATTTGGGCGCCCGATGAGGGCTATGTGTAGCTTGTCGGAGTCCTCTTCTAATTTTGCTTTGGGGATGGAACTGATGAGCTCATCTAATAAATCGTGGATACCCTCGTTCTGTGTTGAGCTGGTGTAAAAAATTGGCTTGATACCTAGTCTCTCAAAGTAAGATAAGTCCTGGCGTCGTGCTTTGTCTATCTTGTTTACGATTAAGAAGACGGGCTTACGACTTTTGAGGGCTGTTTTGGCAACACGGCGGTCTTCCTCGGTTATGAGCGTATTCGCCTCGACTACCACCCAAATGATATCGGCACTGTCGGCTGCCTGCTGTATCTGTTCCTGAATAGTAAACTCGAAGTCGTCCTCGGCATCTTTCATACCAGCGGTGTCGACTAGCCAGAAGTCCTGGTTATGGTAGGTCGCCTTGGCGGTTATGCTATCCCTAGTGGTGCCTGCTTCTCGTGCTACGATTGCTTCTCGGCGTTCCAGAATAGTGTTAAAAAGGCTGGACTTGCCGACATTGGCACGGCCAACAATTGCTACAATTGGGAGTTTTTTGTTGCTCATTTGGCTATATTATAACAGAGGTGGCATATATTGACAAAACATTATATCTATTCTGAAAGATACTTAAAACTGCCTTTTTCTAGATTGGCGGGTAGGATGTACTGGCCAAAGTTCGTTCGGTGTAGTTTGATCACTTCATAGCCCAGCGCCGAAAAAGTGCGTCGAATTTGGCGATTGCGGCCCTCATGCATGGTAACTCGCCACTTTTTGCGGCTGTCATCAAGTGATTCAAGTAGCAAGCGACTGGGGCCGTCAGTCAACGTGATGCCGAACTGGCTAATCATCTGTTGGTGTAGAGGCTCCAGAGGCGTGTGAAGTGATATCTCATAAATTTTAGTTTTTTGGTACTGGGGGTGGGTTAATCGATTGGCTAAATTGCCATCGTTGGTTAGAAGCAGAAGGCCGCTTGAATTCTTGTCTAGGCGTCCGACTGGGTTCAAACTAGATAGTTCTGCTGGTAGTAGGTCGTAGATTGTCTTGCTACCTTGCCCGTCACGGCTAACTACATAGTCTACCGGTTTGTTGAGCATGACTGTAGTAAGGACGGTTGGAGGCTGTATGGTCTGACCATCCAACTCAACTGCGTCATTCTCTTTTAGGACAGTGGTTGTATCAGCCTGATGGCCATTGACCATAACTCGACCGTCGCATATGGCCTTGTCGGCTGCTCGGCGGCTGAGATCGCTGCATAACGCTATGTAACGGTTGAGACGCATAGGTAAATTATCCGACAGATGTGCCTGATTGGCTAGTGTGAAGTTTGACGCTACAGAGCAATGCTGCTAGGGTCAACGCCGCTTGTGGGGCCGACAACTTTTCCTGGTGGCTGAGGTACGCCTACCTGAGGGTTGTTCTGTGGGGCCGTCTGACCTCCGACTGATGCTTGGGCGGGGCCGCTAAGGTCTAAGCCCTCTTTGGCCATAAGCTCGTTTAGACCAAGCGAGGCTGTCTCCTGACCAGATATCGGCCTAATCACTTTTTTGTGAGCAACTGTCACGCTGTCATCGTCTTCGGAATCGTCGCTCTGAACTTGAGCTGGCGCTGGCGCAGGTTGGCTAGTTGTTGTGTTAACATTCGGGACGGTCTGGGTGCTCGGTGCAACCACAGTTGGTTCTGGTTGTGCTGTAGTTTCAGGTGTTTGCTGCGGAACGGATGGCGAGACAACCTGCGGAACGTTATCAGGTGCGCCGCCTAAATCCTGAAGAGCTTTGGTCATCACCATATCTTGGGCGGTTTCGATTGTAGGTATGTTGTCTTCCTTGGGTGCTGCCTCTGGTATGGCAGGCGCATCTAGCGGAGTAATATCATTACTTGAAACTACGCTTGATTCTGCGTCAGCAGCAGGTGCGGCTACGACTTCTATGGGCTGGGCTGTTACTACAGTGATCGGCTGCGGAGTCTCATCTTGAACGGTTGTTTGTTGAGCGGGTTGTTCTTCCGCTGGCTCAACTGGAGCCTCTGCTACTGGCTGAGCTACGAAGTCATTTATCTGTTCTTGAATTGTGGTGCTCTCGGCGGCCGCCGATTGGGCTGCGGCCAATGCATCTGGCGTGCTAGTAGCCACAGGGGTTGGTTCTGGAGATAGTTGCTGAGTTGTTGGTGCTTGAGTTGTTGGTGGTTCTGGGGCTGGAATACTTGTTTCTGTGGCGACAGGAGTATCCGACGGTGCTGGAACTATCGGTTCGGCTATAGGTACTGGCTGTGCTGGGGCTTGAGCTGTTACGGCTTGTGGACTTGTTGCAGTTGGCTCTGGAACCTGAACAGGCTCTGGCACAGCGGTCGAAGTTACAGGCTCCGATGGTGTGGCAACTGCGGCTGGTGGCGTCACGGTCGGCTGTAGTGTGACTGGTTCAGCTACGGGTGCTGACTGCGTTACGGGCTCTTGTACTTGATCTGGTACGTCAGCTACAGCTTGTGGCGCTGTGACGGTAATTGGCGCTGGTTGAGTCACGGGCGCTAAGGTTGGGTCGGCCTCGGTGGCAGGTGTGGCTGCGCCATCTAGTAGTTCATGAGCGGCATTGACAATATCTTCCAGCGTAACCTGAGATTTAACTAGGTATCTATCAGCACCCAAAGAGTCGGCTCTTTGTTTGTCTTCGGATTGTCCCAAGGCAGTAAGCATAATTACCTTGAAATCCTTTAGGCCAGTGGTGTTGCGCATAATATCGAGCATCTCGAAGCCACTGATGCGGGGCATCATAACGTCGGATATCACTAAGTCGGGCTGTTCCTGTTTGGCAACAACTAGGGCTTCTTCGCCGTTCATTGCCGAGACGATATCGTAGCCTTCGGCCATCAAACGTGCTTGATAGATTTCTCGAAGGTTGTTGTCGTCTTCGACCAGTAGAACTTTTGCCATTATTATTACCCTTTTAGTCGCTTATGCTTTACGCTTATTGTATCACGATTTATGTGCACTCTCGGCCGCCATCAGGTCATTGGCCTGCTGAGTAGTTAACCTTGGTAGATTGATAAAGAATGTGCTGCCCTTGCCTACCGTGCTTTCAACCCAAATGCGGCCATTGTATATCTCGATTATCTTGCGACAGATGAATAGGCCTAGACCAGTGCCACCGATTGTTCTGGTGGCCGAACTATCGACACGATAAAATTTTTGGAACAAATGCGGTATATCCTCTGCGGGTATGCCTGCTCCAGTGTCTTTAACATAAAGCTGGACGACATTGGTATCGCCCGTTAATCCAATAGATATTTTGCCAGTGTCAGTATACTTACATGCATTATCGAATAGGTTGGTAATGACCTCCCTGATTCTATCTGGGTCAACATGGGTGTAATACAGCGGCTTGAGTAGGTGTTGGTTGGATGCGTCCTTTGAGGCATCAATATCATCACTGGCACTGCCGACTATGAATTCGGCGATTAGGCCGTGCTTCTCAGCCGAAAACTTCAGGTCGTCGGTTAATTGCTGAGTGAATGAACCCATTTCAACGACTGTTGGGTGGTTGTTTAGTCGGCCATCCTCAGCCTTCGATGAAGTCAAAAGATCCTGGAATAGTTTGCCTAGGTGCTGGGTTGATGAATGCGCCTTCTCAAGAAAGCCTCTTGCTCGGTCGTCAATTGAGCTAACTTTGTCATTAAGGGCCAGAGCTAGGTACCCCTCTATTGCCGCAACAGGAGTACGCATCTCGTGGCTGGCGGTACTGATGAAATCGGCACGCTGCTTCTCGGCGGCACGTTCATCGCTAATATCTCGAATTACGGCTACAACACCTACGTCCTCTTGGGTTTCTGGATCAGATACAGGTGAAACAGTTAGGGAAACAGTTAGGGGTTTATTATCTCGACTAACTATCTGAAAAGCTTGGCTCAATTTCTTTTGTTCCCTAGATACTTGCAGGAACGGATTGTCGGCCTCTAGGATTTCGCCGCCATCTTCTTTTTTTAGTATAACTACTGAGTTGACATCTAGACTGAGGGCCTCTTCGACTGGCCAGCCCGTTAGGCTGCTAGCTGCGGGGTTGATGAGTGTGATTTTCCCCTCTGTATTGGTAACGACAATTCCATCACCTATGGACTGTATAAGAGTCTCGGACTGCTGCCGATTATTCTTGAGCATTCCCGAGAGCTGGTTTACTTTCTGTGACTCCATATCTATGTAGCGCTTGCGCCAGAAAAAGAACGAAAGCAGCATAACAACGGCGCTACCCGAAAGCATTACTATTATCGGTTGTTGCAATTTTGCAGGCTCAAAACTACTAGAGAGGGTAGCGTAAAGAACAGTAATGGTCATGAAAACGGTCATCAGAGGCAGCCCATATGGACCTACCATAAAACTTGCCAGTAGCCAGCCCGCTACATATGCATACGACCACTGGCTACCATGAGTCTGATCGAGGCCATTAAAAATGACGAATATAAATAGCAGCAGAGCTATCAAGGTGGCTAAGGGAGCGGACTTTTTGGCAACTAACCAATGCACCGCCAGCAGATACAGCAGGTTTGCCCCTGCCAGTATAACAGTGGCTTCTGACATACCGAGACTGGTGGACATTGGCTGTAGATCCTTGTCAAAAGTCCCTAGCGCAAATATAACGACTACTAACAAATTGAAAGTAACCATTAGTCCCCAGAATATTCGGTACCAAATCCTCGACACCTGAAACTGAAAGTAGTCTGCGCCCATCCTTATGTATAGTTTAGCGCTTATGCTAAGCCTTGCCAACTGTTTTCTATCTGTTTAATCCTTACCGTTAAGCGGCTAGCCAAGAATTGAATATTTAACTCTTTTGTGCTAATATTCTCGAGAAGTTTGCCGCTAACAGTGACTTACACTCTTGGTGGCTATGGCCTCATCGTCTAGCGGTTAGGACACTGGGTTCTCATCCCAGCAACCGGGGTTCGATTCCCCGTGAGGTCACCAACTAAAGTGCCCCAGCTTGTCTGGGGTATTTTAGTTGGTTGATTTACGCAGTAAATCTAATCGAACCCAGGTTCGCTAACGACTGAAGCCCACAGGAGCTAGCTCCGAGGACTAGAAGGAGTTATATCTTGAGATATTCCCCGTGAGGTCACCAACTAAAGTGCCCCAGCTTGTCTGGGGTATTTTAGTTGGTTGATTTACGCAGTAAATCTAATCGAACCCAGGTTCGCTAACGACTGAAGCCCACAGGAGCTAGCTCCGAGGACTAGAAGGAGTTATATCTTGAGATATTCCCCGTGAGGTCACCAACTAAAGTGCCCCAGCTTGTCTGGGGTATTTTAGTT
>CAZDAD010000011.1:12089-24724 GCA_964503715.1 uncultured Candidatus Saccharibacteria bacterium | reverse complement strand
CTGCTATACTAGACGAAGTAGTCGGCCGCAGCGGTCGGCTTTTTTCGTGAAAACCCCCGAAAATTATTTTGAGAGACATAACCATATAAAAGAAAGGAAAAATAATGGATTTTGACGTAAAGCAACTGGCATTAGCCATCCGTACTATCGCCGAGGAGAAAAATCTCCCAGAAGATACAGTTCAGGAAATTGTTGAACAGGCCCTTGCTGCTGCCTATCGCCGTGATTACGGTGAACGTGAGCAGGAAGTTCGCGTTAGCATGAACCTAAATACGGGTGACGTAGACGCTTATGTTAGCAAAGAGGTGGTTGAGGAAGTTGAGAACCCCGCCTATGAGTTAAGCCTTGCTCAGGCTCAGACTATGAAGAAAGACTCACAGATTGGTGACATGGTTGAAGTTCACGAAGAAGTAAAAAACTTCGGTCGTGTTGCCGCCCAGACTGCCAAGCAGGTTGTGCTACAGCGCTTGCGTGAAGCTGAGCGTGAGATTGTCATGAATGAGTACGAGGATAAAATTGGAACAGTTATCAATGCCATTGTTGGCCGTGTTGAAGGCAATATTGTTCGTATGGAGCTTGGCAAGGCTCAGGGCATTATGCCTCGTAGTGAGCAAATCCAGGGTGAACGCTACTACCCAGGTCAGCGTCTCAAAGTTTTCCTGAAAGATGTTGAGCGTGGTATGCGCGGTCCACAGTTAGTTGTCTCACGTGGCTGTACGCAGTTTGTTGATTGGCTTTTCCGCGCTGAAGTTCCTGAGATGGATAATGGTGCCGTAGAAATTAAGGGTATTGCCCGTGAGGCGGGCGTACGTACCAAGCTAGCAGTTAGCAGCAATGTTCCTGGTGTTGACCCAGTAGGTACTTTCGTTGGTGGCCATGGTACACGTGTTAACGCTGTCATGAGCGAGATTGGTGATCAGGAAAAGATTGACATCATAGTTTGGGATGAGGAAATCAAGGCATACATTACAAACGCTCTTAGCCCAACTAAAGTCTCGCGTGTAGAATTGCTTGATACCGATAAAAAAGCCAAGGTCGTTGTTCCTGAAGATCAGCTCAGCATTGCCATCGGCAAGGGCGGTCAGAATGTTCGCCTAGCTAGCAAGCTAACTGGGTATGAGCTAGACATCGTCGCTGATGATGCTCCTGTAGCAAGTGCTGAAGAAGTTGCTGAAGAGCCAAAGGCTCGTCCAGTAGTTCAGAAGCTCAAGAAGAAGAGCGAGCTCGAGAATAGCTTGCTTGAAGCTATCGAAGAGCACGGCGAATAACAGGGGCCGAAAAAGTAAATTAGCACTCTTGACTGCCGAGTGCCAAAAGCTGTATCATCATAAGGTACAGCTTTTGATTTTTGAAATAACGAATAAATATACAAGAGGGGAGAAAAGCGTATGACACCAGGATCGGCAGATTTTCAAGATTTTCTCAACCACCTGACCAACAATGCACTCCAGAGCCTAAAGCATGCTGATGCAATGGCTAGGACTTATGGCAATGCCTATGTCGGCACTGAGCATCTATTGCTGGGTTTGCTAGCTCAGAATAGCAGTATGGGTGCTAAGATTCTTGAAGGTGCAGGTGTTACATTGGACAGGGCCTCGCGCGCCCTCAAACTTGATCCTAAAGTTCTAGTCATGGAAGGTGGTGCGTCGAAAGGGCTTAGCGAAACGGCTAAGTTAACCTTGCGCATGGCTTACGACACTGCCCAAGATTTTGACCAAGAGTTCTGTGGTACGGAGCATATTCTGTACAGCATAGTCAGCCAAAAAAATGCTCGAGCGACAGTGGTACTGCGTGAATTAGGTATAGATACTGGCGCGCTGGTGCATGATTTGGAGCATTTCTTTAATCGAGACATTCCAGGTGTAGGTGGTCCTGAAGCAGCGGGTGCCGCAACTTATAGACGCGGCAAAAAGGCCCGCAAGACTTTGCTGGACATCTACGGCAGTGATATTACTGCACAGGCTCGTCAGAACAAACTTGATCCCGTGGTTGGTCGTGAGTCGCAAATTAGACGTGTCATAACCATCCTTAACCGACGCACCAAAAATAACCCTGTTTTGATAGGTGAGCCAGGGGTGGGTAAGACTGCTATCGTTGAAGGCTTAGCACAGCGTATAGTCGCTGAGGACGTTCCTGATAGCCTATTGGATAAGCGAATAGTTATGCTTGACCTAGCAGGCATGTTAGCGGGTACTAAATACCGTGGAGAATTCGAGGATCGTCTCAAGAAGTTGATGGTTGAACTCGAAAATGATCGCAAGACAGTGCTATTTATTGATGAGCTTCACCTGATAGTCGGTGCAGGTGCAGCTGAGGGTGCCATGGATGCGGGCAATATTCTTAAACCTGCTTTGGCCAGGGGTAAAATTCAGGTTATCGGGGCTACAACTACTACCGAATACACTAAGCACATCGAAAAAGATGCTGCTCTGGAGCGTCGCTTCCAGCCGATTCAGGTACCCGAGACTAACATAGTCGAAACCCTCTCTATACTTAAAGGTTTGCGGGCCCACTACGAGGACTTTCACGGTGTAAAGGTGTCTGATGAAGTGCTTGATGACATTGTCCATTTTGCTAAGCGCTACGTTCAGGATCGTTTCATGCCCGATAAGGCAATTGATTTGCTTGACGAAACTGCGGCTCACCTGCGAGTAGACAAGGGCAAGACTAGCCCAGAAGTTCGTAAGCTACAAAAAGAGCTCAAGCTGCTTAATGTTCGAATCGATGAGGCAGTTGATGCTGAAGATTACGAGACTGCTGCGCGCTTCAAGCAGCGTGCTAGTCAGGTCAGAGAGTCATTGGATAAGCACCGTAGCGCTAATAAGCATGATAAGCGCATTACATTAACATCTGAAGATGCCGCTGAGGTTGTGGCGCGCATGACAGGTATTCCAGTCAAAAAAGTAATCCGCTCTGAGGCAAAATATCTGCTTGAACTTGAAGGTAATATAGGCAAGTATGTTATCGGTCAGTCGGAGGCTGTGGAGGCAATATCAAGAGCCATTAGGCGCAACCGTTCGGGCATTGGTAGTGAAAAGCGACCAATTGGTTCGTTCATATTTCTTGGTCCAACAGGTGTCGGAAAGACCGAACTAGCTCGAGTGTTGGCTCGTGAATTCTTTGGATCCGAAGATTCACTGGTCAAAATAGATATGAGTGAGTTCGGTGAGCACCATAATGTATCGCGTTTGGTAGGTGCCCCCGCTGGTTATGTTGGCTATGATGACGGTGGCCAACTAACTGACAAGATTCGCCGACATCCATATAGCTTGGTGTTGTTTGATGAGATTGAAAAAGCGCATCCCGATACCTTCAATATGCTGCTCCAAATGCTTGAAGATGGAGTACTGACCGATGCTAAGGGTCGCAAGATTGACTTTACCAATACCATCGTTATCATGACGAGCAACATCGGTGCTGATAAACTCCAAAAAGAGGTAAGCTTTGGCTTCCATGCGGATACTGCTAGCGATTTTGACGATTTAGAGGAGTTACACAAGCGAAACAGTAGTAAGGTGCTAGAGGAGCTCAAGAAGGCGCTCCGTCCAGAGCTACTGAACCGTATTGATAAGACAATTGTCTTTCATGCTTTGACCAAGGAGGATATCCTGCAAATTATAGACCTTCAGGTTGAGGAATTAAGCCAGAGGTTACAGCGTAAAGGCATTGGCATACAGCTAAATGCTTCTGCCAAGCAATACCTGCTCGAGAACGGATATGACGCCAAGAATGGCGTAAGGCCACTACGCCGCTTAATACAGGACACCATAGAAGACCACTTGGCCACAGCTCTACTAGACGACACCTATCACAAGGGCGATATAGTTAAGGTGTCGGCTAAAGCAGGCAAGCTTGACTATAAAGCTCTGCGCGAACGCTAGTTTAGTTGGACACAAACAACTATAATATTTAGCGTATGAAGTTGGCCCGTCGTACTGCTGAAATCCTAATCTTGGTATTAATTGTTGGAGTCAATCTATTTGTGTGGCAGCGCCGAGATAACATCGGCGACTGGCTAAAATTGCGTGACTATACAGCTCCATCAGATGTATCTGCCCTGGCGGTCAATACTACTATGACCGATTATGGTAAGAGACTATTTTATGTTAATTACCCTCGGATGGATGATCGTGCAGCCTTCAATCAGGCTTGCGTAGACAAGAGTGAACAGACGACCGTATTGGGCTGCTATCACGGCAATCGTCAGGGAATTTTTTTGTACGCAGTCACCGACCAACGTCTGAACGGCGTGCGTGAGGTCACGGCAGCCCATGAGATGCTCCATCAGGCCTACGACAGGTTGTCGGAGCCCGAAAAAAAGGATATAAATGCAAAGATTGAAGCTTTGTACGATACGCTGGATGATAAAGGTCTAAGAGACAAGGTCGACAGCTATCGCAAACAGGGCGCAGACGTTAGTAACGAGCTACATTCCATTATGGGGACTGAGATTCGCAACCTTACACCTGAGATAGAGACTTACTATAAACGCTACTTTAGTGATCGTGCAAAAATTGTTCGCTACAATGAGGCGTACCAGAGTGAGTTTACTCGGCGTGAGAATCAGGTTAAGGCCTATGATTCACAGCTAACTGATTTGCAATCCAAGATTGCCTATCGCAAATCTAATTTGGAGGCTCAGCTCAAGGTTATAAAGCAGATGGCCCAGCAACTAAAGCAGTATAACTCGCGCCAAGATCCTGCGGGTTACAACGCTATGGTTGATAAGTATAATCAGAAGGTTTCAGCATACAATGCCGAACTTGAGGTGACCCGAAAACTAGTTAATGAGTACAATCGCATTGTTGACGCCCGCAATGCTATTGCTTTTGAGGAGAAACAATTGCAACAAGCGCTTGACAGCCAGCTTAACTCCTCGCAGACTGCTCAATGATACAATAAGAGGTAGATATGGCGAAAAAAGGGATTAGGTATGTTTGTAGTGACTGTGGTGGCTCAAGCCATAGCTGGAGTGGCCGCTGTATGCAGTGTGGCGCTTGGAACACCATGCAGGAAGAGGCAGTACTCGAGGCGTCAACTGGAGGATTATCTAAGAGTGTCGCTGCGGCTGGTGGCAGAAGTTTACAGTCAGCCGACGTCACCTCGGCCGTTAGTAATGATCAAAAGCGTTTAGTTACGGGCATGTCTGACGTAGATTTAGTACTAGGTGGTGGCCTAGTACCTGGTGGGGTCGTGCTACTGGCGGGTCAACCAGGTATTGGAAAAAGCACTCTGTTATTGCAGTTAGCAGATAGTCTAGCCACAAAGAATCGGACGCTTTATGTCAGCGGTGAAGAATCAGCACATCAGGTAGGTATGCGTGCCAAACGCTTAGGAGTGGCAGCTGCATCAAAATTGCAATTGGCGACATCAACCAGTAGTGACGATATCGCCAAGACGATATCTGAAGGATCGTATGATGTTGTTATAGTCGATTCAATTCAAACTGTGGCAACATCAGCTGTTAGCTCGGCGGCAGGCAGCATAACCCAGATCACTAACAGTACTCATTTAATATTGGCAGCCGCCAAAGCCAATGACATAGCTGTTGTACTGGTTGGTCATGTTACCAAAGAAGGTTCGATTGCGGGACCGAAGATTCTTGAACACGTGGTTGATGTGGTTCTTCAATTTGAGGGTGACAAATACGGCGGTTTCAAGATTCTGAGAGCTACCAAGAATCGTTTTGGACCCACGACAGAGTCGGCTATACTCGAGATGGATGACAAAGGTCTAAAGACTGTTGATAACCCCTCAGCAGCTCTATTGGCAGAACGCAAAGTATCTGACGGGTCTGTGGTACTGGCTACCCTAGAAGGCACTCGACCGCTATTAGTGGAGGTACAGGCTCTTGTAAATAAGACTAGTTACGGGTATCCTAAACGAGCGGCAAGCGGTATTGATTTGAACCGTGTTAATCTGCTGGTAGCGATGCTTGAGCGTCGAACCAAACTTTCACTTGCCGACAAAGATATTTATATAAACATTGTGGGTGGTATGCGTATCACTGAGCCCGCAGCCGATTTGGCCGTATGTATGGCTATCGGCTCAGCCACCAAGGGATTACAGCTCAAGACCAACGCCGTCGTATTTGGCGAAATTGGCCTAAGTGGCGAAGTCAGGCACGTACCCCACATCGAAAAGAGAATCGCCGAGGCTAAAAAACTCGGCTTTGAGGCCGCAATTGGACCGCAGCTGCAAAAAGGCGGTAAGAACACTTTTCTAAAAGGTGTTAGTGATGTCCGAAGCGCTCTCAACCAATTCCTAGAAAGGGAATAATGTTAGATTTTATAGAAATAATTTTGCTAGTTTTGATAGCATATTTTTTGGTTACTAAGAGTGAGGGACGTCTCGCTATAAAAAAATCACGCCGAATAATTTTGGATAGCTGCGCACTTATTGATGGGCGGATAGTCGAGCTTGTAAATAGTGGATTTGTAGCTGATGACCTTATAATTCCTCAGTTCATCCTGAACGAATTGCAGCTGTTGGCTGATGGTAATGATTCACATAAACGTGAAAGGGCGAGGTTTGGCCTAGATATAGCTCATCAGTTACAGGATAGTTCACCTGCCAATGTTACCGTTGATAGAACCCTGATCACTGCTGAGATGGCGCAGGCTACCGATGATAAGCTTGTTTTTCTAGCCCGAAAGATTAACGCCGCTCTCTATACCACCGATTACAACCTGGGCAAGGTAGCTGCGGTAGAGGGAGTAAAGGTTCTGAATGTTAACGAAGTAGCTGGTGCACTAAGGCCAATCACATTGCCTGGTGAAACACTCAACATTAAGATTATCCAAAAGGGCAGCGGTCGTGATCAGGGTGTTGGCTATTTAGATGATGGGACTATGATTGTGGTCGATGGTGCGTCAAAGTATATTGGTAAGATTATGCCTGTCATTGTCACTCGTATGCACCAGACAGTTGCTGGCAAGATGGTCTTTGGCCAAATCAAGCAAGGTTCGGAGACCTTTGGTGGCGAGAGCAGCCGCCGCCAGCCTAGCGCACAGACCCAAGGTCGCAGTCAAACATCGGCTCCTAAACTGAACATCAAACCTGCCGTGGCAAAGCCCTCAGCCAGAAAAGCCTCGAACAATAGAATCCAGAACCGTTTTCGTTCGAGCGGTAATGGCAGCCGAGTGGCTTCTCTAAGGCACCTACAATAGCGTTCCTATCTAAATAACTCGTAACAAAAAACAACCAGTCATATGCGGCTGGTTGTTTTTATATCTAGTTGTTGCCTCTGCCTCTCCTAGGGCTAGGGCTTGTACTCTGCGGGCTACCGCCAGAAGTAACGCTTCACTGAGAAACGGTAACCTCAGAAGTAGATACACTTGATTCGTAAAGAACGCTATCGACTACTCGAGCCCTGAATATGATATTGCCTGGACCACTCGGCGTGTAGCTGAATAGGATATTATCAGCACTCGATACATTTTGTGATCCGACCAGCTGGTCATTGGCGTATAGCTCTACAGTGCCTGGGAATTGATCACTATTTAGAGGATGCGTGCCCTGTGAGACCGATACTTGGACTGGGCAGGCCGCTAGAGTACAGGTCTGCGGCGTGACGCTAATGTTAGGCCTTGCATCGTCACAATTGTGGATATCATCCGAGCCTGTTGTTTCGGCGGCTTTCTTGGCATTGACGAATATGTCAGCCGAAAAGGCGTTATCGTTGCCGTTGCCAATTGTCTCTTTGGCCAAGTCGGGCGTACACGATGTTGCTAGCTTGCCCGAGACCTTATCACGCACCTGTGGCGCACCAGCCTGCTTGGCGGGGGCCTTGTACCAAGATGGGAACAGGTCGTTACTTGGACTGGGCAGGACTTCGTGCTGAGACGAGAAGTGCGCACGAATGACATAAGCCGCTAGCGACTGAACACTCTTTGGTTTCTCCCAGTTCTTTGGTGTCAATCCGTCATGAGCACCGCGCATCCAGCCCTGAATAATCGGCTGAGTCATGTTCTCCATGGCGCCCGACATTTCGCGCTGACGGTTGTGGTAGCCGACCCATACACCTGCAGCGTACTTGGTTGAAAAGCTCATCATCAGGCCGTCCTTGGCGTCGTTGGTTGTACCAGTCTTTATGCCGAACTTCCAGCCTTTGTAGTTATGGAACTTACGATCTGGCCTGAGGTAGCTTGCATTGGGGTCACTAAGAATATCGTCTATTATGTAGGCGGAGTCTGGCTTGATTACCTGCTTTGTTGGCCTTTCAGCAAGTGATATATCCTTGCCTTTGGCATCAACAATCTTTTTGATATAGGTTGCAGGCTTGTACACACCCATTCTGGATAGGGTGGCATAGCCGTTGACATGTTCATCTAAGTGCAGATAGGCGCCGTCACCGATGGCTGAAGAACCGTAGCACTGGGTTTCCTTTTTGAACGAAGTGTCCGAAAAACATTTGTAGCCACTTTTGAGGCCCATTGACTCGGCAATCTCTATAGTCTTGTTAACGCCTGGGGTCAGCATGGCTTTGACTGCAGGAACGTTGCGTGAACCACCAAGTGCATAACGTACTGTTAGCGGCCCAGGATAGCGGAAATCATAGTCGTTAAGGCAGTTACCGCCATCTTTTGGCCTGGCCTTGTTTGTACATGGCCAGCCTGGTAGCGGTGCCTGTACATCGTATAGTACCGAGCCTGCTCCAGTATTGGTAGTTTCATTGATGAGAGCGGTGTAGTCATATGGCTTAAAGCTAGAGCCTGGAGGCAGCCAAGTCTGAGTGTAATTTAGCTGGCCGTATTCAGGGTTGTTAAAATCAGGGCCGCCAACTATAGCTACGAGTTCTGCTGCTTCAACATCTATTGCTGCGAAGGCGGCAACGTCACCACCTTGACGCTTAACCTGAGATATGCCTTTGCTTACCTGCTGCTCTGCTAATTCCTGGAGCTTGAGGTCTACGGTCGTAGTGACCTGCCAACCACCACGTTGGACAGTCTTATCGCCATATTTTTCTTCTAGTTCATTTTTGGCAGCTAGTACGAAGTAGGGCGCTTTGATGCCATTGTATTTAGGTGATGGTGGTTTGACGGTTGATAAGACGTCAACCTTCTTGGCCTCATCAGCCTCTTTTTTGGTGATCATGCCCTGATCGGCCATTTGGTCCAAAATGTACTGCTGGCGCCAAGTCAGCTTCTGCGGGTTGTAGTTGGGACCGTACGGCGAAAATCGGGAAGGAGCCTGGGGTATTGCTGCCAGGAAAGCCGACTCAGCTAATGTCAGGTCGGCTGCAGACTTGTTGAAATAATCACGAGCGGCAGTCTCTACCCCATATTGAACATTACCGTATGGAGCAATGTTCAAATATCCCGTTAAAATCTCTTCTTTGGAGTATTCACGCTCGAGCTCAACGGCTAGAATTAATTCCTTTACCTTACGGGTGACAGTTCGGTCATTGGTCCAGCTTTGGTTAAGCTTCACGAGCTGCTGGGTAATAGTAGAACCACCCTCAACTCGTCCGCTGCGATTAGTAACATCTCTGACGACGGCGCGCATTATGCCTTGTGTATCAAAAGCACCATGCTTATAGAAGTTCTTATCCTCGATGGCGATAGTGGCCTGCTTGACGTACTTGGATATCTTGTCTCCCTTTACTTGTACACGCTTGACGGCATCGTAATCCTGCCACAATACAGTCTGACCCGTCCGATCATAGTAGGTAATACTGCCGCCCAGTTTGCGACCACTAATATCGTTGATGTTTGGTAAATCTTTACGGAAATAGGCAAAGATACCAACTATGAACAAAAAACCAACAACAATACATATTCCCATAATCTTGAGGGCCATGATACCGCCCTCTCGACTAAACCAGTATTTGAACTGTCGCTTTGGGTGAAGCCTGTATAGCGCTCGGCGAAATGGATTCTTTGGCAATGTTGCCATATAGGCAGCGCGCCTTCTGGTGCGCATTTCTCGCTTGGCGCGGAACTTATCGGATATACTACGATGTAGTTTAATAGTCTTGCCGCTTTTTGTCGTAAAAGCGTTCCTGTGTGGACGACGTGGTCCAGAGTTTTTCAAATCAGCCATTCTCTCTAATGTGCCTCTCAACTCACTAATTACTAATGCATATTATAGCAAACAGCAGCGCCCTAACCACAAGCGGATTTTAGGTATTTTTGCACACATATGCCAATCTATCAGATATAATATGTATAGATATGAGAAGTGTTGATCCTCAAGAGCACCAGTATTTGTACTTTGTTTAGCCATATTACTAATTGTTACCAAATTTCAAATACAGGGGAAAACTATGTCTGACATGACATTATCAGAAGAACTACAGTGGCGAGGCTTCGTCAACCAAACAACTTTCAAAGATATTAGGGCCATCGATGGTGAGCCGATTACTTTTTACCTAGGAATGGACCCTAGTGCCAAGTCGTTACAGATTGGAAACCTTGCCATCGCCATGATGATAAGGCACTTTATAAACCACGGACACAAAGCGGTAATGCTCGTTGGTGGGGCCACGGGGCTGATCGGTGACCCTGATGGTAAGGCCGAGGAACGAGTACTCAAGACCGAGGACGAGGTTGCAGACAACAAAGCCAGCATCGCTAAGCAGTACGACAGGATTTTTGCGGGCCAGCCTTTTATACACGTCGATAACTTCGACTGGTTCAAGAATATGGGCTACCTTCAGTTTTTGCGTAATGTTGGCAAACATGTGCCAATGCGGCAGATGTTATCTAGGGAGTTTGTCCAGACACGCCTGGGCGAAGATGGAGCGGGTATTAGCTACGCTGAGTTTAGCTATGCCCTAATTCAGGGCTATGATTTTGTCCATTTACACCGTAATTATGGTGTAACGTTACAGCTTTGCGGCTCCGATCAGTGGGGTAATAGTATTGCTGGAGTCGAACTTCTCAGAAGAATGGATGGAGTCGAAGGCCATATTTGGTCGGCCCCACTTGTTATGAATCGAGCAACGGGTAAAAAATTTGGTAAATCCGAAGGCGGTGCTGTGTGGCTCGATCCTGAAATGACGTCTCCTACCAAGTTCTATCAATTTTGGATTAACTGTGATGACATCGGTGTTGAAGAATATATAAAGTTCTACACCTTACTAGACAAACCGACTGTCGAAGCGCTTATAGAGCAACATCATCAGGACCCAGGGCAACGTCTAGCTCAGATTAGATTGGCTGAAGAAGTTACAAAGCTTGTGCATGGAGAGGATGCTATGCGTATGGCACAGGCAGTGACAAGCTATATGACTGGCGACAAAAGTATTGGTCAAGCTAACAGTGATGAGCTAGCAACTATCCGACAGGAGTTACCAAGTGTTTTATACGACGGGTCACAAGACTTGGCTGATTTGATTGTTCAGTCAGAGTTGGCCAGTTCCAAAACCGAGGCTAGGCGCCTAATCGACGGTAACGCAATATCAGTCAATAGTATTAAAGTGAGCGATATTAAACTTGATGATTCTCTATTTCAGAACGGTCGTGCGATTCTTCGTAAGGGCAAGGCGTATAAAGATTCGGCACTTGTCGAAAGGGCTCAATAACATCGGTGGGGCAGCCAATGCCTAAACGGCTGAATACTGATCGGTCAGGTTTCAACCTAGGTATTCTATGGGCATCTGTAGGAGCCGTACTAGGCCTAATAATTTGGATGTTGGCATGGCACGCTGGTCTTTTGCAGTCTGCTTCAGCATTTATGGTTTCGTGGTTGGCAGTTTTGGCCTACCAAAAGGTAACTAGGGGGGTAACGAAAAGGGATAGGGGCTATTTTTGGGTGCTGCTAATCGTAATCGTGGTCATATTTTTTGGTTTCTTTGGCGGAGTTGTCTTGGACTGTACTTCGATATTTTCTCAACAATTTGGAGTTAGTCGCATCGAGGCTCTGATGGCGGCCGATTTTTGGCACGCAGTATTGGCGAATGTGAAGAACATTGACTACTGGGGACAATACTATAGCTCTATGTTGCTTGCTGCTTTCTTTGGCGGTTTGGGTTTAAGCGGACTCGCTAAACAACTAATGGGTACTAACAATAAGTAATCTTGGTATGGATATTGAGAGTCCCGTAAAAAATCTAAAGGGTATAGGCGATAGGGTCGCCTCAAAATTATCCAGTAACTTGGGAATCAACACGGTAGGTGACCTAATCGACAATTACCCACGGAAGTATAACGATTTTTCACAAATAACTCCTGTAGACCAATTATCACCTGGTGCGATAACTATTGCCGCAGAAGTAAGCGCAGTGAAGGGCAGATATGTTCGTCGAGGATTGCATATTACGGAGGCTGTTGCTTCAGACGGTTCTGGTAGTGTGAGGTTAGTATGGTTCAACCAACCCTATCGTGAGGGTAGTATAAAAACAGGTCAGCAATACTATATATCAGGCCAATACGAGTTGGCTCGCGGACGCTTCACGATTATGAATCCTGGCATGGAGCTAGTTAGCGATTTTCCTGTGAACACTGCTCGAATAGTGCCCATATACCGTGAAACCAAAGGAATTAGCAGCAATCAGATAAGACGATGGATTCGGGAAGTTATAAAGGTCATTAGGACGATTCCTGACACGTTGCCAAGCTGGGTGGTCGAAAAAAACGAACTCATGCCTTACGCCAAGGCGATTGAGTCAGTTCATTTTCCTGGTACATCTG
>CAZDAD010000011.1:0-11917 GCA_964503715.1 uncultured Candidatus Saccharibacteria bacterium | reverse complement strand
ACAAAAATGAGATGTTGCAAGATAAATCTGTTGCAATCGAGTTCAAAGAAGATTTGGCCAAGAGTTTCGTTAAGTACCTACCGTTCAAGCTAACAAATGATCAGCGTAAGGTGACTTGGCGAGTATTGCAGGATATGCAGCGTACCATGCCAATGAATAGATTGGTAGAGGGCGATGTCGGATCGGGCAAGACGGTGGTCGCAACCATGGCGGCGTTAATGGCTGATGCCAATGGCTTTCAGTCTGTCTTTATGGCTCCAACCGAGCTACTGGCACGTCAGCATGCTGATACTGTCTATAACTTACTTGAGCCCTTAGGACTACAGCACAAGGTTACGCTGCTGATAGGTGGACAGACATCTAGTCAAAGAAAACATAGCCTCGATGCTATTGCTACGGGCAGAGCCACTTTCGTGATTGGCACACATGCACTGATTCAGGAAGCTGTCGATATGCATAACTTAGGTCTTGCTATTGTCGATGAGCAACATCGCTTTGGAGTAGAACAGCGCAAAAAATTGATGGCCAAGGCTGGACATATGCCACACCTGCTGAGTATGACCGCTACTCCAATCCCACGCAGCTTAGCTCTAACTCTTTATGGCGAGATGGACATTTCGATTATCGCCGAAAAACCTCAAGGTAGATTGCCAATAGAGACCCAAATTTGTTCGCCTCATTCTAGGGCAGAACTATACCAGAAAATTAATGCAGAGCTTGATACAGGTAGGCAGATGTTCGTTGTATGTCCTCTAATTGTCGCAACTGACAGCGATAAATCATCAGTATCGGTCGAAAAAGTGTATGAGCTTTTGTCGAAGCGTGACTTCAAAAATCGTCGCGTAGGTCTGCTGCATGGCAAAATGAAGGCCGCAGAAAAGCAAGAAGTCATGGAAAAGTTCTTGAAGCGTGAAATTGATATATTAGTGTCAACTACAGTTATTGAGGTGGGTGTAGATGTGCCGAATGCGACAATTATGCTCATCGAAGCAGCTGAGCGTTTCGGACTGGCGCAGCTACATCAGCTTCGCGGTCGCATCGGTAGGGGTTCGCATCGGGGTTATTGTTATCTGATGATGAGCGATGCTAGTGAGCCTCCGAAGCGGCTACAGGTCTTGGAGCGCAGCAATGACGGTTTCAAACTAGCAGAACTTGATCTCGAGATTCGCGGCCCAGGGGCGATATATGGCAGCTTGCAACACGGTGCTCTAGATCTTCGAGTGGCCAAATTAACAGATACAAAGATGATTGCTCTGGCACGGGCGGCAGCCGAGGAGTGTATCGAGCGTGGCGAAAACTTGTTACAATACCCAGTGCTTTGGGCGCGTCTTAAAAGGATGCGGGCCGTTACTAGCCTTAACTAAAATATGTATTCGGGAACAACATTAACTCCAATATCAGGAATAATCTTGGGAGCTCACCAGAAGCTTGACCGTTTGGCGCGCGTGCAGCTTAGGTTACTACTCGGTGATGCCAACAGGCATTTTCCCGACATAAGAACCATATTACGCTTTGAGGGTAACAATGGTCCTGATGGGATTAAACGTAAGAGCCCAGCGGTCGATGAACCTTGGCACTATATTAATCCAAAAGATGACAACGACAAGGAATTGATTGGCTTAATAGAGGGCCACGTAGAAAAGCTTACCTCTGCCATAAGAGACGGTGACAAAACTCGCGCAGGCTTTGAGTCGGCTTGGTTGGCTCATGCTATAGTCGATGGCTTAACTCCCGCTCATCATTTTCCTTATGAGGAGACTTTAGCCGAGCTACGTGGTGGTCAGGATAAGAGCACTCGGACGACTATTCGTAAAAAGATTGTTCTGCCAGGTGAAACTCCTATCAAGAAAGTAAAAAATAACTGGATGATGTGGGGGCCAAAGGGCCTGCTAACTACCCATGGTTCATTCGAGTTTGGTGTCTCAACGATTATTGCGCCATTTAATCGTCGTCATACTCCAGTGACGCAGGCCGATATAAAGGACCTGGAGCACCAGGGTTTGACGGAGATTTTCCGCAAAACCGTCCGTGAAATAGATAGTTTAGCAATGTACGAAGCGTTTCAAAGGAGGGGCTGGACACCGAGGTTAGCACGTCAGGTTAGACTGGAACTTGCTCCTGCAATTGTCCGAGTAGTAACGTTGGCATGGTATCAGGCTGTGAAGCAATCGGGCGTCTTAGCCGATGGGGATAAAAAGTGAGAGTGATATCAGGTAGTCTAGGGGGGCGCAATTTTCAGTCGCCTAGTAGTCACAAGACTCACCCAATGAGTGACAAAATCAGAGGTGCTTTATTTAATATCCTAGGTGACATTAGCGGACTGACATTCTTGGATGCTTTTGCAGGGTCTGGGGCTATTGCTTTTGAGGCAATCAGTCGTGGTGCGAAATCCGTTGTTTGTATTGATAGCGATCGTATAGCACAAAAGGTTGTTGCCAAGAATATCTCTGACCTTGAGCTATCGGAAGAAGTTAAGTTGATTAGCGCTAACGCTGGTGCATGGTTGCACACAACCCAGGATAGGTTTGATATTGTAGTATGCGATCCTCCGTATGGTGACCTACAGACTAATCTCATAAAACGCTTGGCAGGCACGGTTGCGAATGACGGCCTGTTGGTCTTATCTTGGCCTGGAGGTGTCGACTTGCCTCTGATAGATGATTTTGGGATAGTTGAGCAACGTGAATATGGCGATGCCCAGCTAGCGTTCTATAGAGCGATATAATTCCCCATTGACTCTTGCGGAGCAACCTCCATAATAAACAGTATAAATAAGTGGGGAGAAAACCATGAGTTCTGCTAGTAAAACCAAAAAAAGCGCGACTGTACCAAGCGCCTTAGCTCTACCAGAACTGTCATGGAAGACAGTCCAGAGAAATCCCGCTGCGTTTGTTCTGCTGTTACTTGTTCCTGCTTCATTAGTAGCATTGAGCATGTTGATAACCCCAGAGGCTGAACCGGGAGTACCAGGTTCGCCCATTAATGCTGGTGGCTGGCCAACGGCGCTGTATGTGTTAGGCTTGCTGCTTGGTCTATTGGCGAATGGCGGTTTGATTCTGACTATATTTCAAAGCTACAGAGACAAAACCGTTGATGGTATGGATCAGTTCCGCAAAGGCTTACGATACTTTTGGAGGTTGATAGGCTTAGCTATACTTACTGGCTTGGTATATTTTGCCGCTCTATTATTGCTGGTTGTGCCATTCTTTATTGTGTTGCCAAAGCTGCTCCTAGCATCTTATCACCTTGTCGACAAAGACCTTGGTGTTGTTGAGTCTATGAAGGTTAGCTGGGCCCAATCCAAGAGGTGGTCGGGCGAAATATGGGCCTTAATTGGCGTATCGTTCTTAATGGTTTTGGCAATGATTGTCTTAATGATGATACCTGTTGTCGGTATTGTTGCGATGCTATTAATAAGCCTTTTAGCATCATGCATGCCCGTAATTCGCTACATGCAGATCAAAGATGCCGAAACTGCTGCTAAATAGCCAAATATCAAATTAATCTGGAAAAATGCGGTAACATAAGGTAAAATCACTGCTTAGTGTTACCCCATGCGGATGTGGTGGAATTGGTAGACACGCTAGCCTTAGGAGCTAGTGCCGCAAGGCGTGAAGGTTCAAGTCCTTTCATCCGCACCAAAAATATTATGAGTAAATACTATTCCAACAATCATCATGACCACGTGTTGCCGAAGGTAGTCGGATAGTTTCTAGATAGCAAATTTATTAGATACAGAGCGCCGATTTACCTTCGGCGTTTTTGTTTTGTACAAATTAATATTTTTGGAGCATAAAATGAGTTTTAACAGAGAAGTAATGAATAGGATACGGGAGGCCGATGTGGTCTTGTTCCCAAAAGGCGAGAATCGCAAGCCCGTTGAGAAACTTTTTGCAGACAACGGCATGCAGGTGCCCGAGTTTGCGGGGAGGTGTCTTCACCTCAGAGGTTGATGCTACAACTTACGTCCTAATCAGGGACAAAGACATAGCTGGTGCTATGACTACTGACAAAAGAATCGGCTTCATGGGTTCCGATACGTATGAAGAGCTTGACCAAAAAACAAAATGCCAAATGACCTATTTGCCGATTGCCGAAACGGCTCTTAGGTTCACTCTAGCTACATCACTTGATGGTGCAGAAGACTTAAGGCGCAAGATTGGGGCACGGGAACCAATCTCAGTAGCCACGAGTTACTCTAGGGCAGCTTGTAGGTTTTCGGAGGTAATCGGAACAGAGGTTCTGGTTAGGACGGTTATGGGTGGTTCGATTGAGGCAGCGCCTAAGCTATTCGGCGGCCTTGATGGAGTTATTGACCTAACTGACTCGGGTGAAACCCTACGCCAAAACGGCATGGAGATAGTTGTCGATAATCTCGAGCAGGTCACTATCGGTGCCGTCTGGAGGGTGGTTAAGGGCGCAGCTGCTTGAGCCGTTCAACTAGAAATCAGTCAAGATAAGATATAAAATGGAGATTAACTATGTCACTTTCAACTCAACCATATAAAGGTGCTCGTGATTTTTATCCCGAGGACAAACGCCTACAAGATTACATGTTCAATACTATCCGTCAGACTGTGCGCAAGTTTGGCTACGAAGAATACGATGCGCCAATGATTGAACCACTTGAGCTGTATGCTGCCAAAAGTGGTACTGAGATTGTCAACGAACAGACATATGCCTTTGAGGACAGGGGCGGTCGCATGGTAGCTGTCAGGCCTGAAATGACACCCAGCGTGAGCCGAATGGTGGCGGCTAAGCGTCAGGAGCTTGGCTATCCTCTGAGGTGGTTTAGCATTCCAAACCTGTGGCGCTACGAACGTCCGCAGCGCGGCAGACTGCGCGAACACTGGCAGTTAAATGTTGACATATTTGGAGTGGCTGATGTTAAGGCCGAAACAGAGCTGATACAGGTCGCTGATGCTATTCTCAAAGCTTTCGGTGCAACTCACGAGATGTATACAATTCAGGTTAATAGCCGTCAGCTAATGGATTATATCTTTGAGCAGTATCTGAAGTTGACCAAAGACGAAGCCTACGCTGCGGCTAAGCTGGTTGATCGAATGAACAAGATGGATAAGCCTGATTTTGAGTCGGCTTTGGCTGAAGCATTCAACGAAGAAATGACCACTAAGGATGCTCGCAGTCTAAAACTGGTGAATATCCTTAAAGCTGAAAAAATCGAAGACTTACCAGATGAGGTCAGAAGCACTGAGGCAGCCCAGAATCTCGCTAATTTGATTGATGTCTTAGCTGAGATGCGCATACCGAATGCCAAATTTGACGTTACGATCATGCGCGGCTTCGACTACTATACTGGCATTGTATTTGAAATATCCGATAATGACCCAGAGAATAATCGTGCCATGATGGGCGGCGGCCGTTATGATGGCCTCGTTGGCCTATTTGGTGTCGATCCAGTGCCCACAGTTGGCTTTGGCTGGGGTGACGTGACGCTGCAAAACTTCCTCGAGTCGCACGACCTAATGCCCAATATTCAGAGCGAGACTGATATATATGTCATTCTCATTGGTGAGGTCTACCTTCCCGCCCAAAAGGTCATTGAGGAGCTTCGTGAAATGGGTGTCAATGTAGCTGTTGATACGACTGGCAAAAAGCCCGACAAACAAATCAAAACTGCGCTTAAAAAGGGCGTTAGATACGTGATGTTTATCGGAGAAAATGAGCTCAAGGACGAGCAATACGAATTGCGTAATTTACTTACTAGCGTTGCTGAGCGGCATAGCGTAGCTCGTATCGCTAGCATTGTCGAAGATTATCGTCGAAGCTAAAATAACTCTTGAGTGAAGTGGCAGAATGTTGTCATATCTGTTATAGTTGCTAACTATGCAAATCACACAGAAGAAAATCTCAGATACCAAGGTCCAGTTGACTTTGGCTGCCGACAAGGAGCAGCTTGATTCGACTAAGCAAAAAGTCCTCAAGGCTATTGCAAAGGGCCTCAAAGTTCCTGGCTTTAGGCAGGGCAAAGTTCCCGCAAATCTAGTTGAAAAGCACGCTAATCCTGCTACCGTTCAGGGCGACTTTCTCGACGAAATTCTAAACGTTCTTTATTCGACGGCTGTTAAAGAAAAGGGCCTTAGGCCTGTTGCTCAGCCAGAGGTCAGTCTAAAGAAATTCGTGCCATTTACTGATTTAGAGGTTGAGCTGACAGTGGATGTTATTGGTGATATTAAGCTGGCTGATTACCGCAAAATGCGTATTCCACGTAAGCATGTGACCGTATCCGCTAAAGATGTTGATGAAGTTGTCGATCAGCTTTTGTCCCGCGATGCCCAGAAGAATGAGGTAAAACGTGCCTCTAAAGACGGTGATCAAGTAACCATGGACTTCAAGGGCGTGGATCACAAGACCCAAAAAGCGATTCCCAACACCGAGGGTAAGGACTACCCAATTGTTATCGGTTCCAAGACCTTCATCCCAGGATTCGAGCCTGAACTAATCGGCCTAAAAGCTGGCGAGAGCAAGACTTTCACGGTCACTTTCCCCAAGGATTATGGCGCTAAGGAACTCCAGAATAAGAAAGTTGACTTTACGGTTGATATTAAGAAAGTCGAGTCTGTTGATAGCCCTAAGCTTGATGCTGAATTTGCGGCTAAGGTTGGTCCATTCAAGACAGTCGAGGATATGAAATCTGATATCAAGAAGCAGCTACAGACCGAAAAAGATAACCAGTCTATGCGTGAATACGCTGACGAAGTGTTGATGAAAATCACCAAAGACACCAAGATGGCCGTACCTGCACGTCTCGTTGATGAGCAGATAGAGCAAATGATCCAAGAGCAGCGCCAGAATTTGATGTATCGTGGCCAGACATGGGAAGAATTTCTCAAGGCTGAGTCTAAAACAGAAGATGAATATAAGCAGTCACTTCGAGCTGACGCCGAGATTCGTGTCAAAGCTGGTTTCGTTCTAACTGAGATATCTGACAAAGAAGACGTTACCGTCACTCCAGAAGAAGTTGATGCACGTTTGCAGCTTATGCGAGCACAATACGCCGATGCCAGAATGCAGGCTGAGCTCGATAAGCCTGAGGCACGACGTGATATCGCAGGCCGCATTTTGAGTGAAAAAACTGCCGACCTACTCATTGGATACGCTAGCGCAAAGTCATAAACAGTGGCAAAGTGAGAGAAGTTAATTAGCACTCTTGACCTATGAGTGCTAATTTCTTATACTAAGTTGTATTGACTGCCCAAGGAGATAATTATGAGCGTTTTAGTCCCAACTGTTATCGAGAACGAAGGTCGCTACGAGCGAGCCTATGATATATATAGCCGTCTACTGAAAGACAGAATTGTCATGTTAGGTAATGCAGTTACGCCAGATACGGCTAATCTAATTGTTGCACAGCTACTTTTCCTGCAAGCCGAAGACCCTAAGAAAGATATTTATTTCTATATCAATAGCCCCGGTGGCAGCGTATATGATGCCATGGCTATTTATGACACCATGCAATACATAAGCAATGATATCCAGACTGTTGGTATAGGTATTCAAGCCTCTGCGGCAGCATTTTTGCTAAGTAGCGGAACGAAAGGCAAGCGTTACCTATTGCCTAACTCTGCGGTGATGATCCACCAGCCATCTTATGGCACCCAGGGTAAAATTACAGATATGGAAATCGACCTGAAGGAAGCTCAGCGCCTCAAGGAACGTCTAGCAAAGATTATGGCTGATAACACTGGTCAGAAGCTCGACAAGGTAAAAACTGACATGGAACGTGACTATTGGATGCCTGCTGATGAGGCCAAAAAATATGGCCTAGTTGACGCTGTTATTATGCAGCCTCCCAAAAAGGCCTAATCTAAGTTCACTTGTAGCTGAATATCTGAGCGCCTATAATACTAGGTAGTATTCATAGATTGAGGTATTCATAGAGGGTTTATAGTGTCACGTTTGCCAATCGTTGGTGGGGATTCTGGTACTTGGGGCGATGTTCTCAATGACTTTCTTAGTGTATCTCATAATACCGATGGAACACTCAAGCAATCGGCCTTACCACTAGATATTGATGGCACACTGGCGTCTAATAGCGATAGCAAAATAGCGACACAAAAGGCGACCAAGAGCTACATTGACACTGGTCTGGGTACCAAAGAACCGAAAATTACGGCTGGTACGATATCTCAGTATCTCCGTGGTGACAAGAGTTGGCAGACACTGGACAAAGCAGCCATTGGCTTGGGCAATGTAGATAACACTGCTGACGATAACAAGCCTGTATCAACGGCTGTGGCCAGTTATGTCAACAATGCAGCTGCGCCGATTGGATCAATTAGTGCCTTTGGCGGCACAAGTGCTCCAAATGGTTGGATGATGTGCTACGGCCAGGCCATATCTCGTTCGACATATTCAGATTTGTTTACGGCCATAGGAACAACCTATGGTTCTGGTGATGGCTCGTCTACATTTAACTTGCCTGATTTGCGCGGTCGCGTTATTGCTGGACTGGATAATATGGGCGGTACAAGCGCAGACCGTCTCACGGGTCTGGCTGGCGGCGTGAACGGTGATGTGCTTGGTGCGGCCGGTGGTGCTCAGTCACATACTCTGACGGTGGCAGAAATGCCCAGCCACGGTCATTATAGGGATCCAGGAACGCCCGGTATCATGCTTAGATGGGATGGAACTAGCGCATTCGGATATCAGGCAGGTTCGGGGTCATTTGGATCAACCACTGGAATCGAACCTGCGAACTATTTCCAGAATGCTGGTGGCAACGGGGCCCATAATAACCTGCAGCCGACGATAATAGTCAGCTATATCATCAAGGCCTTTAATGGTAGTAGTTACTCAGGCGTTGACCCGATAAATATATTGCGATCTGTTTACCCAGTCGGTTCGGTCTACTTTAATGCAACTAATAACACTAACCCTGCTACGTTGTTGGGCTTTGGCACTTGGGTCGCCTGGGGCACTGGCCGAGTGCCTGTCGGCGTCGACACAGGCCAATCTGAATTTAATACCCAAGAGAAGACGGGTGGCGCAAAGACTCATTCGCTCTCTTTAGCCGAGATGCCTTCACACAATCACACTATCTATCAGCATCTTACTCTTGCAGAAGTTGGGGGCTATGGACTTAGCGGTTCAAGTAGTTTTATGGATAGAGTTATAGTTGATAGCAGTAACCCTGACTTCGGAACTACATATATGGGTAGCGGTGCCGCACACAATAACCTGCAGCCGTATATCACAGTCTATATGTGGAAACGAACGGTATAGTACGCCCAGTTACCTGTATCGGCAATAAAAAAAGTGTAGTATTTTTCTTGACATTTATCCCCAGTTACTTCAGAATACTCATCAAGAAGTAGTGTAAGCAGGGCAGTGCTGTTGTGGCGCCAAAAACACCCTCCTTAGAGACCTTCGCGCGCAAATATTCTAAATAACACTAAGCTATATCAATTTATGGCCTTGCCTCTTTAGGACTCCAAAGAGGTTGTTACGGGTCTAATGTAAGGGGAAGCAGAGCAATCTATGGCGAAAAGCACCAAGTCAACCGTCGCTCAGGACGGACAACGTGTGTATTTCACTCAGCATGATGATGCAATTCAGCTCGATAATCTCGTCGATCACCAAAACAAGTCATTCCAATGGTTTGTTGAAGAAGGTCTCGGCGAGCTTTTGGCTGAAATCAGTCCTGTTGATGACTACACTGGTACAAAACTATCACTACGTTTTAAGGATTATCATTTTGAAGATCCTAAAATGTCAGAATCTGAGGCAAGAGAAAACAACGTTTCATACGATGCTCCTCTTAAGGCTACAGTCGAGCTGACAAACAAAATTACTGGTGAAGTTAAGGAACAAGAGATTTACCTCGGTGATTTCCCATGGATGACGAAGCGTGGTACCTTTGTCATTAATGGCGCAGAGCGTGTAGTTGTTAGCCAGTTGATTAGATCAGCTGGCGTTTTCTTTACTGCAGACCAGCATGGTACCAGTAATCTCTATAGTGCCAAGGTCATTCCTGGCCGTGGAGCGTGGCTTGAATTCGAGACCGCAGCTTCTGGTGCGCTATTTGTTAAGATCGATCGTAAACGCAAAATTGCTGTAACTACCCTGTTGCGCGCGTTGGGTATGAATGATGCAGCTATGAAAGATGCCTTCAAGCATGTTGATACTGACAAAAACAAGAGTTATGTATCTGCAACGCTTGAAAAGGATCCCACCAAAGGTCAGAGTGATGCTCTAATTGAGGTCTACCGACGTCTTCGCCCAGGTGATCTAGCCACAGTCGACAATGCCAAGGGCTTGATTGAAAACATGTTCTATAACTTCAAGCGTTTTGACTTCAGTCGTGTTGGTCGCTACAAGATTAACAAGCGTCTCAATCTCGACGTGCCAAACACCATCGAGAATCGCATTATGCGTATTGAGGACCTCAAGGCTATTGTTGCTGAGCTCATTCGCATGAATGTTACCCAAGAGCCAGGTGATGACATCGATTCACTTGCAAACCGCCGAGTAAAATTGGTTGGTGAACTTGTTCAGCGCCAGTTCCGTATTGGTCTTCTGCGCATGGAGCGCAATACCAAGGACCGTATGTCTATGTGTGAAATCGAGACGGTTACTCCTGGTCAGCTTATCAATGCTCGTCCGGTAGTAGCTGCGGTTCGTGAATTCTTTGCTAGCTCACAGCTATCACAGTTCATGGACCAGATTAATCCGCTATCTGAACTTGCACACAAACGTCGTCTGAGTTCCATGGGCCCAGGTGGCCTTTCGCGTGAGCGAGCAGGTTTTGAAGTTCGTGATGCGCATGCAACTCACTACGGTCGTATCTGTGCTGTTGAGACGCCTGAAGGCGCAAACATCGGACTCGTACTTAACCTAGCAAACTATGCTCGTATAAATGAATATGGTTTTGTTGAGACGCCTTACCGCAAAGTCGTGAAGGGCGTAGTTACTAGTGAGGTTGAATATCTAGATGCTGCTGATGAAGAAAGAGCCGTCATTGCAGGTGCAGGTGTTGAGCTTAATGACAAAGGTAAGTTCGTTCAAGAGCGTGTGCCTGTTCGTAAGAATCTTAAATCATCTGAAGTTGACGCCTCAGAAGTCACTCACGTCGACGCTGCTCGTAACCAGATTATTGGTTCATCAGCTGGTCTTATTCCGTTTATTGAGAAGAACTACGTTTATCGCTCACTCATGGGTAGTAACCAACAGCGTCAGGCAGTACCTCTGGTACAGCCACAGGCTCCAATCGTAGGCACCGGCCTAGAAACAGCCGCCGCCCGAAACACGGGTCAAATGATTTTGGCCGAGGCTGATGGTGAGGTCACTCATGCTGATGCCGCATCCGTAACAGTTAAATACGCTGAGGGTGACGTAACATACGAACCACAGCACTTTATACGCTCAAACGAAGGCACGAGTATCAACCAAAAAGTTGTAGTGTCGGTAGGCGACAAAGTCAAGAAGGGTGATGTGCTTGTAGAGGGTATGTCTATCCAGGGTGGTGAGCTGGCTCTAGGTAAGGATTTAATCGCTGCATTCATGCCATGGAACGGCTACAACTTCGAGGATGCTATCATCATTAGTCGCCGTCTAGTAGAGGATGACACGCTAACAAGTGTTCACATTGTGGACTTTATGATAGAAGTACGTGAGACCAAGCTAGGCCCCGAAATCGTAACTCGTGATATTCCGAATGTTTCAGAAGATGCACTCCGTCATCTTGATGACGAGGGAATTGTCCGTATTGGTGCCGAAGTGCACCCCGGTGACATCCTAGTTGGTAAGATTACTCCTAAGGGTGAACAAGAGCTTAGCTCCGAAGAGCGACTCCTGCGCGCTATCTTTGGCGAAAAGGCCAAGGAAGTCCGCGACACTTCACAGCGCATGAGTAACGGCAAACATGGTAAGGTAGTTGGTGTTAAGGTATTCTCTC
>CAZDAD010000010.1:0-26539 GCA_964503715.1 uncultured Candidatus Saccharibacteria bacterium | reverse complement strand
ATTAATACTTGCTCAATACTACCAGATATAGCCTCCCCTGTAAAGAGGCCTGGATACTCAGCAGTATTATTTCACCAAGCCCCAAATATTCACATCTCTTGGACGAGTTTTTTGACCTGATCACTCAGCTGGAAACATTACGCAACGAGCTTGAAAAATTATAGAACTGAGCTCGGAAGCTCAGTTCTGCGCTGGCCTCCGCGGTCGGTCGAAACCTTAGGCCTATCCAGCTTTTGTCGCAAACGGCCAAACATAGTTCGGCTGCCGCCGCGACTGGCCTCCGCGGTCGGTCGAAACCTTAGGCCTATCCAGTCTTGGTAGACACCATTGTAGTTAACTTTCCCCGAGTAGGTCAAGAGTTTTTTATCAACTTTTTCAGATAAAAAACTGGGGCACTGGCCCCAGTTAGTTGCTGTTGTCGGCGGTCGGTCGAAACCTTAGGCGTATCCAGCCCTTGTGGTAGTAGACGACTACTACCTGCGACTGTTGTCGGCGGTCGGTCGAAACCTTAGGCGTATCCAGTCTTGGTAATCAAATTCTACGCTCAACTTTATCGATGTGTCAACAAATTGTTTGATATCGTCAGGAACTCCTGATAGCTTATTTTAAACCATGAGTACAGAGGCAACTATCTACTGTTTTATTGACGCTCAGAATCTTAACAAGAGTGTCGGGAGGCTGAGCTGGAAAATAGATTACAGAAAGCTAATTTTATACTTGGAGCAACGTCATATGGTGAGTAAAACGTTCGTCTTTATGGGGCTCATACCAAGTAACCATTTGATATACGATCAACTCCGAAACTTCGGTTATACAATCATCTTCAAGCCCACTATCGGCTACATCGATAACGGCATCAGAACTTACAAAGGTAATGTAGATGTAGACTTAGCTGTCTACGCTGCGGCTATCGAATTTGGTAACTATGACAAAGCAATAATCCTAAGCAGCGACGGAGACTTCCTTTGCCTACTTAGATATCTCGAGTCGAAGAATAAATTACATTCCTTGATGGTACCTGGTCCGAATTACTCCAAACTCCTCGAGGAATTTAGTGGCAAAATTGTCAGACTCTACAAGCTAAGAGACAGCTTGGAGCTAAGATGACTCAGCACCACAGTAGGCTACGGCTTCTAGGCTTTGCCTAGAGTGACGGTCAGCTCGGCTCCGTCAACCTTGCAAGTAGCAGTGTAGGCGTCATCTGGCAAATCAGAAGCGGACGCCAAGAGCCTTGAGGTCAAGGTTTCACCCAAGATGACCTCAGAATGCTCATCTAGGGCCCTCTGAAGCTCCTTATCACTCGTCTTTAGAGTTAGAGCTATTCTGTCATCAACATCCAGTCCTGCGGCCTTACGGGCGCTCTGAACGTTACGAATGACTTCCCTAGCCATGCCCTCACGCTTCAGTTCGGGTGTCAGCTCTAAATCCATTTGAACGGCATCACCAGCCACAACAAGAAGCTCCTTGACGTTAAGTTCCTCAGTGATAATCGGCTCCAACTGGGCCAAGTCCTCACCCAATCGCGCATCAAGACCACCTACGCTGACCTTGGCTAGCGGCTGTCGTACCTTGACACCACCAGAGGCGCGCTGCGAAAGACCATCGTTAATCACCTCCCTCACGCAAGCCATACGGTCAACAATAATCTCGTTGATGTGCCCTACCTGTGGCCAATCCCTCAGATGTACCGACTCACCGCACTTCCCGCCCGTAAGCTTGACGAACAGCTCCTCAGCCAAAAATGGCGTGAACGGCGCCATCACATGAGCCAGATGAACCAAAACATAGTGCAGAGTCTTGTAGGCATCCTGCTTGTCGGCGTCAGAGTCGCTCTTCCAAAAACGGCGACGCGAACGGCGAACATACCAGTTTGAGGCGTCCTCAATGAACGGCAATATCGGCTTAGTGGCCGCAGGTACATCATAGCCATTCATGGCTGCTGCCACCTCTGTATTGAGCTGATGAACCCGTGACACAATCCACTTGTCTAGCGGATTAGTCAGAGACTCGGTCGGATCGTCAGTACATCCATCCCACTCCCAACCATCAACATCGGCATACAGAGTAAAGAAGTCATACATGTTCCAGACCATGCTTAGTTTGCGAGCTATGTCAGCCACATCTTTATCTACAAGAGCAAAGTCTTCACCACTCAACAGTGGTGAACCCAATAGCAAGAAGCGCAGCGAATCTGCCGAATATTGGTCCATTAGAGTGTTAGGATCGGTGTAGTTGCCGAAGCTTTTGCTCATCTTGCGGCCATCATTTCCCGCAATCGTTCCCGTCACAATAACGTTCTGAAAAGCGTGTTTGCCGAATAGTCCAATACTAACCGCATGGACATAATAGAACCAAGCCCGTACCTGACCAACGTATTCCACAATGAAATCACCGGGGAACGAAGCCTCAAATTTGTCGACATTCTCAAATGGGTAATGGAACTGCGCAAAAGGCATACTTCCGCTCTCAAACCAGCAATCCATAACCTTGTCTATTCTCTGGTATTTGACATTATCTATTGTAAAAGTTACATCATCAATCCAGGGCCTGTGATAGTCCTCTAACTCGATTCCTGACAGGTCTTTAAGCTCCTGATAGCTACCAACGACTTTGATTAATTCATTGCCGTCCTTATCAGTGCCTTTCCATACGGGCATTGGCGTAGCCCAGAAGCGATCACGGCTCAAATTCCAGTCAGGAGCGGATTCCACGGTCTTGGCAAAACGTCCGTTTTTGATATGCGGCGGGAACCAATTGATGCCACCGTTCTCCTCAAGCATCTCTTGCCGCTGGCTGGCAATGTCCATAAACCAACTGGGGTGAGCACGGTACATCAGCTTTGTGCCGCAGCGATGACAGTGCGGATAGCTGTGCTTCACATACTCAATCTTCCATACCACGCCCCTTGCATGTAGCTCTTTGGCAATTGGCTTATTGGCTTCCCAGATATTCTGACCTTGCCACTCACCTTCGGTGTATAGACCGTTGTCGTCAACATTCGTTACGAATGGAAAACCCATCTCCTTAGACAATACGTAGTCCTCTTCACCATAGGCTGGAGCCAAGTGAACCAATCCCGTACCGTCCTCTAGGCTCACATAGTCAGCATGCCAGACTTTGTGAGCCTTTGGACCACGGTCCTCAAAGAGCGGCTGGTAGCTTTTGCCAACCAATTCGCTGCCCTTAAATGTGTTCACAATTTCATAAGGCAAAACGTTGTGTTTTTCGTCAGTAAGCACCTTTTCAAGGAGTTCTTTGGCCAAAATTAGATGTTCATTATTTACAACAACTTCTGCATATTCAATCTTGTCACCCACTGCAACAGCTGTGTTAGCGGGCAGTGTCCAGGGCGTTGTAGTCCAGGCCAGCATGTAGACATCACCCCTGCTCGGGTTCTTGCCAACAGGCTCATTGAGCTTGAATTTTACATATACAGAAGGGTCTGTGACGTCCTGATACGAGTTATCCATGGCCACTTCGGCCTTGGATATTGGCGTCGCATCGCGTGTACAATACAGCAACACCTTTTCGCCTTCATAGATTTTGCCTGCTTCATAAAGCTTCTTAAATGCCCACCACACCGATTCCATGAACGGCTTATCCATGGTTTTGTATGCGCCCCTAAAGTCAACCCAGCGGCCGATGCGGTCAATAGTGTCTTCCCACAATGAGCCAGTCTGGATCATATTGTTGCGGCAAGTAGTTATGTATTCTTCCAGACTAACCTTGGTGCCTATGTCACGCTTGTCCTGAATACCTAGCTTCTTCTCGGTAAATACTTCGGCTGGCAATCCATGACAATCCCAGCCCCAGACCCGCTCAACGCGCTTGCCCTGCATAGTCCAATAGCGAGGCACGGCGTCCTTAACTATAGAGCTAAGTAGCGTCCCATGATGAGGTACTCCAGTAATGAACGGTGGCCCGTCATAAAAAACATATGCGTTAGATTTGGAACGTAGCTCGACCGACTTCTCAAAAGTTTTGTCAGCCTTCCACTGCCTCGCCCAATCCTTTTCGTACTCAAGTGCACGTCGCCTGGTGCCTTTTTTGAACTTCATTATGCCACTCCTTCCTGTGCCAATTCGTTGTCAGTATCAATGCCTTTAATGTGTACCGACTGGTAGCCGTAGCGTTCAAGCGCAGGCAAAATATCGTTGTACGATTTACCTGCCAACTTGCCTCCAGCTATCCACTCATCTTGAGTCACATCGGCAAGGGCGATATCTGGCTGCGCAAATGCCGCCAATTTGTCGTCAGAATCAAACTCAAAATCTACAACAGCCAGTCCTTCTAGGGTGCCCATAAACACATCTACTTCTGCGGAATGGCCCGCCAAATCGCCAAAGAATCGGCGCTTAATAATCTGCTTTGTAGAGCATTTCGCCAACGCCTCAAACTCCTCCTGACTGAGCAAAATTGTGTGTTCGTGCTGACGTGACGAATCGGTACCGCTTACAGGAATCTTTTTGGTCATCTCATATTTGCCGCCTTTTTGGCGAAGCCTTAGTACTGCGTGGTCAGCGGCTTCGGGCACATAGATGTCACGAATTATCGTTGACCGCCAGGCCGTCAGGCCGTCAGGCAAGGCTTTGAGCAAATAGGTTTTTTCGCGCTCGATTTCGGTCATGCTATTGAACCTTTCTTGTGTTCACTTTTGGGTCGGCAGTATCACCGCTACCCTTGTTAGTAATACAAAAATCACCTCTTCTAGAAGTGTTGGAATCCGCATTTCGCGGACGGTACCATCCAACTTCCACAAGAGGTGACTCTCTTTTGGCGCTTACTTTTCAGCTGTAATGGGCTGACCCACTGGGTTCTAGTCTCGATTGTCGGCCCCCTGCCGCCCTTCTGTTACTGTAGTAACGGCCACATGGACACCCGCAAACGATTTCTTCCCAAAGTACTTCACGGTTGATAGCCGCTAACCTCACTCTAAAGAGATAGAAAGAGAATGTACGTGATTGAACGGTTCAGTTTGGACCCTTGCGCCCAATCAAGTGCATAATACCGCACTTTCGCCCCTGTTGCAATACAGGTGTCGATGTATAGCGTTCTATCGAATATCGGGCAGAGCCTTAGACGCCCAATTGGAGACGACTTCTGCAAGCTTAATATGGAAGCGCTGCCAGCGACCCTCAGGTGTTATATTCTCGGGCATTTGAGTACGTGAGTGCAGTCCATCGCTAGTCAGACCACGGACATTGTCATTGCATTTTAGACCCGAGCACACTCTATAGGAGACAGTATGATGGGACTTGTCCAGTAAGTCGAAAGTTACTGTATCTACGTGGCTAGGCCTCAGCCACGTACTACAGAAGTCACATATGTATGGTTTTTGCTGTCCCGCCTGGTTAGAGCTAGTCTTTTTCAGCACATATGGCAGCGCCAGTGGCTCGTCTCCATGGTCGACCAAGAACGCACCCTCATTGCCAGACTTGTTGGCAGCAACAACAAACTCATTTGCCGCCCAGTCAACATCCTCAGTATGCAGCGCCAGCTCTTTCTGTAGGCGAACAGGGAATTTAGACTGTCGCAACAGTAGCCTGAATGTATCAATATCTATTTGGCGCATAATTAGCTATTACTGGTAAATGTAGCTGACGACCTCATCCATAAGGGGTAGCTGCTCGCCAGTCCACATGTTTAGTGTTCCGCCATCATTAGCGATAGCGATTATCGCAGGATACTCCCATATGTCGTAGGCGGCCGCCATGGCGGCGCCCTCACGAGTATCGACACTAATCATTTCTATCTTATCCTCAACTTCATGTTGGTGCTGCAAATCACGTACAAACGACTCAATAAGCGTAGAGTGCTCCGAATTGGGACGATAGACAATTAGTAGCTTCATATATCTTTAGATTAACACAAGCCGCACATCGCACACCACTTATTAAACCAGCTTTAGCTCCTTACCAAGTGCACCAGCCACTTTGCTAAGTGTATTGAAGGTGGGATTACAGTGACCACTTTCTATCTTGGCAATCATATTCTGTGTCATGCCGCATTTATCAGCAAGTTGCTGTTGGGTCATCTTGTTGCAGAGCCGAGCCCTGATAACACTACGCGCAATTTCATACTCTGCCGCCATGGCTTCATAGGCTCTCTGCGTTTCTGGTTTAGATAAAATCTCTCGTCTTAAATCTTGCCAACTGCTTTTCATATTTTAAACCTTACAGATACAAATATATCTTATAATATATATTAACGCAATGCTTTTTGAGCCAACCTTGCCATATCAAGCTCCCTAAAAAATAACTACCCCTTTTGATTAGGGGTAGTTATCGGCTTCAGGTTAGGCACAGCAGCCTGATCTAACCTTTAGCTACAGCCAGTGGTCGAGCCGCAGCTCGAGCAGACATAGCAGCTACCAGCACGCTGAGTCTGGTTGCCGCAGTTGTAGCATAGCGGCGCAGTGCTGTCCTGACCAGTCTTGGCAGTTGATTGAGCCACCATTGGCTGAGTCCTGGACGTAACCTCGCCAACAGATACGGTCTTGGACGCTTCGGCAGCTTGGCCCTGAGCCTGAGCTTCAGCAGCCTGAGTGACCGCCTCAGCAGCAGCGAGAGCCTCTGCGGCTTCGAGCAACTTACCCTCTACAGATTGGTCGTCAGTCAACAGCATAGTCTGCTGCTCATCGGGCATATCATCCAATGAAGCCATACCCAGCTCAAGCCTGTCGTCAAAGCTCAAGTAATCTAGAGCCATGCGGCGGCAAATGTAATCTGTTATCGAGCTAGCGGTACGAATATCTGGGTCATCTGTAATACCAGATGGCGCAAACGAGCTGCTCATTAGAGTACGAACATAGCTCTTGAGCGGTACGCCGTACTGAAGACCGTGGCTCATAGATATGGCGAACGAGTCCATCAGGCCCGAAAGAGTCGAACCCTGCTTGGAGACATTCACAAAGATCTCCCCTGGAGTGCCATCTTCGTATTCACTAACGGTGAAGAACCCCTTTAGGTCAGCAATATTGAACTTGTAGGTGTGACCCTGGCGGCGGCGTGGCAAATTGCGGCGGACCGAACCCTTGATAACAATCTTATCAGTCAAAGATTCTGATGGTACTACCTCTGTGGCGGCAACAGCCGTATCAACAGCGGCCTCAGCGACAACAGTCTCAGTAGTAGCTCCATCGGTTGCTTCGGTAGAAGTCTTCTTCTTGCCTGACAGTGGCTGGGCAACCTTACAGTTGTCACGATAAATAGCCACTGCCTTGAGACCCATCTTCCATGAGTCAATGTGCAACTGCTCAATCTCCTCAACGGTGGCCGTTTCAGGCATGTTGACAGTCTTGCTAATTGCCCCTGATAGGAACGGCTGAACGGCTGACATCATCTTGACGTGGCCCAAGTAATGAATAGCGTTGTCGCCGATGGCACAGGCAAAGACACTGTAATGTCGCTCATCGATATGTGGTGCGTTCACAACGGTGTTATTGTCATAAATATATTTGACAATATCATCCACCTGTTTGTCTGTGTAACCCAGAGAACGCAATGCACGAGGTACAGTCTGGTTGATAATCGACATTGAACCACCACCGACTAGGTTCTTGTGCTTGACTAGGGCAAAGTCTGGCTCAATGCCAGTGGTATCACAATCCATCATCAGACCAATGGTGCCAGTAGGCGCCAAGACGCTGGCCTGTGAGTTGCGAACTCCGTAGACCTCACCGAGCTCTACCGCTTCATCCCAAGCACTAGCAGCAGCGTTGAGCAGATCTTCCGAGACCAAACTAGCATCTATATCAGATACGGCAGCTCGGTGCTGACGGAGTACACGCAACATACCTTCACGATCCTTACGGAAGCCCGCAAAAGGACCTACTCGCTTGGCAATCTTGGCGCTAGTGGCGTATGAGTGGCCTGTCAGTATAGCGGTTATGGCCGCAGCCTGAGCTCGACCCTCTTCAGAGTCATATGGCAGGCCTTGAGCCATAAGCATAGCACCCAGGTTAGCATATCCAATACCAAGTTCACGATAGGCCTTGGCATTCTTGGTAATCTTCTCTGTTGGGTAAGAGCTGTAGCCAACCAATATTTCCTGACCAGTAAACATTAGTTCGATAGTGTGCTTGTAGGCCTCAATATCGAAGCTGCCATCTTCGTTCAGGTATTTAAGTAGGTTGATTGAAGCCAAGTTACAGGCCGAGTTATCCAGGTGCATGTACTCACTACAGGGGTTACTGGCATTGATACGGCCCGCATTAGGTGTGGTGTGCCAGTGGTTGATAGTAGTGTCAAATTGCATACCAGGGTCGGCACATTCCCATGCGGCCTTGGCAAATTCACGGAACAAGTACCTAGCCTTAACAGTCCTGGCGGGTTCACCATTCTTGATTTGCTTTAGTTCCCAGTCAGCGTCATCTTCTACGGCCTGCATAAACTCATCTGTTACACGAACAGAGTTGTTGGCGTTCTGGTACTGAACCGAAAAGATATCTTTGCCGTCGAGGGTCATATCGAAACCTGCTTCTTGCAGAACACGAGCCTTGCGTTCCTCAATGGCCTTACACCAGATAAACTCCTCGATATCGGGATGGTCGGCGTTCAGGATAACCATTTTGGCAGCACGACGAGTCTTGCCGCCTGACTTAATGGCCCCTGCTACAGAGTCGGCTCCACGCATAAAACTCAAGGGGCCAGAGGCACGACCTGCGCTCTTGCCGAGCTGCTCCTGAGAGGAACGGATTGGGCTAAGGTTTACGCCAGAGCCTGAGCCGCCCTTGAAAATCATACCCTCATCTTTGTACCAGCCAAGTATTGACTCCATGGTGTCCTCTATACCCAAAATGAAGCAAGCGCTGGCCTGCTGAGCACGTTCCATAGCACCAATATTGAACCAAACTGGTGAGTTGAACGAAGCACGCTGAGTAGCTAGCACATACTTAAGCTCCTCACGGTAGTCCTCAGCTTCGGCTTCAGTCTCGAAGTAGCCCTCCTGTAGACCCTGACGAGTGATGGTGTCAGCTACTCGGTCAATTAAGTGCCTGAGCGATGACTCACGGTCCTTTGAGCCAGGTGTACCCGTAAAGTACTTCTGGGCCACGATGTTAATAGCATTGAGTGACCAACCCTCAGGAAACTCTACGCCCAACTGTTCAAAAACAGGAACGCCCGTAGCAGGGTTCATAATAACTGAGTCTTGCTTATTCCACTCTAGTGAATCGTAAGCTTTGCTCTTTGGACGTGTAAACAATCTGCCGCCCAGCAGGCTAGTTGAATGTGCCATATTTTCCCCTCACACAGCTACTTGCAGTCTCAAAACAAGTAGCCTCTCTAGTTAAATTGTTAGAATGTTCGTGCTGTCATCAGCCGCTTTTTTGGCGGCAAATTTGTTTTATTTTTGTGATCGTTGCCTCATTTGTGACAATTCGTGTTCGAAACTCGCGATATCCTTAAAACGGCGGTAGACACTGGCAAAGCGTACATAGGCAACTTCACTGAGTTCTGCGAGATGACTCATGACCTTTTCGCCTAATATACGAGATGAAACCTCTGGTTCGCCGCAGGCATAGAGTTCGCGTTCGATACTGTTGACCATTCTTTCGAGCTGCATGCTCGTAACTGGTGTCTTTTCACACGCCCTGTATAGACCCGCGAGAAGCTTTTGGCGGTTAAATAACTGCCGCGTCCCGTCGTTTTTGATAACTATCAGCTGAGGATGCTCCACACGCTCATAAGTCGTGAAGCGATGGTTGCACTTAGTGCAAGCCCTACGCCGACGAATGGCCTGTCCATCCCCTGCCTCGCGAGATTCGATTACCTTGGTGTCTTCATAATGACACTGACCGCATCTCATCCGCTGTTACCCTCCATTTATGCTAACGTGCATCACCATATGTGGTGCTTGTCATAACCATAATACCCCCATGTATGGTGGATGACCAACAAAAATAGGTTGTATTATTTAGTACGCTAGTTGTTTTTTGTATCTGTTGTTTCAGATTCGTCATCTTGGTGGTCGCGATAGCGCTTGGCTAGGCGTCGCAAGAACGAAGGTTTCTCAAGTTCGTCTTCAATACTAGTAGCCTGAGCGTCATGTCCGTTATCACCAAAGGTGCTCTCGGTAACGGCGCTAACAGGCTCAGCGGGCTTGTCATTGGTGCTATCATCTTGCTGATGGTCTAGTGTCCAAATATTTGGCACGTTGTCAGACTTGAAGTCAGCAGCTGACTGATTAGCCTCATCAAGTTCCATATCAATGCTGGACATCTCAGCATCAGTAGCCTTAGCAATTTCAGGGGTCTTGGCAACCTCATCAACCACAGGTACATCGCTAGGCGCAGCGGCACTGCTAAAAGTTGGTGCAGGTGTCGCACGCTGGCCGAAGTATGAGGCATCGAAACCAGTTGCTACAACAGTAATGATAAGCTCGTCCTCTAGGTCAGGACTAATAGTTGCACCAAAGATAATGTTAGCATCAGGATCGGCTGCGGCAGTAATGGTCTCGGCAGCGGTGTTAATCTCGTGCATTGACATGTCATTGCCACCAATAACGTTGAACAAGATACCGCGAGCGCCATCAATAGACACCTCGAGTAGAGGCGAATCTATAGCCTGCTGAGCAGCCTGAACGGCTCTGTCTTCGCCAGAAGCGCGCCCAATACCCATAAGGGCTGAGCCAGCATTACTCATAACAGCCTTAACATCAGCAAAGTCGAGGTTGATTAGGCCATGAACGGTAATCAAGTCAGATATACCCTGGACACCTTGGCGCAAAACATCATCGGCCACCTTGAAGGCTTCGACTAGAGGCGTCTGGCGGTCAATTGTCTGGAGCAATCGATCATTAGGGATAATAATCAAAGTATCAACAGCGTTACGTAAATTCGATATGGCAATATCAGCATTGTGACGGCGCTTTTCGCCCTCAAAAGCAAAGGGCTTAGTAGCGAAGCCAACAACCAATACACCCATTTCTCTAGCAGTCTTGGCCACGACATGACCTGCACCGCTACCAGTACCGCCACCAGCACCTATGGTGACAAATACCATGTCAGCACCCTCTAGGACGCCCCTGATGTCGTCAATTGACTCAAGAGCAGCTCGCTCGCCAACAGATGGGTCAGCACCAGCCCCCAAGCCGCGCGTCTCGCCCTTACCGATATGAATTTTGGTCTGAGCCTTGGAATGGTGGAGAGCCTGTGCATCGGTATTGATAGCAACGAACTCAACTCCCTCAACACCAGCATCAATCATTCGATTGATAGCTGCGCCACCTGCGCCGCCAACGCCGATTACTTTAATTCGTGCAAATGTCTCGATGTCTGGTGCTAATTGAGGCATAATAGTCTGCTAACCCTCTCTAAAATTCACATAATTTATACCTTAAAGTATAGACCAGACAAGGTCATAGTTCAACAAAGTTATACGGGCGGTTTTGGCCGCCCGTGATAGATACCTATTTGTTTGTACAAGCTAGTTTTGGCGGAACCTGGACATCAGGTTATCAACCAATTTTAGTGCTCGAGAACTGGCGCCACTAACAGGGGTGTTGGCACCCATACTGGCTGGCAAAAGCATGTCTAGAACCATCAGACCAACCGGTGTTACAAATGACGGGTCCTCTACTGTCTCAACCAGACCGCTGATAGCTCGAAGCTTGCCGACCCTAGCAGGCAGCTGTAGTCGTTCACGAACGAACTCATCTAGTCCTGGCAACTTAGCACCGCCACCAACCAAAACCACGCCACCGGGCAACTTCTGAGCCCTGTGTATCTTGGTAAGTTCCTTCTGGACATATTCAAGTATTTCCTCAATGCGTGACTCAACTACCATAGATACAATGTCTCTATCAAAGATATATTCCTTGCCGTTGACCTTGAGCCGAACGTGTTTACGTTCTTTCTCTAGGGAGGCAAACTGCACTTTGACCGCTTCGGCGACATCTAAGTCAGTCTTGAGGCCTATTGCTAAGTCATTGGTCACATGACCGCTGCCCATAGGAACAACTGCCACATGCTGAACTTCACCGTCCTCAATAACGACTAGGTTGGTAGTCCCTGCGCCTATATCAAGCAGCACAGTTCCAACTTCTTTTTGCTGACGATCTAGCACGGCCTCGGCAGCCGCTACACTCGATAGAACACGGTTATTGACACCCACCTGAGCCCGTTCCATAACCTGGTCCAGATTGCGAATATTAGGGGTGGAGGCTGTCACAATATGTGCATCTACCTCTAGCCGAACACCATGCATACCAACTGGGTCTTTGATGTTTTCCTGACCATCAAGACGATAATTTTTGGGGAAGAACTGTACTATTTCACGGTTAGATGGCAGTTTCATAATCGAAGCGGCCTCTTCTACACGCATGCGGTCTTCTTCGGTTATTTCGCGGTTAGCACCACTGATGGCTATAACGCCACGTGAGTTAGTGGCACTAATATGAGCACCATTAACGTTGACAGTCACACTGCTAATCCGCATACCAGACACTCGCTCAGCCTCTGTTATGGCTTGTACGGCCGCCTCAACCACATCATCGACATGAGCCACTACGCCACGGCGCATACCAAGGTTACGTGCCGTACCGTGACCAACTACAGACAGCTTATTGGGGTTATTCTGGTCAACAATACCGACTACACAACGAACCATAGAGGTACCGATATCTAGGCCTACAAAAGGGGTCGGATTATTCGCATTATGCATATGTTTGACAGTATACAGCTTATTCTTATCTGACAAAAGTATTACACCTGAGTAAGTATTTCGCAACCTGTCTTGGTCACCAGCAAAGTGTGCTCGAATTGAGCAGACCAGCTACCATCTTGCGTAAGTAGCGTCCAACCATCACGAGCCTGATATATCTCATGACCACCAAGGGTGGTGATTGGCTCAATAGCAATTGTCATACCCGCCCTCAGGACTGGCCCGCGGCCACCTTTGCCATAGTTGGGAATCTCAGGGTCTTCGTGGAGCTCATGGCCTACGCCGTGACCAACTAGTTCGCGCACAATACCAAGCTTGTACTTACGCAAAGTACGCTCTATGGCCTCTGAAATGTCACCAACTCGTGCCCCATCTTTGACCATGCGAATGCCATCATATAGGGCCCTCTCAGTGCCCTGAAGTAGCCTTTTGGTGTCAGGAGTCAGCTTATCGCCAACGCAGACACTTATACCCGCATCAGTGACCATGCCGTTGTAGCGTACACCAAAATCATAGTTAATTATGTCACCGTCTTTGAACGGTATCTGGTTAGGTATGCTGTGCTGAACCTGATTGTTCACCGAAATACAGATGATATCTGGGTAGCCATAAAAGCCTCGGAACGCCGCTTCGCCGCCAAGTTCCTTGAGCTTAGCTTCTGCTAGAGCTGACATATCCTTGGGTGTCTTGCCTGCGGCTGTTTGTTCACGCATATGTTGTAGCACCGTTGCTAGCATACGGCCACCTTGGCGCATAGCCTCGACTTCTTCGGGTGTTTTGATGCGATTTTCAGACATGACTTTCGACCACTTTCTGTATTCTCTCATGGACCTCATCGACTGAGCCAAAACCATCGACTTCTATAACGGGAATATTGTCCCGATTGTAGAAGTCTACTACTGGCTTAGTCGTCTGCTCATAGATGTCCAAGCGACGATTAATAATATCTTCGTTATCCTCAGCACGCCCACGACTGCTCAGGCGCTTTATCAGCTCTTCTCTGGGCACCTGGAACACAATCACGCAAGCTATAGTCCGATTGTGTTTCTCTAGGAAAGTCTCCAGATCATCAGCCTGCCGAACATTGCGTGGGTAGCCATCTACCACCACCTTGATGCCTGTGGCTGTTTCGGTCAGTGCGGTATCAAGAACTTTATTGGTTAGTTCGTCATCAATTAGTTCACCGGTAGCTAAGCGCTTAAGCACCTCAGGGTCCTTTGATTTACGGAAAAGTTCGCCCGTAGACAGCCACTGCCAACCATTACGCTTAACCAATAGCTCACCCTGAACGCTTTTGCCCGAGCCTGGCGGACCAAAAAATAGAATCATAATCCCTTACTTACCCCTCTGATTAAAGTTCAAAATTAGTTAGCGAGTTGCTTTTTGACGCTTTGAGCAATCCGACCGCCATCAGCCTGAGCGCCAACTTTTTGTTTGACAGCACCAATAACCTGTCCCATAGCCTGAGGGCCTGACAGGCCTAACTGTTCAATAATCTCTGCCACAGCCGAATCAAGTTGTGCGTCATCTAGTTGTTGTGGCATGTAGCCCTCGATTATCTTTTTTTCGGCTAGCTCGGCGTCAGCACGAGTTTGGTCACCACCCTGAACATACAAATCGGCGCTCTCTTGGCGCTTCTTGGCTTCTTTGGCAAATAGAGTAACAATTGCCTCATCATCTAGGCCGTCCTGGCGAGCACCTTTTTCGACCTCGGCATAGAGGATAACACTTTTTAAGCCACGGATAACCGTGGCTTTAAATTTGTCTCCTCCAAGCAAGGCTGTCTTTAGATCTTGCTCGAGTTGCTGCTTCAACATCGGATTAGCGTTGACCGAGTTTAATCTTCTTTAGTTTAAGAGCCTTGCGCTGCTGGCGAACGATAGCCTTGAGGCGACGCTCACGCTTGCTGATTGGCTTCTCGAAGTACTGACCACCTTTTACGATGGCAACTGTGCCAGCTTGCTGAACCTTGCGGTTGAAGCGGCGAAGCAAATTCTCGGCTGACTCTTTTCCGTCTTTACGTGTAACTTGTATCATATCCGTTATATTCTACTTTAACAGGGGAGATTTTGCAAGGCTCTTAGAGACCCTGCTTCTTTTGCTGTGAAGCCCGCTGACTCTTGAGCACGATACTCTGAAGTTCTTTGAAGATTGGGAACTGCTTATTCGTGTGATAAATCTTGGTATTACCCTGTTTCTCAGAAATCAAAAAGCCAACTTTTTCGAGACGCTTTAGTTCACGCTGAATGTTACCCGCATCTTCTTTGATGAGCTTAGCAAGCCCGCGGACGTGAGTCTTGAAGTCGGGATATTTCGCATAGATAACAATAATCTTGCGACGAACTCGTGATGTGATAAATACGTCTAACATAAGCTCTTATTGTTATTCAAACAACGTAATTAGTGTATCGGAATTTCTGGGCCTTTTCAAGCCCTCGAGGCTGTTTTTTGGAGCATAACACCTTATACTAGAAATATGCATTACTTCGAGGTGGCAGTTGCAGGTGTTAATTACCACGGCGTGGAGGCTCTGACGTACAGCTTTGAGCATCCACTCTTGGTTGGCGCTGTCGTCTCAGTACCAATGCGCACCAAATTAGCCCTCGGTATCGTTCTGGCAGAAGTTCCCAAGCCCAGCTTTGCCGCCAAACCAATAGCTCAAGTATATGATTTTCCACCCATTCCAGAGAATAGCCTACGTCTCATGGAGTGGCTGAGGCGATACTACCCCAGCACCTATGGCGTAATCACCCAGTTGTTCCTGCCGAGCAAGTTGCCCAAACGAACATCGTCCCTAGAGGTCAAGCCGCGCAACATTAAGCCTATAGGCAGTTCAAAACTACCACCGCTCACCGCCGAGCAAGTCGCTGCCCTAGATATGATTCCTAGGGAAAGCAGCTGCATACTCCATGGCGACACGGGAACGGGCAAAACCAGAGTATATATTCAGCTCGCCCTCGAAGCGTTGGAGCGTGGCAAATCGAGCATTGTCCTGACGCCAGAGATTGGGCTAACTTCTCAGCTCAAGCAAAACTTTGAGGCCGTTTTTGGCAAACGAGTTATCGTAATCCACTCTCAGTTGACAGAGGCAGCTAGGCGCAAACTATGGCTTCAGGCCTTGACCGCCGAAGAACCACTGATTGTCCTGGGGCCTCGTTCAGCACTATTTGCTCCGCTCAAAAACATAGGCCTAATAGTAGTAGACGAAGCCCACGAGACGGCCTACAAGCAAGATCAATCACCCTACTATCATGCCAACAAAGTTGCCTCTGCCCTAGCTAGCTTTCACGGCGCAAGCCTAGTCCTAGGCTCGGCCACCCCACTGGTGGGCGACTACTTTTTGGCCGAACAGAAAAATCGCCCGATAGTCAGGATGACGCAGACGGCCGTCGCTAGCGATGCTAAGCGAGACATCAAAATAATAGACCTGCGTGATAGGTCGCAGTTCTCACGAAGTAGCTTCTTGTCTACGGCCATGCTTAGAGCCATCGACGATCGATTGGAAAAGGGCGAACAGAGCCTAATATTCCTCAATCGCCGTGGTACGGCCCGTGTTGTTTTCTGTGAAGAGTGCGGCTGGCAAGCCAATTGTTTGCACTGTGACACTCCCCTCGTTTACCACGGTGATACCCACAAAATGCGCTGTCATAGCTGCAGCTACACTAGCAATGCCCCAGTTAGCTGCCCTGAATGTAGCAAGGCCTCCATTGTCTTTCGCAGCATTGGGACCAAAGCGATTGTCGATGAGATCCAGCGGCTCTTTCCCGATGCTAGAATCCGCCGCTTTGATACAGACAATGCCAAGGACGAGAGGATCGAACAAAACTTTGATGACATTCTAGATGGAAAAGTCGACATTATTATTGGCACCCAGACGCTCGCCAAGGGTCTAGACTTGCCCAAGCTGAGCCTTGTAGGCGTTGTTTTGGCTGACGCCAGTCTGGTATTCCCCGATTTTAGCGCCAGCGAGAGAACCTACCAACTACTGAGCCAGGTAGTAGGACGGGTTGGGCGTGGGCACCGTGATGGCCAAGTAATCCTACAGACTTACAACCCTGACAGCGCACTGCTCAAATCAGTTATTGGCAAAGACTGGCAAACATTCTACAAAAGCGAGCTAACGGAACGGCAGTCATTCAATTTCCCACCATTCTGTTTTTTGCTCAAGCTAAGCTGTCGTCGAGCTCGTCAGGGCAATGTCGAACGCAGTGGCCATGATGTGGCCAACGAACTACGCAAGAGCGGCCTAAGGATAATCGTCGAGGGGCCAACACCCGCATTTCACGAAAAAATCGGCGGCAAATATGAGTGGCAGATTATCGTCAAAGCCAAAGATCGTTCACAGCTACTTGAGGTAATAGATAGGCTGCCTAACGGTTGGACCTACAATATCGACCCGCTTAACCTACTTTAGGCCGAGTCTGGTCTACAATTCGTTCGACTAGCCGTAGCTTTGTTCTGACAGGTGTTTGCTGGAGGGCCTTAAAACAGATATAATCTGAGATAATGACCAAAGACGACATTATATCTTTACCAAACCCGCATTTGCGCGAGCGATCAAAAAAAGTTGGCCTAATAACAGACGAGATTCGCCAGCTAATAACAGATATGAAAGAAGCCACTCTCGATTGGGAGGCCAGCCGTAGCCATGAAGTTGGCGTCGCCCTGGCTGCCGTTCAGATAGATGTCATGCTTCGTGTAATAGTCATTCGCAATGACTTCGACAACAAAGACGATCATACATTCCAAGTCTTCATTAACCCCGAGATTACCAAATACGAGGGCAAGCAAGAAGAGGACTTTGAAGGTTGTCTAAGTGTTCCTGATGTATACGGCAAAGTTCCTCGCTGGACAAGAGTTCGTATCAAGTATCAGGATGAGAACGGCAACGCCTGCCGTGCCACCGCTGATGGGTTCTTGGCCAGGATATTCCAGCATGAAATCGACCACACCAACGGCAAGGTATTCATCGATCACATCAAGGATACCCCTGAAGCATTTCACAGGCTCAGTGATGATGGCTCACTAGATAAGTTAGATTACGAAAAAGATGTCCAAAACAATAGTATTCTTTGGTAGCGGCCCCGTTGCCGCCCGCAGCCTCGAGCTGCTAGCCAAGCACAAAGACATCGAGGCAGTAGTGACCAAACCGCGCGCCGCCCACCATAAAGGTAGCGTTCCTGTGCTCGAATTAGCCGAAAAACTCGGTCTCAGGATACATACCGTGACCAACAAGGCTAGTCTGGACGAATTGATTGACACGGCCCCGTTCAACAGCGAATTAGCAGTCCTGATAGACTTTGGCATTATAGTCTCACAAAAAACTATCGATTATTTTCCGATGGGAATTATTAATAGCCATTTCTCTTTGTTACCCGAGTGGCGTGGCGCAGACCCCATAACTTTCTCGGTGCTTAGCGGCCAAGCAAATACGGGCGTCAGCCTGATGATGTTAACCGCAGGCATGGACGAAGGGCCACTACTGGCCCAAGCGCAGCTAGCCATCACGAGCGGCGCAACTACCCCTAGCCTGACAGATCAGCTCATCAACCTTAGTGACGCCACTCTCAAGATAATTATGCCCAAATACATTGATGGCAGCATCAAACCCTACCCTCAGCCTGACCACGAAATTAGTTACTCTCGCAAGCTTACAAAGGACGATACGTGGCTAGACTTCGCCAAGCCTGCCGCTCAACTAGAACGTGAAATTCGTGCCTTCGCAGGTTGGCCCAAAAGCACCTTCAGGATGGGTGACACATCAGTAGTAGTCACCAAAGCTCACACTATAGAGTCAGCCGAGGGCGAAGCGGGAAATCGTTACCTTACCGCCAAGCGACCTGCTATATCCTGTGGTCAGGGTTCCTTGGTCCTAGATATTGTCAAACCCGCAGGCAAAAAAGAAATGACCAGCGAGGCTTTCCTCGCTGGCTACAAATCTCTTTTCTTAGGTTAATCGAGCTGCACAAATTGGAGTGGCAAGAGGCCACGCACAGTCTCTGCCAAAGGCCTACTGCTGTGGGGCCGCAGGTGGAACTTGTGGGCCTTGTTCTTCGGCGGACACGGGTGCTGGAGCGCCACTGGTCAAAGGTACGCCAGAAGCGGCGGCAATTTGAGGTGCTGATTGCTCAATCTCGGCCCTAAGCTTCTCGAACTCAACACCCACTACATCACGGTAGTTGGGGAAGTTCTGCTCAAGCCAATCGAGCGCACCATTTTCGTCGTTAGATTTGATGAATTCTTCAAACTCTAGCAATTGGTCGTCTGTCATCTGATTAGCAAGTTCGGTGCCCACTCGCATCTCGAGAGTCTCGTAGATATGAGCCAGCATCTTCTTTTTTTCTTCGACAGGCAAGTTACCAAGCCCGAGTTCGATTAGTAAGTTATTGTCTAGCTTTATCATTATGCACCCATTGTAGCACGCTTTACAGCGTCCTAGTTACAGTTGACCTTGTAAAGAATTCTAAGTGATCACCCTCTTGCAAATCCAGCTTAGACTGAGTCTTTATGCTAGCGCCGCACATCTCACCTTCTTGGACTTCTTTGGCGTCCTGTGGACCACGCTTGAGGTTAGTCACCTCAACTTCTGCTAATTCCTCACCATCACGGATTAATCGGGCAAAAGATGGAACGATTAGGTGCCCCTTGGTGACTTCACCACCGCATATGACCTCTGTTTTGGTGGTCTTGAACACAGCCTTTACCACTAGCCTGCCCTGGGCTGTTTCGACTACCTCTGGCACAAGCAACTTAGTTAGCTCAGCCTTTGCATCATCAATTAGCTCATATATGACGTTATAGAGACGGATTTGTACCTTGTCACGGGCGGCCAAACGCTTGATATTAGTCGGTGCCTGAACATTAAAGCCATAGATTACGGCGTTGCCGTCACTGGAGGCCACATGCAAATCATTCTCGGTAATCGTACCAACACCCGAGCCAATCACATTGACAGCTACCTCATCGGTGTCGAGAGCCTTGAGGCTATCTACAACAGAGGTCAACGAACCCGCCACGTCAGCCCTAATGACAACATTGAACTGGTTAATCTGGTTACTGCGGTTGATGATACGAATCAGTTCACTACTAGTCATGTCAGCACGGCCAGATGTCGAACGTTGCTGATCGGCTGCCTTCTGGGCCATTTGACGAGCAGTCTTTTCGTCCTTAACAGCCACGAATTCGTCACCAAACTCAGGCAAGGACTTGAAGCCGCTTATCTCAACTGGCGATGATGGGAATGCCTCCTTGAGGACAGTATCATCACTGGCTAGAAGAGTCTTAATCTTGGCATAGGTAGCGCCCGCAACAATGAATGAACCAGACTTCAATACGCCCTCTTCTACTAGAGCATTGGCTATCGGGCCACGGCCCTGTTCAAGATGAGACTCAATAATTAGACCCGTAGCATCAACATCAGTCTCAGCCCTAAAGTCCTCGACATCGGCTACCAAAAGTATCATATCTAGTAGGTTGTCGATACCCATCTTGGTCTTGGCCGAAACTTCGACTATAACCGTGTCACCACCCCACTCCTCGGGCATTAGGTCATTTTCGGCAAGCTGTTGCTTGGCGCGGTTAGCATCCGCACCTTCTTTGTCCATCTTGTTTAGGGCAATAATAATCTTGACGCCCGCCTTACGAGCAAAGCGAATCGCCTCAAGAGTCTGAGGCTTAATGCCGTCGTCGGCAGCGATGACAATTACAGCGATGTCAGTCAGGTGCGCACCATGCTCACGGATAGCTGCAAAAGCCTCATGGCCAGGGGTATCTAGAAAAGTTATGGCCCGCTCACCATGCTTAATCTGATAAGCCGAAATATGCTGAGTAATACCGCCAGCCTCACCTTTGGCAACTTGGGCGCCACGGATAGCATCCAGCAAGCTGGTTTTACCGTGATCGACATGTCCCATTACGGCTACTACAGGCGGCCTAGATTCAGCCTTGTCGCTATGCTCGGCCTTCTTGGCATGACGTGGTGCTAGCTCCTCCTGAGGCTTCCTAGTGAGCTGCACATCCAACTTGAGTTCATCAATGATAATCTGAGCCGTATCAAAGTCAATACGCTCATTAATGGTCACCATGACCCCGTTCTTCATCAATTCGCCAATCAGACGCGTAGCAGGCAGATCAAGCTTTTCAGCCAGAGCACCGACGGTTATCATGTCTTCGATTTCTATTGTTCGAGCCATTCGTTGGTTCTCCTTCTTCTACGCGTCTTCAGACGCTTCGATTAGCGTTATTGTTAACTACTTAGCAGCTTTGAGGCTAAGCGCAATCTTGCGGGCCTCGGTATCTATATCGATAACCTTGAACTGCTTCTTTTCGTTGAGCTTAAAGATTTGCTGTGGATCAGCACCTTCATCATCGCTCATCTCTGATACGTGTACCAAAGCTTCAACACTTGGGCTCAACTGAACAAAAGCGCCAAATGGTGTGATGCGAGTAATCTTACCGTCAACCATATCACCCTTGTTGAAAGCCTTAACTTCCTGTAGCCATGGGTCTTCGCTCATTTGCTTGAGACTTAGGCTTAGGCGATCCTTATCAATGGCGATAATCTTGGCCTTAACCGTATCACCGACCTTAACGTAGTTACGTGGGTCTTCGACACGCTCCCAAGAAATCTCAGAGATGTGGATTAGGCCTTCGATACCAGCAACATTGACGAATGCACCAAAGTCGATAACTCCGGTAACAACACCTTCGACAACATCACCAATCTTGAGCTCAGCAAAGCGAGCCTGCATATCGTCCTTGACAGCTTCCTTCTCAGAGAAGATAAGCTTGTTGTCCTTGCGACTAACGTCCAAGATACGAACACGCAAAGTTTGGTTGACCAAGGCATTGAGCTTCTGCAAAATCTCATCCTTGTCAGCACCCGAGACACGTGGGTAGTGACCAGCAGCTAGCTGTGATACGGGCAAGAATCCACGTATACCTTCTAGCTCAACCAGCAAACCGCCACGGTTAGCGTCGTAAGGGCTGATTTCGACAACTTCCTGCCCCTCAAATAGACGACGTAGTTCATCCCAGCCGCGATCCTTAGCGGCACGCTTCATGGATAATAGGGCGTGGCCCTCGTCCATTTCAGGGTCGATAACACTGACCGTAACCTGTTGGCCAGCCTCTAAAGTTTGGCCGTGGCCAATCTCGCGGCGCATTACAACACCGACACCCTGCGCACCTAGATCAATCCAGACCTCATGCTTTTTGACAGAGCTAACAGTACCTTCCACGATATCACCTGCCTCTAGGCGCTTGATATCTTGGCTGGCCAGCAGCTCATCCATTGTTATTGTAGTTTTTGACATGCTTCTACATGCCTCCTTCGAAATGTATTTCTAGCGAGAGACACTTTCTCAGCGCCCCGTCACAAGATTACCCTTATTATACCTGTTATCACCCCTTAGGTCAAAAGGTGCTCAGAGTGTTGGAAACTGGGGCCGCCTCATGCTACGCTATACTTAAGAAAAACAGGCAAAATCGGGGGGATTATGTACCTAGCAATTGATATCGGTGGCACCAAAACTTTGGTCGCAGCCATCACCAACGAAGGCATCATTAGCGAAAGTGCCAAGTTCCCCACGCCCAAAACCTACGCTACGTTCCTCAGGGAACTCTGTGCTGCCATATACGGGCTTGAACACAAGGATTTCATAGCTGTTGGCGTGGCTGCACCTGGCCGCATCAACAGAGATAATGGCACCGTGGTGGCTTTCGGCAATCTTCCCTGGCGAAATGTACCACTAGTCCAAGACATCAAGAAGTTCATGCATATCCCCGTAGCCATCGACAACGACGCCAATCTCGCAGGCCTATCAGAGGCCATGATGGTAAAGCAATATAGTAACGTTCTGTATATAACGGTCAGCACGGGCATAGGCACTGGCGTTATTAGCAACCAGCAAATCGACCCCGACTTCGAGGATTCTGAGGGCGGCGAAATACTACTCGAGCATAACGGCAAACTCCAAAAGTGGGAAGATTTTGCCTCTGGCAAAGCCATTGTAGCCCAGTTCGGGTTAAGAGCCAGTGACATTACAGACAAGCGTATCTGGGAAAAAGTAGCTCGCAACCTAGCCGTTGGTATGTTCGACTTGATTACTTTCATACAGCCCGACGTCATTGTTATGGGCGGCGGCGTTGGCACTCACCTAGACAAGTTCAAGCCTATGCTAGAGGCCGAGCTAAAACGGTTCGAGACACCGATTACTCCTATACCACCGATAATTAAAGCCAAAAGGCCAGAAGAAGCCGTAGTCTATGGTTGCTACGACCTGGCCAAGAGTAAATATGGACCAGCTAGTTAAGGATCTGTCCAGGCAATACCCCGATATAAAGTTCGTTGTGGGTGAACGAGCCACCTGGTCGCCTAGGACCAAAGAAGTCTTCTACTGCGACAGCGACAAGTATACCGACACACTAGCTCTGATACATGAGCTAGGCCACGCCCTGAGTGGCCACAATACCTTCAAAAGCGATGTAGATTTGCTCCGCAAGGAAGCCGAAGCCTGGGACAGAGCCAAGGAACTCGCAGCGACCCACAAAATCGATTTTGATGAATCTCATGTCCAAGATTGCCTTGATACCTACAGAGACTGGCTCCACCGCCGCAGCACCTGTCCTACATGCTCCGCACATGGCGTACAACGCGATTTACACGAGTATGTGTGTCTCAATTGCGATTCGACCTGGAGAGTCACCAATAGCCGCCTATGCCGTCCGTACAGGCGTAGCCTACGTAGCAATAAAAATACCCCTGCCTAAGCAGGGGTATTTGCGAGAGGGTAAGACCTTATGCCTGTCTACAGACTAGGCTTCAACACTCTTAGTGCGGCGTGATATACGGCCACCCTTCTGACCAGCTATACGAGCTAGTTCTGGGTTAGCAGCAAAGCCACCGGTGTGACCCTTTTTACCGCCAATTGCGCCAATACGAGCGTAGAAATCTGCGCCATACTTGGTCTTGTTAGTCTTAGCAGCAGCCATGCCGCCATTCTTTGTTCCAGCCATGCTAGAAACCTCCCTTTAAGTTTCTGTTTCGCCAATCTCCACTCTGTAAGGAAATAAAAAGAGGGTTTGTTGCCATAATTGTGGCTTCAAACCCTCTGAAGTTTTTGATTTCCTTTTGGCGAAATCATAAGTATAATAACACGCTTACGCTCTGTTGTCAACACCGCTTGCGTTTTAACAGAGTTAGCATGGATTATTTGGCAATATCAGTACACCATTCTGGATGCTGCTTGTTCATCTGACCGTCCAGGTCAACTACTACGGGCTTACGGTCCGAGAATAGATCAGGTTTTCCTGAAGTAGTCACACGATACGAAACACCATCTTTGAGGGTACCGTACATAACACCCTTGCTCTTGCCATTGGCATCAATCATATAGGTTTGCTTCTTGTGGTCAGAACCCGCAGCCTCAAAGGTTCTCTCTGAAGCACGACCACCCTTGAGACCCACTGTATTACATACAGTCAGGTTTCTATCGACCATGACAGTCTTGTTATTGGTCGTTTGCAAATATATATTGACTACGTTTAACGCCGTTAAGCCAAGTACAGCAGCTTTGTAGAACCCACCTTCACCGTCGCTATAAAATTCACTCACTTTATTTCACACTTTCTGTCTCTTTCGAGGCGAATATGTATTATAGTACAAAATAGAGCTTATGTCAATAGTAGGCCTTTTAGTCTTTTTTTAATCTCAGCTTATCAGTGGCGAAGTATCTAATATTTGTCCCGACCTTTTGCGGTTCGATTAATCCATGTTTTTTGAGCCTCAGTATATCGGCCCTAGCAGTTCCCCTAGCCACGCCACTAAGGGTCATGTGAGAAGTTATAGTGACAAAATTACTGCTATCGAGTGAAAGATAGTGAACAATCTGCTTTTGTCTATCATTAGCATTGAGCATCACGCCCTCGAGATTGCGCTCAACTTCTATATTCTCCTGTCGCCCTCTGTCTACATAGTCAAGGAACTCATCTATAGCCTTCTTGACCTGCTTGATGTGATAGTCAAAGAAGTACGTCATGTCTAGGTTGTCTTGTTCTGAGTAGATAAAGGCGTAGGCATATTTTTTGGGCGCACGCTTAATCACCATCGATATAGGTAAATAAGATATAGCCCAATAGCCATTCTTGAGCATATACCAGTAAAACAAGGTTCGGGCGAGCCTGCCGTTACCATCAATAAAGGGGTGTAGGTAGCCAATCCAAAAATGTATTATTATCGACTTGATTACTGGGTGCACCCAATTATTATCATCATTCACATATTGGATTAGTCTGTCCAGCTCCTGCCTGACAAAAGCTTCCTTGGGGGGTACGTGTGCTACTTTACCCTGATACTCGACTACAATATTATCGCTATCCTTGCGCAGCCTCCCCACGACCTCAGGATCATGGGTGTTTTCTGTCAGAGAAGCCTGAAGCTCTACTAACATCTGGAGGGACAACTCTTGGTTCTTATATGTATCGTCAATCGCTTGGAGTGTTCTGTAATTGTTTAATATCATCCATTCATCTTTAGTCCTGGGGTGCTTATTCTCAGCTATCATTTTTTTGGCGTACTGCCGTGTGGTGCTGGCACCCTCTAACTGGCTCGATGCAATAGCTTCTTCGATAATCCCTCGAGTAAGATATTGCTGACGTTCTGCTTTGGAGGTTTTTGTGTGTGAATTTAGATTTACGATAAAATCGCCACCAGTGTGCATGTCGATTTCCCTGAGCAGCCTATCTGTATAGTTTGGTCTAAAAAGCGTAAAACTATCGCCATTATCCGAGTTTACTGGGGTTGGAGATGCGCCTAGTTTTCTGATATCCCTGGCGATATGCCAAGCCTCTGCTGCCGTAATGCCATCAGGAGGTTGCACGAACCTTGCCTTCTCCCAATGCAAATAATTCTTGTCAGATATCTCACGCATATATTTCATAAACGAAGCCCTGTTATTGGTCAACACCTCAAGAACATTGTCTTTATCAATGTTGTCACTAGGTACCCTGACTATTATTTTCTCTGCTTCGGTATCCATAAGTAATAGCTCCTCTAACAGTACTCAATTTATATGTACAAAGTATGTACAATGTATGTACAAATTGTACATACACAAAATTGTATCACATCATCATCGTAAATGTACATATTTTACTGAATTGTACATTTAATAATTTACTCGAAAAAAGACACCCTGTTCGGCTGCCCCTAAACAGATAAAGACCCTCCTATTTGGAGGGTCCTCAGGATGTTTCTCGCATACTCAATAAAACAGCAAGCAGTTTTATGTTTCTCGCATACTCGAAACGAAAAACAGACACCCTATTCGGGTGTCTGTTTTATAATTCGGCACCGTGCTATTTTCCCAGGGGTGGACCCCAAGTATTGTAACCGCTACGAGGCTTAACTGCTGTGTTCGGAATGGGAACAGGTGGTTCCCTCGTGCTATGGGCACCGACTTTGCTCTTGCAAATCCCGTAGGAATGCCAAGAGCCAAGTCGATGTCCATCTCTAGCGCACGGGTTAGAGATGTTAAAGCGTTTGTTCGACAAACGGGTTGTACAACGTATGTTATACACCAACAACCAGTCAAATGCTATTCTCTCATCCACATCTCTCGAAAGAGATAGAATGAGAGAACATAAAAAGTCAATGGGGCTATTAGTACACCTCGACTACATATGTTGCCATACTTCTATCTAGTGCCTATCAACCTGATCGTCTATCAGGGCCCTCCATAGGGAAATCTAATCTTGAGACTAGTTTCGCGCTTAATATGCTTTCAGCGCTTATCTATTCCGCACATAGCTACTCAGCAATGCTCTTGGTAGAACAACTGATACACCAGCGGTGCGTCCGCCCCGGTCCTCTCGTACTA
>CAZDAD010000009.1:0-35087 GCA_964503715.1 uncultured Candidatus Saccharibacteria bacterium | reverse complement strand
AAAGCGTGTATGCGGGCAACCGTATCGCGGGTTCGAATCCCGCTCTCTCCGCCAAAATTATCTAATACTCAGGCGTCTTCGATTGACGTTTTTTATTTGCAGACGTAGGTACCGACTTGCTCACCTCGGACAGCCCGAGCTAGATTATCATGCTGCATCGGATCGAGAACAATGACAGGTATGTTCTGTTCCATGGCCAGACCCAGTGCGGCCTTGTCCATCACTTTGATTTCAGAGTTAGAGACTGCTGAAGCATAATCTAGTCTTTCAAAGCGTTGAGCATCCTCGAACTGCTTTGGATCTTTATCATAGACACCGTCGACTTTGGTGGCCTTTATGACTACCTCACAGCCAAGCTCAAGACCAAGGTTAACTGCAGCTGTGTCGTGAGTGAAGTAGGGCCTACCCATACCTCCAGCAATCACGACTATTCGACCACGTTCAAGATGCTTTTCGGCTAGCCTGAAGGTGTAAGACTCCGCCACTTGTTCGGCGTAAATATTACTCATGCAGCGAGTCTTGAGCCCATGCTTTTCGAATATATCTGTCAGGGCCATGGCATTCATTAGGCCTGCGAGCATACCCATCTGATCGGCCGTCACACGCTTTATTCCATTCCCAGCTAGCTCGGCCCCACGCACAACATTACCGCCGCCAACAACAATAACTAGTTGGCAGCCAGTCTCGATAACTTCACGACATTCCGCCGCCAAATAATCTACAACTGTTGTATCGATACCGAACTCGTGTTTACCTGATAGTTGTTCACCTGATATTTTGAGAATAACGCGTTTATACATATGCCATCAGTCTAGCAGACAGAGCAGGCGAAAACTATCAAACAAAGTGTTAAAATATCTCTAGAAGAGGCAGAACATGGCAGTAAAAGTTTATTCATGGAACGTTAATGGCATACGTGCAGTCCTACGCAAGGATTTGTTCCTGCCTTTTATAGCCAAAGAACAGCCCGATATCCTATGCATACAGGAGACAAAGGCCCAACCAGGACAAGCCGAAGTTGATTTGGCTAGCTACCAAGAGTACTGGAACTCTGCCGAAAAGAAAGGCTACTCGGGTACGGCAATATTTAGTAAGCAGCAGCCTATCAGTGTCGTTAGCGGGTTGCCAGAACACATAATCGCCAAGTATAGAGTGATCGGTGATACATACGGGGACCCCAACAAAGAGGGAAGGGTCATTGCTGCTGAATATGATAAATTCTTTGTGGTCACAGTCTATACCCCCAATGCCAAAGACGACCTGAGCCGCATACCGCTCAGGCACAAGCACTGGGACCCTGCATTTTTGGCATACTGCAAAGAGTTAGAGGAGCGTAAGCCTGTTGTATTCTGCGGCGATCTAAACGTTGCTCACACCGAAGATGACCTAGCCAATCCCAAGCCCAATCGTGGCAAAAAAGGCTTTACTAGCGAAGAGAGGGAGGGCTTTCAGTCGTTCATTGACGCAGGCTTTGTAGATACCCTGAGACTATTCAAAAAAGGCAACGGACACTATACATGGTGGTCTCATTTCGCCAACTCTAGAGCTCGCAATGTCGGATGGCGGATCGACTATTTTCTTGTATCTGAGTCCCTGAAAGACAAAGTGGTTGCGGCCGATATACATGCCGATATAATGGGCTCTGATCACTGTCCTGTTAGCATCACTTTGGACCTATAAGATGATTCCTGAATATTGGCAAAAACAAACAGTCAGTTCGCCACTTTTCCCCGAACTTGCATGGAGCCGTCCCGAGAACCGTAATCAGGCAGGCAAGCTACTTATAGTCGGCGGCAATAAATTCGGTTTTGCAGCTCCCGCCACAGCCTATGCCGAATCAGACAAGGCAGGAGTCGGTACGCGCCGAGTCTTGTTACCCGATGCCCTCAAAAAAACCGTCGGAGCACTTATTGAAGATGGTGAATACACCGTAAGCACACCTAGCGGTAGTTTTAGCCAAGAAGCGCTAGCCGATTGGCTCAGTTGGGCTCATTGGTCAGATGGAGTGTTATTGGCAGGAGATTTTGGTCGCAATGCCGAGACTGCCGTATTAATCGAAAAATTCTTGGCCAAAAGCCCTGTACTAACCGTCATAACACAAGATGCTATCGACTACATTGCCGTTTCGCCGCAAACGGTCCTAGGCCGCCAAAATACCATACTAGTCCTGAGCTTCTCTCAGCTGCAGAAACTATCTATAGCCAGCAAATTCGAGCACCCCTTAACATTTGACATGGGTTTACTCAAGCTAGTCGAATGGCTTCATGAGTTCTCATCGCGCAACAGCGTCACTATCGTACTAAAGTATCTTAAGGACATAGTCGTAGCGAATGAAGGTATGGTTAGCACTACCAAACTATCTGAGGACCTCGAGATATGGAGAGTAAAAACATCAGCGCATGTTGCAACCTGGTCTATCCAAAACTCAACCAAGCTGTATGAAGCAATCAGTGTGGCGGTTAATATTTGATCAATAATAAAACTATGTCCGCTAGATTCGGTTTGTCATAACTCAAATCCACCAAGAAAAAACTTCCCATCAGGGAAGCCTTTTCTTGGTGGGCGAGGAGGGAATCGAACCCTCACGAGCGAAAGCTCACAGGATTTTGAGTCCAGCGCGTCTACCAATTCCGCCACCCGCCCAGGGTAATAAACATAAAAGGTAAAACTAGCTGCTGCTAACAGGTGTGTATTGTACTATAATTAGGGTAATAAATCTAATAGAAAAGCTGATTGGCACCAAGTAGAGTAAACGTGATACAACCATTGTTCCCTCAAGATGACCGAAGACCGAACCCTCGCGATGACAATTCGCGGCCTAGTTATAGACACCGCGAAGCTGATGGTATTGCCCCAGTTAGTCGAAACCTCCAGTATTCACCTATAACCCACCCCCATAGACAGAGCACAGAAGCCGAAAGAACAGCTGCAGCAGTAGAACTTATTCGCCATAAAGTCGAGGCGGCCTACGGCCAAGAGCCTGCCGTCAAAGATGAGATTGCTGAAGTAAGCCATCAGCATGGCGGCTTTAGCAAGCACCAAAAGTTCATGTACGAGCTGAGTGTATCAGGTAAGCCTCTGGCCCAGATTCAGTCGGAATGGCACAACTACTATGTATCGCTGCCTGATAGTGAAAAATATGAGGTCTGGCAAGAGTTTTACGAGAATAATCAACGCAGCCCATCGGCATATGCCAAGCATAGCTCGCAGCACAAACTGCCGACGATAAATGTGAACTACACTCAGTCGGCAGTCAATCACCCCATCTCACAACATAGTTCAAACACCTCTGTAGTTAAACAGGTCTTGCCACCAAGCTTGCCACCTGGTAAAAGCAAGCAAAGCATAGCCAGACTTCACCATCGCATAAAACACAAGGTTAAGCAGCAGGTCACCGAAAAAGAGAACGTCAAACAGCATCTTCATTCACTCCTTTTTGGAATCGTCAGTGGCGCAATAGTATTATCAATACTCTTGTTTGGGTTCTTCAATGAGATGATAATTGCACCATTTATCCAGCCCAGCCGCCACGTCGATGCATCACAAGTCATCGTTGGAGCCACAAACCTCGTCGCCGGTGATACGCCTGAGGTTATAATCCCCAAGATCAACGTTCAAATTCCAGTAGTATACGATACCAATTCGGTTAACGAACATGTCATCCAAGACGCGCTCGAAAATGGTGTCGTTCACTACAGCACAACCGTAGTCCCTGGAGAGCAGGGTAATGGGGCTATATTCGGACACTCTAGCAACAATATATTCAACAAGGGCAAATACAAGTTTGCGTTCGTGCTACTGCACAACCTACAGGCTGGAGACACTTTTTATATGACATACAACAAAACTGTTTATACCTACAAGGTTTACGAAAAGCGCATAGTACCACCTGAAGATATATCCGTTCTAAACAATGTCGAAGGCAAAAAAGCCACCATGGCACTTATAACCTGTGACCCGCCGGGGACATCAACCAACCGACTTGTCGTCTGGGGAGAACAAATCAGTCCAGACCCCTCGACCGCCAAAGAAGCTAAGAATACTTCCACAGCAACGACAGGCGAGCAATCCCTAAGCAAACTACCAAGCCAAAGCCGAAGCCTCTGGGATCGACTGATTCATTGGGATTTCTAGAAACTACAGGTCTTTATCTGTAAGTAAAGATGTGTGTTGCAGCTCAAGTGGCATTGTGGCGTTCTCGACCGATGACGTAGGTCGGGCAAAGCTATATACGTGGTTGTAGTCCCTGTCAAAAGAGAAATAAGTAGTCGGATCTAAAGCCTGTAATGTCTGGTAGTTAGTGTTATCAAAATCACAGACTACCAATTTACCGTCACTAACATATGCGAAGTGGTGGCCATGTAGCCAACGGACATGCTGCTGTGGGGCGTCGATAGCCTTCTGGAGCGTATAGTTATACCCCTTGTCGTTCTCGGCATCATAGACAGCAATGTTGAGGCCATTCTCGACCATCAAAAAGCGGGTATTATCCGAAAACTGTGCAAATGTTGGGTTGGCAATCTTAAGAATCTGGACAGGCACAAGTGGCTTTTGGGGGTTATCACGGCTATAGCCCTGAGGGTCTTTATACAAGTAGCTCTTGGTGTCGTTAGAGCTACCAGCCAGCACATACCAGTCTCCGCTGTAGCTGGCCATATCCATAAAGTACTTGTCACCAATCGGTACTTGGCGGATTTGGTATGTATCCTTACCCTCTAGTAACCTTACCGAGACCATGCCATCAGCCGCACCGACAGTCGTAGCGTAGAGTATCTTGTCGCTACCGTATGGTTTGTATTGCAATACATCTTTTAGTACCAAATCTGGAGCTGGTTGGCTGAGGGTTCGCGTAGAAAGAGTTCTATTTGCAGCGCTGAAGTCGTAATACTTATCATACTTTTTATCCTTGAGCTGAATCATACCTGCGCTTTCACCAAAAAGCTTGGATAGATTTTGGCTGGCTTCGGGTTTGGTTATATCGAACAATATGTATTCTGAGGAGTTCTTCTCGCCCTCTGTCGTAATGTGCTTCAAGAGTACGTGGCGGTTATCCGTTGACCACTCGACTAATTCCCAGCTATGAGTTCCTGCATTTAGCCCAAAAACTGACGCAGGAATTGTGACTGTCTCTGTTGTGCCTATCTTTTTGTAGTCTGCTAGGTCAAAGATGGTCATAGTGGCAAAATCAACGCCATTCTGAACGACTAGCCAGCGTCGATCTGGACTCTGAATCGTAAGTTTGGGCACAGAAGCAAAATCAGCGACTTTATTAGTTTTGAGATCAGTTGGGAACAACAACGGGTAGTCAAAGTGTGACACCGATCCGCCCTCAATAGTTATTGAACGTTGCCAGGGCCTATACCCATCACGCTGCACCCTGAACTTATACTGTCCTGCCTGTAGCAAAATTCGGGTATTGGTCTGGTCTTTATAGAGTTGGTTGTCAATATATATATCAGCAGGGCGGGGCTGAGCGGAAACAAAGATCAAACCATTCTGAACGACATTGCCCTCCCTAGTAATGCCAAAACCGTTAGCCTGATAGAGCAGTATTATTCCTGCCAAAACCAAACATATCGCAACCAAGAAGTAACCAACGAATAGTTTAATGTTATAGGCACGTTGTTTTTTGGGGTCAAGAAATTCCATAGACTGCCATCTATTATATGCCACTTAGCCCACAAAAAAAGCCTCTTTAAAGGTATTGCAAGGCACCCCTTATCCGAGGTACTATAAAAGCAGTTAAGCTTATACCTTATCAGAACACACATATTTAGAGGGTAATCCCGTGGGGCATCAAACAGTAATCGAGATTAATGGCAGACAATATAATGCCGAAACAGGCGAGCTAATAGGCATTAGCCGCATTAAAGCTGTTGTTTCTAATGGACGAGATGTTAGACCTATAGTTAGTGATGTCACCAAGCGCCGCAATCGTGATGAAGTGTTAGTACTCGGCAATGCCCTAAGTAGCCAAGTCATTACACCTGCACATCAGCGCAGTATGGAGGGCGTCAGACAGATTCACCACCTCCAACACCATACTCCTCAGCATTCCAAGACTCTAGTGAGGAAGGCCGTCAAAAAACCCGACTATCAGATGAAGCCCAAAATCACAAAGGTCAAGGTCACCGAAGTAGCGGCCAAAACGGCCCAAGAAGTCGCCAAGCCACTGCAAAAGAAAGTATCAGTTAGTCAAATTCACCCCGCACGTATGCTACACGCCAAGAGCGTGCACAAGAGCCACCATATTCAGCGGTTCAGCAAATCCGACCGTAGCGTGGCTGTCGTGGCAGCTCATCACGCTCATCAGAAAGCCGCAGTCCAAGTTCATTCATCTGCACATGCTAAAGGTCATACCTCAGAGGCAACTAAGCTATTTGAGCAAGCAATGTCAAAGGCTGCCGTTCATCACAGTTCTGATGTAACTAGGCACAGGCGTCACCTACGTCATGACCGTATGAAAAGTGCATTGGCGGGCATAGCTGCAATCTTAGTTGTAGGCAGTTTCATAACCTACCTCAACATGCCCAAGATAGAGCTTCAGGTAGCTTCTGCCAAGGCTGGTTTTAGGGTCAACAACCCCGCTTATTCACCAGACAACAGCTATAGTTTGGCTAATGGTATTACTGCCTCCAAAAATAAGGTAGAAATGACCTACGCATCAGGCAAATCATCCTACAAGATTACTCAGTCTACTTCAGATCTAAGCAGTACAGCATTACTAGCTCAGCTACGCAGTACAAAGGGCGATCCAGATCGAATCATCAGCGATTCAGGCCGCACAGTTTACTACTATCATGACTCATCATCTTGGGTGTCTGGCGGTGTCCAGTACACACTAGATAACAACGCCAACCTCAGCTCGGTTGATGTCGCCCGCATTGCCAGCAGCATATAACACTTATCGGACAGCAATTTTTAGCCTATAATTAGGCGCATGAATATACGAACACGTTTTGCGCCCAGTCCGACGGGCTTTCTACATGTCGGCGGAATCCGTACTGCACTATTTGCTTGGCTGTTAGCGCGCCAATCTGGCGGCAAATTTATCTTGCGCTTTGAGGATACTGACAAGAAAAGGGAAGTAGAGGGCTCACGTGAACATCTAATCAAGAGCCTTAGGACCTTAGGTCTCGAATACGATGAGGGCCCAGACGTCGGCGGACCGTTTGCCCCATACGTTCAGAGTGAACGCCTAGTCAACTATCGCCAGTGGGCCCAAAAACTTATTGATTCGGGCAGGGCCTACGCTGATCCCTATACATCCGAAGAGGTTCAAGCGTTCAGGGAGCAAGCCAACAAGGATAAGAAGCCGTTCCTCTACAGAAATCACCGCCCCGAAAACCCGCCAGTTTGGGATGGCTCACAGCCGCTTAGGTTCAAATCCGACCCCAAGGCATATTCATGGCATGATGAAGTTATGGGCGATTTATCGACTGGCCCAGAGGTAATTGATGATTTTATCCTAATGAAATCTGATGGTTATCCAACTTACAACTTTGCTCATATTGTTGACGATGCCGAGATGGAAATCACTCATATCATCAGAGGCCAAGAGTTCATAGCTAGCGTGCCTAATTATCTTAATTTATACGAAGCCTTGGGGCTTGAGCCTCTAAAGATGGCCACCATGCCCCATATCATGGCACCTGGCGGCAAAAAGAAACTCGGCAAGCGCGATGGCGCCAAGGATGTGCTGGACTATGTACGTGATGGTTTTCTACCAGAGGCGCTACTGAGTTTTATTGCGACCATGGGCTGGAATGATGGCACAGAGCAGGAGATATATACTCGTGACGAACTAGTCAAGAATTTTAGCCTAGATAGAGTGCAGCGTAGCGGTGCGCAGTTTGATGAACAGCGGCTAACCTGGATGAACGGCCACTTTATTCGTGAAATGGATATAGAGCAGCTATTCGAACGCACCAATGGCTACTGGCCCGAGAGCGCCACACGTTACGACGACAACTACCAAAAACAGGTTTTAGGCCTCATTCAGGAACGCCTGAAATACTTTGCCGAGATACCAGAATTAACAAGCTTCTTCTTTGAGGATCTGCCACTCGACATGAGCCTTATAACGGATAACAAACAGCTCAAGAAGCTAGATAATAGCCAACTGGATAACTTGTTGAGGCTTAGCCGTGACAAGATCGCCAGCTGCGACTTTGATGCCGCTAGTCTTCAGGAAGCGCTCAATCAACTCCTTACCGATACAGACCAAAAACCTGGTATACTCTTTAGCCTAATTCGTATCGCCACTACCCAGGCTCCGTTTAGCCCGCCACTAGCTGAGACTATGGCAGTACTCGGCAAAGATACGGTACTGCGTAGGATTAACCAGATGCTACCAGCGCTCGAGACTAAATAGCTGGCATATCAAGCACAAGCACTGTTACAATAGTTAATATGAATAGTGATAGCAAGACAGCACCAGATCTTGGGCTGTTCCAAAAGATTCATCAATGGATAATGTCCCGAAGTAAAAAGCAAAAGATATTGCTTGGAGTAGGTGTATCCTTACTAATAATAGCGCTGGCTATTGTGGGGTACGTCATAGCTCACCCATCCAATGAACCAATGCCAACTAGGGTATTCAAGGCTATCAAGCAGGAACCACCCAAGCCTATCGTCTACAGATCAGAATTAACAGGCTTGGTAGTCGATAAGGCCATATCTGAGCACCCCGTTACCGCAGTTATGATCGAGAATAGTCGTGCCGCTCGGCCACAGTCAGGCTTAATGCAGGCAGGGGTCGTCTTTGAAGCAGTTGCAGAAGGTGGCATCACCCGATATCTTACGCTATTTCAGGATCAAACACCTGACTATGTCGGTCCCGTCCGCAGCGTGCGCCCATACTACATTCAATGGGCCAAAGGCTTTGATGCGCCAATCGCCCACGTTGGTGGTAGTGGTGAGGCATTAGCCATGATTAGAGGGGCTGGCGGCAAAGACCTTGACCAATTCTTCAATCCAAATCAATACTGGCGTGTTAGTAGCCGACCTGCGCCACATAATATGTACTCTGATATTCAAAAACTGCGTGAATTACAGACCAGCAAGGGTTGGGGAACAAGTAACTTTAAGGGATTCGTGCATAGCCAAAAAGAATCTCCCGCCGCCCAAGTAACAGCTAGAACAATTGACTTTAATATTTCCAGCCCAATCTATAACCCGCACTATGATTATGACCCAACAACCAATACCTACCTTCGAGCTTTGGGTGGCGAAGTTCACAAGGACGACAAAAGTGGCCAGCAATTGGCGCCCAAGGTAGTTATTGGCCTAGTAGTATCACAAGGTGCTAACGGCATATATACAACCTACAAGACAATCGGCAGTGGCCATGTCTATATATTCCAAAATGGTATTGTCGAGGAAGGTACTTGGGAAAAAACGGCCGAAGATGCCCAAATAACCTTCAAAAAAGCTGATGGCAAGACAATCGAACTAAACCCTGGCCAAACATGGGTAAGTGTCATAGGTGGGACTGATAGGGTGAGCTTCAAGCCCTAGCAGTAATCTGTAAATGGACCATATTCAAAAATATACATCACAACTACGCAATAGCCTGTTCGTAATCCTAATTGCGAATAGTGTTCTGCTGGTTGGGCTGTATCTGGCCATACATACATACATTTTTCCTGATTCAGCATCATCTGACGCCAAACTGCTAATCGCCAGTATTGGTGGGTCTATCTTGATATCAGGACTACTCGCCTGGATAGGCTCCAAATATTTAGTTAGTCCGATTCGCTACATATGGCAGGCCATACTACATACCGCGCCTAAGACATCTAGCATACCTGCACCCGACGTTCGCAATGTGTGGTTTGGTAGAGAATTTGCCACTATCCTAACCGCCCAGGTATACCAAATTGCAAGCGTGGTAGAGGAAGTCGAACAGATAGCCGACAAGGCTAAGCACGACCTCAAATCAAGCTTTGTGGCTAACAGCCTGCCATTACCTCTACTGGTCTTGGACAAAGATATGTCAGTCCTGTTTGCCAATGACAGTCTGCTTAATTATCTGCACACCGATTATGGATCCGTAAGAGGGCTAAGTATCTATACTGTCATGGACATGATGTTCAGCGACAATAACACCTTAGACAGCTGGCTAAGCGATGCGCGCAAAAACAGTGTTACTGCCACCCGCACTTGGGAGCGAGTCAAGTTAAATTTGCCCGAACAAAAGCTAGATCTATATTTCGATCTAGTAGCTTACTACAACAAGAATAATCCTGCGGGCTTTGAGGTTATGTTAGTGTTGTTCGACCGAACACATCAGTACTCTCAGGACGAACAGGCTATGAGCTTTGTGGCGTTAGCGGCGCACGAACTCCGCACCCCACTGACCCTGCTAAGAGGCTACATTGAGGCCTTCGAGGAGGAGCTTGAGGGCAAGCTCAACCCCGAGTTGACTGATTTCATGCACAAAATGAAAGCAGCCGCTCAGCAGCTAGCCGCCTTTACAACCAACATTCTAAATGTAGCCAAGTACGAAAATAATCAGCTAACACTCAAGCTTCACGAAGAAAAGGTTGGCCCAGTCCTCCAGACCGCCGTCAACAACATGGTACTGCGAGCTCAGATTAGGGGCATAAAGGTCACTCTACAGGTCGACGAAAACTTGCCAACTGTTGGCGTTGATACTGTTAGCATTGATGAAGTCGTAAGCAATCTAATTGACAATGCTATAAAGTACAGCGGTGACGGCAAAGAGATACAGGTTAGGGCTTATATGACCCAGGAGGGTCGAGTCGAAGTCAGTGTACGCGATTTTGGTGTTGGCATGCCCGAGACAGCCATGGCCAATATATTCGACAAATTCTACCGAGACTTTCGCAACAAAAGCTCGATTGGCGGTACTGGCATGGGATTATACCTATGTAAGGCGATTGTTAGCGCCCATGGTGGTATGATATGGGTTCAGTCCAAAGAAGGCCAAGGTAGCACTTTTGGTTTTACGCTAATTCCATATAGTGAGCTTGGCTCTGCGGACAAAAACAGTAATAATAGTAATATCGTCCGAACAGCCCACGGCTGGATTAAAAACCACTCACTTTATAGAGAATAAAACATGGCCCAAACTTACGAATCACCCACACCTATTGGCAAAAAAGTACTTTGCATCGAAGATGAACATTTCATCGGCGAGCTATATGTACGCGCCTTAACTCGAGCAGGCTACACCGTAACCGTAGAGGTTGACGGCCAAAAAGGTCTTGAATTAGCACAGACCGATCAATTTGACGTAGTACTACTAGACATCATGGTACCGACAATTACAGGCATAGAGGTACTGAATCGACTAAGGGACACCTCAATTACACCGAAGTTTAGTGGCAAGGTAATTATTACTACCAACTTAGACCAGCGAGAAGATATCCGCAGTGCCATCGAGAAGCAGGCCGATGGCTACCTAGTTAAGGCCGAAATAACGCCTCGCGAGCTAGTCACTGTTATCAATGCGCTCTGAGTTTAGAGGCTTTCCAATCATCTCTGACCAGGTGTCCAGTGAGGACATTGCTGTGGTGTGGACAGCACTTGAGAAAGTATTAGACAAAGGTGTGGCGGGCCATATAGTCGAACTAGGCTGCTACTCTGGAACAACCAGCTTATTTATAAGGCGACTGCTTGACCAGAAACAGCAGTCTACCCTAAGGCAGTTCCATGTATATGACTCATTTGAAGGCCTCCCCAGCAAGACGTCCGCCGATACTAGCGCCGCAGGCGTAGAGTTCAAGGCAGGCGAACTGGCTGTTTCACGCAAACAACTAGTCAAGAATTTTGAGCGCGCCAATCTAAAACCGCCAATCATTCACAAGGGCTGGTTCAACGACCTGACCCCAAGTGATATGCCAAGTCCGATCAGTTTTGCGTTCCTTGATGGTGACTTCTATGAATCGATAATTGCCTCGCTCAGATTAGTTGTACCTGCTGTGAGTAGCGGCGGAGTGATATTGGTCGATGACTACCAAAGGGAGGCTCTCCCGGGTGTCGAACGAGCCATAAACGACTATTTTCGAGGCAAAACGCTACGCTTGCGACATTCTCATAATATTGCCATCATAGAGCTATGAAGATAAGATTGGTCACTGTTGGCGAGCCCAAGCTACAGTACGCAAAATTAGGTTGGCGAGATTACGCCGCTAGGCTATCTAAGTTGCATAGTCTCAAAATAGTGCATGTTCAGGATAAGTATGCCTATGACACCAAGCAGCTTCTGAGCGCCACCGAAGGCTGCTTCAGAGTGGCGATGGTTATAGGCGCCCAACAACTTTCTAGCGAGCGACTGGCGCAATTTTTGGAAACTAAAGCTCAGCATGGTCAAGAATTGGCATTTATTATTGGTGGGCCAGAGGGTCTACCTGAAGATTTTATCGATAAGTGCGACTACGAGCTAAGTCTGTCAGAGCTGACCCTACCGCATGATCTGGCTATGGTCGTGACGGCCGAAACGCTATATAGGTCCAGCACCATAAACAGTGGCTATCCCTACCATAAGTAGTTTACAAAAACTCCAAAAATTGGTGATACAATTAAATTACTAATTAAGGGGATTCTATGAAGAAAGGTGCTGCGCTTAAAAAGAAGGAGGCTGTAGTTCAACCTGCTGCTTCTAATGCAGTTGTTTGGCAGTGGCTGACTTACGTGGCTTGGCTGCTGACACTCGGGGCTTTTACTGTAGTGTTGATGCCGACATTGATGTACTTTGTCAACAAGAATGCCAATGCTTCAGATTATAGCGATATAGCCTACGCCATGACGGCGCTCGTCTGTCTGGCTGGCACTACGTTCTTTGTTGACCGTCAATACCGCAAAGTCGAGCCCAAACACAAAACAGGCTTTGCCGCCGTTGTTATGTCAATCCATGCGGTTATAGCGTTTGTGGTCAGTCTAGGTACTGCCGTTGGTGCTATTACAACTCTGGTCAGAGTATTGACCGACATAAATACAGATACCAAGGAACTCTGGGCCGTAATTATTGGCCTTGTAATCGTATCCAAGCTAGCTGCCTTAATGTTCCTCAGGATAACGGGTCTGGATGCACCCTGGAAAGTCATGCGTTTCTTCAGACCTATAGTTGCTGCGGTGCTCTTAGTGGCGCTACTTGCCGCAGGCTTCGGACCGCTCAAGGCCAGTATCGCTAACAGACAGGACAGATTTATCGAGAGCCAATTACCAAGCTTGAGCAACACTATTAGTGCTTACATAAGCACCAACAAGGACTTTCCCAAGAAGCTCCAGGACCTAAAGTTTGACGACTACCAAAAGAACTCTAAAGCCCTAATCGATAAAGGTATGGTTGAGTTCAGTCAAAAGGGCGTGAGTGACCAAAACACAATTACAGCTAGTGCGCAGGCTACTGAGAAACTAGCCATTTATCCTGCACCAGAACAGAGCAGTAAAGTCTACAAATATGAACTTTGCGTTAACTATAAGAAGTCGAAAGGTACAGGCCAAAAACCAAATAATGCCTACGATATGGGTAGTTACATCGACACCAGTAGCCATCCATCAGGCAAAGTCTGTTACGACCAATCAGTCTATGTATACGAGAACGACCCCAAAATGGGACCAGCCGTACCAATGCCCGCCAAAGGCATGGATGATGTCATGAAGACAGAAAGCTCATCTAACATAGCGCTATAGCTTGGTCATCAACTAAGTTCATATTCATTAGGCCACGGATTAGACTGCCGTGGTCTTTGAATTGATGCGTCCTAATACCTAGTTTGGCAGCACCACGGCAGTTGTGGGGGTTGTCATCGATAAATAGTATCTCTTGCGGCTTAGCGCCGACTTTATCGATTAGTATCTCAAAGATTGGAGCAAATGGCTTGCGCGTACCGACTTCACCGGAAATTATTGTTACATCCAGATGCTCAGCAAGACCATGACGCTTGAGGCGTGGCCGTACCTCCTCTGGTGCCGCATTCGAAACTAGAGCGGTCCTATAGTTGCCATGCAAGCTTTTCACAAGCTCCACCATGTCATTATTCACCGAGGTAGAGGAGTAGAAATCCTTAATCTCATCGAGTTGTTTACCACTAAGTTCGGCATAACGCCTAAAATATTCTTCGTGTTCAATATTACCCTCGTCGAGCATGTCCGAAACATCAGCAAAGCCGCCCTCTCGCCTAAATCCATACTCATCTAGCCAAGCCCGCTGCGGGTCAGTATGCAAAACATCAAAAAAATCGAAAGCAATTACTTTAATCATCTAGTTCTCCTTTTAGTTTGCAGATTCGCTCGTACACACGCCATGTTTCGTTGGCTCGTGAACGATTATTGTCAGCCCTGCAAACAAACTTAGTTGTATCCCAGGACCAGTAATAGTCTTCCACGATATCATTCATAAACCGCGCCGCTAGCTCCAGACTTATTAGTCCTGCCGCATCCAGGGCAGAGTGAATAAATCTATCGAGGGTGCCGTTTTTGGGTAATTCCTCAAAATAGCCTGCGCAGACTCTTGTCAGCGCCGACTTATCTAGACGAAAATTATTAGCAGGAACCAAACTTGCCTCAACGAGGGAACGAATCATATCACCAATATCCATCCATACCGTTCCTTTCATAACAGTATCCCAGTCAATGAACGTAAAAGGCATCTTGTCCATAAAGAGCATATTGGCCATTCTGGGATCACCATGAATTAGCTGCCGCTTACCGCGTGGTAGAGTGGGAGTAGACCGCCACGCTTCGAGTATTTTGGTAGTCATCGAAACATCAGACTCGATGCTCATTAGTTTAGACAGACGACGCAGCTTGATTAAATGGTATGAAGTATCCCTGTAATGCGCCAGCCTAAAGGTTGGCTCGTAATCTATAGCGGACAAAGAACGGTGTAGTCTAGCTAATATTAGGCCCATAGAGGAGAGCAGGTTATTGCCGACTTCTGGAATCGAACCGTCAGATTCAATGAACGTCATTAGACGCCAGGTAAAAGTGGGGTCGTGATAGTCTTCGACATAATTCCTGTGGCTGCCAAGTGTCTTTATTAGTGTCGGCATAATCCACAGATCCCGCCTGAGTTCGGTGGTGATAATTTCCATATCGTCGATAACCGTATGGCCAAAGACGCTGCTCAGTCTTTGCAGTATGTACTTTTTGTTTTTATGTACAACTAGCCAAGTGCCATTGACCTCACCGCCACGAAGCCGTCGGATACTAGCATCAGATGCCCCTGAACCCAAGAAAGACCTAAGGTGTTTTTGGGCCGAGCTATCGTTCATGCTCTGCCCAATCAACTGTCAGCAGCAGCTCCTGACTAGGTTCTTGTATGCCATCACCGTCTAGCCGCGCATCTTGTCCAGTACTGATCATTTGAGCACTTTTAGCGCCTATAGCTTTGGCGTAGTTAGCTACTTCGTTAGATTGACGCTCGGGGTCACCACCATGCAAGACTAGTCCGACTCTACCCAGGAAAGCTTCATACATGTCAAAGCCGCCTCTCGTTCTTGTCTCCCAGGGCATAGGTGATTCATCAGCCACATCTAGCGGAACATCCCAAAGCCGAGCCGAGCCAATAACCCTTGCACCCATCTTTCGATAATAAGCGACAGCCGCACCACGTTCTTCTTCGGTCATAAACTGCATAGTATCTACGCCACGTTCCTGACTCCATGAACGCATCGTTGACCATATTTCAGACGCTACAGTGGCACCTGTCTGGCCATTACGGCCATCCGCGCCCCTAAAGGCCTCTGCCACTACAAAACTACCAAGCCAGACCATCGGCTTGGGCTGCAATAGCCCCTCTGGTGAGTATGACCAAGCTGACTTAGATAGATTAGCTATGCCCGCCAGCTTTGGGCCCTCGTCTGTCTGGCGGACTGACACAACTTGGGCGTGTCGGTTCGACCAAGCCGCTGCGTTGGCCTGTTCATGGTCTATTGGCGCTCCATTGTGTCTTGGATCTAGCTGGGGCAGTAGTGCGCCAATTTCAGATTCAAGCCACATAGATGACTTGCTGGTTGCAAATGCCCCTTCAAAACCTACGAATTGAGCAGGAGTAGGAATAGTATTTCTTGATTCTGACATAATTTCCAAACTATTTAAGATATACGAACTTTTGAACTATATGATATAGGCACGGTTCTTTGTACCCAATGTGGCCAAAAAATTTTGACAATTATGCTAGTATAGTCTTAGAATCAATCTATAAATCATGAACACTGACTTCGACTTTTCGACAATCGGCTTAGACAATCGTGACAAGAGAGTTTACGAGGCCTTGGCTGAGGCACCTCGGAGTAGTCTCAGGCAGTTAGCCGAAATAACTGGCATAAATCGGGGTAGCATATACGAATCTATCAAAAGCTTGGCCTCAAAAGGGCTAGTCGGATCGATAGAAGTAGGCAAACAACGGCGCTATACATGCACTAATCCGCAGACAATCTTGGAGCTCGTCAAGGAATATCAACAGCAAGCATTAGCTGCTGAACAGTTAGCCGCTGCATATATTGCTCACCTGCCGAAAGAAGTAAAAACAGAGGGCAATTCGATTGCTACAGTGTTCGAAGATCACGAAGGTGTGGCTGCTGTCCTAAGAGATGTCATAGCCACTTGTCAAAAATTACCGACCAAACATTATCGTGTTATATCGACCAAAAAGGTAAGGGCCTACATATACCACAACTTTCCCAACTTCACGCAGCGCCGAATATCAGCGGGGATAAGCGTAAATGTTATAGCCGTAGGTGAGGGCGGCTCCAGAGATGCCTTGAGCGAACGACGCTGGCTAAAGGCTAAACGTGGTGAAGGCCCAAATTGTTATACACTGATATACGGCCACAAAACTGCGCTTATAACTATGGACGAGACAAACTTCTTGTCGGCAATCGTAATTGACAATGCAGGCATTGCTAACCTACAGAAGGAAGTGTTTGATAATCTATGGTCATCAATTTAGGTTACTCCATGTACTCTCGGCGAAGGCGACCGTAGTCATCGTAGTGTGACCTCGCTATGTCAATACTGGCCTTAGGCCTGGCAGTACGAGCAAACATCTCCACACCCGCCTTGGCCAAGGCCTCACGCAAATCTGATCTTAGATTATAGCCAATGAGCTTAGCCGCTTCGAGAGTTGATAGTATGCCCCTGTGGTCGCCCAAGCCATAGGCCGTTGCATCGATTTCAATTGTATTTATGCCTGACTGCTCGGCAAGCTCGAGTGCGGTTTTTATTTTCTTTCTAGCGGCAAGAGCCTTGCCATTATGTACATGAAAGCCAAGGTCTATATTGGGGACCTTACTGGCGTCATATACACCAAAGAATTGGCGCAACCATTCATTGTTCATTACTCCATTGGAGTCGTTTAGGCTAACAATCTTAACGTTATCATTATCAGCAACCCGCCTAACGAGCTTCACCACTTCAGGTACGGTCATCGAGGCCGCACATTCGACACCCACTCGTAGAGCAGTGTTTCCCATATGCCTTTTAATACGACCGATATCTCTGGCAATATCGTCTTGCTCATGTCTAACTAGAGTGGTTGAGAGCATTTTCCAGGGCCCATCCTCAAGCTCAGGTCGTTCGGAGATGTCAAAGTTATGAGTTACACCTACATAGACCTGAAGATTATCTCTGTGGTTATCAACAAGCTGCGCCCAAGTTTTGTCTGAGATACACGGACCAGGCATATAAGTTTCAAACCGATCGACAAGGCCGGCCGCCGTTCCTGCAACCATACCGAGATAACGCAAGGGACCTTCATCGTTACGAAAAATACTTTCGGCTGAAGCCTGAAAGCCCTCCCGTAATGTTGAATCTATAAGATGTACATTCATGGCACTTATCGGTATTCTTTGATGAGAGTATATGTTATTTAGCGTATAATTAAAACCATGAATTACAAAAATACTCAACTAAATGTTGAAGATGTAATTAAGCACTTGCAAGATAGTGATAGTTTGTCTAAGTGGTCTAGTGATATCAGGCAGATTTCATCGAGCCGAGATAACCTGGTATTTCTAGACGCCGATAACACAATAATCATCCGCCTAAGTCTCAACAAGCGCCTTAGCGAAGTCGAGACCGAGACCGCATTCATATCCTTTTTAGAAAATAACCATATTCCCGTAGCTAAGGTTAAACTAGCCACAACTATCGAGATAGGGTCAGAAGAGTACCCGGTAGCTTTATTCAAATACATTGACCATGAGCCGACTGACATTCAAAATGTGTCTAATCACCAGATTGAACAGGCCGCCAAGCAGCTCGCCACAATACACGAGTTCGGTAAAGAATTTGCCAGGGAGCATAACACCACGTGGTGGGCAGATATAACATCCGACATTGATAAATTGTCCGAAGCTATTAGGGGCGGACAATTCAAAGATGCAAACAATAAAGACCTTTTTGCCGCTGACCTAAAATGGGCAAAGGATTTTTACGCTGAAAAAATTGCCGATGCAGCAGGCCCGATTACGATCCTGCACAATGATTACAGAATTCAAAATGTTCTTTTTGATAGCGACCAGGAGCTGGTCGGGGTTATAGATTTTGACTACGCATTGGCATCTCCGTTCTACGTAAAAGATGCTGCTCATGCGGCAATGGAGTGGTCTTTTGCTGAAGGTACCGCCACTCCTGATATTGATAAATTCAACTGTTTCATAGAAGCCTACGAGAGCCAATCAAAGATTAAACTTAATGACCTTCGTGAATGGGTGATGTATGCCGCCATTAACGACGCTGCTCACTACATACTCAGCTACCCCGATAGGCAACAGCAAAGTATTAATTCGTATATGTACGACAAATTCCTCTATTTCCGCGACAAATACACTGAGGTAGATAATGTATAGCCATCTAGTTTTTGTATCCAATGACTTCGGCTTTGGGCCAATGTCCAGAACTTTCTCGGTTGCCAAGGGTGTAGCCGACAAAAGGCCAGACCTCAGAATCACCGTTATGTCTAGCGGCAAAAATGACTACCTATTCAGTCATCCTAGAGTCAGTTTCATGACAGTTGATGACCCTCGCAGTATTGACTACCTTAGGCAAGCCTTTGAGCCACTGGATAATAACACCACTCTCGTAGTCAGCGTGATGAGCCGCTTTGCACTCTTGGCTGCCAGAGAGTTAGGCCTAAAAACTCTACTGATTGATGGCTTATATTGGTTCTGGCGCAATAGACCACAGGAGTATGATACGGCAGATTATCAATTTAGATGTGTGCTGCCATGGCATCTGGATAATTTCCATAATGGCACCAACATTGAATACTTCGTAAGCCCCACGGAACACCCAAATAGGGGCAATGCTTCACAGAGTGATGAAATATTGGTCTCTCTCAATGGCTTCACCACGCCGTTCTACAAGCCAAATCATGATATCTACCTCAACATACTAGCAGCGCTAGTGAACTCATCTATTACTCCGAAAAGTCTAACAATAGTCGGTAATGAATCAGTAAAATGCAAAATTGAGCCGCTGCTCTCAGGCGTGAGCTTTAGGGCATTTACTAAAGATGAGTACCTCAGCCACTTATCGAGCTGTCGGGCAATTATTCTTAACGGCGGCAGCAATTCGTTTCTGGAAGCAATATCTTTGGGTAAAAACATCGCTTTTGGCCTACCATCCAATCAGAGCCAATACCAGCTGATAGTGGAGCTGTCCAAGGCCACGGGTAAAAAACCTGAACAGTGGTGTCCTGCTCTTAGCCTAATACAAAACCACCACAAGATGGCCGAATTACCAACAGAAGCTGAAGCCCTGGATTTTTGGTCAGAACAGATAGACAAATTACTTATGACTGAGGACATCGACAATAAAATCGCTCAAGCCAGTACCAAGACACTAGCGATAGCAGACGACCCAAATATGCAAAGTTTAATCAAACAATACAGAGTGGCCGCCGCTCATTCACTAAGCCAAATTACTCAGCGCCTGTCTGATATAGCCACATCAGGTCTACAATATTAGAAATCTTCGCGCTTAGCGCCAGGCATCACAATGCGACCCTTGAGGCCAAGTTTAGCCAAGAACGCAGGGTCATGTGAAATCACCATCAGGGTACCATCATATGCTTTAACAGCATCAACTAGTTTGTCCTGGTAGCTTGGTGTCAAGTAAGCGGTAGGTTCATCAAGCATCAAAAGGTTAGGGTGTTTGGCCATGAGTAGGGCAAATTGAGCACGAGCAATTTCGTCACGATCTAGTAAGTCAGCAGGTTTTGTATCGTAGTTTTCAGTTCGGTCAAAGCCCCAGAAAGCTAGTATACCCATAGCATCACGAGTGTGACGGCCAAGAATCTGGCGCAGAGGCATATCCTCGGCAGGCAATGTAGTTGTTGTGGAGTAGTACCCAGTCTCGACTGATGGGCCTTTTTTGGTGGCACCCTCAACGAGCATGTCTTGCGTTTCACCCGCAATCGCACGCATAAGCGTACTCTTGCCACTACCGTTGTTGCCGATTACGGCAAGGCGATCACCCTTGTAGATACCTAGCTTAGGCACTTCAATGATGGTCCCATCACGCTCTGGGTCATCACTCTCATACATAATATCCATGCCTTCGGCAATGAATACATCGTTGCCAGACTGTTCGCCAACCTGAAAAGTACGAGGTTTTTGCTCACGCTGCTTAGAGTCCATCAAGATTTTACCAGGCATTTTTTCGTATTCAGCAGTCATGCGGTTGAGTTTGGAGACTTGGGCTCGCAATACCTGAGCCATATTATCAGTCTTCTTGGCAGCGGGACGGTAGAAGTCACGAATCTGAATAGCCAGAGCATCAATTTCTTCTTTGCGGCGGCCAGCTACATCAAGCCAATTGTTAATTAGTTTCTCACGCTCAACACCGTAGTTATCAAGGTTCGTACCGATATTTAGGGCTAGTTTGCTATCGAGAATCTCCACTACTCGGTCACCAATGTGAGTGGCAAACTCCATATCTGAGGTAGCGATGATTGTCGCCTGATTTGATGACTTAATGTAATCAGCTAGCCACTGCTTGGAATAAACATCTAGGTGAACGGAGGGGTCGTCCATAACAATCACACCCGCTCGCGAAAATAGTGCCTTAGCAATGATAGCCTTAGATATCTGGCCACTACTCATGTGGCCAAGCTTAGTCTCAAGCCCAATTTGGTCATGAGCATTACCAGCTACATTTAGACCTTCGAGCAAGAAGCCAATCTCACGTTCAGCCTCCCAACCGCCAGCTTCTTCGAACTTCGTCTGAAGGTTGCCAGCTTCTGCCATTGCGGCCTCATCATCTGGATTAGCGCCAACTTTCTCCCACAGAGCAGCAATTTGCGCTTCAACCCCATTGATACCACGAGCCTCAAAGAAAAAGTCCTTTAGAGTTATCTCAGGGTCGGCCACATCAGTTGCTGATGGAGTGACATACTCTACTCTTGTACCCCGAGGCAATCTGACAGTACCATTGCCACCAACAGCTTTGGGGTGGGCCAAATCGTGTATAAGCTCTTTACGAGCCTTAACGTTATCGCCAATAATTATCGTATTTGTGCCTGGTTGAATAGTCAGGCTAAGGTCAGTGTAGTAGTCACCCGAGATATTTTCGACAATCATCTGATTGCCTGAATCGGGTGCAGCCTCGGCGGCACTAAGCATGCGCCTTTGGTTCGGTTCCTCATCTGCTACAAATAGACCTTGGTTCATTCGTTCTGGACTTCCCATATGCGCGAATTATTACACAAAAGTGACTATTCCGCAAATATGGTTACTTTTATATTGTCATTTCGACAAAATGGGTTATAATCCTGCCTAGACACTGGCTTGAGGGACAGTGCTATTTTTATATGTAACACAGCATCGGAGAAGTTGCTATGACTTATGTGTTTTTGTCTGGCCCAATTCGCGGTCTACCTCGAGAAGAATCTTTAGGCTGGCGTGTCCGCGCTGAAAAATTACTGTCCCCTCACGCCGAAACAGTTCATGCCCTACGTGGCCGAGAAGAAAAAGAAACTCTCCCAGATCCACGCATAGCCATACATCGAGATAAGCGAGACATTAGACGATCAGATGTTGTATTGGTGAATGACACCTTTGATAACGCCTCGATGATTGGTACGGCAATGGAAGTCATCTACGCCCATGAACAAGATAAACTAGTTGTTATATTTGGCGATGCTCACGAAAAGGATTACTGGCTCAACTACCATTCGCACGCCCGCTTCGACACACTCGAAGAGGCTTGCGCATTTATAAAGGAGGCTTACTGTGGCTGAACCAATCGAACTATATAAACCAGAGGTCACCGAGCAGGAACTGCACAATGCTACTACTGTGGTTGCCAATAACGGCTTATACACCCGTGGTCAAGAAGTTGGCAAATTTGAAGATAAACTAGCAGCCACCGTTGGTATGGAACATGCAGTGGCGGTGTCGAATGGCACCACGGCTCTGCACCTAGCCGTCATGGGCATGGGCTGGAAAGATGGCGACAAGGTTATTACTTCGCCACTTAGTTTCATTGCGACATCAAATGTATTGTTACAGGAGAGATGTGCGCCAGTCTTCGGCAAAGTTGATGAAGAGACATTGCAGCTAGATGCTAGCCATATGTATGATTTGGTAGCCGCCGATCCAGAGATAAAAGGTATACTCATACCTCATATATTCGGCCATGCCGTAGATAACGAGGGATTGGCCCGAATCAAAAAGGACTTCCCCCATATCGGTATCATCGAAGATAACGCTCAAGCTTTGGCCGAAGAAGAACGAGGCCTTGGCGTAGGCCAGGTCAGTGATGCTGTGTGCTACAGCTTTCACGAGAACAAAGTAATGACTACTTTTGGCGAGGGTGGAGCGGTCCTGACAAATAGTGACGGGCTAGCCAAGAAAATGTTAGCCATGCGAGAGCAGGGTAGGGTCAACGATCCCAATTGGCTCAGCAAGATAGAACTAGGCTACAACTACCGCATGACTGAAGTTCAGGCGGTCGTGGGCAGTCAACAACTAGATCGACTACCAGAGATACTAGACAAGCGAGCGGCAATTGCTCAAAAAATGAGTGAGTTGGCACTGGCAAAAGGCCTTCCTGTATCGATTCCAGATGATGTGCCTAGGAGCTGGTTCGGATACTATGTCGTAACAGATACTCCCGAAATCGCCGCCAAGGCTGTAAAAGATCTCTCGGAACAGGGTATACAGGCCCGTCAAACCCCGATGCCTGCCATCACTGAATTTGCCCATATCCAAAAAGCGCCGCACGAAGACTATTCCCAGGGCATAGGCAGATTAGCGACTCGTATTTTGATGCTACCTCTGCATACTCAGATGACAGAGGGCGATGCCACAAGAGTAGTCGATGGGCTAGAAGCATCACTAATAGGCCCAGAGGCTGAGGTCGAAATACCAGGCACAGTATCTTCGAACGAGTTTTATGATGCCCTTGCGGCCTCGTACGAAGCTAGCCGCATCGAAAGACAGGCTTATCTGTATTCCATAGAAAATCTCGCAATTGATGCCATTAACGATTTAGGTGTAGGCTCGCCGAAAATATTAGATATAGGATGTGGTGACGGCGTTAGAGGCATTCACGTAGCCCAGGCTACAAATGGCCAGCTGAAATCTGTAGATGCAGCTCCGCAGATGGTAGCCGCCGCTTCAAAGGTCAACCCCAACTCCTATGTACTCGATATTGGCGCAAAAGAATTTGACCCGACCATGCACCAGTCAGACGTCGCTCTAATGTTCTGGAATGTCCTTGGACATGTCCCCAAAGATAACAGGTTGCAGGCACTTAAGAATGTCTACGATTTGCTTGGCGAGAACGGTCGCATTATCCTAGATGTCAACAACCAGTTCAACGCTGCTCAGTATGGCACAGAAACCGCCCTGCGCAATCGAACAGCCATAGCAATGCAGGACCCAAGCCACACTGGTGACTTCGCCGCATCACGAAACGTAGATGGCGAGAAGGTCAGTACGCCTTCACACATCTTTTACACCGAAGAAATTGTATCCCTACTACAACAAGCAGGTTTTAACGCCACTGTGCGTTATGTGAATTACGAAACAGGCCAGTTAACCGACGAAGAGAACGGCCAGATTTTCTTAGTGGCCAGCAAGAAGTAAAAATATGAAGATAGAGGCACACTGTTCCCTATATGCACCGCATATTGGCGGTGTTGAGACCATGACCGCCGAAATGGGACACGCACTAGCCGCTCAGGGGCATGAAATGTCCGTGGTCACCAAAAGATGGCCCGATACCCTTGCCGAAACAGAAGTAGTAGACAAGATACAAGTTCAGAGAGTCCCAGCAGGTATATCCGAGGCAGCGATACTAGATACTGCTCGATATTTTGCCGCCAACCCTGACTTGGTCCAAAGTGCCGACGTGGTACATCTCATCGGCATGCGCCGTCCGCTGCCGCTGTTTGGCACCTTATTGGCCGCAGTTCATGGCAAGCCAGTTGTCTCAAGTGTGGTCGGATCCGAAGTGCCTAACCTCGAATCTCCAGAGAGCGCTACGATTTGGCAAGAGGGTGAAGCTTATATGCATGATGCATACAGGAACATCCTAGGCCACACCGCCGTATCAGCCTCAACGATGGATTTGGCCACGGCAGTCGTTCCGTATATCAAAGATAAAATTAAAGTTCTGCCTGTAGGCATAGATGTTGAGTCGTATGACCAGTTCCAGGCCGTGCGACCTGATGGCATAGATGAGCCGTTCATTATGTCTCTGCGACGCCTCGAGAAGTCAAAAGGCATAGACGTGCTCATAAAAGCCTACGCTCAACTTATTGCTGAGGGTAGGGCTGGCGACACTCAATTAGTTATCGCTGGCGATGGCCCAGAAAGGCAAAACCTCGAAAAATTAGCGGCTGATTTGCTAGGAAGAGATGTAAAGCGTACTCATTTCTTGGGACGTGTTTCGCTACAGCAAGGTATAGGGATGCTAAAAACTGCAGCCGCCACGGTAGTGCCATCAATTGCGGAAGGTGGAGGCCTAGTAAATACCGAGGCAAACGCCGTCGGCTGTCCTTTAATTGCCTCAGATGTTGGTGGCATAAGAGAGTACACTACACCTGAATCATCAATATTATTTGAAGCAGGTAACTCATCAGAGCTGGCAAAAGCCATCCACACCATACTGAACGACTCAGGCATGAGGGCTGCACTTACTGCTAACGGCCGTTGTTTTGCCGAAACACGTGATTGGCAAAAAGTCATTATGGAGTATATTGCAATGTATGAGATGGCCCGCCCCCTTGAGCGCAAAGATTTACAGGTAACATCTAATCTCGGTAAAAAAGTCCTAAATATTCTGGAAGGGAATGCCTAAAATGCCAAAAACATATCTTTATCTCGATGGAATTCGTCAACTCGCCAAAGATGCAAAAGGTGACGAGAAAATTCATATAGGCATTAGGCCATACGAAATGCACGCAGGTAATATGCTAGCGATTGTGGCTTACCCCATTCTGATCTGTGAAGAGCTCCAAAGACAGGGCAAAACACCACAAATTGAGATCATCCTATCACTCAACGACTGGGAGCAAGACGCCTTGGTGGGCGAAGACATATATAAGTACACATTCGATGTTAAGCCTCTAGACTCGACTATCCAATACTCAGTCATGGACAATGGTGAAGCTGTAGCACCGTACTGGGGGAAGGTGATTGCTGAGGCCGTTGGCGAGGTCAGCAGGCGTTTTCCAAAGGTAAAAGTAACACCCTTATTTAATTCCGAGCTAAGAGATTATCCCGCCATGAAACAGGTCATCCTAAAAACCATCCGTCAGGCTGATGAGCTGAAGAAAATCATGGTAGAAGCTTCGGGTAGGCCAACCAATAACCAGATATCCTGCTTTGCGTCAGCCGTATGTCCAAGCTGCCACCACGCCAACACCAATACAGCTATTGGGCTAGACGATAGCGTCAGTATTGAGTGTGAAAAATGTCGGCACAGAGCGACAGGCCAGTATCAAGACTTCACCTACTGGCTGTACCACAAGCCACTGTTTTCAGCCCGCTGGAAAATATTTGGCTTTCCGCTATCCCTTAGCGGTGGAGATCACTTCAGCGAAGGCGACGTGGAGATTAGGCGCAAATTGTACAGCTTCTACTTTAGCCAAGAGCCACCTGTTTTGGACATGATTTTTAGTCCAACATTGCTGAGTAGCACTAACGGTCAAAAGATGAGTAAATCACGTAATAACTACTATTCAATCGACTTAGAAAAAATCCTAACTGCTGCGCGCAGCTGCACCGATAGTACTCTTGAGATTGATAATGTCTAGTGGGCCAGAGACTCTTTACTTAGTCAGACACGGTCAGTCCGTGGGCAATGCCCGACTAGATGCTTCTGATGACCTCGTCACTGCTCCATTAGACAAAAATGGTGACCCTGATTGGCCGCTAACTGATAAAGGGATTGTTGAGAGTACGAGAACAGGTGAGTGGTTAGCACGTCAGAAAGATATGCCTCTAGCCAATAATGAAGTCTGGGTGTCGCCTCTCCAAAGAGCCCAGCAAACAGCCCAGCACATGGGCCTGTCGGCGCTAATACTCACACAAAATAATCTAGCCGAACGATCATCAGCTGTCCCGTTTACCGAGATGCAGGCTATAGCCCAAACTTATCCTTTAGATGACGCCACAAACGTACTCATGGAGAGCGATTTCGGTGGTACGGTCGAGCCTCTCACAGACTTAATTGAACGTGTATCTGTTGTTCTTGAGGCCGCTAAGCAACTCGATAGTCAAGATAGTCTGATAGTAGTATCGCACGGCTATACTATGCTGGCTTTGCGCTATCTAATTGAGAATCTCGAACCAGAACAGGTTGTTGGCATAATTGCAGGCCAAGACACTGCCAGAAGAATTGGTAATGCTGACGTAATAGCCTATAGCCGCCGTAATTCAAAGGGTCAGCTACAAGATAATTATGTACGTAAGCGCCATGTAGCTCCTATCGCTGACTATGATAGTGGTTGGCGTTCTATTCAGCGCCGTCCTGAGTAGTCGGCTTCTGGGCAACCATAGTATAGCCAATCGGGAAACGTTCCTTGTATTTGGCTTGAGCGGCTGTATAAATACCAGACTTCAGGATAGCGTATTTGGTGACCAGCTCTAAAGGCTTCGCGAACTTCGTGCCGTGAGACATCTTTTCAACTAAATCAATGACTATGTCTGGCCCACCACCGTACGCTTCTAATTCTTGAACATTCAAGCCCGAGCGAGTACACAGATCTTCTAGGGCGTATCTAGTGTAACGATGGTAGTCATGTGGAGCCTCATGCACTCCATACATGAAAGGAACAAATACAATTAGCTTGCCATTAGGTCTGAGTACTCTGCTAACCGAACCCATGAGCCGCTGAGGCTCTTTGATGTGTTCGAGTACATCAGCCAGCAAGACCGTATCGAAACTTTCAGCCGCAAACGGCAGGCCCGCATTGGCATCAACTATTGAATCAATATGAGATGTATCATGTGACGACTCAGACCAATCGGTTGCAGTTACCGTACTTGCCAAATCTTTGTAAACACCATAATAGGGAACCGTACCAGCGCCTACGTCAAGTAGGTCACCGCTGACGTTGCGCTGCAGAACATCAACGTATGCTGGACACTCAAGGGAGGTGGCGTGCCTAGACCACGGTGCAACATGCTCAAAATTAGGCCGCCATTGGCCATTTGCATCGGGGATTATATTAGTGGGGCGCCAGGATTCAGGATTTCTCATATACTAGGCTTAAGCTTCTTGCGCCACCCAAGATTAACCATACAATAACATCATACAGTTATTTTAGCAAGCTCGTTAGTGTCTTCCTTACTTCGAGAACGGGTGGGCCAAGGGTAGTTCAGCATTGGCTTCAGCTATACGCAGGAGCTCGTTGTATTTGGCCACACGATCAGAGCGAGACAGAGAACCAGTCTTAATCTGGCCTGCGCCTGTTCCTACGGCAAGGTGAGAGATGAATACGTCCTCGGTTTCACCGCTGCGATGAGAAATGATAACCCCAAAGCCTGCTTGTTTGGCAGTATTGACTGCTTTGATAGTCTCAGTTAGTGAACCAATCTGGTTGACCTTGACCAATATGGCATTGCCCGCTTTCATATCTATGGCCTTATTAAGGCGTTCAACATTAGTCACCAGTAAATCATCACCAACTAGCTGCACGTCAGGTAGCACCTCAGTCAGCTTTTGCCAGTTTTCCCAGTCATCTTCAGATAGTCCGTCCTCTATAGAAACTAGGGGGTACTGCTCCGTAAGAGACTTGTACCATTCGACCATTTCAACAGAGCTTAGCTGTTTGTCTTCACGCGATAACACATATTGATTATCTCGGTATAGCTCCGAGGCGGCCACATCAAGCGCAAAATAAACATCTTCGCCTGGTATGTAGCCCGCTTGTTCGGTGGCCAATCTTAGGAGCTCGAGAACCTCGGCATTCTTGTCTACGGCTACAGCGAAACCGCCCTCGTCACCAACTTGAGTCGATAAGTGTTGCGAGGCTAGAATCTTTTGCAGAGCGTGGAAGATTTCGCTACCCATACGAACAACATCTTCAAAGGTCTTGGCGCCCTGAGGGATAATCATACCTTCCTGAATATCCGCACCGCCAAGAGCATGTTTGCCACCATTGACAATGTTCATCATCGGCATTGGCAGACTCATCTCTGGGTTACCTGCAATGTCGTTTAAATGCTTATAGAGTGGCAGGCCACGCTCGGCAGCCGCCGCACGGGCACAGGCTAATGAAACAGCCAGTATGGCATTTGCACCCAGACGTGATTTATTAGGTGTTCCATCAAGATCTATCATTATTTGATCCAGACCAAATTGGTCATCGGCCGCATGGCCAACAAGCGCTGCTGCTATTTCGTTGTTAACAGCGTCAACTGCTTTCATAACTGATTGGCCGCCATATTTGCTGGCATCACCATCACGTAACTCACAAGCCTCGTGAGTACCCGTAGAAGCACCCGAGGGAACAGCTGCACGGCCAAATGCGCCGCCATCAAGCGTTACATCAGCCTCAACTGTTGGGTTACCACGAGAATCTAAAATCTGCCTTGCATGTATAGTCTTGATATTCATACCCATATATTCTCACAAGGCTTATGTTTAAGCTAGGGCACCTACCTAATTGATTATGCTTATGCAATAATATGACTATGGCACTTATCTATTTTTATGATGCCTCTGAGCTGGATAAGCGGCAGCTCACGGAGGGCATTCAGGAATCCGATCACCGCTGGGAGTTCATCGAAGAATCTGTATCAACCGACAACCTCAACCCTGAGGCAGAAGTTATATCTGTTTTCGTTACTAGCACTGTTACTAGGGCCATAATCGAAGGCCTACCCAAGCTCAAACTAATCGCTTGTCGTTCGACGGGCTTCAACAATATCGACCTAGCGGCGGCCGAAGAGCACGGCGTTACGGTGGTCAATGTTCCAACTTACGGTGAGGCAACAGTTGCCGAATATGCCTTCACGATGATGTTAGCCCTGATGCGCAAACTGCCACAGAGCCTCAACTTCCTGAACGAAGAAGTCGAAGTCAGTAAGCTCATGGGCACCGACCTTAATGGCAAGACGCTAGGCGTCATTGGTACTGGTCACATTGGCCAACACTCCATCAAAATCGCCAAGGGCTTCGAGATGCGGGTCATCGCCTTCGATCCATTCCCACGCGATGAATTGGCACAATCACTGGGCTTCGAGTACAAAACGCTTGATGACCTACTAAAAGAAAGCGATGTAGTTACGCTACATGCGCCACTCACTCCAGATAACAAACACTTGCTAAACGCTGAAAAGCTAGCGTTAATGAAACCAACTGCAGTAATCGTAAACACAGCTCGAGGTGAGTTAATTGACACCAAGGCTCTAACTGATGCCCTCATGGAGCATAAGTTGGCTGGCGCCGCACTAGACGTTCTCGAGGGTGAGCAGCTGTTTAATATGCACGAAGAAGTAGCTCTACTCCGTAGTAATAAGCTGCCAAGTTCAACGGGCGAGCAGAGTATTACCCTGATGGCACTAAATAAACTGCCAAACGTCATTTTGGCGCCGCACAATGCCTTTAACACCGAGGAGGCCATCGGCCGCATCAACGGCACTTCCTGCCAGAATATCATCAGCTACTGGCATGGCGAAACACCCAACAGGGTTAAGCCAACTAAGCCAAGTTACGGTAAGCTATTGATTACTCGTCATGCCGAGTCCGAATGGAACGCAACAGGCAAGTGGACTGGTCTAACAGATGTCCACTTGAGTGAAAAGGGCTTTCACGAATCAGCCCTGCTCGGCTTAGCGCTCAAAGGATTAGAGACTCGTGTCGACCAAGCATATTGTTCTCAACAGATACGTACCCTAGAAACACTCGAAGGTATACTGAATGCTTCGCAGCAGTTCGACGTTCCTTTTGAGCGTAATGAAGCCATCAACGAACGTGACTATGGCGAATACACTGGCAAAAACAAGTGGGAGATGAAGGACCTAGTTGGGGAAGATGAGTTCAACGGCATCAGACGTGGCTGGAATCATCATGTGCCAGGCGGTGAGACTCTGAAAATGGTTTACGAAAGGGTCGTGCCTTTCTACCAGAACACGATTGTCCCTGAATTAATTGCGGGCAAGAATGTTCTACTGGTTGCACACGGCAACAGCCTACGTGCTTTGATGAAATATATCGAAAGTATATCGGACGAAGATGTTGAGACGCTGGAGATGCCTTTTGGTAATATCATGGTCTATGATATTGACGACAAGGGCCTAATGACAAGCAAAAACGAGGCTTGCATAGATACTCAACCACCAAACGCTTGATGCTAGACCCAAACAAAAGAGTCGGCCCAAAATGACCGACTCTTTTTCATTATCGACTAGTTTATAACTCGCTTTTTGCTTTCTGATATAGCGCATCAACAATCAGTTCAAAAACTTCTTCAGGGCTCCTAGTATCGTCAATATCCAACACCAAACCCTCTTGCCTGTAGTGCTCAACAACAGGGGCGGTCTCAGCAAACTTATCTATTCTTACCTGAAGAGCCTCGCGGGTATCATCAGCGCGCACACCACGATCGCCCTTAGCCTGAGCAACCTCGAAGTGATGCCAAATACCATCGACAGGGAGGTTCAAAAGAACTACCGCTTTCTGCTTATGACCAGATTCATTCGTAGCAGCTTCAATAACCTTGACTTCTTCCATTAATCTACCTACAGAGCTCAAAAGCAAGGGTACACCCTGCAAATCAGGGTGACCAAAGAAAGGTGGCACAATCTGCAAAAATAGCTCGGTCGGTACTATTCCGCCCTCAGCCATTACTCGTTGTACTTCGACATTATCTTGGCTATGACGGAGAATGTCACCACCCGATACTACCCGCCCGCCGATTAGTTCAGCCAAACGGCCAGCCTGAGTATCTTTGCCCGAGAAAGGTGGGCCGAAAAAGTTAATCGAACCACTACCGAGCCATTGTTTTATAACGCTAATCTTTTCATCCATATGCATAGACTACCGTACAACGTCAGAGATGTCACGTAACCAAAATCCTCCAGAGACATAACAGTTGTCAAAGGTAAGCATAGGCGGTATGATAAGAGCAACATGAGTAATCTCGCGTAAAGCACGAAAGGTGGGCCTTAGAATGTACAAGTACCTTAAGTTTTTTGAAGAGTTGTCAATCGGTGACATTCCTCAAGTCGGCGGCAAAAATGCCAGCCTTGGGGAGATGTATCACCATCTCCGTCCGCAGGGGGTCAATCTACCAAATGGCGTGGCTACCACAGCTGATGCCTACCGATATTTCCTTGAGCAAGAAGGTCTTGGCCAACGTATAGCCGAAACACTTGAGGGCCTAGATGTAAGCAATGTTCACGAACTTGCACGCCGTGGCAATATTATTCGCAATATGATTGTCGAAGCTCAAATGCCAAGTGATTTTGAGGACGAGATAAAGCGTGGCTACCGTGAGCTCTGCCATAAATGTGGCCACGGTGAAAAAGATATGGTCGTAGCAATCCGCTCATCAGCTACGGCCGAGGATTTGCCCAATGCTTCATTTGCAGGCCAACAAGCTACCTTCCTAAACATCTAAGGTGAATCTGATGTTTTACGTTCCGTAAAGGAGTGTATTGCTTCACTGTTTACTGATCGTGCCATCGTCTACCGTGTGACTAACGGCTTCGACCACATGAAAGTCGCTTTGTCAGTTGGCATACAGCAAATGGTCGCCGTCCGCAGCGAGTGCGCAGGCGTTATGTTCACCATAGATACTGAATCAGGCTTCAAGAACGCTGTTGTTGTAAGCTCTATCTACGGCTTAGGTGAAAATATCGTACAGGGCCATGTAAGCCCTGACGAATTCATCGTCTTTAAGCCAACCATGGCTATCCTAAAGCGCAAGCTTGGTGGCAAGAAGATGAAGATGATCCCTACGGGCGCCAACCGTACTAAGAACATCGATGTAGCAGTACATGACCAAAACCGCTTCTCAATTACAGATGAGCAAGTCCGAACCTTGGCCGACTGGGGCATGAAGATTGAGCAACACTATGGTCACCCAATGGACATCGAGTGGGCGCTAGACGAAGACGATAAGCAACTATACATTGTTCAGGCCCGTGCTGAAACGGTCCAGTCACGCCGTGACGTTAACCACATTGAACAATACCGCCTAACTGAAGAAGGCAAGGTAATTGCTACTGGCACAAGCGTAGGCAATAAGATTGGCGCAGGCAAAGCCAACAAGATTATGAGCGTCAAGGATATCGACGACTTCAAAGAAGGCGACGTTCTAGTTACCGAGATGACTGACCCTGACTGGGTACCAATCATGCAGATTGCTAGCGCCATCGTGACCGATAAAGGTGGACGAACTTGCCATGCAGCCATTGTGTCACGCGAACTTGGTATTCCGTGTGTAGTAGGCACAGGTAACGCTTCAGAATTGATCCATGATGGCCAAGACCTAACCGTCAGCTGCGCTGGTGGTGGTGATGAGGGCTACGTATACGAGGGCATACTCAAGTATGAGGTTGACCGAACAGATGTCGAGGGCCTTGAGCGACCAAAGACCAAGATTATGATGAACGTAGGTTCTCCCGATCATGCTTTCGCTTACTCACTAATTCCAAACGACGGAGTCGGCCTAGCACGAGAAGAGTTTATTATTGACTCACACATCAAGATCCATCCACTAGCGCTACTGCACTTTGACCAGGTCAAAGACAAGGCTGTACGTGCCCAGATCCGTGAGCTAACCAAGGGATACATCGATAAGTCTCAGTACTTCATCGATAAGCTAGCCGAAGGTATTTCAATCATCGGTGCAGCCTTCTACCCAAATGACGTAATCATTCGTTTTAGCGATTTTAAGTCCAATGAATACGCCAATCTTATCGGTGGCACACAATTTGAGCCTATCGAAAACAACCCAATGATTGGTTGGCGAGGCGCCAGCCGCTATTACAGCGAGCAGTACAAGGAAGCATTTGAGCTAGAGTGCCGTGCCCTCAAGAAGGTTCGTGATGACATGGGCATAACCAACGTCAAGGCTATGGTACCGTTCTGCCGTAACCTCGATGAAGCCCGCAAGGTGCTTGACATCATGGCTAGCCAGGGCTTGCGCCGCGGCGAAAATGGCTTCCAGGCTTACGTTATGTGCGAGATTCCAAGCAACGTAATCTTGGCTGAGCAGTTTGCTGAGCTATTTGACGGCTTCTCGATTGGCTCCAATGACCTAACACAGTTGACCTTAGGCGTAGATCGCGACAACCATACAGTTGCACATGTCTATGACGAGAACAACGAGGCAGTAAAGGTACTAATCCGTGAAGTTGTACGTGTCGCCAAAGCTAAGGGCGTTAAGATTGGTATCTGTGGTCAGGCACCATCAGATTATCCAGAATTTGCTAAGTTCTTGGTCGAGACAGGCATCGATAGTATCTCATTGACGCCAGATACGGTGGTCAAGACTACCATAGACGTCAAGAAGACCGAAGAAGCCATCGGTCGCTAAAAAGCGCCGATGACAAAGAAAAAGCGCGGAAAAACCGCGCTTTTTTGTTAGTTACTTTATGCAACTTCCTACTGACAGGCATCGCACTGAGCACGTTCCTGCGGGTCTATCGGACAGGTGAACGGTGCGGTAGTTTCCTGATGGGCCGCCAGCCCACCAACGGCCTCGCTAACTTTTTGGTTAATAATTGCTAGTTTTTCGTCTAGCGCCATGTCAGTCTCAGCACCAGTTGGTGCTGGAGCAGTTGTTGCTTCCATATATCCCCCAAGGAGTATAGCTAGCACGAACCAGCCGCTGCGAGACCAGCAGGTAAGTGCTACTTTTACTCCCAATTATTTTTAATTTTTTGCTCTCAAGCACCATATATAGCGCTTATGAATAATATGTTACTCCCACATGCAGTTCATGGTCAATACAAAATACGTTGTTATATGTACCTCTTAATCGCTATACTGTATGCGAATGCGACACAAACAAACATACACATCTGATTCTGGCGGATATGGTCAGCCGATCATTCTGCTACATGGCTTTTTGGCTTCTTCGACATATTGGCGCAAACTAGAGCAATTACTTGATACAAAGGACTATAGGATTATCACGATAGACCTTTTAGGCTTTGGCAGGGCACCAAAACCTAAAAACGCAAGCTATGATTATGACACGCACATGTCACACCTCAAACAGGCTATCTCGTGTCTGGATCTATCATCGCCGCCAATTATAGTTGGGCATTCCATGGGTGCGCTGCTGGCAGCACGCTATGCTGTCCTGCACCCTAATAGAGTAGGGAGGTTAGTACTACTAAACCCTCCACTCTACAGAGACTCCGACCAAGCCCGAGAAACTTTACGTAACACCAATAGACTGTACAGATTTTTACTGGATTCAAAGTTGCGCCAGGCAGGTTGGCAAGTGGTCAAACTTCTTCCCAATATAGCGCCTCACAGCAAGCTAGCCCGTGAGTTATCTCTCAAAAATGTCATCGAAAAAGCACAGATATTTGATGACCTCAGTCGCATAGAAACAGATACTCTGTTGGTGGTAGGTGAAGAGGACAGGGCAGAATACCTGGTCAATTTGGAAAATGAGCAGGTGTCTGAATCCG
>CAZDAD010000008.1:26367-35318 GCA_964503715.1 uncultured Candidatus Saccharibacteria bacterium | reverse complement strand
AGCGTTATGCTCTGGCACTACTAGGTGGGAGCCGCTGGTCACGTTGTCGTTCACTAGGCTGTATTTGCCCCCTCTGCCCGAGGTGCTATACTTTACATAAGAGGAAATGAGGGGATGAAACAAACAGTCATTGCGGTGATTAATCAGAAGGGCGGGGTCGGCAAGACTACGACTGCTGTTAATGTTGCGGCGCAGCTGGCTTCCAATACGACCCCTGTTTTGTTAGTCGACTTAGACCCCCAGGGGAACGCTACCAGCGGCCTTGGCATCAACAAATCTGCTCTATCGGCCACCAGTTACGAAACTTTGTTCCAGATGAACACTTTAGATCAAGCTGTTCTGCCGTCCAATCGGGAGGGGCTTTATGTTCTGCCTGCCAATAGTAATCTGGCGGCGGCCGAAGTCGAACTAGTGAGCCAGCCAAACAGGGAATTTGCGCTTAAGCAAGCTCTCAAAAACGGCACTTACGAATACGTTATTATTGATTGTCCACCAGCACTCGGGCTACTCACTATCAATGCTCTGACGGCGGCTGACTGCCTAATCATTCCAGTTCAAGCCGAATACTATGCCTTAGAGGGCTTAGGGCAATTGCTCGACACGGTGCAGCGAGTTAAGCACGGTATTAACCCAGGCCTAGACTTGCTTGGCGTGGCAATCACCATGTACGACAAGCGAACTAGCCTATCTGACCAAGTAGAGCAGGAGCTTACCAAACATTTTGGTTCCAAGTTATTTAGGACTCATATTCCGCGCAATGTTCGCTTGGCCGAAGCCCCAAGCTTTGGCAAGACCATTTTCGAACACGATAAATGGTCCAAGGGCGCCAGAGCGTACAAACAATTAGCCAAGGAGGTAAAAGACCGTGTCGGCAACTAAAAAATCTGGACTAGGGCGGGGCTTTGATTCGCTAATTCCTCAAGATTTTGACAAGACGCTTATCTTCGAGGAGCACGAACGTATCCAACAACTACTAGTAAAGGACCTAGAGGCTAACCCTGAGCAGCCTCGTCAGCACTTTGATAAGACAGCCATTGAACAACTTTCGTATTCAATTAAACAGCACGGGGTTGTTCAGCCTTTGGTAGTATCACCCCTGAAGAACGGCAAATACTTGATAGTAGCAGGCGAGAGGCGCTGGCGGGCTAGCCAGCTGGCAGGGCTTACCAAAGTGCCTGCCGTTGTGCGTACTATCAAGGAGCTGGAGCGACTAGAAATTGCCATTGTAGAGAATGTCCAGCGTGTCGATTTGTCGGCGCTAGAACAGGCGGTTTCAATAGAGCGTCTGCACCAGCAGTTCAATATGACATATGATGCGATTGCCGAGCGCCTTGGTAAGGCTGCCTCGACTGTCAATAATATTGTCAGATTGTTGCAATTGCCCGAAGCGGCTCGCAAAGCGCTGGAGGAAGAAAAAATATCTGAGGGCCACGCCAGAGCGATTCTGGCCCTAAAGAATAATCCTAGGCATCAAGCTGAACTACTGAAAAATATTTTGGAACACAGCTGGAACGTCAGACAGGCGGAGCGCTACGTCGTCTCTGTCAAAGAAGGCTTCACCGAAAAGCCTGCCGCCAAACAGCGCATGGCCACAGAGACTCCCGAAACTCAAAGGCTCGGCAAGCGTTTGGGCGCACCTGTTCAAATCAAGCGCACCGCTCGTGGCGGACGCCTCGAAATCAGATTTAAATCGGACGAAGATCTGGCCGAAATTATCAGCAAGCTTAGCTAGAACATTTTGGCATCGCCCGCAGGCAACACACGGATGATGAGCTTGCCGACTACGGCCTTGAGATTGATTGGTCCCAGGAATCGGGAGTCGAGCGAGTTCTCACGGTTATCACCCATAATGTATATCTCGTTGCTAGCTAGCTTGAGGTCAATATTCCCAGAGGTAGTTTTGATGACCGAGCCATAGGGCATTTCTTTGTCGGGATGGTAGCCGTTCGGATACTTGTCATTATAAATAGTTACAACGCTGTTTTGGATGGTGATCCGTTCGCCAGGTAAGGCAATCACTCGCTTAATAAGCTGCTTGTCGGCAGCGGCATTGGCCGTTCCGTCATTGGCTTTGTTTTCGGAAACTATCACAATATCACCTCTGTTAGGGACGTATTGGTGCTTGGTTATTTTGGACCACGTAACAGGGGCCTTCCAGACAATTAGGCGATCTTTGTCGTGTAGCGTGGTCTGCATACTTGGACCATCTACCTGGTAGGATTGAAAGACGAACATAATAAGGAACAGTGCAGCTAGCGGCGACAAAACAATAATAAGAATTGTCGACAGTATGCTACCTCTGCTTTCGCCCTGTGGTTCGTGAGCGACTTGTGGTGCCTGGTAGACGCCAGGCTGAACATTGGAGTCGGGGTGGTATTGCTGCGGCGCTGTTTGGGTAATGGTTTGCTGGGCTGGTGATGGCTGTATGGCCTCTGGTACTGGCATAGTTTGCATGGGTGCAGGCTGCTGCACGGGTTGGGCGCTGGCGCTATACGCAGCCTGCTGAGCCTCAAGCGGTGGAGCAGGCGTTACAGCCACAGGCTGCACGCTGGTTGGCATAGACATTGGCGGCTGTTGTCCGTCACCGTTTGGCAGCGGACTTTGGTTATTATTAGGATTCATTGAGTCCTACTATACCCTAAATGTTTGTGCTTGCACAGGTTTACGCTTTGGCCTAAAGTCGGTATACTTGGAACATTGTTTATGGATAATTTTAGACGCCCATCGCCTCAGCCGCGCCGCGCCCTCGATGGGTTCACTGGTAGCCGCCAACAGAGGTCAGCACCCAAGCCCCAGCCTACATCCCAGAACCAACGTCGTACGGTTGGTGGAACTCAACTAAAGGCGACTGGCCGCAAGCTAGATGATTTTGCCGCTAGCGAAGGTTTCCATGTGGCTAATGCCTCGGTTAATGCCGAGACATCAGTTCAACGCAGCTCTGCTATTAGGCCCAATGCCGAAAAGTCGGGCTTGCCCAAGCGTGCTAACCCATGGCCAGACAAGCTAGATGAGCTGACTCCTGCGTTACCGAACAAAAAAAAGCACAAAAAGGTGCGCTCCAAAAAGCGTCTGTCACTCAAAAAGTTTATGTATGGAGCCTTGGCTGCTATCGGTGTTATGGGTCTGCTTGTCGGCTTCTTGGTGATTAAGGGCTATATCAATCTCAACAAGACCTTTAAGGGCGGTAGCGAAATCGTCCTGAGTGACAATGTTGACCCGTCCTATTTGAACAAAGAAGGTGATAGTCGTGTCAATTTCCTAATGCTTGGCCGCGGTGGTGATGGTCATGACGGGGCCGATCTAACAGATACAATAATAATCGCCAGTATCGATCCTGTTACCAATCGGGCTGATATGGTTAGTATTCCTAGAGACTTATGGGTCAAGACGGATTACGGCACAACTAAGGTTAATGCTGTTTATAGCTACGGCAAGCAGCGTGCCGAAAGTAAGGGCAAAAAGAAAGCCGATGCCGAAGCCGCAGGCATTGATGCAATACGGGCCGAGATTAGCAAAATATCAGGTATAAAAATCCATGCTTACGTGATGGTTGACTTCAAGGCCTTTGAGGACGCCATCAATACTGTTGGTGGAGTGGACATCAATGTTACCAAAGAAACAGCCGTCTCGGAGCACTTGTGGGATCCTGTCCGCCGCAAGCCATACTACCTCAACGTTCAGCCTGGCATGCAACACTTCGATGGTATTAGGGCCTTGTTCTACGCTCGTTCACGACATACCAGCCCGCGCGGTGACTTTGACAGAGCCGAGCGTCAGCGCCTTCTGCTGCAGGCTTTGTCTGACAAGGTTACATCAGCGGGCACCTATTCAAACCCGATTAAGATTAATCAGCTAATGGATAACTTTGGTTCGCATGTATCGACAGATGTATCGACTGGTGATGCCCTAAACTTGCTCAAGCTGGGTAAGCGAATCGGTGGCAATTTCCACTCAGTAGATTTGGCCGAAAACAACTCGCCAATCATGACTACGGGTATGATTTCGGGCCAGTCTATCGTTCGTCCTATAGCAGGCTTGTTTGATTACACAGAGCTTCAACTCAAGATACGGACTGCCTTCAAGGATGGTTACCTAGCTCGTGAGAACGCACCCGTTAAAGTAGTAAATGGTACCAATACTGGCGGTCTAGCAACCGATGCGTCGGACTTACTCAAGAGTTACGGTTATAATGTTTTTGGTGAGCCTGGTACGGCACCCAGCCGTGATTACGACAAAACAGTGGTCGTAGACCTAACAAAATCTAACAAAAAGCCTTATACTAGAAACTACCTCGAGAAGCGATTTGGGACCAAGGCGGTTACGACACTGCCTGCAGGCGTTGACTCTGGTAATGCAGAATTCGTAATTATTTTAGGAAGAAATGAAGCAACTAATAGCCAAGATTAAACCCGTTGGCGGTTTCGCCAAACTGTTCTACAACCTTTTGAACGTTCTGCTGCCTGTAGCAGTATATGTATTGGTGACCTGGGAGCTGGTACTACTGGCTGTAGCGATAATACTGCTTAGCAAGTGGCGCATGCTGGCCGTTAGGCCACGTTTTTGGCCTGCCAACATTCGCGCCAATTCTGTAGATATAATCGTTAATATTGCTATTTTGCTATTCATGGTAGCTAGCGGCAGCATGGCTGTGCGCCTAATTTGGGTAGCTCTGTACATTGTCTGGCTAGTTGCAATTAAGCCTTCGACAGGGCGTCTAATTGTTTCGATTCAGGCATTTATAGGTATGGTGTCGGGCTTAATGGCACTGTTTGTCGTCTGGGGTGACGGGCCGCTATGGGCAATGGTAGTAATATCTGGACTGATAGCCTACCTGTGCGCCAGGCACTTCTTTGATAGTTTCAGCGAACCTTACGCTAAGCTTCTCTCGCATCTGTGGGGATACTTTGCAGCGTCACTAGTGTGGGTACTTGGGCACTGGCTGCTTTACTATTCGTTCGTGGCACAACCAGTCTTGCTGCTCAGTGCTATCGGTTGCGGGCTGGCTACACTATATTATCTTGATCATAACGACCGTCTCTCAGGTGCCATTCAGAAACAAGTGATATTCCTAATGGTGGCAACTGTAATAATTGTTATGATTTTTCCCGGTTGGAGCGACAAGATTATATAAATAAATTTGGACTTTGTGATTAGGAGGGTAATAGTGAACGAACATTCAAAGGCAACGTCAGCCAAAAAACCAAGCCAACTCAAGGTCAGGGCCTTGCTTGTTCTGATGGCCATTGCTCTATGTGTTTCGGTGGGCTACAGTGCAGGCCATAATAGTCTGCAAAAAGCTTCCAATCAGACGATTAGCTTGTCTGAGAACGCCAAAGACCAGCAGGCTATTCTCAAGAATCAGGGCCAACTTATTAGCACTATAGCCAAAAATGTTGGCAGTAGTGTGGTATCTGTTGAAGTGACCACTCAGTCAGCTTTTCGTGGTCCATTCGGCTTCGCACCTATGCAGCAAGAGGGTGCAGGCACGGGTATTATTCTGAACAAAGAAGGGCTGATTATAACAAACCGTCACGTTGTTCCCAAAGGCACCACTAAGGTTAGCGTCACGATGTCTGATGGCACCAAGTTTGACAACGTCGAGGTTGTCGGCAGAACTGCCAGTTCTGATCCGCTCGATATCGCCTTTATCAAGATAAAGGATACAAAAGGTAAGCAGTTGACTCCTGCCAGTATTGGTGACTCCAGCAAGGTTCAGGTCGGTGACTCAGTAATTGCCATAGGTAATGCTCTAGGTCAGTTCCAGAACACGGTAACATCAGGCATCATTTCTGGGTATGGTCGACAGATTCAGGCTAGCGATGAGTCGGGCATGGACAGAGAAAATCTCGATAACCTCTTTCAGACCGATGCAGCCATTAACTCAGGTAACTCGGGTGGCCCGCTAGTTAATCTCGATGGTCAGGTAATTGGCATTAACACTGCCGTTGCAGGCAGCGCTCAAAACATTGGCTTTGCTATACCCATCAATGATGTTGAGGGTCTTATCCGCAGCGTCAAAGACAAGGGCAAGCTAGAGCGACCATATCTAGGCACGGTTTTCGTACCCCTGACGGCCGATGTTGCAAAATATTATGACCTAAAGGTCGAAAACGGCGCATATGTACCTACGGCTGACTTGCTTGGCTCAGAACCAGTTATAGCCGATGGTCCTGCTGCAAAAGCAGGTATCAAAGCGGGTGACATTATCACCAAAGTAGGCGACAAGTCGGTTGACGCTACTCATGGTCTGACGTCTTTACTCGGCAAATATCGACCAGGTGACAAGGTAACTCTGACCATCGTTCGTGATGGCAAGACTATAACAGTTGATGTTACTCTGGGCTCCGCTCCAACTGAGTAGCTCTTGAGCCCTTAAGTGTCGGTGGTGGGGCTGACGCTAATTAGCAGTAACGAAGCGCTGAGCGTAGCCCTGAACTTTATCTAGCTGGTAGCCTGCAGCGGCTGCCAGCTTTTGCATTGCTCCGTGCTGCTCAGGTAGGGATTCGGTAATTACACATTTTGGCTGAGCTGTACTTGTCGTACCTAGCTGTTCCCATAGTCGGCGGTACAAGTCTAGGCCATCTTGCCCCGAAAATAAAGCAATTTTTGGCTCATGCTCGGCAGCCTTGTTGATTGAATAATTTTCTGGCACGTAGGGTAGATTGGTTAGTAATATTTGCGGAACGTCTGGTCCAACCAGCAGGTCACCTCTGTTAATTATTGTGTTTTTGGCGCTTAGTAGCTTGGCGTTTTTTTGTACGACCTTGATTGCATCGGCGCTAATATCGGACATCTGTACTTTGGCGCCTGTAATTTCTAGGGCTGCAGTTAAGCCAATACAGCCACTGCCGCAGCCAACATCGCTAATTAAAATGTCTTCCTTTAGGTTCTGTACATACTCTTTTGCCAGATCAATAATCGCCTCGGTTTCGGGTCTGGGGACCAAGACGCTTGGGCTTACGGCAAAGGTTCGTCCATAGAACTCAGCCTTTCCGCGAATGTAGGCAAGTGGTTCGTTATTTTGTCTGCGGATGTGCATTTTGTAGAGTTTGGCAACGTGTGAGTTGGCGAGTGCGCAGTCCTGATCCGCTAGTAGTGATGCTCGACTTCTGCTGGTGACATCCTCGAGCATAACTAATGTATCAAGGCGTGGCGTCTCGCTGCCTGCTTTCTCGAGTCTTGCGACACTAAATTCCAACCATTGCCCAACGGTCAGAACAGGTTTTTGCTTTTCTTTAGCAGACAAATTAAGCCTCGGTGTTAATGAGTTGTCGTTCGTACTGCTGGAGCTGTTCGATTAGATCATCGATGTTCCCACTCAGTGCGCCAGGTATATTGCTGCGCGAGTAGCCAATGCGGTGATCGGTTATACGATCCTGAGGAAAGTTGTAGGTGCGGATTTTCTCGGAACGGTCACCAGAGCCGATTAATTTGCGGCGTGATTCTGACAGCTCACGTTGTTCTTCCTCGATTTTTTGTGCTAGCAGTCGGGAGCGTAGCACCGACATGGCTTTGTCTTTGTTCTTTAGCTGTGATTTTTCGTCCTGACAGGTCACAACCATGCCACTAGGCAGGTGAGTGATACGAACTGCTGAGTCAGTGGTGTTGACCGATTGACCTCCGTGGCCGCTAGCGCGATAAACGTCGATTCTTAGGTCATTGGGGCTAATTTCTATATCTGTTTCTTCGGCCTCAGGCATGACCGCCACGGTCACAGTGCTGGTGTGAATACGACCTTGGCTCTCTGTGACGGGGACACGCTGCACACGGTGTACACCCGCCTCAAATTTCAGCATTCGATAGGCCTCATCGCCATGAACTTCAAAGATAATTTCTTTGAACCCGCCCGCCTCCGACGGCGACTCGTCGACTAATTCAACTTTGTAGTTGTGCGCTTCGGCCCAACGCACGTACATTCTGTACAATTCGCCGCCAAATAGCGCTGACTCGTCGCCGCCTGCGGCGGCCCTAATCTCAATGACAACGTCCTTATCGTCATTGGGGTCTTTGGGGATCAAAGCTTCAGTCAAAGCAGCTTCGTTGGTGGCTTGAGCGGCCGTAATTTCTTCCAGTTCGGCCCTAGCTAATTCGGCCATTTCGGTGTCGTCGCCACTAGTCAATTCCTCAGCTTCAGTTTTTTGCTTGGCTAGGTTATGGGATTCATCAAACAAGGCCAACACAGATTCTAGCTCACTCTGGCGTTTGGCTAGTTTGGGGTATTCCTTGGTGCTAAATATTTCGGGATCGGTGAGTTTGGCTTGGAGCTGTTCCAGCTCGCTGCGCAGGGCTTGTTCTTTTTGTTCCACGGCTTTGATAACTCTTTTACTGGTTTAATTATAGCAATTTCGTCTTTTAGTTATGACACGAGTTTAGCTCTAGCTGCTCGGTCCAACTAAAAACCGCCTCGTTTGCATACACAAAACAGGGGCGGTTATGAGCTAGCTTAGCTACTTTGAGGTCTTGGCAGCGGCCTTTTCAGCCTTAGTGGCTTTGCGGGTCTGCTGCTTTTGGGCAGCCTTGGCACGAGCTTCTTTGGCAGCTTCTGCGGCCTTGGCACGAGCCTTGAACTTATCAACACGACCTTCGATGTCGACGATGCGCTCTTCACCAGTAAAGAATGGGTGAGAGCTGCTAGTGATGTGTACCTTAACTAGTGGATACTCAGTACCGTCGATGGTAATAGTCTCCTCAGTCGCTACAGTCGAACGAGTAAGGTAGGTTGTGCCATTGTTCAGATCCTGAAAAACCACAGCGCGGTAGTTGTTAGGGTGAATTTCTTTTCTCATATCCCGCCTATTTTATCTGTTTTTGCCCGAATTGTAAAGTGTTAACAGGCTTCACCCTAGCATATAAACACCATAAGTATGTATTTCTTTATCACCGAGCAGTGTCACGAAGCCTACACGTTTAGTTAATGTGGTCGAAAAGTCTTTGTGGTTACGAGTAAGTAG
>CAZDAD010000008.1:17791-26267 GCA_964503715.1 uncultured Candidatus Saccharibacteria bacterium | reverse complement strand
GTATAGATTGTTCAACTCCTTATTGAACGTGCTTTCAAGAAAAGACTTTTTCTTGGCTAATAGTGCATGTTCAGAAGTCCCACCCAAGAACTCGATTGCAATGGATTTTGTCGTCACTATGTCACATTGGTTTTCGATAAGCCCAGAAGTGAAGTCATAAAACTCCTCAGGTAGCCTAAACGCGTCAATCAACACGTTGGTATCAAGTAAAAGCGTTTTACCTCTCCAAATTTCTTTGGTAGCGCGATCAATAACGAAGCTATTTGACATTTTGTGCCGCATTTTCTTGGGCGACAATCTTCTGTATCTCTTTAGCAAGCTTAACGTATTCACGTTTGCTTACTCTTTTAGCTTTCGGGTTTAGTTTCTTATCCATATAAGTAATCCTTACATTTTTAGTATAAGGATTATCCTGCCCAATAGCTATCCTGTCGCTCATAATCTTGGCATGGTACACATGCCTGCATATTAGGGCAAGACTATTTTTCGACAGGTTTGGCCGTGACTATTGGCTTTGAGTAAAGCGCGGCTGCGGTCACTGCCAGTCTATCTGGCTGGATAGATGAGGCGAATAGACTCCAGCGCTTGTTATTGAGCATTTTTCCACGCCTCCCGTATTCATCAAAGTTCTCAGGTAGGTAGCGGTAAATGCTATACAGCATTACATGTGGTATCAAGTTCATGTTGGTAAACAATCCCAGTGCTATGGCGGGATGTTGGATTAAAGCCAGCGCCACTAGGCTATTAAGATGAGCTAGTGTCACTGCTTTGCTTAGGGGATTTTTACGCATCAGGTTATCTTTGGCACCCTCCAGCATAGCTTGGCGGATAGATAGATTAAGCTCATGGGCGAAAAGCTCTTCGTTTGATCCGCCAAAGTGATGTTTCTTATCGGCAATTATCTCGGAAATCTCAATACGATTTAAGCCGATATTCAGAACGGGCCAGTTGCATTCCTCTATGGGGTATTTTTGCTTGCTGCGGTCTAGGTGTGATTTCTCAGTCTCGGCCTTGGCGTGACTCAGACTGACTCCTCCCGCTATTGTTCCGTCATTGAATATGTTGCCTATACCTGTTACATCAGCTGTATGCTCAGAGACATCTCCCATGTAGTCGTCAACGATGATTCCGCCAAAGCCTGCCATTCGTGAAGTAAATGTTAACCATGTCGTGTCGACAAAAACTTTGCGAGAATCAATTTTGTGAGGGAAGAGTTCGGTATTAACACGCCAAGCGATGTCGCCATACTTTGGCTCTTCGGGGAGGTCATGATTTAGTCGGTCGATTGATACCTTGGTCACGGACTTCGATTTATAGCTTGAAGCACGGCTTATTGCAAGCATGAGCACCTCTGTATGGCAGTATTGCAATATGGGGTAGAGTAAGATAGAATGTACCTACTAACATTAAGCAGGTTGGAAACAAATCCTCTCGCCCCGAGTAGCCGTGTAGGCAAGGGCGGGCATCCAATCGAAGAGAAAGGACCACATCCATGGCAGTCGCCGTAGATATTAAAGATCTGCTCGCCGCTGGTGCTCACTTTGGGCACAAAACCAGCCGCTGGCACCCCAAAATGGCTCCCTACATTCACTCCAAGAGGAATGGCAGCCACATCATTGACCTAACCAAGACCGTTGCGGGCCTTGAGGCTGCGTTGCCGTTCATTACCAACAGCGTTGCATCTGGCAAGCAAGTTTTATTTGTCGCTACCAAGCGTCAGGCGCAGGACTTAGTCAAGGCCGCTGCCGAAGAAGCAGGTCAGCCATACGTAACTGAGCGTTGGCTCGGTGGTATGCTGACTAACGTCAACACTATTCAGGGTCGAGTCAAGCACTTGCACGAACTCGAGACCAAGATGGCCTCTGGCGAACTAGCCAACAAGTACAGCAAGCTCGAAGTCCAGCGTTTTCAGGAAGAAATCGACGCTATGAACACTATCTATAGCGGTATCAAGAATATGGCCGCCAAGCCAGGCGTTGTTTTTGTGCTCGATATTGTTTCTGATGTAAATGCCGTTCGTGAGGCTCGCAAGCTCGGTCTGCCAATTGTCGCCCTAGTCGACACCAATGCTGACCCATCTGACATCGACTTCCCAGTACCTTGCAACGATGATGCTATCAAGACCATTGAGTTGATTTTGAGCTACGTCAAGCAAGCTATTGCCGATGGCAAGAACAAAGTAGCCAAGGCTACTGAGACACCAGATAAAGACGAGAAATAAGGGGTAAACAATGGCCGTAGATATTGCAGAAATCAAGCGATTGCGCGAACTGACAGGTGTTGGCATGACAGATGCCAAGAAAGCTCTCGAGGAAGCCGAAGGTGACTTCGACAAAGCTCTATCAGAGATGCGTAAAAAGGGTCTAACCAAGGCCGAAAAGCGTGGTGAGCGTGAGGCTCGTGAGGGCATCATTGGTCACTATATTCATGACAACCGCATTGGTGTTCTAGTTGAAGTGAACAGTGAAACCGATTTTGTGGCCCGCAACGAAGTTTTTGGCGAACTAGTCAAGGATATTGCTATGCACATTGCAGCAGCAGCTCCAGAGTATGTTTCTGCCGAAAATATTACCGAGGCTGACCGCGAAAATATGCGCGCTGAGTTCACCGAAAAGGTCAAGAACGAAGGCAAGCCCGAAAACATGGTTGGCCAAATCGTTGATGGCATGCTCAAGAAGCATTTTGCTGAGAAGTGCCTGCTTGATCAGCCATTCGTCAAGAACCCCGACATGACTGTCGAGGCGCACGTCAAGGAATACATTGCCAAGCTTGGCGAGAACATCGTTGTTCGTCGCTTCAGCCGCATGGCTCTAGGCGAAGTCGAAGGCTAGGTCTTTGTAGCTAACTTAATAGGGGCGGCTATCATAGCCGCTCTTATTTTTTGCGTAGGTACTGAAGTGGTACAATGAAAGCACAACCAAAGGAGTAATTAGTATATATGAATCCCGCACATGTCGTTGACGAGGCAAAGAAAAAGTTTAGCGCTGCATTTGAGCACTTTGAAGGCGAACTCAAAAAGGTCCGCACTGGCCGTGCACATGCATCAATGCTTGATGGCGTTATGGTTATGGCCTACGGCACACCGATGTCGCTAATCCAAGTTGCCAATGTCACTGTGCCAGAGGCACAGCTGCTCCAAATCACTCCATTTGACCCAGGAACGATTCAGGCGATTGCTAGTGCAATTCGCGATAATCCTAGCCTAGGCCTCAACCCTAGCGATGATGGCCGTGTCGTTCGTGTACCGATCCCACCCCTCAACGAAGAGCGCCGTCGTGAATACGTCAAGGTTTTGGGCGGCAAGGTTGAGGACTGCATGATTGCACTAAGGGCTGTCCGTCGCGAATACTTTGACGCCATCGAGGCGGCCAAAAAAGATAAGACTATGGGCGAGGACGAAGCTAAGCGTCTTGAGAAACAAGTTGATGAGGCTATGACCAAGGTCAAGGCTGAAGTCGACGCTGCCGCCAAAGCCAAAGAAGCCGAAATTATGAAGGTCTAGTCGGTAGACGTTCATATATATGCGTAATACTGATACAGACGAAGCACAATCTACACCCAAGCACATCGGATTCATTCTCGATGGTAATCGCCGCTGGGCCAAACGGCGTGGCCTTTCGGCTAATCTGGGCCACGCAGCAGGCTACAAAGCTCTCAGGGAGGTGCTCAAGGGTTGCTTTGACGCCGAGGTGCCATTCATATCGATATATGTTTTTTCAACTGAGAACTGGAAACGCAGTGCCGATGAGGTCTCGGGTCTTATGGAAATCGCCCTCAATGCTGTCACTAAAGAGCTAAATGGCTTGATAAATAGGGAAGTTAGGGTTAAGTTTTTGGGGCGGCGTGATAACGTCAGCGCCAAACTGCTAAAAGCCATAGATAATGCCGAACAGAAAACAGCTCACCTCAAGGGTTCCACGCTGGCTATTTGCTTCAATTATGGTGGTCAGCAGGAAATTGTTGATGCCTGTCGGCAGTGTCTACAGGATGGGCTGAGCCAAGATCAAATAGACGAACAGGCAATTGCCGAACGGCTTTACGCGCCTGATCTGCCGCCTGTAGATATCATCGTCAGGACTAGTGGCGAGCAACGCATAAGCAACTTTATGCTCTGGCGTAGTGCCTATAGTGAGCTAATGTTCGTAGAAAAACACTGGCCAGACATGACAAAACAAGACGTAAACGTTATTATAGATGAGTATAATCGTCGCTCTCGGCGTTTTGGGGGATAAATGTCTGTAGTATTGCTTATTTTAGGAATAATCCTATTCATGGGACTAGTAGTTGTGCACGAGCTAGGCCATTTTTGGGCTGCTCGCCGTAACGGAGTAGAAGTCGAGGAGTTTGGTATTGGTTTTCCGCCACGTGCTTGGTCCAAAAAGACCAAGGGCGGTTGGGACTTCTCGATTAACTGGCTACCACTTGGCGGTTTCGTCAAGCTCAAGGGCGAGTCTGATTCAGATAAGCGTAAGGGTTCATTGGGTGCTGCTAGCACTTGGTCAAAGGCCAAGATTATGCTTGCAGGCGTGTTGATGAACCTAGTTGTAGCATTTTTAATGCTGACAGTTCTAGCCCTGATAGGCATGCCGAAGCTTATACCTAACCAGTACTCCACCAAAACCGACTCCAAAGTTCTGCGCAATGATGTTTTGGCGGGTTACATTTTGCCTGGCTCTCCAGCCAAGAGTGCGGGCCTTCAGTCTACCGACAAGTTAATCTCTATAGGAACAGACCAGGCGCATACTCGCAAGATCCAATCGTCTGACACAATCAAAAATATCACCAAAGAATTCGCGGGCAAAGAGGTAACTATAGCCTACGAAAGGGACGGTAACACCTATCTGACCCAGACCAACCTACGCTCCGAAAAAGAAGTAGTCGATAGCCAAAAGACCAAGGAACCTAAAGGTTATTTGGGCATTCAGCCATTTGATTACTCTGTCACACGAAGCACTTGGAGCGCTCCGATTGTAGCGCTTGGAGTTATGAAGCAGGTGACTGTCACCGCATTGAGCACTATGGGTCAGGCACTCGGTGCATTGTTCCAGGGTCAAGGCAGCAAGGCGAGCGAAGGCATATCGGGACCACTAGGTATCGTATTCTTGCTTAAGAGCACCAGTTTACTGGGCTACCAATCTATTCTAATGGCCGTAGCCCTTATATCACTATCGTTGGCGATTATGAATGTTCTACCAGTGCCTGCGCTAGACGGCGGTCGACTCTACATGATTCTCTTGTCCCGACTATTCAAGAAACAGCTTACTCAAGAGATGGAAGAGCGCATAGTGGGTGCCAGCTTCCTGCTGTTACTGTTCCTCGTATTTCTAATAACTGTTGTCGATGTCAAACGCTTCTTCTAAGGTAGCGCCCGATAACCAAAATGCATACCCACCAGTAAGGTGGGGACGGATATTGGCTGTACTAATTACTCTGGGGCTTATGATCTTGGCGCCGGTAGTGGTTTGGTTGGTCGTGGGTGTTGTCGCAGCACCTTTTGGTGCAACTGAGGACGGGTTTAACTCTTTTCTAAATTCAGATCATGGCATACTCATTGCTTCGGTGGTGTCATATATCGGTATGCTTGGTTTTCTATTTTGGATACTTAAGGCTACCAAGACCGATATCAGGGGCCTGATAGGATTGCGCCGACCAAAGCTATCTGATGTTGGCTATGGTATCCTCGGCTTTGGCATCGCCCTAGTCCTTGAGGTGGCTGCATATACGCTTATTACGGCGCCGCTCAAGCTGGATAGTGGCGGCGAACAAAATATTGGTTTTGATAGCATTAACAGGGATAACTTGGTATATGCAGTGATGGCATTGGCTATTTTGCCACCAATTGTCGAAGAGGTGATTTTCCGTGGGTTCCTGTTTGGTAGTTTTAGATCCAAAAAGATGCGACTTTGGCTAGCCATAGTACTATCAAGCATATTTTTCGGGGCACTGCACGTCTTTGGATCGAGCAAAGACGGCAGCAATCTCTGGGCTGCTGGTATTGATGTTGCGGCACTAGCTTTAGTGCTGGCCTATATGCGCGAGAAAACAGGGGCCATATGGACTCCCATAATTATACATGCCACCAAAAATAGCTTAGCTCTAATCGCTTTATTTGCGGGTTTGAGTTGATAGGGTATAATGTTGGCATATGAGACAGGTGACCTATCACAAGTCAATGTTTATTCTCGTCCCGGCCCGTCGGCCGTAACTATTCTTTGCGCTAAATTTCTAACTTTTAAGATAACGGCCGCAAGGGCCGAGGAATCATCATGAAAATGTCCCAGTTGTTCACCAAAACCAGCAAGACCGCTCCAGCCGATGAGCAGGCCAAGAATGCTCAGCTTTTGATTAGAGCAGGCTACATCAACAAGGAAATGGCGGGCGTGTACAATTATTTGCCACTTGGGTTGATTGTATTGAACAAGATTATCAATATTATTCGTGAAGAGATGAATGCCATTGGTGGTCAGGAGTTATTCCTGAGCTCATTGCAGCCGCGCGATAACTGGGAAAAGAGCGGCCGCTGGGACGATGATGTAGTAGATGTTTGGTTCAAGACTCATATGCACTCTGGCGAGGGGGCGCACAAGGGTCCAGAGCTTGGCTTGGGCAACACGCATGAGGAAGCCCTAACGGCAGTGATGAAGAATTTTGTTCAATCTTACAAGGATTTGCCATTTTCGGCCTACCAGTTCCAGACAAAGTTCCGCAACGAACTCCGTAGCAAGTCGGGTATTATGCGTTGCCGCGAGTTCATCATGAAAGACCTCTATTCATTTAGCCGTGATAAAGATGAGCATGACAAGTTCTACGAGGTTGCCAAAGAGGCCTACCTGAGGATATTTGACCGTCTCGGCCTAGGCGACATAACCTACGTCACATTTGCCAGCGGCGGTAGCTTCAGCAAGTTTAGCCATGAGTTCCAGACCATAACTGATATTGGCGAAGATACAATTTATGTTCATGAGGGCAAGAAGATTGCCATTAACAAAGAAGTTTACAATGACGAGGTGCTGGCTGAACTCGGCATTAACAGGGAAGAGCTGGTCGAGAAGAAAGCTGTCGAGGTGGGCAATATATTTACCCTATCGACTAAGTTTTCGGAACCCCTTGAGCTGACCTATACAGATGAAGATGGAACGGTAAAGCCTGTCTTTATGGGTAGTTACGGCATAGGTCCTGGCCGAGTTATGGGTACTATAGTTGAGCACTTTGCTGACGATAAGGGTATAGTCTGGCCAGTTCAGATTGCACCTTTCAGAGTGTACCTGGCAACTGTCGGTCAATCCGAGTCGGTAAATTCCAATGCCGAAGAGCTGTGTAACACCTTGACTCAGGCGGGAATTGAAGTATTATATGATAATCGAGACTTGCGTCCAGGTGAAAAGTTTGCCGATGCAGACCTTCTGGGTATACCTTACCGTGTAGTTATTAGCGAAAAGACAATCGCTTCCAACCAGTATGAGGTCAAGTCACGAACATCAGATGATACGCAACTAATGTCGCTAGAACAGCTGATGGAAAGAATAGTATAAGGAGACAGTATGAAGAAACAATTTCACCTCACCCAGGCTGGTGTCGATGAACTGAAAGACGAGCGAGATACGCTTGTTGGTCTCCGTTCCGACATTGCCAACAGAATCAAGATTGCCCGTGAATTCGGTGACCTTAGCGAAAACATGGAATACAGCGCTGCGCGTCAGGATCAGGAGCGCAACGAAGCTCGCATTAGCGAGATTGAGTTCATCTTGGCCAACGTTCAGATTATTTCTGCCCCTAAGGGCGATGGCAAGGTAGTTCTTGGCTCGACAGTTAGCCTAGAGTCTGCCGCAGGCAAGAAGAAACAATTCCAAGTTGTTGGTACGGTTGAGGCTGACCCGCTAAGCGGTAAAATATCCGATGAATCACCAATCGGTGTTGCCCTTATGGGCAAGAAGAAGGGCGAAGAGATCGAGATCAAGCTGCCCGCCGAGACAATCACCTACAAGATAGTAGAAATCAGCTAAAAAAGATTAGTCACCAAAAAGAGCTTCGCGGACATGCGAGGCTCTTTTTGTATGATAATATAAGGAGTAATTATGGCTACATTACAAGAACTACGCGGCGAGCGTGTCCGCAAACTACAAGAGCTCAAAGAACTAGGGGTTAATCCGTATCCTGCACGGTCGGAGCGCACTCACAAATTGCAACAAATTATCGATGATTTTAGCAGCCTCGAGGGTCAGCAGGTAAGTGTTGTTGGCCGCATAACCAATATCCGTAAGTTTGGCAAAATTGCCTTTATAGTTGTTCGTGACGCCAGTGGTAGTGTTCAACTATTCCTGCGTGAGGGCGTGGTTGAATCACTAAACGCCCCAAACAGCCAGCTTGGTATCGAACAGTTACCGTTACTTGATGGTGGTGATTTTGTTCAGGCCAATGGAACGGTCATCAAGACGCAAACAGGTGAGATTTCTATTGAGGTTAAGCAGCTTAGGCT
>CAZDAD010000008.1:0-17781 GCA_964503715.1 uncultured Candidatus Saccharibacteria bacterium | reverse complement strand
CGCACACGATGGGTTTACTAACAAAGAGGAACGCTTGCGTCGCCGTTATGTCGATACCAATGCCAACCCCGATGTATATGAGCGCTTTTTGCGCCGTAGTCGTTTCTGGCAAGCGACACGCGATTTCCTAAATGACGAAGGATTTGTCGAGATAAATATACCTGTTCTGGAAGTCACGGCTGGTGGAGCTGACGCCAATCCATTCATTACGCATATGGACGCTTTGGGTCAGGACTTTTACCTGCGTATAAGCCACGAGTTGCCGCTCAAGAGGCTGTTAGTCGGCGGCTACGAGAAGGTCTATGACATTGGTCCACGTTTTCGTAACGAAAATTATTCAGATGAACATTTGCCCGAGCACGTAGCAATGGAGTGGTACTGGGCTTATGCTGACTGGGAAATGGGCATGGACTTGACTGAGCGTCTCATTAGGGCTGTGGCTGATCGAACATGGGGTACTCGCCAGTTCAAACTTGCCAGTGGTGCCGAAATTGATCTTGGCCCCGATGGCCAGCACTGGCCACGTGTCAGCTTTGTTGATGTCATAAAAGAGAAGTATGGTCTAGATGTCTTTTCGTGTACATTAGATGAAGTCAAAGAACAGCTACAAAAGCATAATCTCGAGGTCGAGAAGCAGGACAATCGTGCCCGTGGTATCGATAAACTCTGGAAAAAAATTCGTGTAACCATGAATGGCCCTGCTTTCCTAGTAGATATCCCGACTTTCTTGCAGCCATTGGCCAAGACTCAGCCAGGAAGGTCTGAGCTGACAGAACAGTTCAACCTGTTGCTTGGCGGCAGCGAGCTCTGCAAGGCGTACTCGGAACTGAATGATCCAGTCGACCAATTGAATCGTTTCGTTGAGCAGCAGGCTATGCGTGATGCGGGTGATGACGAAGCCCAAATGCTAGACATCGATTACGTTGAGGCTCTCGAATACGCCATGCCACCAGCTTGCGGCTTTGGCTACTCAGAGCGTGTGTTCTGGTATCTTGAGGGTGTCACGGCTCGAGAGGGTGTGATTTTTCCGCAGCTCAGGCGAGAGGTTGACGAAGTTACCAAGGGTATATATCCTGAATTGAACCTCGATGCAAAGACTGACAGTTGATTCATCATCGCATATTGTTAGTGTTGGTTACGACAAACCAACCAAGACACTTGAAGTAGAGTTCACCGAGAGCTTGGTGTACCAATATTTTGATGTACCCCAGGAAATATACGATGGGCTGCTCAAGGCCAAGTCTGTTGGACAGTATTTCTATGCATACATAAACAAGCAATTTAGGTACAAACAAGTCAGAGACGATATAACCAGCAAAACACTGGCTTTTGCCACGGGCAATGCCAAAAAGTTTAGCTATTGTCAGGCTGCCTGCCAAGAGGCACAGATAGAGGTCGAACAACTCGATTTAGAAGTCGATGAGATTCAGTCAGATGACCCCGCAAAGATTGCTATCGCCAAAGCCAAAGAGGCCTATCGGCTGGCTAGGCGGCCAATCCTGGCTAATGACTTGTATTGGAGTATCACGGCACTCAAGGGCTTTCCCGGGGCCTATGCCAAAGACGTTGATGGCTGGCTAAGCTCTGAAGACTTGCTGAACCTAATGAATGGTCGCTCTGATAGGACCACTGTCTGTACTGAAACGCTAGTTTATTATGATGGTAAACTGCAGCAAGTTTTTAGCCACTCCTATTGGGGCAAGATTACCGACCAGCCTCGTGGTTCGGGCAAATCACTAATGCGTCTTGTGCAATTGGACGGCAATACCGAAACTATCTCCGAAATCGAAGAGCGAGGCGGCTACCCATACACCAGTAACCCCTCAATCTGGAGTGATTTTACCAAGTGGTACAAGCTCCAAAAGCGCTTGAAGCGCCTCTAGGCTAGTTTGTTACAAGTCTATGCCCATATAAGGGCAGGGGTCATCAGGAGCACTATCAACTCGCTCGAAGCCCAGCTTTTCGTAGAATCCAACCGAGCCATACATCGACATCAATTCAAATCTGTAACAGCCGTTTTGGCGGGCAATATCGAATAGATTTTTCATCATCTCTTTGCCATGCCCTTGGCCGCGTTCATTTAGTGGGACGGTTATACCATTGAGTCGTGCAAACCCTTCGAGCGGCATCATAGATAGACTAGCAACGGCCAAGATATCATTATCAGGCTCGCGAGATAGTACAAAAGGCATAGAATCCTCAAAAGTCATTCTCTCGTGGGCTTTGAGTACTTTTTGCTGAAAAGACACTGGTTTATCTTTGGGATAGGTGTGTGACAGCATTTCTTGGCTGTATAGGAGTAAAGCTGGCAGCACCAAAGCACCCGCAGCGTGTGGGGCCGTAAAAAGATTATCGATTGTCTCAGGCAAATCAAGCTTTTTAAAATAATTAGCTCTAGCCGTACCCGACTGGGTCATAGTCAGTATATTTTAACATAAAACACGCCAAAACACAAATATTTTCAGGTGTTGCTTGCTGGTTAGTGTTTATCGATGTCGAACTTGAGTTGGTTTTTGTGAACGGGTGGGAGCCAGCTCATGCGTACATAACCTTCGGGAGCTATAGCCTTGGTGGCGCTGAAGCCAACACGGGCGAAAAGGTCATGTTTGTCTATGGGTGTTTCTACGGTTAGTCGTTCTATGCCCTCAATTTGGGCCGCCTCCACCACATTGTCTAATAGGAAGCTGCCGACTTCGTCCTCTTCGATCTCTCTTGGTTTGTGCCCGCCTGGTATGAACGGGCCCTCGATACGCACGTCTACCATATCAAAAGGATCATCACGTACTAACGCAATAGCTCCCATCATGTGCGGTGGCTGCTTGGAATCTTCTTCGGCAATAAATATCTGGTTTTTAGTATCTTGCAGCTCTTGGCAGGCTTCATCAACGAGCTCACCAATGGTGACATGGGAACCCACTGGTCGGCCTAGCCTTTTGCCAATTACGTTCTTGCCATAAGATATTACAGCGCTAGCAGTTAGGTTGTCGCCACCGAACAGCGCATCTTTGTCCTGTGGTATACCCTCAATCCTCGTAAACTTCATGTGACTAGTATATACCTTTGCACTATTGGCAAGCCAAGGTTATTGTTACAACTTTTTGTAAGCGAACATAACCCGTTGTCCAACAGTGTAGACTGATAGGATTAGCAGAGCTAGCAGTGTCCATGTAGCAAGATTCATGCCAGAGACTAATGTAGCGGGCCATAGAACCTGCAAGAGCAGGGCGATGAATACAAATATCAGTCGTTCGGTTCGTTCGACTAGACCTACCGCTGCAACCAGTTTACCCTTGGCTGCCAGCTCGGTGCGTGAACGGATATAGCTAATCAGATAAGTGAACATTATTAGGGGCAAAATAATTTCCCAGCGGACTAGACCCGCAAAACCGAAGGTAGCAATAACGATAAAATCAGCTACACGATCGATAGTTGAGTCAAGGAATCCGCCAAAGGCTGAGACTTTGTTTTGAGCCCTGGCCACCATGCCATCTAGCAAATCCACGGCATTAAAAAGGAACACAAATAGTCCTAGCCAGTAATGTTCGTTGACCACGCACCAGTAGAAGAGAACAGGGAATATCAGACCCGTTAGTGATATTAGGTTTGGATGAACGTTTTTGAATAGTTTAGCTAGCGGCTTGAGCGCTGTTTCGACGTGCGGTTTGATTGTTGTAAGCATATTGCCAGTATAACAGCATAGGCAACAATTGACCCTGTTGTATTGGCTAGCAAATCCCACCAAGTATCGCTGCTATTGATACCTAGGCTTAGGAATGTGTTCAGCCCTAACTCAAGCATTTCGTTGGTAACACTAAGAATAGCAGTCACAGAGAGTAGCAATAACATTCTGTCGGCTATATGGCCCTTACCACCAAAGGCGCTTCTCCATATGTATTCAGCTAGGAGCGCGCATACCATACCGCCACCGACGAAGTGTTGCTGGAAGGTATCAGTCTGACTGCTAATGCCAATATCTGGCAAATAAAATGCACCGACAAATAGCACTGCGCAGAGGATAAAAATCCACGCATAGGGCCAGTAGCGGGCATCAATGTTTCTGTTTGACAGCTTTGCATAGGCTTTTAGCGCCAGCCACGGCCAGGCCAAAAAAGATAATCCAATCAAGTAATACATAAGCTAATATTAACAGCGTTTATTAATTTTTTCTGAGGTTGTATAATTTACTCATAAACTAATGAGGGATAATTGATGGATGATATAACTCCGCCAAAGGTCGTGAAGCCTGGCATGTCTTCTGACGATGCCAACAGTGAGGTAGTGACCTCTGCTCCAGAGAATGCAGCTAGTCCTAGTAATTTGAGCGGTGCAGATACTACGGGCAATAGCTCACAGGCACCCGCAGCACCTGTGGTTGCCAAGCAGACCAAACCAAGTCGCAAGAAGCTATTAGTTCTAGCGGGCGCTGCAGTTGTATTAGCAGGTGCCACCGCTGCCTATACGTTCGCCTACTATTTGCCCAACAAGCCCGAGAATATATGGAAATCGGCCATGACCCGTTCTGCCGAAGGCTATGAGCGTCTTGTCAATTACGCCGAGACCACCCAAAAGCAAAAAACCTTCGACAAAACAGAAGTAAGTGGCAACTTCAAACTGACCAGTGAGGGTACAACCGCTGACGGTACTATCACGGGCCTATCAGATCAAAAGAATGCCAAGATGGACATCAATGTGAGCTCTCCGATAGGCAAAATCACGACCAATCTCCTCATGAAAGATGCCGAAAACTCCGAGATGCCTGACCTTTATTTTAAAGTTAGTGGCATTAAGGGTCTGGGCCAACAATTTATGGGTACCGACCAACTTGACCAATTAGATGCTCAGTGGGTTGCCATCGATCATGCCATGATTGACAGTGCTATGCAGCAATCAGCCCAATCTGGTTCGGCTGATGTCAAGAATGTGGATCCGCCAAAGTCAGAGGATGTAATTGCAGCCGCTAGAGTTTTTGGTGAGCAGACCAAGCAGTACATTTTCACAACCGAACCTGGCAAGCAAGCCATCAAGATGGATCACTTTATCGGCAAAGAGACAGTAGACGGTGTTCAGACGAACCACTACAAGGCCAAAATGGAAAAGGATCACATCAAGGACTATATGAAGTCACTCGGTAAGGAATTGGACAAGACCAATCTCAACAAGTGGTTCAAGGAGACTAACGGTAAGCCAATCAGCGAAATGCTTGGTGGTGAAGATGCCATGAAGGCGGTAGATGAGTTTGTGGCTACTGATCCGTTGTTTGACCTCTGGGTAAACACGAAGACCAAGACCATACAGAAAGTAAAATTTGTTGACGAAAAGAACACCAAGAATGTTCTGGAACTAGGCCTTAACTACAAGGGCGGTGATGACTATCCGTTCTTCGTAAATATGGTTTTTGACGACAAGGAAGAAGGGAAGGGTAACGGCAAGCTCAACCTGAACCTAAACACCAAGACTAACGTTATATCCATGGACCTAAAAGCTGACGATGCTGATGCTAAAAAGCTCAACCTCACAGTCGCATACACCATGAAGCCAACCGACAAGAGCGTTGAGGTAAAGGCTCCCGAGCAGAGCATGACCTTAATGGAAGCTGCAAGCAAATCAGGCTTGGCAGAAATGTTCTCAGCAATGGGTGGTAGCGCTCCATACGGTGACCAGACTCAAGTTGGTCCATACTCTCAGTCAATGTAAGAAACAAACATATAGAATTAAAGCGTCCAGATTGATGGGCGCTTTAATTATTTTTGCGGTATTATATAAGCATGATTCGACTTGGAATGAGGGTTGCTCGGTATACTTTGCTGTTCGTTGTCGCTTCCTGTTTGTTGTTTATTCCACAGGCCCGAGCTATTGAGGCTTTTGGCAATGCCATGAAGATTAATTCTTTTGTGGCTGACTATTATCTCAACAAAGATAGTGATGGCGTTTCGACCCTTAGGATAGTCGAAAAGATTGACGTGTCGTTTATCGATAACAGTTTGCATGGGCTAAGGCGTGCTATACCTAATGTCTACGATGGTCACTCCACTAAGCTGAACATAGCTCGAGTCAGTGACAATGGTAATAGCAGTGTCAAATACAGCACCGAAAATTCCAATGGTAATACTATCCTAAAGATTGGTGACCCCAGTACGACGGTTACGGGCAATCGTCTATATGAGATTGAGTACACGCAGCGCTATGTGACCAAGAGTTTTGCCAACCACGATGAGCTTTATTGGGATACCAACGGTACGGAGTGGGGTCAGATGATATCAAAGCTCAAAGCTACCGTTCATCTTCAGGGCGAAGCGGCCAAAGCCTACAATGGTCAATACAGATGTTTCCAGGGTGCAGTCAATGCTAGCAGCCCCTGCAAAACTACCGATCCTACCAAATCGGACGGCGAGGTTACATTGGCTTTTGAGTCAGCTCATCTGTTATTTACGGGCGAGAATGTAACATTTGTAATTGGTTTCAAGCCCAATACTTTTGCGCAGTACAAAAAGAGCTTTGCGGAGAATTATCTATCTACTGCTCTAGACAAAATGCTGCAAATTGGTGGCGCAGTAGTTGCCTTGGCCATTACCTCGGCGATTTGGCTGTGGCGCAGATTTGGCAGGTCGCCGAAGGGGCGAGGTACTATCGTGCCTGAGTATCTGCCGCCAGATGGGGACAGTGTTTTGGCGTCCTCGATGATACTTAAGCGCAAGGGATCCGACATGGCAGCCCAGATTATCGACTTTGCAGTCCGTGGTTATATCCGCATATATGAGACTGAACAAAAAGCTTTGCTGGGCAAAAAGAAATCTTATGAACTAGAGTTCGTTAAGCCACTGGTCAATGCCTCAGCAGAGGAGAAAAAGCTATTTAGTACGATCTTTGGAGATAGTCCAAAGACTGGCACCAAAGTAAGCTTTGACTCAGTCAAGCCTAGCTTGACTGGGGCGGGTCTGGCCATAAACAAAATCGTTAAAGACGGCATCCAGTCCGCGGGCTACTTGGGTGATTCAAAGGTTGGCCGCAAGTATACATTGTGGCTAGCAGGGTTTTTCGGTCTGCTGTCTGCTCTAGCTCTCAACCCAATTGCGGCAGCGGGGGCAACAATCTTGCTTATATTAGCACTCTCATTTTCACCATTATCTGAGCTGGGGGTAGCCAAGCGTGACTATCTATTAGGACTCAAAGACTATATGCAATTAGCTGAGGCTGACAGGATCCAGACTTTGCAGAGTCCCAAGGGTGCTCAGCGAATTCCTACTGCCGTTAAGGCCGCTGCTAGCGGTGATAACTCACAGTTGGTGAAGCTTTACGAGCGCCTACTGCCTTATGCCATGGTATTTGGCATTGAGAAAGATTGGATTAAGACTTTTGCTACTTTGTACAACGACGACCAGGCACCAGACTGGTATTCAGGTAATTGGGCGGCTTTCAACGCTGCCAGCTTCGCTAGTTCACTCAACAGTTTTGCAACAGTAAGTAACGCGACGTACGCAGCGCCGACGAACTCATCGTCCAGTGGTTTTTCCTCTGGGGGTGGATTCTCAGGCGGTGGCGGCGGAGGAGGTGGCGGTGGAGCCTGGTAACAAACCTGAGCCCAATTGGCGCTGGCTTATGCCAGTAGCTGCATTAATACTAATCATAACCATTGCGGTGGTTACTAATAAGCACGTGTCTGACCAAAAGGCGGCAACGACTTACCCTCAGGCCATGGTAGCCATCGGCGATAATGGTGTTCGTGGTGATAGGACGTCCTGTGGTGATAGTGTGGTTACGTATCGTGAAAATACATCGATGAACGTTAAACTGATCGATGTTTACTCTGACTTATTTGAGAAAAAGTCTTACGACTTCAAAGACGGTCTCAAGAACCAGCTCTACAAATCTAACCTGCAAGTTACATCGGCCGATATTGATGCTGATGGTACTGCCAAGGTAGTCCTAACAGGTTCACTGGATTACAAGGATGCCTGCGAGCTAGACCGCATTAAGCTCCAGCTCAAGAATACTGGCAAAGGCTTCAAGGGTGTCAAAAAAGTCGATATCAAACTGAACGGCAAAGCCCTAGACAGCTTTTCGGCTTCCTAGCTTGATACTGCGTAGCCTCAAAATATAACCGCCAACTAGGGCCCCAAAAACTGCCAAGATAATACTCAGTGATGACATGCCGGTACTCGGTGTGCTGTCACTGGCCTTGGCCTCAATTTTGAAGTCTAGCTTGTCGCAACCACGGACAGGTGATGTTGCTGATGAGTTGTTGCCGTTGACGCAGGATTCAATACTAGTTGGGCCAAAAGTTGCAGTTTCATTAACTGTCAGCGTGTACTCTTTGGTGACCAAGCTGTTTAGGGCTATGGTACCGAGCTGGTCTTTTATCTGGTTAGATGAGTCTTTCTTGTTGAATGAGCCGCTTAGCCATGTTTCGACGTTGGCATTAACCAGATTTGTGTCTTTGGACGGGTTAGAGATAGTCACTACATATCGGACTTGGTCGCCAGGTCGCACAGATACTGTATTATCGGACAGTTTACCGCCAGTGGTAACATTCTGAGCCTGAACGGTTATAACCCCACGAGGGTAGGTTGTAGGAATTGGTGCCACAAAAGCCATAATAGATATACTGTACCATATTTCTTGCAATATTTGTCGTTTTCTTGTGAATGATATGTTCCGCTTGAGCTTTTAGCTCCTAAACACATATGAACATCGCTCACTTGCATGGTAAACTGTTTGTATGAAGACTAAACCAGAAGTTAAGGGTGGGGGTGCTGGTAAAACGCGCACCGTAGCCTCAAAGAGTTCGAAGAGTTCTAATACTAAAACTGCTAAATTAGCCAAGACTCCACTAAAAAGTACTAAGGTTTCTAAGCCTCAGGCCGTGAGAACAGTTGATAAGCCTGCGGCCGTATCTCAGGCTAGTAAGAATATTACCAAGGGTAGTCTGCGCAAGTGGAACCTAGCACTTGCGGTTGTGCATGCTCTGCAAGGTGCTGCAGTTTTGTTCCTGAGCACTGCCAAAACGTTTCCAGTGACGGCAAGCTATACGACCGTTGATCCAATTGGTTCCGAAATAGCTGGTCATACAATGCTGTCAACTGCCATTCGAAATCTGTTTGATGTTAACCTCGCTTACGTGATTGCTGCATTTTTCTTTATGTCGGCACTAGCTCACTTGGTAGTAGCTACCGTTGGACGCCGCAAATACAACTATGAGCTTGATCATGGTATGAACCGTTTTCGTTGGTTCGAATATGCTGCTAGCGCCAGTACTATGCTAGTTGCTATTGCTATGCTCGTCGGTATCACTGATGTGGCTACTTTGGGTATGATTTTTGCCCTGTCGGCAGGTATGAATCTGCTGGGCTTGGTCATGGAAAGCCACAACCAACGTGATGGCAAGGTCAACTGGCAATCGTTCAATGTTGGTACTTTCCTAGGTCTAGCTGCTTGGGCGGTGGTCGCCTGGACACTAGTTGCCAGTAATGTCTATGGTTCGGGCAAGATACCAACCTTTGTCTACTGGATTTTTGGTAGTATCTTTGTGATGTTTAGTAGCTTTGCCGTCAATATGTATTTGCAATATAAAAATAAAGGCCAGTGGAAGAATTACCTCTATGGCGAGCGAATGTACATGGTGCTTAGCCTAGTCGCCAAGACTGCACTAGCTTGGCAGGTGTTTGCTGGCGCGCTGCGTCCCTAGATGACCAAAAAGACCCTTATATTTGACTTTGATGGCACCTTGGCTGATAGTTTCGCACTGGCTTTGGATATTGCCTACGAAGTCACCGGGGCCACAAAGCTTTCGGCAGCAGAGATTGAACGACTTCGTGAGCTGCCGCTAACGGAGGTTGTTAGGGAGCTGCGCCTGCCAATTTTCAAGATACCTAAACTACTATTGGTTGGACGGCAGATGATGCACGACAGAATCCGTGAAGTCCAACCATTCGGTGGTATCGAAAAAGTTTTGCGGCAGCTACATGATGATGGGTATAGGCTGCTGGTAATGAGCTCTAATAGTGAGCAAAATGTCAGAGCCTTTCTGCGTTCTCATGATCTTGAGGATTTGTTCGCAGGTGTCTATGGTAACGCCTCAGTGCTCAACAAATCGACTGCTCTAAAAAAGGTTCTTAAAAAGCATGGTCTGTCGCCAGATGAGTGTTTTTACATCGGCGACGAGGTGAGGGATGTCAGTGCTGCCTCAAGAGTAGGTGTTGACCCAGTGGCGGTAACTTGGGGCTTTCAGGCCCGTGATGCCCTTGCAGACTATCATCCTTATGCCATGGCCGATAAGCCGCAAGATTTAGTAAAAATTTTTGAAGAGAACTAATACAGTACAATGATTGAAGTAAACATTGATAAGTTGGTCCATGGTGGACAGGGCATGGGTGAACTGGCAGACGGCCGAAAAGTGTTTGTTTGGGGCGCTCTGCCAGGCGAAAAAGTTTCTGTGAGTATCACTAAGGGCAAGCGATCCTATGCCGAAGCTATAGCTGAACACATACTTGAACCGTCGCCAGTCAGAATTGAACCACGGGACGAAAACTACCTTGCTACCTCACCATGGCAAATTATCCAGTTTGTTGCCGAAAACGATTACAAGCACCGAATTGTCGAAGAATTATTTACACAGGCTCATGTACCTATACCAGATTTTACGGTTACAACTGCAGGTGACGAGTGGCATTATCGCAACAAGATGGAGTATTCATTTTGGGGTGACGACGACGGTCTGCACTTGGCATTACATAGCCGTGGCTCGCACTATAAAACTATTGTTCAAGGCAGTGCGTTGTCTATGCCCAAGCTTGACGAAGCCGCCCGAGCAGTTTGCGCCCAACTTGGTAAAATGGGTGTTCGAGCAGGTGGGCTCAAGACGGTAATTGTGCGCTGTAGCCAGAACGGCCAGACGGCCGTATCGTTGTTCGTCAAAGATATGGTTTTTCCTGATGTAACCCTGCCAGACGGCGTGAGTGGTTTGCGGGTCTATTATTCCAACCCAAAGAGCCCTGCGTCTGTGGCCACTAAACTCCTGCAAGAAACGGGAACGGTGGAGCTGACCGATGCGCTACTGGGCAGAGAATTTACTTACGATTCGGACTCATTTTTTCAGGTCAATATACCTGTATTTGAGGCAGCACTGGCACGAATCAAAGAGCACAATGCCGACAATCCCAATCTGGTAGACATGTACGCAGGCGTTGGCAGTATTGGACTGAGCGTTGCTAGTCAGTCAGTTAAGCTAGTTGAACTCGACGCTGCAACGGTGGCTATGGCACGGCATAACGCTGCTGTGAGTGGCCTCGACGCAGAGGTGATAGAAGCTTCTAGCGAAAAATCTCTCGATTACATAACGGGTGATGCCCCCATTATTTTTGATCCGCCGCGCGCGGGTCTGCACGACAAAGTTGTTGAACGAACCTTAGTTGAACAACCACCTCAGATTGCGTATTTGAGCTGCAATCCCGCCACACAGGCAAGAGATTTGGCCAAGCTGCAAGAGAGATACGATATAAAGTATTTTGAGGCGTTTAACTTTTTCCCTCATACACCACATATCGAAACTTTGGCAATTTTACATCGCAAGGACAGTGACAGTGACAGTGACCAAGACCAGGACGTTCAAAATGGTTAGTGCTCGTGACGCATACTGGAAACAACGGGCCGTGCCTTATAGACCTGGCCAGAGGACGCCATTCAAGGTTAGCCGCAGCAAAATCGAACTGTTTATGCAGTGCCCACGCTGCTTTTGGTTGGACGTGCGCCTCAAGATTGTTCGGCCCAGCAGCCCGCCGTTCAATATCAATAGCGCCATCGATGGTTTGTTCAAAAAAGAATTTGACTCTTACCGTGCTAAGGGCGAAGCTCATCCTCTAATGCTAGAACATTCTGTCCAGGCGGTGCCATTCGCTCACGAAAAGATGGACGATTGGCGTGAGAACTTCGTTGGTGTCCAATATGTTCACCCTGCGACAAATCTGATGATTTTTGGCGCTGTCGATGACCTCTGGGTCAACAATGACGGTGAGCTTATCGTTGCCGACTACAAAGCCACGGCTAAGGATAGGGAAGTGAGCATTGATGCTGATTGGCAAATGAGCTACAAGCGCCAGATGGAGATTTATCAGTGGCTGCTGCGCCAAAACGGCTTTGCCGTTAGCAACACAGGTTATTTTGTGTACACCAATGGCCGCATGGATCTTGATGGATTCTTTGGCACACTGGAGTTCAAGACCAAGCTTATACCGTACACAGGTGATGACTCTTGGGTTGAAAAGACCATTTTGCAGATGAAGCAGTGCATGGATGCTGACGAAATGCCGCCTGTAGGCGATAGCCTCATGGGTGGTCCGTGTGAGCACTGTAGCTATGCTCGACAACGCACCGAGCTAACGCTCAAAGCCCTCCAAAAACAAGCCAAAAAGTCCAAATAGCTTGCATGCGGGTGTATACTAATAACAGATGGTAAAGATATTTATCACCACCAGCTCAGTTGTTCGTTCATCAGGTCGGTCCTAGCCGACGTATTTACATATCCACCAGTTTCAGATATAACCGAACCTAAGTAGAGAGGACGAACAAACATGTTAGATATTCAATTTATTCGCGATAATGCCGATTTGGTACAGCGCAAAACAGAGGAAAAGGGCTACCGCAATGTCAAGGTAGCTGATTTATTGGCGGTTGACGAGCAGCGCCGTAACGCTTTGGTAGAGGTTGAAAATTTACGTGCCGAGCGTAACACTTTGACGGCGGCAATGAAGGGTACCAAGCCTACTGATGAGCAGCTTACCGAAGGCCGTCGGCTAAAGGATGCAATTGCCGAAAAAGAATCTGCTCTTGCGCCACTTGAGGAACAGTACCAGACGCTCATGCAGACTATTCCGAACGTTACCCAGGACGATGTCCCACTTGGTGGCGAAGAAGATAGTGTCGAGATAAAGACTTGGGGCGAGCGCAAAACTGGTGCCACCGACCATTTAGATTTTGCCGTGGCTCGTGATTGGGTAGATTTTGAGCGTGGCGCTAAGGTCGCTGGTGCTAAATTCTACTATCTCAAGGGCGATTTGGCCTTGCTAGAGAATGCTGTTACACAGTTTGCGCTTAACTACATCTCGCAAAAAGGCTTCACGTATATGACCGTGCCGCACATGGTTAATAGCCGAGTGATGACAGGCACGGGCTTTGCGCCGCGTACCAGTGATCAGAGCGATGAATATGGTATTGATGGTGAGGACCTGTCGCTAATTGCTACAGCCGAGATCTCTCTGACAGGCTATCATGCCGATGAGGTATTGGACGAAGCCAAATTACCTATGTTGTACGCAGGCTACAGCCCATGCTACCGCAAAGAGGCAGGCACCTATGGCAAGCACACTCGTGGTCTTTTCCGTGTTCATCAGTTCAACAAGCTGGAGATGTATGTCTACTGTCTCCCCGAAAAGAGCGTTGAGATGCACAACATGATTCTTCAGACCGAAGAAGAAATCTGGCAGGCCCTCAATATCCCTTATCATGTAATCAATATTGCAGCAGGTGACTTGGGCGCTCCCGCAGCCAAGAAATTCGACGTTGAGTATTGGTCTCCCGTTGACGGCAAATACCGTGAGCTGACTAGTTGTTCTAACTGTACCGATTTTCAGACTCGCAATCTGAACATTCGTGTTCGCCGCAACGACGGAACGGTGGAAATGGCTCATTCGCTTAACGGCACGGCAGTCAGCTTGGCTCGAACATTGGTCGCAATTATTGAGAATTACCAGAATCCTGATGGCACACTGACAGTTCCCGAAGCGCTGCGGCAATACATGGGCGGCCGCGACAAGATTTAAGTTGTTTGTTAATAAAAAGGAGGGTACGATGATAGAACGACTCGATATAGACGGGGTTCATATGGATGTGACTGCTGAACTCAAGAAGTACGTCGACAAGAAGATTGGACGACTCGATCGCTACCTACCAAAACACGTTCGTGGTGGCATGCATGCTGAAGTCAAGCTCAAAGAGGGCAAGGGCAGGGGTGCGGCCGACAGAACCTGTGAGGTAATTATGCACCTACCCAATGACACAATCACCATCAAAGAGACCACGATTAATATGTTCGCAGCCATTGATATTGCTGAGACAAAACTGAGGGGTTTGCTCAAGAAATATAAAGAAAAACACACCAACCCCAAGCTTCACCAGAGGGTCATAGCCAAGATCAAGCACCGCATTGGCGAATAATTTTTCTTTCTCTCTTCCATCACCTATCCCCCTTAAGCTATACTATTAAGTAACCATGGCACGTCTACCAATAGTAGGAGGGGATTCAGGTACTTGGGGAACAGTCCTAAATACCTATCTTCAGGTATCCCATAATACAGACGGCACACTAAAGGATAATAGTGTTACTGGTAACACTATTAATCCAGGTGCCGTCTCTTCATCTAAGCTAGAAACAACCCTAGCTAATGACATAGCTGCTAATACATCAGCCAGACACACTCACTCCAATAAGACAGTCCTAGATAACACTACAGCTAGCTACACTACTACTGAACAGACAAAGCTATCTAACATACCAGCAGGTAATACATCAGAACTACAATACAACAATGCAGGTACCCTAGCTGGTGCTACTAACATTACCTATACATCAAACAAACTAGCTCTAAAGAACCCATCATCTAGCTATACAGCCATACTAGACCCATCTAACCTAACTACTACTAACCAAACCTACTCATTCCCCAATAACTCAGGCACACTAGCTCTTACTAGTGATGTGCCTGTGAGTCAGAACCCTGAAGCCAGGGAATATACCGATATTATGGCGCAACTAACTTTCTCCAATGCAGCTTTTTCGAGTGACGGAGCAAAAATTGTTGTCGGCGCAGCGGCTAACTACATGTATACATCTGCCAATGGCTCGGCCACTTGGACGGCTAATACTGTAGCTGGTACTAAGGCCTGGAACTATGTTACGTCTTCTTCTGATGGAACCAAACTCGCCGTATCGGTGGGTAATAACTATATCCATACGTCTACTGACTCTGGCGCTACATGGGTCTCACGGACTACTTCAGGGCAGAGATTCTGGAACTGTATTGCAGGCTCATCGGCGGGAGATAAACTGATTGCCTGCGTGGGTGGTGGCTACATCTATACCTCCACTGACTCTGGGGCAACCTGGACAGAACGTACAGCGGCGGGTTCGAGGCAGTGGCGTTCATTAGCTTGTTCATCAGATGGAACCAAGATGTATGCCTGCGTTATAAATGGCTACATCTATACCTCCACTGACTCTGGGGCAACCTGGACAGAACGTACGACGAGTGGCGTAAGGTTGTGGAACTCAATTACTTGCTCCTCTGATGGAACCAAGCTTTCAGCTTGTGTTAGTAACGGCTATATCTTTACCTCCACTGACTCTGGCGCTAACTGGACGCAGCAAACAAACTCAGGCTCACGTAACTGGCAAGCCATTTGTTGTTCTGCAGACGGCACCAAAATTTATTCTTGTGTTAACCAAGGGTATGTATACAAATCTACCGATTCAGGTGTTAACTGGTCACAGGTGGCCGCACTATGCGACTGGTCTAGGATAGGCTGTACAGCCGATGGTACAAAAGTCATAGCATCTGCAGATTATCTTTGGCTTTCGACCAATAGTGGCTCGACCTGGTCTGAGATCTCCACGCTTTATGGCACACAGCAGTGGAAAGACTTCGCTATGTCAGATGATGGACTTGAAGTCTACGCATCAGGATCAAGTAGCTACAATTATATTCATAGCCTTAATACCCAGACTAACAAATGGACTCATATAACATCGGCTATCCATGCTGGCTGGAATTCTATATCTACATCGGCTGATGGTACAAAAATACTGGGTGCACCTAACGGCTTTAATCTTTACACATCTGCAGATTCAGGTGTTACTTGGACAGAAAGAACAGCCTCGGGTGCGCTTTATTGGACCGCCACGGCTATGTCGGCTGATGGGACCAGAATGTATGCTACGGTTGGCCTGATGGGCGGATATATATACACCTCCTCAGATAGTGGTGCTACCTGGACTCAGCAGACGGCTTCGGGTTCTCGTACATGGTGGTCTATATCCTGCTCGTCAGATGCAAGTAAGGCAGTGGCTGCTGTGGACACTGGCTACCTATATACTACGACCAACTACGGAGTCGGTTGGACCGAACGGACCGCAGCAGGATCTCGATCATGGTCATCGACTGCCTGTTCCAATGATGGCGTCAAGATGTACGCTTGTGTGAATAACGGCTATATCTATACCTCAACTGACTCGGGTGCTACCTGGACAGAACGGACATCCTCGGGTTCACGTGCCTGGAAATCGATTGCTTGTTCTGCGGACGGAGCCAAGATTGTTGCCGCAGCCAATGGCGGCTATCTGTATACATCCACCGATTCTGGTGTAACCTGGGCTGCATATACTGCTGCAGGTTCGAGGGCATGGAATGCTGTAGGTTGTTCGGCAGATATGAACAGAATAGTCGCAGGTGTCATGGACGGCTACGCTTACTACATAACTTTGAGCGGCCCGTATACATCATTGAACGTTGGTGGCGTTACTAGTACCAACGCCGATGGTAGCGTAACAATTGCCAATCTAAGCATCAAGGCAGGTAAGTTACTTACCACGGCTTGTGTCTCAACCTCCAATATTACCGATGGCAGCATCACGGCTGCCAAGATGGCCAAGACGGATACTATGTCGTTGACAACCTCTGGTTATGTAATTAATACGATTTACCAAAACGGCCTATATTGGACATATCTGTACGTTAGGACTGGTGTCGCTGGCGGTGCAAATAGCTACAAATACTCCGTCATCTCTGACGCCAATGCCACCCCATCTACTGTCATTGGTCAAAACCCAGGCGATATATATGAGAACGCAGACATGTACCTAATCCAACCCAACCACTACTGGCAGATAACCAAGCAAGCTAACTGCAACATTGCTAGTATTTGGGTGTATAGAATGTTCGGATAAATAAGTAACCATGGCACGTCTACCAATAGTAGGAGGGGATTCAGGTACTTGGGGAACAGTCCTAAATACCTATCTTCAGGTATCCCATAATACAGACGGCACACTAAAGGATAATAGTGTTACTGGTAACACTATTAATCCAGGTGCCGTCTCTTCATCTAAGCTAGAAACAACCCTAGCTAATGACATAGCTGCTAATACATCAGCCAGACACACTCACTCCAATAAGACAGTCCTAGATAACACTACAGCTAGCTACACTACTACTGAACAGACAAAGCTATCTAACATACCAGCAGGTAATACATCAGAACTACAATACAACAATGCAGGTACCCTAGCTGGTGCTACTAACATTACCTATACATCAAACAAACTAGCTCTAAAGAACCCATCATCTAGCTATACAGCCATACTAGACCCATCTAACCTAACTACTACTAACCAAACCTACTCATTCCCCAATAACTCAGGCACACTAGCTCTTACTAGTGATGTGCCTGTGAGTCAGAACAATGGTGTGGCTGAGCATGCTGTGAGCGGGGGAGGGTTCATCTGGAGTAGTATATGTTGTTCATCAGACATGGACAGATTAGCGGCTACTGTCCAGTCTGGTTACATCTACACCTCCACTGACTCTGGTGCCACTTGGACCGAACAGACCGCCAGCGGACAAAGGAGCTGGCGGGCAATAACATCCTCCTCTGACGGTTCCAAGCTCGCCGCAGCAGTAAGTGGCAGCTACATCTACACCTCCACTGACTCTGGTGCCACTTGGACTCAACGTACTT
>CAZDAD010000007.1:0-51198 GCA_964503715.1 uncultured Candidatus Saccharibacteria bacterium | reverse complement strand
AATATGTATTTTTGACAATTTTGGTGTTGTGGTATGGGCTAACAGATTGGGGCTACAAACTAGCTATTAAACACTTTGCGTACTTGTTCGACCTTAGTTGCCAAGCCCGTCTGTTCATCGACCGTTACAACAAGAGCGCAAAATTGCATGCGACCGCCATGTTCAATCTCATTCCTAGTTTGGTGACCTTCACGCCAGCGTGGTATTAGACTCTCAAATGTCACGCCCAGTGACGAATCCAATGATCCGCACATACCTACATCTGTTATATGAGCCGTACCTTTTGGCAATATGTCAGCATCGGCGGTGGGTATGTGCCAGTGGTCGCCAATTACAGCACTGACACGGCCATCGAGGTAGTGCCCGATGATTAACTTTTCACTACTGTAGTCACCATGAAAATTAACTACTGTTGCGACCTTATTGTTGTTCTTTTCCTGATCTATTATAGAGTCGATAACGGCTAGAGGATTATCCATCTCAAGCTCAGCATCCTTGCCTACAACTTTGCCCAACAAACTTACAAAGAGCACTCTGCCCTTGGTGCTATCAACATATTTATAACCAAGCCCAGGCGTACCCTCGGGGTAGTTAGCTGGCCTTATGATTGGTTGATTGGGGTCACTAAGCTGAGGAAAAATTTCCTGATGGTGAAAAGTATGATTACCACCACTAAAAGCATCAACGCCTGCCCTTTTGAGCCGATTAAAGTCATCGGGCGTTATGCCCTTACCATCTGTGACATTCTCAGCTTGAGCTATCACCAGATCAATCGACTTATCTCTTCTCAGCTGTGGCAGAACTTTCTCGACGACCCGCATGCCTGGCTCGGCCATAATGTCACCTATGTACAAGATATTCATGAGATGTTGGTCGACATTAAGAAATTGTGCTTCAATCTCAGTTTGCATGCTTTAGAACTTATCAAGGAACTTATTTAGCCCGCCGAGAAAATTGTCCAATTTCTCTTCGGCCATTTTGATTCCATCGTCAAGCTTTTGGTCTACCTGATCAGTTACATTACTGATTGAATCCGTGGCGTTAGATAAATTATCACCAATCTTACCCGCCGCTTGACGAATATTCTCTGGGATAATAGGGTTGTCTTCGATTGGATTATTATTATCACTCATGATTAATATTTTACTCCAGCTAGTGGCACTATTGCACATCTAGCCCATTTAGATCTTTTAGCAACTTTTCAATATCATGCACAATTTGGTCTGGTTCTACCGCCCTTATAGTGTGAAAACCAAACTCTTTGGCCTTGTCTAGGCACTTATCCTGATCATCAACTAGCAAAATCTCATCGGCAAATACGCCCGCTTTCTTTATGGCTAACTCATAAATTTCGGGGTCAGGCTTGGCATATCCCGCCTCACACGAAAGTATGACTGGATCGAAATTGTTATACCATCCCTGTTTGCGAAGCTCTCTGGCATTCATATGAAACACGTTGGACAAGATGCCCGTCTGGATACCAGCCCTGCGGAGTTTGGCGGCGCAATCATAGACAGCCTGAGATGGTTGAAAGTCACTGTGCGCCCTATCTAAGAACTGCTTTTTAGTAACTATTTTTTTATACTTTTGGTTGAGGTGCTCAAACAGTTCGTCTTCATGCGAACGACCCCGCCTGAGCTCTGCGTGATAGTCTGCAATGTTCATGCGATTAGGTTTGACTCCATATAGTTCGGCCAGCAGAGCTGTAATGAAGCCTTTTTGGCCACCTTCCGTCAGAACACCGCCAAAATCGAAATAGACGATTTTGATCATTCCCTCACCTACTACTTAGCAAACTCAATCGCACGAGTTTCGCGAATTACATTTACCTTGATTGTGCCTGGATACTGCATAGTCGATTCAATCTTCGTAGCAATATCACGAGCAAGCTTAATGGCTGCAAGATCATCAATAGACTGAGGTTTTACAAATACACGCACCTCACGGCCTGCAGAGATGGCGTAGGCCTTCTCGATGCCGCCAAAACCGAGGGCTACATTTTCTAGCTCCTTCATGCGCTCCACAAAGTTTTCGGCAGATATATTACGGGCGCCTGGACGAGCAGCGCTCATAGCGTCAACAACACGAACGATTAGGGCCTCAACACTAGTCGCCTCAACATCATCGTGATGCTGCTCAGCAGCTAATGCTACTGCTTCTGGAGCACCATATTTGCGTAGCATTTCGCCACTGATATGGTGGTGTTTGCCTTCAATTTTATGAGTAAGAGCCTTACCCATATCATGCATCAAAGTCGCATACTTGGTTACTTTGACATTGGCGCCTAGCTCCTCGGCAATCATGCCTGCCAAGTGGGTCATCTCGGTTGAATGCTTGAGAACATTCTGGCCGTAGCTAGTACGGTACTTTAGCTCACCAAGCAAGTGCAGCAGTTCCTTTGGAATACCGAGTACTCCGACTTCCCTAGCCGCATCTTCACCAGCGCGTACAACTTCTTTTTCGACATTCTTCTGTGCCTTAGCTACAACTTCTTCAATACGACCTGGGTGAATGCGGCCGTCTTTCATGAGCATTTCCAGAGCCTGACGAGCAACCTCACGACGAACTGGGTCAAAACTAGATAGCACTACGTAACCTGGGGTATCGTCAACCATGATGTCGACACCAGTGGCCTTCTGGAGGGCCTGAATATTACGGCCTTCTTTACCGATAATACGGCCTTTCATTTCCTCATCTTCGAGTTTGATACTTGTAACAGTACGCTCGGCAGTGACTTCGCTGGCCATACGCTCCATTGCTGTTGCGATGATTAGTGCAGCCTGCTCCTCAGCCTGTTCTCTGGCTTCGTTCTGGAGCTTTGCCACAAGACCAGTTAGATCATTACGGATGTCTCGCTCAGTCATTTGCATTAGTTTGTCAGCGGCGTCAGAACGCGAAAGTTTAGCGACTTTCTCGAGTTTATCCTGTTGTTTCTCTCTGATGGCCCGAATTTCTTCCTTGAGTTCTTCGACTTCAGCCTCTCCCTTACGAAGTCGCTCACTACGCTTATCTAGGTCATCCAGTTTTTTGTCTAATGTCTCTTCACGGCTTACTAGACGTTGTTCAATGTCTTTAAGTTCACGACGGCAAGTCTGCTCGTCCTTGCGGGCTTCATCAGCAATTTTAGCGGCTTCCTCACGGGCTTCATCGAGCACCTTGCCTGCTTCTTTCTGCGACTTAGCTAGCTCTTTGGCGGCCTGACTCTGCACTGAGCCTAGTTTACGCTTTGTAATTGCCGTCTCGGCGCCAAAGCCAACAGCAGCACCGCCAACCACAGCAAGCACTATGGTAATTGGATCCATATCTATATCCTTTCTCTAGATACAGAGTGCCCTTTGACAATCGCTATCACTTCCCTAGTCGCTGAACAATCTGAAAATCAAAAATGTGTAGTTTGTAATAAGTTAACAGTATGTGGCATCAAATGTGCCTACTAAAACTATACGCTGAATATACAAATATGGTCAATTAGACAATATTTTTATTTACTTCTTCTGAACAGTGATGTGTGGATCGGCACCGTACTCGGGTATAACGATCTTATCGTTTGAGCTATTTTTTAGACGCTCAACACCAATTAGGTCCCATTTATCTCCCGTCTCGCCAACAATCGGCTTATTCAGGCCATCAGCTAGGGCGTTGGCTGTTGCTATGCCGATTCTGAGTCCAGTAAAGCTGCCAGGCCCCCTAAAAACCACAATTCCATCTACTCTGTCGAAATCTCCACCAGCTTCATCTAACAGGTTTTTAATAACAGAAAGCAGCGTATTAGAGAGTTCCCTGTGAGCCATCCAACTATGGCACAGCACTTTTTCGCCATCTTCGAATAGCGAAACAACGGCTTCTGGCTGATCGGTTCTGATAGCCAATATCATTTTAACCCCCTAACAAGGTAAGACGTACTTACGGGGCACACAATGGATATAGTACGGCCGCCTTCAGGTTTTTGGGCAATAGTTATGTGTATAGTATCTTCAGGTAATACACTGCGCACTACGTCCGACCACTCTACTGCAATGACAATTTTCGGATTATCAATTAACTCAAAGAGTTCATCTTGTATTATGCCCGCCTCAGATAACCTGTAGAAGTCAAAATGATGGATGTCAAACTCTGGTGCTTTGTAGATCTGGCTAATTGTGAAGGTCGGGCTCGAAACGTGGTCAGTACTACCCGCACCACGAGCTAGGCCTCTGGTGAAAGTAGTCTTACCTCCACCCAAATCGCTGGACAGCTCAATGAATTCGCCACCCTTAAGTCGCCTACCTATAGATTCAGCTATTGCTTCGGTTCTTTCGGAACTTGCGGATTCTATTTGCAAGGTCACCTCTGTACTCATATGCTCCGTATAGTAGCGCGAAACCACCGACTAGGGCAAGCACACCAGTATGCATGGGCTGGCGGCTAGAGGCTGGCGCGACTGCAAGAGTCGACTTGGCGGTATCTTTCAGTTTGGTCGATGCACTGGTAGACTTCTTTGCTTTGCTGCTCGCCTTTGGCTTAGTCTTAGAGACAGACTTTGTGATTTTTGTTGTTTTCTTTTTGGCTTTGGTCACCCTAGTCACCTTGGGCAGAGCCATTGATGCCAATACTACAGCTGGTGTAGGGGCATTTTTGGTCCCAAAAGTGCTGAGCGATGTCCACTGCCAGATTCCATCGATACAAGACCAGGACTGGCCAGTTTTGGCCGCGGGATAACTAACAGTATCACCAATTTGAATACCATCAGGGCCAAATAATGCGACCGTACTGCCGCTATTGGACAGCGCAAGACCGCTCCTGCTAGACTCGAGAGCCATAAATGATTTTGGGCCAATGCTATCACCACTCCCAAACGTATATGTCCTAGACGTGCCAACTCGAAGCGAGTAGTTTTCTAAGTTAAGAATTGAGTCATTTGGGTTATAGAGTTCGATAAATTCATTATCTGCATCTGTTAGGGGAGGCTCAGGATCGGGCAGCAATTCGGATATTGATGGTGGCAACAAAATTGTCTCATACTGACCAGAAGGAGGAACCACACCATAGGTGTTATTGCTAGTCTGAGGTTGTATTGCAGAATTGCTATCTGGAGCAGCAATATTAGCCTGACTGTTGTTAGAGCTGCCATTTATGTCTTGTAGCCCCTCAGGTTCCATAACAGTCCCACCTAAGCCAAGTATATTATCAGAATTATCAAGTGAACTAGACAAGGCACATCCAGATATATTAACTGGCTCTAAATCAAAGTTTACTGGACCATACTGGTTCTCTAACTCAACGCTAAGAGTCGGCGACTCATTGTAGCTACCAGGCGTAGAATCCGTTGACAATGACATCGAGTCATTACGAGGCGTCACAAGTCTAATAGCATAATCTAAACTGTTAACGTTCGTATCAACGTAAGGTTCTAAATTACCCCTGTAGCGCTGGATGTGTCGACCCGAAGTGGTATTTGTATGTAACTGTTCGGTAGACAACGCACCGTTCTCACCACCGAGTGTGCTGCCCCACCCGACAGAATCATACGGCTCAAGATTGCAGGTAGATATGTTAGGCGCAAACAACGCAACGGTTTTGTCGGCGTTGGACAATTTGGCACTATAAATCTGTCCTATTGCCGCACTATTCACAGGGACGGTGGCAGTATGTAATACAAAGTATGAGGCGGGCATCAAAATAACCTGGCTAGCATCGGGATTTTTTATCTCAGAGACTAAAGAGGTCGAGAGTCCAGACGTACTAGCGTTAAGGTAGCGCAGCTGCCAGCCAGTAATATTGACAGGTACCGAGGATGGATTGTATAGCTCTATGAATTCATCACCAGCGCTTGCTGCACCTGTCTGAATCTCTGTTATAAGTATCCTTGATGACGGTCTCGTGACCTGCTCAGCCGCCCGCACTATGCCCGATGGCAACAGTGCAATTATTAAAGCACTTAGTATTGTTGTGGATTGAATATAATATATTGTCTTTCTCATGGTGAGCAGCATAGTAAGCACAGTTACCCGCAAGCTCAAATACTTTTTTGATAAAAATACATGGGTTATACTACTAATGGTTATATGTTGCAGCTCAGCCAGAGTTTAGGATCAAAATTTGTATTGAGTCTACGTACCGGTGGTCGTATTGCTCGTGTACTTGAACTGATTATCAACCCCTCCAATCTCAAGATTGAAGGCTTTTACTGTCAGGACGAGTTCGATAAGAAAAAAACTGTCATACTTCTATCTCAAGATATAAGAGATATTATTCCAGAAGGCTTAGTGGTTGATGATCACGATGCGTTAACTCCACCAGACGAACTAGTTAGGCTTAAGTCGGTGCTTGAAATAGGCTTCAAGATAATCGGCAAGCCTGTATATACCGAAAGCAAACAACGCTTGGGCAAAATCAGTGATGTGGCTATCGACATAGATACAATGCTAATCCAAAAACTCTACGTCAATCAATCGATGCTGAAAAGCTTTACTGGTGGTGGCCTAAGTATAGACAGAAGTCAGATTGTAGGCGTCAGCGACACTCGAATATACGTACAGGATTCTCACACTCGAGCCACAGCGGCCCTAGGTGCACCCGCCTAAACACAAAGTCATAGTCCTCCGTACGAATCCTACTCAGTATCCTCAAGTACTGCTTTTATATCGTCGTATTTGAAACCACGGCGTGCCAGATAGGCCATCATTTTTTGTTTGTCGTTGTATTGGCTCCCCTTTTTCTGGACGAGCTTCCTGATAACAACTCGGTCATCAGTTTCATCCTCGTCCAAAACTTCAGCGATAATCTCCTCACTTACTCTCTTTTGTCGAAGTTCCAAGTATATGTGTTGACGGCCGACAGACTTAAGCAAGCGGCGCTGGGCTACCCATGATTGAGCAAAATCACGGTCATTAACTAAGCCCAGTGACTCTAGCTTAGACAGGGTTGAATCTATCTCGTTAACGGACTGTTTCTTGCGCTTTAGATATTGCTCTACTTCCCATCTACTATGCGGACGCTGGGCAACATAACGCAAAACTGCCGAAAAACTCGCATCCGAAGCCGCAGTTTTTTTGCAATCCCTAAGCTCACTATCACTAAGCTCACGCCCTACATACAATCCTGTGCCTAATAATGCGCTATCGCTCAGACTAAATGTGTATATACCGTCAATGAAGACGGAGTAGCGATTGGGTCTTGCGACCTGCTGCTTTATGTTCGTTACTCTCATATGCTTGCAGCTAGTAGGGTCAGTACCAAGCTAGCAGAGAAAAACCAGACTACCTCTACGAATATGCCGAGAGGTTTCTCGAACCACTGAATTCGCTTATGAAAAAGTACGAACCAGTGTTGCATTTGTGCCTCAATACCATGTACAGACTGCTTAACGAACCCTTTTACCCATACGACATCAGGTAAAAATGCGCATAGCATACCCAATATAACTAGTTTCCACGACATAACGCTACTCAGAGCACTCGGTAAAAGTACTAGCAATGCAAGGCTTAGTAGCACATCGATTGACAATATTAGTTGAAAGAGCGGGTCTCTGTTGCGTTTCATGTCGTCATGCGAATAAACACCAAAATGGGGTATTGCATCAAGAACAAAGTGTGATGCTATCGAAGCGGGTACTATAACCCAAGGGTCTCTAGCAGCTACAGCAATAACAGCCCCAGTCAGCATATGGTTTGCGGCAGTCATGTCTACTCGGCTTTAGCCGCCTCACGAACTTTGGCTGCGATCTCAGCCATTACCTTAGGGTTTTCTTGCAAGAATAGCTTGGAAGCCTCACGACCTTGAGCTATTTTGTCCCCATTGTAGCTGAACCATGCACCAGACTTATCAACGATGTTTCGATTGACCGCTAAGTCAAGTATGTCACCTGACCTACTTATACCTTCGTTGTACATAATGTCGAATTCTGCCTCACGGAATGGTGGCGCAATCTTGTTCTTGACGACCTTGACACGAGTACGGTTACCGATGACGGCATCGCCCTGCTTGATTTGCGAGATACGGCGTATATCCATACGCACTGAAGCGTAAAACTTCAAGGCATTTCCTCCAGTAGTTGTCTCTGGATTACCAAACATAACGCCAATTTTCATACGAATCTGATTAATGAAAACTACTGTAGTCTTGGAGCGATTAATAACACCCGTCAACTTGCGAAGTGCCTGGCTCATTAGACGAGCCTGTAGGCCCGGTAAGCTATCGCCCATATCACCCTCAATTTCAGCCCTCGGAACAAGTGCCGCAACGGAGTCGACAACGATAATATCAACCGCATTACTACGTACCAAAGTCTCAGTAATTTCAAGAGCCTGTTCGCCGTTGTCGGGCTGGCTAAGTAGTAGATTATCGGTATCGACACCAATCCTCTTGGCATAGGCTGGGTCTAGGGCATGTTCTGCGTCAATAAACGCCGCCGTTCCGCCTGCTTTCTGGATTTCGGCTATTGCATGCAAAGTTAAAGTAGTCTTACCAGAGCTTTCTGGACCGTAAATTTCGACTATGCGACCCTTTGGCAAGCCGCCACCGAGTGCAATATCTAGGGACAAACTGCCCGTTGAAAAGGTTTCTACCTGTGTTGTAGCACTAGCCTCGCCCAACTTCATAATCGAGCCCTTGCCGAACTGCTTCTCAATTTGCTCAACAGCTAACCCCAATGCCTTGGTCTTTCCATCTTGAGTGGTAGCTTCTGCTTGAACGGTTTTTTGTGGTTTTGACTTATCAGCCATCAGTATATATTCCCTCCTGTTATCCCCACCAATCTCTATTAAGCATTATAGCAGTTTGCTGCCTATGCGACATGTAGAAAATAATACTTTGCCAATCATTGCAATACTTACAATACATAAGCTTTTTGGCTATACTATATGCAGAATGGGTGTGAAAGAATCTCTACTAGGGAAGCTACTCGGGAGCGCCGACAAGTTCAGTGATGAGCAAGTCCTGGATACCATTAAATTGCTCATCGAAAAAGGCTATTCGCGGGGTGCAACTGATATACATATTGAGCCCCAGGACCGAAGTGCAGCTATTAGATACCGTATAAGTGGTAATCTTCACAGCGTGCACAAGCTGCCACTGTCAGCGCTGCCTGTAGTCATTGAACAGCTCAAAGTCATGGCTAACCTAGATAATGGTCTAACGACAATGCCCCAAGAAGGTAATATAGCTACTAGAGTCGATGCCCAGAATGTTGACTTGGCCATTTCTACCCTTCCTGTCATAGGTGGTGAAAAAGTTGTTTTGCATATTAATCGTCTGCTTGCCGAGCCGCCAGAACTAGCGCAGATTGGCTTCTGGGGCAAAAACCTAGAAATGGTTGAACAAGCGCTATCTCACTCTGGCGGGCTATTACTGCTGTGTGGCCCTCGTAAAAACGGCAGAACGACCCTAAGCCATAGCATGCTGAAGTTGCTGCTCCATCCTGCCCACAGCATTGCAACAATTGAGAAAACCATCGAATATCATATACCGAGAGCATCCCAGACTAAGGTCAGGCCAGAACATGGGCTCGACTTTGCACGGGCAATCAGTGCAGTCCTAAAGCAAGATCCTAATATCATAATGATTAGTGATATTCCCGACAGATCAACGGCTGCGGCTATAGTTGAAGCTGCGACTAGCGGTCACCTGGTAATTGCTGGCAATACTGCCAACGATGCAGTCAGTGGGTTAATACACGTACAAGCATTCACGCACGAGCCAGTCCTCCTAAGCACAGCAATTAGAGCTGTAATTGGCCACCGCTTGGTCCGCAAACTATGCGTTAAGTGTCGCTCAGCCTATACGCCGTCTGATGCAGAAATTTCAGATATCAAAAAGCGTTTTGGGCTCAAGCAAGCTGATATTGCAAGATTGAATAGTATAGAGAAAACGGCTCAAGATGCAGGCCTAGGGGTCGGAGTTCCACTCGGCTCAACAGCCAGTACCATCAATACATTATGGGCACCTAGCCTAGAAGGTTGCTCACATTGTGAACATACCGGATACTCTGGTGCGCTTCTACTCAATGAGGTTCTGGTCCCTAATGATAAGATTCGTAGTCTGGTTCACAGCGGAACAACACACGCCAAGCTACACACAGCCGCTCTACAGACAGATTTTGTACCTCTAGCTGTCGATGGCCTCATCAAGGCGCTTAGAGGTATCACCTCACTTGACGAAGTCATCCGAACAACCCATCAACAGTGATATAATAACGGCTATGAACAGATTACGCTTGCGCAAGGTCAATAACCTAGGATTCACGTTGATTGAGTTATTTATTGTCGGTGTTATTGCTTGTATTTTGGGGACAATCGTAGGCATGACTTATAGTAGTGTTCGGTCAGCCGAAAGAAACGATGCCCGTCAGGCTAGCATGGATGTCTTGAAAGGACAGCTAGAAACATACTACGCACAGACCACTAAATACCCTAGTTTAGCCGAGCTAAACAACACTAAGTGGCGATCCCTTAACCTAAAAGGCGTTGAGGATAAGGACTTACGAGATCCTCAATGGAATAACACCGTCAAAGAATGCACGACTAATGGCAACCCTGTTTTTTCTGGCGAAGCCCAAAAACAATGTTATGCGTACCATGCAACTACCTCTGATGGATTAGCTTGCGAAGATACAAAAGTCACCTGCGCCCAGTACACCCTCACCACCATACTTGAAGGTGGTGAAAAATACGTAAAAAGTAGCCTCAACTAGTCTTCGATAGGTCGGCCGTTTTTGAAGGCCTCAATTGCATTGTTCAGAGTAGCGATGTGTTGTTTGGGTGCGGCTACATAAGAAAACCGATAGGTTGTTTCGTCACCTTCTGTAGACAAACGGATTGTTCCGTAGTTGAAAATACTGGCGAGTATGCCATCTTGGCGGAAACTTGCATCTTCAATGTTGGCCAAACTAACGGTCTGTTCATTGTGACTCAGGATTGATGTACGAATTTCCTGGATAACACTCTCATTCGTAAGGAAGAAGCGGTTACTATTATAGATATAGGTTGCAACGAAACCACCCAAAGTAGCTAGAACAATTACGATACCAAACAATGCTATAACCAAGCCTCGGGCTGAGTTGGGATCAGCTATAAATGTTGTAGCCACGGAGGTGTTGCCGACAAGCATGAACACCGCAAACACACCAAAGGTAAAAATAAGCGCCAATGCCACAGCCCATATCTGGAATATACCAATCGGATGGCGCCTCACTGCTTTGATGACATATTCAGCTTCACTGAGGTTTAGGTCGGGGTAACGTCTAGCAGAATCAGCGTGTCTCTGAGCAACTTCAGGTGTAATTTTGAGTGGTGGCGGGTCAGCAGGACGTGACATAAAGACAGTTTGATGTGAAGATTCAGGGTCTGAGTTATCGGCCTTTGGATCGGGGATAATCTGTGGTGTGGATTGTGCAGGCGCGGCATCACCATGCTCAGGATCTACAATATTTTGTGGATGAGTATAAAGAGGTCTGCCGTACTGATCGTAGGCTACGGGCTTAGATGGATCTTGTGGCAAGGGCGGCACGGGCTGCCCAGCCGATGGCTGGTTCGGATTCATGATGGCTACATTATACCTTACACGAGTTGGGATTGCTCGTCTTTTTCTTCGGTAGATATCTTTTTGCCTAGATGCGTATAGGCCTTGTGTGTCACTTTACGGCCACGAGGAGTACGCTCCAGCAGACCAATCTGCATTAGATACGGCTCATAGAAGTCCTCGATAGTACTTCTTTCTTCGGCAGTCAAGGCCGCCAGAGTTTCAACGCCGACTGGCCCACCCCTGTAGTTTTCGATAATGGCCAGTAGCAGCATCCTGTCCGCAGGATCAAGCCCTAGGGTGTCAACTTCGAGTAACTTGAGCGCCTCGTGGCTCACTACCGCATCTATAACACCATCACCGTTAACATCTGCATAATCACGAACGCGCTTCAGCAATCTGTTAGCGATGCGCGGAGTCAAGCGCGAGCGACCTGCTAGCTCTTTGGCAGCCTCAGAGTGAATCTTGACCCCTAGTATCTCTGACGCTCGTTGGATAATCTGCTGAATCTCATCTGGAGTATAGAACTCGAACCGATGAATTATGCCAAATCTGTCCCTGAGCGGTGCAGCTAACGCACCCGTCCTAGTAGTAGCACCGATTAGTGTGAACTTTGGCAAATCAAGCCTGAGACTACGAGCACTCGGGCCCTTACCGAGCATAATATCAAGTTTAAAATCTTCCATAGCCGAATAAAGTATTTCTTCAACCGTTCGGCTCAGACGATGTATCTCATCAATAAATAATATGTCTCCATCATGAAGATTAGTGAGTAGACTGGCCAAATCACCCGCCCTTTCAATGGCTGGACCAGAGGTAATACGAATCTGGGTACCCATTTCATTGGCAATAATATTTGCCATGGTGGTCTTGCCGAGCCCCGGAGGTCCATACAGCAATGTGTGATCGAGCGGCTCACCACGTTTTTTGGCGGCTTCAATAGCTAGCTTAAGGTTCTGCTTGAGTCGTTGTTGACCAATGTAACCCGTGAAATCACGCGGTCTTAGAGTAACCTCAAGCTCCTGCTCGCTGGCTGGGTCGTCACTACTAGGCTGGGTATTCACGATACGCTCAATTGCCATAGTCAGCTAGCCCTCCCTGTTAAGGCCCGTTTAATTCGATCTTCAATGGGCAATGAAGGGTCTATGCCCTTTAGTGCCAATGCCGCATCTTGAGCAGTGTAACCAAGAGAAACTAGCGCAGCAGCGGCTTCATCTTGGACGGCAATACTATCCGATAACAATATGCCAGTTGCGCTCAAATCTACACCCGATAAACCAACTTTATCCTTGAGCTCAACAACCACTCTTTCGGCAACACGTTTGCCGACTCCATTGGCCTGCTGGATGTATTTAACATCACCTGTAGCGATGGCCTGCTTTACGGCATCGGCCGTGCCAATGCTTAACACGTTAAGCGCCATTTTGGGGCCAACACCATTGACCGAGAGTAATAATTCAAACAATCCCTTGGTCTGAAGTGTCACAAAGCCGTATAGGTCATACGCATTCTCGCGGATGTGCTCATATACATAGAGCTTAGTGGTATTGCCAACCGCCAATGAACCATAGTCCTCGGATGTCACCAATAGGCCATATCCAACGCCGCCCGCCAGTATAACAACGCTATCAAGCGTTTTTTCGGCTACCTCTCCAACAATCAATGCAATCATTACTTAAGTATTATGCCACACGAGCACTGGCAGCGTGAGTTAATGCCGCCGCCAAGGCGTCAGCGCAGTCATCGGGTTGTGGTGCTGACTCCAAATTCAGGAGTATGCGGACCATCTCCTGTATCTGTTTCTTGTCAGCCCGACCGTATCCTGTCACCGACTGCTTAATTTGTAAAGGCGTATATTCAAATATCGGAACGTCTGCCTGTCGAGCACACAAAAGTACAACACCTCTCGCCTGTGCGACAGTGATAGCTGTAGTCACGTTACGAGCAAAGAACAACTTCTCAACCGACACTGCATCGGGCTTATTGGTTGTTATTATATCTGTTAGCTCATCAAAAATAATTTGCAGACGAACAGCATCGTCTTCTTTGACGGGAGTACGAATAACACCCGCATCAACTAGCTGATTTTTGCCTCTATCTGTCTCTATTACACCAAATCCAAGTATACCGGTTCCTGGATCAATGCCTAATATTCTCATATGAGTGATTCGTCGATATCAAAGTTTACATGTGTGGCGGAAACGTCATCACACTCATCAAGGGCATCCATAAGGCGCATGATTTTGCCCGCCGTGTCTTTTTCGGTAACTTCAATCGTAGTATTAGGAACGTAGGTCAGTTCAGCTTCTTCAATGCTTAGTCCCTGTGCAACTAGCGCATCACGAACCTTTGCCAAATCCTTTTGGTCGGTGTAGATTACGGTCTCGTCACCTTCCTCTTGAACATCATCAGCACCTGCGTCTAGGGCCTGCATCATCAAATCATCACCACTGCCCTTTACACGAATAGCTCCCTTGCGGGTAAACTGGAAAGCCACTGCACCTTTTTCGGCAATATTACCGCCATGCTTCGAAAAAGCTAGACGTACCTCGGGATAAGTTCGATTGATGTTATCAGTTGCAGCTTCGACTAGAATAGCCACACCACCTGGGCCATAACCCTCGTAAAGCACTTCTTGTAAAACCGCTGCGTTCTTGTCCGATACACGCTGGATGGCTCGCTCGATATTGGACATTGGCATATTGGCAGCCCTGGCTTTGTCGATGGCCATAGCTAGTGCAGAATTAACGGTCGGATCGGTGCCACTCCTTGCAGCAATAGCAATTTGGTTGCCAATGCGAGTAAAGGCTGCGCCACGTTTGGCATCAGTTACTGCTTTTTGGCGCTTGATAGTTGACCATTTTGAATGTCCTGACATGGCGACTTCTCCCGACCTTTTCGTACTTTTATAGGGGTAATTATATCATTTAGTAGTCTTGGGGGCTAGCTCCCCACACTGACAACTGGTTGTTGAATGGCAGTTTTTGCAAAGTAATACATAAATAACCGTCAACAAAACATAGCTCCAGGACAGCATAAAAATTGTAAAACCGATGTTCTCCGAAAAACTGTTCTTCAGCGACCCCCACCACTGAGCAATATCGAGCATGTACCTCAATAGCAAGTGCGCTGGCCAGGCCATAAGCCCCGAAATAGTCGGCACGAACATACCACCCATAGCCGACACAAAGCCAAACAGCATACCTAGGGGTACGAGCGGGACAATCATAACATTGGCGAACAGGCTAATTAGTGAAACTTGCCCAAAGATAAACAATGAATACGGCAGCACACAAATCGTAGCGCAGATAGTTTCGATTATTGTCGCAGCAATTATTTTTGGTTCTCTGTTGCCATATAATCGCTTAGTCAGCCGAGGCGACAACAACAAAACACCGCAAAAAGCCAAAAATGATAAGTACCAGCTCACGTTACCCCATAGAAATGTCGGATTTATCCAAACAGTGCCCACGGCGCTTACCAACAAGAGTACCATAGGCGGAACAGAGCGCCCGTAGTACCAAGCCCATAGACTCAAGAAACTTATAACACTGGCTCGCATAACAGGTGGACTCAGCCCCGATATTGCTAAGAATCCCACCAGCAAAAAAGCTGCCGTACAAATAGTCTGGTACTTAGATCTTTTCTCGAGCAAAGTCCTTGCTGCAGTTACCAGAATTGTCAAATTATAGCCCGAAACAGCAATTATATGAGTCAAGCCTGCATGCCTCAGCTGTGTTTGTATGTCTTCTGGTAAATCAGACTGTTGACCAATAAGTAGGCCGATTGCGAACGTTGCAACTGGCTCGGGCAAAGCCGTTCGCATACCTGCGATCATTCGTGAGCGCAACCCATCAACCCATGAGCTAGAATGTTGAACGACTTTTAGTTCAGCAAAACTAATGCCCGCAACCTGGTTGCCGCGCCTAGGATACAGCTTGCCCACTGCTTCTACCATATCTCCCGCTCTGACCATCGGCTCACCATAGCCAGCAATGGCGACATCACCAGTTAACCTGTCACCATTTTGCAGTCTAGCGTCACGCATACTGAAAGATAGCTGTTGCTGCTTGCCGTAAACGGCGTCAGACTTTGAGGTGCCGATAATCATAACCTTTTTCTGCATATACAAACTATTAACTTCTAATCGGTGAACATAATGGCCACCCCGCCACAATCCTGCACCAAAGGTAACCACACCGACCAAAACTAAAACCGACAATCTGGCCCGCCAGTACCCACCAACCAACCAAATCAATAGCGACAGACCTGCATATGTATATCCGTAACGTGCAATAGCTATCCCTAATAGAAACATACAACACCCCCAGATAACGTAATGAGTCTGGGGGTGCAGCTTGCTTTTCACAACCGCATGCTAGCAGCAGTTGCCCAATAATCAATATGTATTTTGGGACCAATACCGTGGAGATTACGCCAAATAAAAAGTCCGATTGAAAATCGGACGTAAATATCTAATATGGAGGGCCCACTGGGATTCGAACCCAGGACACGCGGCTTAAAAGGCCGCTGCTCTAACCAACTGAGCTATGGGCCCAAAATGGGCATTAACAGATTACATTATCCTTATTTTTGGCAAAAAGTCAATCTATTGTCCTGGTCCAACACATCTTGAGATAACCACATCGAACTATTTGCCGTGGTGCTTGCCATGAGCGTCACCATGAAGTGACTGTCTTTGCGACCACAACACTATCATACTGAACACTGCACCACCCGTAATAAATGCAGCCTGTACTTTGGTGAAGTGGCCCCAAAACTGAGTATCTTGGACTGTATGCATGATTGGAGATGGTAGCTGAGGCATCACGAACAGCATTACAAGTGCAGTAGCCCCTATAGCTGGCAATACGTTCATGACTGGCTTAACCCTACCCTTCATACTAAATAGAGTTATCAAAATCGTCATGGCTGCAGGTGCAAAAAGCAGGAATAGTCTTATAGAACTGGCAGTTATAGAATCCCTATTTGGCGCAATAAAATTCACAAAAGAATCAGCATCATTGGCTACAAATTGAACGAGTACATAGCCTAGGCACAGACTCAGGAAAACTAAGGACGCATTTATACGCAGAGCTACAAAAAATAGTAAAACTAAAGCAGCTGCAATAATAAGAATAATGTCTGTCTGAGCCATGAACTAATAATACCCTATTACGCTTATGTAAATAATACTACGTTAAAACTTGCATGTTATATACGCTTATGCATATAATGACCTTGTAAGTTATAAAATAAAAAGGAACATAAGAAATGAAACGAAAGTTATCTTTCAGCCTTGCAAGGGTCGGTGCAGTGGCAAGTGCGTTTGCGTTAGCTTCGTTGGTCGTAGCACCGGCGGTGGCTACAGCAGCAACCGCGACCACAGTACTCAACTCAACGCTCGGCGCAGTTATCACACTATTTACTAGCACCACGCCATTGACTCTTGACGTAGCACCCGATGCAACTGGTAAACACACCACTCGCAAGGACACCCTTACGGTTAGTACGAACGACAGCCTAGGCTATACAATTACGCTTGCAGATGCAGACGCCAACACGAACATGATCTCTGGTGCTAATAACATTGCTGCACACGCAGGTACGTGGGCAGCGCCAACAACACTGACTGCAAATAAGTGGGGCTACCGTATTGATTCAGCTGGAAGCTTTGGTGCTGGTCCAACTACCCAAGTCGATAGTGCCGCCTTCTCTGCTCTATTGTACGCAGGCGTACCAGCAACTGGCTCACCTCAACAGATTAGGACCACAAACGCAACCGCATCAAACGAAACAACAGATGTATGGTATGCGGTGGGGGCGAACACGTCACAGCCAACAGGTACTTATACAGATTCAGTTACCTACAGCTGTACTGCAGACTAGTTTACCCAATTGATGGCTGTATCACGAATCGCAAGCTCACGACAAGCTTGCGATTCTTCTTATGTATCGTTATAGTTTAAGCATATGAAGTTTACAGAGACATTACGCAAAGGCGCACTGGTAGTTGGCGCAATTATATTATTAGCTACCCCTTCAATATTTGCGGAAGAGACTCCACAAACGCTATCTACGGGTATAACGATATCTCCTACTAGCGTCGATGAGGAGATTTCAGCTGGCAAAAATTACTCAGGCAAGGTAATGGTAATCAACCAAGGTAAAGTTGGATACAAATATAAAGTTTATGCAACACCTTACAGTGTGAACGGTGAGGACTACAGCCCCGCATTCACACCGATACCAGGTGCCCGTGACGTAACTAAATGGTTTACGCTTAAGGGTAACACTGATGGTTATCTAAAACCCGATGCTCAAGAAAATATTAGTTACACCGTAGATGTGCCAAATGATACACCAGCGGGCAGCTATACTGCTGTTATTTTTGCCGAAACAAGCAATGATGTTAGCGGCGGTGCAGGCGTTGTAACAAAAAAACGCGTCGGTACAATTTTCTATATCAACGTCCCAGGACAGGCTGATAAAAGAGGCTCTATCGCTTCGTGGAGCGTAAAGGTGCTTCAGAATGCACCGCTCACGATGACCTATCGCTTGGCCAATGAGGGTTCTCTATCATACAGAGCGAATGTGAAAATTAGTGTGAGCGACATGTTTGGAAATAAAAAGTTTGTTTCAGACAGAAACCCTGCAGTCGTACCGCAGAAGATACGAAAAGAGGAAATTAAATGGGAAAATGGTGGTACCTTCGGCCTATTCAAGGTCAATGGTGAGGTCAAAATATACGACCAGACTCACGCTCTACCAACGAAGTACGTGCTTGTTGCCAGTGCCTCTATGCGTATAGCCGTGTTCGGATTACTCTTGTTGTTCTTGGTCAGTCTCGTAGTAGTTATCAAGAATCTAGTGCGCCGTGATAAAAAGAACTAATAAAATACTAGTACTAGTGTTGTCTACACTGCTCCTGGGCGTAAGCTCAGTAGCCTATGCTAATGATCGCACAATAAACTCGCATATATGCGCATCGGGGCCGCCTATACTGCTCAGCCCAGTTGATGGTAGCCAGACGACAAACTCCACGGCTGTAGCTAGTGGTACAACCCTAGTTAATACACCCGTTACCATCAAATCAAACGGTAATGCCGTAGCTTGGACTACATCGGCTGGTGATGGGACATTTAGCGTCGGTACACCACTTGTACTCGGGACAAATACTATTACGGCTGAGGTTACCAATACATGTAGCGTATTACTTACTTCAAACGCTGCTACCATAACCCGCAATGCACTGCCCCCGCCTCCAACACCCACCCCAACACCAGCCCCTGCACCTGCTCCACAGCCAGCCCCTACCCCATTGCCAGTAGTTACCCCACCGTCCTCTCCAGTGGTAGAGACACCGCCAATTGATACTCCACCCACAACTACACCGGTCAATCCTGACACACCCGTCATCGAAAGGCCCAAGGACGGCTCAACAACTGATGACGGCAAAACTACTGTTAGTGGCCAGGCCAAGCCCTTTAGTGTAGTTGAAATTATTGTAAACAGCGAGGTTGTAGCTAAGGTAATCGCTTCGGAGGATGGTACATTTACAGCCCAAGTTCCCCTTAAGAGTGGCTCCAACAAAGTTCAAGCGCGTGTACTAGCGGCCAATGACGTAAGACTAATATCCGATCTTCTGACCATCACCTACCAAGAGAAAAAGCCAGATACAGCAAGCGCCGACAAAGTAAAGGGTGGATGGCTAGATTGGGCCCTACTAGCATTATCAATTATATTTGTGGGGTTGTTGTTCCTGATTATCCTAGGCAAGAAAAGAAAAAAATCTAAAGAGGAAGAGACTGATGTCACCAGCCAACTACCGCCACCGCAATATCCTCAGTAGATTTTTACTGCCAGCCACACTATGTCTAATGCTATTAGTAGGCACTGTGGGTATTTCATATGCCAATTCCACAGAGGAGTCTAACTATGGCGATGGTGGATATGGTCTGTGTGACTATGGTTCATGTTTACTTACGTTGACGAGTTCGGATACTGTTGACCTTAGTGTTATGCCTAACGCTGCGGGCCTATGTACCGTTCAGCCTGACGCTGTAGGTGTAACGACTAGCAATTCATCAGGTTATGTGCTGACTTTTACGACCAGCACGACTTCTACGAACATGGTCTCTGGTGCGAACACTATGGCTACGTCTTCGGGCACTCAGTCTAGCCCTATTAGCCTAGCGAATAACACTTGGGGCTACAGAGTTGACAGCTCAACCATCGGTACGTTTGGCACGGGCCCCACATCCTCACAGACTAGTTCCAGCCGCCCGTCAGTACTTTTTGCGGGCGCTCCCGCTAGCAATGGAACCGCCGCTACACTGGCTAGCTCAAACATTGCTGCTAGCCCGACCGTGACAACAAACGTATGGTATGGCGTTTGCGCCTCAACTTCCCAGCCATCAGGTGTGTATTCAGTTAGCGTTCTCTACACTGCAGTTGCCAATGACTAAAGTCCTACAGCCCTTATGCTTCTAATATGCTTTAACCTTTTGCCCAACAACGGCCAATTCTTTAACTTCTTTTAGACATCACTAGCCCCTGTAGTATACTTAACATAAGGGTAATTGTATTTAGTAGGGCAAAATGAAAGATCTAAAGAAAATCGTTAGTGAAGCCTCAGAAAAAGAGCTTACTCGAAAGCAGTTTCTTGGGGTAGTCGGTGCAGGCCTAGTTGGTGCCGTTAGTGCCTTCGGTGTGATGCAAGAGTTAAGCACGCCTGACCTGGCTAATAGAGATACGGGTGCATTCGGTGAGTTAGAGTATGGTCACTCTGGCAAGCCCAAAGAAGATAAGCCCAAAAAGAAGGGCCTCTTTGGCTAATGGCCCGTCTCCCAATAGTAGGTGGTGATGCAGGAAACTGGGGTACGGTACTTAATACGTACCTCTCTGTTTCGTTAAATACTGATGGGACACTTAATAGTAATGTTGTAGGTGCTACTCAGCTAAATAAGACTTCTGTAGCAGGTAGTCTACTACTTACTGGCACTTTAGCTTCTAGACCAACTGCAGATGGTACTAATACTTCCCTGTATTACTTTGCTACTGATGTAAATGGTGGAACACTGTATCAATCTACTGGAGCAACGTGGACTACTCTTACTTCTGGTGTTAACCATAACGCTAGGCATAACTCAGGTGGAGCTGATGCTCTTACTGGTTCACTAGATGCCAATGCTAGAGTAGCTGTATCTAAGGGTGGAACCTTAGTAGGAACTAGGAGAGGTATTAACCTCATTGAAGGAAGTGGTGTTACTCTAACTACTGCTGACAACAGTGGTAGTGAGAGGGTGGATGTGACGATAGCGGCCAGTGGGTCACTCGATGCTACCCTTACTGCCCTATCCAATCTAGACGCTACTACAGGCTATGTAGTCGAGACTGCTGCGGATACATTTACCAAGCGTACTATTAGTGCTGGCTCTGGTAAGATTGCTGTTACCAATGGTGATGGAGTTGCTGGCAATACATCGATTGACCTAGGCTCTGTCTCAGCAGCCAACCTGTCTAACGGCACTACGGGTAGCGGCAGCATTGTTCTAGCGACCTCTCCTACCCTAACAACACCTAATATCGGCGTAGCTACAGCTACATCTATTAACAAAGTTACCATTACGCAGCCTACGACTGGCGCTACTCTAACTATTGCTGATGGCAAAACATTAACTGCCTCAAACTCACTGACATTCACTGGTACCGATGGTACTTCAATGGCCTTCCCTTCCACTTCGGGTACTGTTGCTACGCTAGATGCTACGCAGACGTTGACGAATAAAGCCATAACTACCCGTACGGTAGCTCTGACGGATGGCGCCTCTATTGCTGTAAACTGTGACACAACTGACGTAGGAACAGTAACAATTGCTGGCAACCGTACCCTTGCCAACCCAACTGGCACACCTACTAACGGCCAAAAATTATTATTTAGAATCACCCAAGGAGCTGGCGGTAACTTCACGCTAGCTTTCGGCACCAACTATAAGTTTGGCTCTGATATACCTAGCATAACCCTAAGTACAGCAGCAGGAACAGCTGACTATATAGGCTGTGTGTACAATTCAGCTAGCACGAAGTGGGACGTAATCGCATTCATTAAGGGTTACTAGCAATGACAGAAATTGTAGAAAATATAACTAATACTGGCCGTCACAGCAAGAGAAAACAAAAAGAAGACGAGGTAATATTATGGCGTATATATTACGGAGACTACAGCACATTCGATAGCCTGATGGGTTCCCCAGCTGATGCGCCGCCCACAGGTGTTGTTTGTATCGTCCAGAAGCACCCTGATTACGGCTTTATAGTCTCCGCCTTTAAGGACTTTTATTGGTGGGCAAATGGTGAATGGTGGGGTTCTGATCAGGCAGGTTTTTGGCAACATATGTTCGAGCCAGGTGCAAAAATTGTTAAGTTTGGGGTATCAGTACCAAGCCCAATTTTCCAGAAAATCATGAAAAAGGCTACTGAAGATCGAGATTTCGGAATAAAAAGTGCCAAGTCGCTATTGGATTACGATTATGTTCAAGAGTGGACTAGTGAAAGATAGATACGGCAGAAACTGGAGGAGACGATTCCTAGACAGTAGGTTTCACCTCTGGTTAGTAGCGTGGAAGCCAATACCGTTATGTTGGTTATTTGAGAAATACGGATGGCCTATTCCGAAGTACTTAGTCGGACACTCCACTATGACTTTGTCGCAAGTAGCGTTCAGATTCCGTGAAGACGATGGTTCCGAGACAGCGGCAACCTGGATTGCGGCACAAAATACCAACTGGTCTCCATCCATAACCGCCAACCGTCAGTTCAGGCTTCGCTTTGAGCTTCAAGAGACCGGTGGTGCTACAGGTACCAGCAATGCGCAGGTCCAATACAATATCAATAGTCAAGGCTGGGCAACTGCCGACCCTACGACTATTGGTGTACACTTAGCCAGCTCAAGCTTTGTGACTAATGGTCAAGCAACTACTGATCAGCTCACAACTGGTACTGGTACATTTTCTGCGGGGCAAATTCGCACAACCCTGACCGCTGCTACTGCAAGCATGGCAGCGTCTGGACATACTGAACATGAATTTGTCATACAACTTGACTTTGGCTATTTTAACAACGGCGATATTGTAACATTCCGAATATTAGATAATGGCCTGACCATTACGTATTCTGTTACCCCACAGATAACAATAACTAAAGTATTCAATGAGCCGCCGACCATTAGCCCCAATACGTCTGACGCCACAAACTTCGGCCTAAACACACCAACCTTTGAGTCTACAGCCACGGATCCAACGTCTAATGACGTCGAATATGCCATACACATAGACTCCCAGAGCAATATGCAGGGTGGCGAGAGTCTTAATGCGTCCTTCGCTACAGTAACGAATGGCTATGCTTTCCGTTCAGGCAATGCATCCAGGGTAGGACAGGCTTTTCAAGCTACAGCTTCGGGAAGAATAAGGCGGGCTAGGTTCTTCTTGTGGAAGACGGGCGCTCCAACAGTCAAAGTAGTAGCAAAACTATACGCTTGTACAGGAACCCTGGGTACAAGTGCAGTTGCCACTGGCAACCCCTTAGCGACATCTTATACAACCATTAACTCTAGCGACCTGTTACTAACACTGGCTAACGGTCAGTGGTGCGACTTTTATTTCATTGATGAGTTCAGTCTCGTTAGTGGCACAAACTACGTTATAGCCTGTGAGGTAGTCATTGGATCTGGGACCGATGATGCCTCAAACTGCCCGATCATTACCGGATCTAGCACTGGCGGTCACGCAGGCAACTACACCGCCTACGCTGCGGGAGCATGGGCTGCCGCATCTGCTAATGATGTTGGTTTCTACCTATATACCGGCTCTGTTGTATATACTTCAATGTCATCTTCTGGATTAGGCTGGCAAAACACCGTTACAACCAGTGACACAAGTCCCTACAATAGTGGTGAAAAAACTCAACACACAATACAATCAAATCTGTCTACCGGTACATACTATTGGCGAATGACAGCAAGAGATCCAACCGCAAGTAACCTATGGTCTTGGGCACCTACGGCCATCAGGTCTTTTAGTGTAACTCAGCCACTGGCACAAATCCAAACAGTCGGCCAGTATCGCAATGACTCCGTCACTACTCTGGCAATCGGTGCCAGCACAACAGATGGGATAACAAATAAAATATTTTTAGCCAACGAATACTCTAGCACAACAATCAACACCCCGCTTGTCCCTAAAGCAGAGGTTAGAAACTTAGCCACTAGCCTCAACAATACAGCTACAATTACTGGGAAAACTTTAGTCCAACGTGATACGGCCACAACAACCTACACCGCTAGGGGCGGCAACCTAATACATGACACTCTAAACGATAGGTTAATATTCTTTGGCGGCTTCGATGGTACGAGTAGACACAATGAAGTCTGGTCAAAGGATATGGCAGTGCCGGGAGCTCCTTGGCGAAAGCTCTCACCTAGTGGTACACCCCATACTGCAGTCAATTTGGGCTCGGCGACATACGTCAGAGCGACTAACTCTAGTAGCGTCGAAAAAGCTTATTTAATTGTCTGGGGCGGTACTGATGGGACTAATGACTACAATACTATGACTAGGCTGGACCTCACCACGGTGGGGAGCGAAGCATGGGCATCAATTACCCAGACAAACGCAATGAGTACAAGATCTTTTACAACCAGGCACATGGTGGCAACACCAGTGTCAGGCTTTAATAATCAGAATTATATCTATTACTTTGGTGGTTGGCCGGGGGCAACTCGTGAGAATGGTTTATACCGATGCACATTTGACGTAAACTCACCTGGAGCAGTGACTTGGACTACCCTTTTCGCTAATGGCGCAGGTGGACAACCAAGCGCTAGATCTGGCACGATATTGGATTACAATCCAAACGATGGAAAACTTTACCTATTTGGTGGGTACAACGGCACAACCTACCTCTCAGACATATGGAGATATACACCAACTGGGAATACTTGGGCACAGCTTTCGCCGACTGGTACAGCGCCAGCTGGGCGAGAACTCGGTGCGGGTGGGTACGACAAAACCAACGATAGGTTCTGGTATTCTGGTGGCTGGCAAGGTACAACAGGAAACAACCGAAATGATATTGGCTATATTAGTGGCGTCTCAACTACTCCAGCATATGTTGAGGTAAGGGCAAACGACGGCGCCATGGGGTCTAGACAATACTTCACGAGCCATTCCAGCTCTGCAAATTGCATCGATAGCATTAGAAATTATATGCACATATATAGTCCTTATATGCCTGATGACTTCATAAGATACCACTACACGATTGACCTCAACGAAAGTTACACCACCGATTATCCTGTATACGGCGCATCAGAAGGCGAATTCCTTACTGCTCGTGATGCTATGGCGCACGTATGGAACCCCGACAAATCGCACTGGGTTATATTTAATGGCTATGGCAACATGTCCGATGACTTGACTATCTCCAAAGGCAGTCACCTAGGTGACATATGGACATACACACCCTCAACAAACAAATGGAGATTTGCGGTGTCGGGCTACAAGCAGATGCCTTCAACTGAAGGTGTTACGGCCGTATACGACAGTAATAGGCAAAGAATAGTAGCTTTCGGAGGCCTAACTGGTGTACAACAATTTCACAATGAGGCCTTTGAACTAGTTCCTGACTCATGTGGCAATTACAAAGTAAACAAACTTAGGCCTTCAGGAACTAGACCCGACCTTATGTGGCTGAGCCATGCCGTGTATGATGCTACAAATGACCGAGCCATATTTGCCTTAGGCGGCAATGGCTCTAATGGATTGAATAAAGTATTCGCCTTAAATTTTTCTGGTGGTGCAGATGGATCATGGTCACAGTTAACCCCAACTGGAACAGTAACAGCAGTCATGGGCGGAGGCTTCGCCAATGATCCGACAAACAAGCGACTGTACATATACGGTGGTACGACTGTTATTGCGCTCAGTGACGCTGCGGACCAATTAATATATTTGGATTATTCAACAACTAATTGCGCATGGAACACTATAACCCAGACTGGTGGCATAGCACGCCGAACCCCAGCCCTTGGCTTTGATGCATCAAATAATCAGCTCATTCTGTTTGGTGGTAGAAAATTCAGCCCTAGTGCCGCCGAATCTCAAGATTTACAATTTTTTAGCTTATCGGGCTCTACTTGGACCAGTTCCGCAGCCCCACTAGCACAGCCAGGAGCAAGGAGGTCACTTGTTGGCGACTGGTTCAACAACAAATTCTATGTTTTTGCAGGCAGAACGGAGAGCTCGGGGTGGTTCAACGACACATGGTCACTTGTCCCCAATTACTCCACGCCAAACAATAGTACATTTACTAATCTATCGCCCAAAGTCTATAATCCTTCGACACTAGCTTTCACGAGTGGCACCAATAACACTGGCTATCACTGGCAAGCTTGGCTTTCTAACACTGGCAACACACAAGATACAGCGAAGGTGTCGTTTGGTGGTAACTCAGAATCATCCGCAGACTTTGTAATTGGCACTATTGTGGTGAGCTATAACGTCCGCCTCAGCAGCATGATTCCGTTCTTCCGCCCATAGGATGCAATAAGTTACTAATTGCCTGTTGCCATCATCGGCAGAATTTATGCACCGACTTTGTCTTTGCGATTGCGCTGTTTGGAGTTGCGCTCAATATATTCGATAATCTTGCCAGCAACATTACGCTTAGTTAGAAGTTCTGGTGTCTTGATACTAGCTGACGAGTTGACCTCAAGTACCAATGGTCCACGCTCAGAACGCATCATGTCCACTCCGCATATTGGCAAGCCCATTGCCTTAGCTGCCTTGACGGCTACACGTTCCTCTTCTGGTGTAAGCTTAACCTTGCGGCCTACCCCACCCTGATGGGTATTAGATCGAAAGTCGTCGTCTAGGCTCTGCCTTTTTACGCTCGCAACGACCTGACTACCAACTACTAGCGCACGAATATCTACACCTGCTGATTCCTTGACAAACTCTTGCACCAAAAAGCTCACGCCCTCAACATAAAAAGCCTGCATAACAGCCTTGGCGGCCTTGGTAGTCTCAGCCAAAACGACCCCGTTACCATGAGTTCCACGAGCTACTTTTACAATCAGAGGTGCACCGCCAGCTTTTTCAATAACATCCTCAATATCAGCTGTTTCATAGGCGAAAACTGTCTTAGGTATACCAACACCTGCTTTTGCGAGCAGCTGATAGGAACGCAGTTTATTGCGGGAGCGCTCGATAGCAATAGAGCGTGCAGTCGTGTAGACATCACGCATTTCTAACTGACGCACAACTGCACAACCATAGCGTGTATATGATTGGGCAATTCGTGGAATAATGGCATCAAAGTCATTAAGCGGTTCACCCTTGTAATAGACTACAGGGTTACCCTTTTCAATGGTCATATAACAATGAGAATAGTTAACAATTTTGACTTCGTGACCACGAGCTAGAGCTTCTTCTTTGAGACGCTTGGTGGTGTAATTAAGCGCACCTCGGGATAAAATAGCAATTCTCATTATTTGTTACCTTCTCGATTTAATTTGAACTCTCGCTTCAGGATCACTTGGCTAACTCCTGCCTTACTGCTGTCTACCATGAAGCGGTGATTCAATAGTTTGCGCCCAAGGAGTATTGGGTATAGGTTATTTGAGCGATTGGCTAGTGTGAACCTAGCCGTAAAAACCTTAGGGCCAAGCTTTACACGCAGTGGTACTTCGAAGCGTTTTTCGGTATGGCCAAAAGAACTACGCACTGCAACCTCTTTGAAATGGGTGGCCTCAAGGTGATAACCAATGCCCTTACACACCGGGTGACCTGCAAGTAGGTCAAATGACAGAACCCCAGTTTTCTCATCTAGAATAACATTCGAGGCATGAACGGATGAGCTATATGCACCAGTATCCACGCGTGCAGGAATATTCGGTAAATCAAATCCAACAAAATGCAACGCCTCTGAGCGTCCTATTATAACCTTGTGAAAATCATGTTTTGTGGCCATAGCTTACCTTATAACAGTTATAATATATGGTATTCGCACAACTTTTGTTATTTGCGATATTTTATCATAAAACAGCGGAAAAAGCAATATGGCTCACATCTTATTGGTCGGCAGCGGGTTCAGTGGCATAACCAAGCATCTAAGAGCTTATGGTTACGACTATACCATACTAAAAGACGGATCAGCTACAAGGTTTCCTAACAAGCAGATTCCGCACCGTGTACTCTGTGATTTTTCCAGTAAACAGAAGATATTGAGCACAGTAGATGCCTTAGACTATCGCATTGATGGAGTCCTCACTGCTTACGAACAATATGTATTGGCTACATCATGGATATCAGAACATTTAGGCCTACCAGGCATGGCAGAACAGGCTTCAAAAAACTGCACTGACAAATGGGCGATGCGTCAGGCACTACAAATTTCAGATGTGCGGCTAAATCCTGATTTTGCAATCATAAACTCGGCCCAAGACCTTAGCGATTTTGCGGCTAGGCATAGCTTTCCGATAATGTTAAAACCTGCAAACCTCGTAAAAAGCTTACTAATTACAAAAAATGATTCGATTGAAGAGTTACTGGCCAACTATCGCCAAACCATTGAGGTGATAGATAAGGTGTATGCAAAATACTGCCCCACTAGACAGCCTCTTCTTATAGCCGAGGAGTTCCTTGAGGGCAAAATGTATACTGTTGCGGGCTTCGCTGATGCCGATGGCAATATTTACACCTCCGATAAGATAGTAGATCTAAAACTGGCCAGAGATATCGGGCACAGAGATAACTTTTTGTATTCTAGGGTGATGCCCACAGCCTTGGATGCAAAATTACAGCGAGATATTATTGACTGTGCCAAAGCGGGTATGGTCGCGCTGGGTATGAGGGCTAGTGCCGCACATGTCGAGATCATACTGACCAGTAAGGGACCACGGATAGTTGAGATAGGCGCTCGTAACGGTGGCTACAGAGAGAGAATGTACCAACTGGCTTGTGGTATCGATTTAACAGCTGCGAGTATTGATGTAGCCCTAGGCAAAGAACCAAACATAAAATCCACAAAAAACGAATCAGTAGCCGTAATTGAATTATTCCCCAAAGATAATGGAAAATATTCACACATTACTAGTAGTGATGAGGTTAATAGCCTCAAATCCTGCACATATTTCAATATAAAGGCCCTCAGGGGCGATTATGTTGGCCGAGCTGCTGATGGGCATAAACGCTGCGCGATAGTAATTTTGCACAATGCCGACAAGCAACAATTTACTGATGATCTAAGGTTTGTAGAAAATAACGTCAAAGTAGTAATAGAATAGGAGCCCCATGAAGATAGCCCATATAGTTTCACCGCGAACTACTTACCCGCTCAAAGTTCACAATGGACGCTACGAGTGGGCCCTGAGACTTGCTTTGGCTCAAGCCAATGCAGGTCATGAAGTGACGGTCTACTGTGCAAAGGGTTCGGGCGACGGCATGCCACAAATATCGTGGAGAAGTAGCAAATACTCGCCCGAAGATCGAGTGCAGAGCCAGATTGATTTGATAAAAACAGCCCTCCAAGACGACCACGACGTTTACCATAGCCACTTGGATTTTGCCCATTACTTGGTGGCCGACAGCACCGATAAACCGATTATTTTCACCCAACACTGGTTCCCTTCGCAAAAGATAGCCGATGCGGCCAAGCTCAACAAACATAACGTTGTTCTAGCTGTACCTGTCACGAACTTTATGGCTGAGGCTAATCATCATTTGGGCATAAAATCTACAGATGTTATATATCATGGCATAGACCTAGAGAAATTCGGCTACAGCTCCAAAAAACGCAGCGATAGATTCGTTTTTGTTGGTCGTATTGCCCCCCACAAAGAAGTCCACAGAACTGTTGCGATAGCAAAAGCCGCGGGTATTGGCCTAGATATTATTGGTAAGATAAATCCCAAGGATATGGAATACTGGCACGGCATCGAGCCGCTGGTTGACGGACAACAAATCAAATATTTAGGCGCAAAGAATCAGCAAGAAGTCGCTGAAGCATTTACAAATGCCAAGGGATTTATTTTTGCCTCCGAACATCTTGAAGCTTTCGGTCAGGTAATAGTCGAGGCCCAGGCATGCGGCACACCCGTCATTGTGAGCGACGTCGGGGCGAATGGTGAGCTAGTCAACAATGAAGTATCAGGCTTTTTAGCCACCACTGACGAGTCATTCATTGAGGCCATAAACAAAATAGACCAAATTGATTCACATAAATGCCGCGTTCAAGCTGAGAGATTCGACGTCAGCAAAATGCTCAAGCAATACGACGAACTGTATGAACGCATAGGCTCATAGATAAACTTACTTTGAGGCGTTTTGCACGTGCATAAATGCGAACCACAATACGGCGCCCACCAAGATAATCAACAAAACAATCATGGTGATAAATCCATCTTGGCCAAGAGATTTACGCTTCATTGACAACATTATCTCAGAAAAGGCTAGCTATGACCATAAGCGTAAAGCTGCCTAATGGCCAGCTACCACCAGCCTTTTTTGCCTGCTGATTCGCGCAGTTCCTCTAGGATTCGCTTCTGCTCTTTATTTATTTTGGTGGGTATATCAACTACAACTGTAACAATGTGTGAGCCTCGATTGTCTTTACGTAGCTGCGGGACACCATGGCCCGATAATTTGAAATCAGTGCCACTCTGAGTACCCGCAGGAACTTTCATCCTGACTTTTCCATCGACCGTATCAACATCAATCTCTGTGCCCAAAGCCGCATCAACCATAGAAACATGTTCTTCGCTCAGGATGATATTGCCTTCACGAGTAAAATGCTTATGGGGCTTAACCCTGACATTCACATAAAGATCGCCCTTTGGACCATGCGCTACGGCCTCGCCTTTTTCGTGAAGTCTAATCACTGCACCATCATCAATACCAGCGGGAATCTTTAACTTAAGCGTTTGAGCCTTATGTTCTACACCCTTGCCATTGCACACCGTGCATATTTTTTCGGGAACCTTGCCCATACCTCGACACGTTTCGCAGACGCTAGCCTGTTGAATATTGCCAAAAATAGTACGCATTACATTAACTACCTGGCCTTGTCCATTACATGTCGGACAAGTCTTTAGCTCGTGACCAGGTTCAGCAGTCGTACCCTTACAGTGAGAACAAGTATCATCAATGTTCATCTTTATTGGTACTTCGGTGCCAAAGACTGCATCTTCGAAGCTAATATCAACACGAGCCTCAATATCACGTCCACGACGTTGCTGACCGCCACGGTTTCTCTGTCCGCCACCGCCAAAAATGTTCTCAAAAATATCACCAAAACCAAGGTCACCAAAGTCAAAGTTTACATTTTGCCCACCAAATGGGTTACCACCAGCGAATGGGTTACCATCACTAGCTGCAGAACCACCAACACCAGCATGACCAAACTGGTCGTAGCGCTGGCGCTTTGATTGGTCCTTGAGGACCTCGTAAGCTTCATTAATTTCCTTGAACTTGGTTTCGTCACCACCCTCTTTGTCGGGATGATGTTGCACGGCCAAACGACGAAACGCTTTTTTTATCTCATCAGCGCTCGCAGTTTTACTCACACCTAATACTTCGTAGTAATCTCTTTTTGACATAATTATTTATTGCTGTGCTGGCACGGTTGATGGGTCACTAAGAATTGAATGCAACAATTGAGCTATACGTGAGGAGTCTCCCTTGTCAGAACCTACCGCCTCTGACAAAACATACACCTCAGTGACACTCTGTTCACCTGCCCATATCAGGACAATTTCCGTAGAGTCGGTTCTCCCAATGTCACGTTGCAACCATGTCACACAGTCGGGGTTCGAGAAAACAAAGCGCAGTAAATCTTTGTGATTTGACTGATCCTGAACGATTGAGCGTTCGTTAGTCTGCCATATTTTTTGCACTAGTCCAAAAACTTCTGTGTTCTGAATACTGTGCACAAATACTGGCAGCTTGGTTGGATCAATCTGCGATTGTTTTCTCGATCCAAACATATTTATTCCCCGTTAAATCTTACTTATCTTCGACGACTTCGCCTTCTACGGCATCATCTTTCTTGGAATCGGACTTAGAATCTTTCTTGGATTCCTTAGCCTCATCCTCCGCCTCTTTGGCTGACTCATACATTTTAGCACCAATGGGCATGAGAACCTCATTTAACTTCTTGGCAGCTGCCTCGTAAGCGTCTTTGTCGGCCTTTTCATCATCGGCTACTTTTTTGGCTTCTTTGACTGCCTCGTCGATGGCTTTTTTGTCTTCTTCGGCAAGTTTTTCAGCGTTGTCAGACTTCATTTTGTCAGCCTGGTAAATTGCATTGTCGAGTGTATTCTTGGCCTCAACTGCATCACGCTTTTTCTTGTCTTCTTCGGCATGAGTCTCGGCTTCTTTAGCCATCTTTTCGACATCTTCTTTATCGAGATTACCACTATTTTGAATGGTAATGCTTTGCTCTTTACCAGTTCCCTTATCCTTGGCAGTTACGTTCAGAATACCGTTGGCGTCAATGTTAAATGTAACTTCAATTTGCGGAACACCACGTGGTGCAGACGGGATACCGTCAAGGATAAAACGACCAAGGCTCTTGTTGTCTGCGGCCATACCACGTTCACCCTGAAGTACATGAACCTCAACTTGTGGCTGATTGTCAGCAGCAGTTGAGAATACTTCGGACTTAGAGGTCGGAATGGTCGTGTTGCGCTCGATAAGCTTAGTCATAACGCCGCCCATGGTCTCGATACCTAGTGACAGAGGAGTTACGTCAAGAAGCAGCACGTCCTTTACGTCACCCTGTAATACGCCACCCTGAATTGCAGCACCGAGGGCTACAACTTCGTCTGGGTTCACGCCCTTCATTGGCTCCTTGCCAAAGATTTGCTTGACCTTTTCCTGGACTGCAGGCATGCGGGTCATACCACCAACCAGCACTACTGCGTCAATCTCACTGGCTTTGAGGCCTGCGTCCTTAAGCGCCTTTTCACATGGATCGGCAGTCTTATCTACTAGCTCACCAACAAGCTGTTCAAGCTTAGATCGAGTTAGCTTGTGCTCGAAATGTTTTGGGCCATCAGCATCAGCAGTCAAGAACGGCAGATTTATGTCTACTTCCTGAGCTGTTGAAAGTTCAATCTTGGCTTTTTCGGCCTCATCACGCAAGCGCTGCATTGCAGCCTTGTCATCAGTGATGTCAATGCCACTCTCCTTCTTGAACTCATCAGCAAAGTAGTTAACGATTACACGATCGAAGTCGGCGCCACCCAGGTGTGTGTCACCATTGGTGCTTTTAACTTCGAATACACCATCGCCAAGTTCCAAAATTGAGACATCAAATGTACCACCACCAAGATCGTAGACGGCAATTTTTTCGTCTTTGCTTGAGCCTTTGTCAAGACCGTAGGCTAGTGCGGCAGCTGTTGGCTCATTGATAATTCGCTTAACCTCTAGGCCCGCAATCTTACCTGCGTCCTTAGTAGCTTGGCGCTGTGAGTCATCAAAATATGCAGGAACAGTAATAACCGCCTCGTCAACTTTATCGCCCAGGAAAGCCTCAGCATCTGCCTTAAGCTTAGCAAGAACCATTGCGCTCACTTCTTCTGGGCTATATTCTTTGTCACCCATCTTGACCTTCACGGCTTGACCGCTCTTCACAATCTCATAGCCCAGGAGCTTAAGGTCACGCTGAACTTCTTTGTCTTCCCAGCGACGGCCAATTAGACGCTTAACTTCATAAATAGTGTTTTTGCTATTGGTGACCTGCTGACGGCGAGCAACTTGGCCAACTAGTCGTTCACCATTCTTATTTATGGCAACAACACTTGGTGTCGTTCGGTTTCCCTCTGAGTTTGTAATAATCTCAGCCTTACCAGACTGCATTGCTGCCATGGCTGAGTTAGTTGTACCTAGGTCGATACCTATAATCTTTCCCATAACCTTGTTCCTTTCTAACGATTTCTAGCAAATAGCCACATTGAGTGCTAACTAACATCTATATTAGAAAATTGGCACTCTACTGTCAAGAGTGCCAACAGACTTTTTATTAATTTTGCTTACAAGCCTCAAGATTATAAAATATAAGCATAAGAGGTTAGTAAAGGTATGCTATCTGAACAAGCGTTCAAACGTAAGGCGCTACTGAATCAGCAGTTCATCAGTGTGTTTGCTCTGCTAATAATTGTTGCGTTTATAGCTGGCATTTTCTTAACCGACAGAGAACGCTTCGCTATGCAGCTTAATGCATACAGCCTGATATCTTTTGCCGCCCTGCTAGTTAGCATTACGATACTTATTGCTGTAATCCGCAATGGCGTAAGATCAGAACCCCGCGGTTGGTTCATCCTATATCTATTTAGCTCTGTTATGGCAGCAATTTATGACTGCTTGACTCACCTGACCCCTGGCTACAGCGGCCAGTACTTCTGGTTCAGACTACTTGGGACATGTATCGCAGTAACCCCCATGCTCATATATTTATTTACTGTAGCCTATACGACAGGTACTGCTATACGACATAACTTTGTGGCTCCCATAATGATGGCAGCAAGCGTGCTGGTGGCGTGTCTATATACCACTAATCTAATAGTCTATTCGACTCATGAGCAGTTCCCTTGGGGATATGGTTATGTATCTGGCCCTCTGTATTTCATTGACATAGTGTGGATAATTATCCCATATGTAGCCGCAATTACACTTATGCTACGGTACCGCTCAAGCACCAACAACGAGCTGATTCGCAAACAGTCAACTATCTACGCAATTGCTTTTGCCGTACCATTTATTGGTGGAATACTAACTGATGGCCTAGCGCCTGCCATTAACTTCCAAATACCATCAATAGTTGTTGCCCTAAACAGCACAGCGGGCTTGTTGATATTCTATGGTATAAAAAAGTACCACTTGGCAGAAACAGACTCGTCAGTATTTTCTGACAGCATATTGGGAACTATGAATGAAGCTGTCCTGGTATTGAGCAATGAGCGTAAGCTCGAATTCTCCAACGAAGAGGCATTGAAGTTGTTTGGCAGCACCATAAACGAACCCGATAACCTCAGACTAGAATCATTATTTTCTGAGGAAACTTGGCGATTGATTAATGCTCATATAGAGAGCAATGCACCCCTACCCAAAGAGGTTGGTCAGCTCAAGGCCATAGGCCAAGATAAACAAGAGGTACCAATACAGGTTGTCATCTCAAGAATTAATCCCACCGCCCTGCAAAGCGCATATATTATAGTCATATCTGATGTTACATCACTCACAAGGTCTTACAACGAGTTACAAATCAGTGCCAATCGTATTGCTGAACTGCTCAAGCAATCTCAGTTACTACAAAAACAATTAGCTGATGAAAAGGCTAATGTAGAACATGTTGTCGAAGTAAGGACTAAAGAGCTTAGAGAAGCTCAAGAAAAACTAAAGGCAGAAGATAAATTAAAACAAGAGTTTATTGCTCTTAGCTCGCATAACCTTAGGACGCCATTATCCATACTGAAGTGGAGTATGGAGTTACTAAAGACGCAATCTGTAGCCGAAGAACGGGAAAAGATTATTAGCAGCATGGAATCAGGCATTGGCAATCTTGATTCTTTTATAAAAGACATTTCGATAATCAACGATTTAGAAGCGGGCGTTGTACTTGATACAAAAGTCGTAGACCTGAAGAATGTCTTCGGCCCATTAATCGAAGATACAGGAAATTATGCCCAAGCCAAGCAGATATCCTTTGAAACTAACATAACAGACCAGCAAACTGTGGTGCATGGTAACTCACAATGGTTACAGCACTGCATTCGCAACTTGCTGAACAACGCCATCAAGTTTACAGAGCACGGCAGCATTAAATTGTCGTGCTACAGGTCCGATAGCAACGCCGTCATAGAAGTGCAAGATACCGGCATCGGCATCAAAGCCGAGGAGATACCCCTACTCTTCACCAAGTTCCATCGTGGCACCAGCTACGAAACATATAACTATGAGGGTGAAGGTCTTGCTCTATATCTCACAAAGCTAATTGTTGAAAGACATAACGGAACGATTACTGTCGACAGTCAAGAGGGCCAGGGATCGACATTTAGGATTAGTTTGCCACTCGCTGAAGATAGCGAGGTCTCTCAGTGAAACCGAATGCAGTTCAAGTAAGGCGGGTTCAGCGCACCAATGTAATAACTATTACTTTATCAATTTTAGTATTGCTTAGTTTCTGCGCAGGCATATTCATAGTCGACCCATCAAAGCGAGATCTGCAGTTTAATATATACGCCCTTATTCCCATGGGAGCATTCATAGTAAACGCCCTACTATTGGTCTCGATAATTCGTAAGGGTGTACCATCAGAGCCACGTACTTGGTTTGTGCTTTATCTGCTTAATGCAACTTTGTGTTGTTGGTGGTTCATACTAGCCAGTCTGTCACCAAACTACAACGAACAGCTATTTTGGAGCCGTCTTATGGGTACGGGGCTAGCAATGGTCCCTGTATTTACTTATCTGTTTGCGCTATCGTATACAAGTTCTACTGCAATACGTAGGGCATTCATAGCACCAATTTTAATCTGTGTTGGCGTATTAGCGGCTGCGCTGTACTCGACGGACTTGATAATTGGCTCAACCCACGAAAAGTACCCATGGGGTTACGGCAACCAAATTGGGCCACTTTATGCCATAGACTTAATCTGGATAGTCCTACCGTTCATATTCTCAATAATAATGCTGCTCAGGTACAGGTCCGCCAGCCAAAACCAGTTAATCCGCAAACAGTCACTTTTGTACGCTCTAGCCCTAATGATACCGTTAGTTGGAGCAGGCATAACTGATGGGATCTTGCCCGCCATCCGTATACAAGTACCTTCGTTATCAATTGCTTTTAACGCCCTAACAGGTGCAGCCATATATTATGGAATCCGTAAGTATCAGTTGTTTCAGGTGGACCCCTCGCTTCTGGCTGAAAGCGTGCTCGGAACGATGCGCGAAGCTGTTGTTGTCGCCCGCAAAGATTTCACTGTAGAATACACCAACGAAGAAGCTCAGAACTTATTCGGCATAGATCCAAATGCTTCAGACTTCACCACGCTAAGTTCAATGTTCCCAGATGAGTCATGGGCCAGGATAAAGCAGCATCTCGAAGATGGCAGCCCCCTACCAAAAGAGGTCGGTAAACTGGCGGCCTATTCTATAACAGGCAAAACAGTCCCCGTACAAGTTGTGACCTCCAAACTATCAGAGAAAAATGCCTATAGGGCCTACATACTGGTCTTATCAGATGTAAGCACTTTAACCGCTTCCTATAATGACCTCCAGGACAGTGCCAATCGTATTGCTGAACTTCTCAAGCAATCTCAGTTACTACAAAAACAATTAGCTGATGAAAAGGCTAATGTAGAACATGTTGTCGAAGTAAGGACTAAAGAGCTTAGAGAAGCTCAAGAAAAACTAAAGGCAGAAGATAAATTAAAACAAGAGTTTATTGCTCTTAGCTCGCATAACCTTAGGACGCCATTATCCATACTGAAGTGGAGTATGGAGTTACTCCGTGCCCCATCTAATGAAGATATGCAGGAACAACTACTCAAAAGTATGGAGTCAGGTATCAGCCACTTAGACTCGTTCATCAAAGACATCTCCACGATTAACGACCTTGAGACTGGAGGTTCCGTCGAAGCAAAGCCTACAGCTATCAACGACATCATCGGCCCCTTAATAGCCGAGACAAAGAGCTACGCTGACGCTAAACAACTAGAATTCAACATCAACACAAGTGACAATGTAATGACCATAAATGCGAACCTGCCCTGGCTACAAAACTGCGTGCGCAACCTACTCAGCAATGCCCTAAAGTTTACAGAGCACGGCAAGATTGGCCTGACAACATATCGAGATAATGACCGAGCAGTGATTGAAGTATCTGATACAGGCCTTGGAATTAAGCCCGCAGAGATACCCCTGTTGTTTACGAAGTTTCACCGTGGCACAAGTTACGAAGAATACAACTTTGAGGGCAAGGGTTTGGCCCTGTACCTCACAAAGCTAATTGTTGAAAGGCATAACGGAACGATTACCGTGGACAGCCACGAAGGTCAAGGTTCAACATTCAAAATTAGCCTACCGCTTGCTAACGTCGGCCAACCCGAACCATTGCGTGACGAATAACATCTTCGCCAAGCTTGTAGCCTGATTGTAATTCTTCAGTTACGTATTCTTCGCTACCCTCAGTGTCGTCCATACTGACCGCATCATGATATAGAGGGTTAAACACTTCACCCGTAGTTTTGATACGCTCTACACCCATATCCGCTAAGGTCTTACCGAACTGCTTGACGACTCCACCAACGCCCTTAACAAAATCATTGTCAGCCAGTTCATTAGGTATGTGGCCTAAAGCTCTTTCGAAGTTATCAATAATTGGCAACAGTTCAGATACCACGCTAGATTTTACACTAGTTCTAAGGCTAGCAATTTGCTCTTCGTGACGACGACGTAGATTCGTCGCGTCAGCCCGCTCTCTCTGAAGCGCATCTGTTAGTTCAATGAGTTTCTGCTCCAACTCTGTATTATCGACTGACTTCTTTTGTTTCATGATTAGACCCTTTGCTTAGTTCAAATACTTACGGTTTGTGCCATAAAATTCTTCTAATGCCGAGCTGGCACGCTCTACTAAACTCATAACTTTTGCGTAGCTCTGCCTTGTTGGTCCGAGTACACCAATGTAGCTATTGTCGGAATACGGGCTCTCAAAACGGCTAATAATTAGCGAGCATCCCGCGCCACGACCGATTGGGTTCTCTTGACCTATATACACACTTAACGGCTGATTGGGTGCGGCTTCACGTAGCCATGGCTCCAGGTTATCAAGTAGCTTAGCAACCTGCTGCACTTGATTACCACTAGTAAATTCAGGCTGTCCAAACAGATTAGATAAGCCACTGATATAAAGCTGGTTACCAATCGTAGCAAGCCCTAGGTTGTGAGTTAATTCAACTAGTGTATCTACGGCGTTACGAATTGCTTGTTCGGGCAAACCACCGTCTTGAACACGTGAAGCCAGGGCATGTTCAGCTCTATTTTCAGCTCGCTCTTTTTCTTCACTCAGGTGGTTTACATAGTATCGATATCCCTTATCTGAAGGTATACGGCCGGCCGAAGTATGTGGCTGCATTATATAGCCCATACGCTCTAACTCCGCCATCTCAGCCCTAATAGTTGCTGAACTGACATTGAAAGCTTTGGCCAATAAGTTGGAGCCTACGGGCGATGCAACTTCGGCATACTGCTCGACAATTGCGCTCAGGATTAGTCTTTGACGGTCTGTCATACTACTCATAATATGAGTTTAGTTTAGCGCGATTAGCACTCGATAGTCAAGAGTGCCAACATCGCACTGCTAGTCACGCTTGAGCATGACAGTAAAAGCCTCGGCAGGAATATCGACTTTGCCGAATCGCTTCATGCGCTTTTTGCCCTTAGCTTGCTTGGCTAGTAACTTTTTCTTTCGTGATACATCACCACCGTACAGATAGCCTGTAACGTCTTTTCGATAAGCACTAATATCCTCACGAGCAATAAACTTACCGCCAATACCTGCCTGCAAACTAACCTGGAAATTCTGTCGAGGGATAACCTCTTTTAGCTTGCCAACAATTTCTCGGCCGATGTGCTGCGCCTCTGACCTATGCACCATAACACTTAATGCGTCCACCCTCTCACCCGCCACGTAGAAATCAACCCTTACCAAATCTTCAGCTCTATAGTTGTCCAGTTCGTAATTGAATGAACCATACCCGCTAGTAACGCTCTTTAGTTGGTCGTAGAAGTCAGTCAACAAGTTTGCCAGTGGTGCCTCAAAAGCCACTAGGGCAAGCTGAGCGTCTACATAAGATAGGTTTTTGTGAATACCGCGCTTACTGGCCACTAGCTGTATTACCGAACCGACATAATCTTTAGGAACAACTACCTCACCTTTGATCCAAGGCTCGCGAATCTCAAGAATTTTAGCGGGGTCAGGCAGTTCAGAAGCACTCTTTATGTCTAACTCTTCTTTGTTCACCAAAGTAATTTGGTAGTCAGTTGATGGATTAGTCACAACCAAATCCAAGTTATACTCACGCTCCAAACGTTCTCGGACAATATCCATATGCAGTAGTCCTAAGAAACCAATACGCACACCAAATCCAAGGACCGGTGAGTTCTCGGGGGCAAATTGCAACGCCGAATCGCTAAGGCTCAGTTTGTCGATGGCCTCCTTCAACAACTGGTAGTTCTCATTGCTGTCAGGGAAAAATCCTGCATAGACGAAGGGTTTTACATCTTGATAACCAGGTAACGGTGTAACAGCGGGCTGTTTAGCAAGAGTAATTGTATCGCCAACCTTTGCCTCACGGGTGCTCTTGAGATTTGTAACAATGTAGCCAATCTCGCCCGACTTAAGCTCTGGCAGCGGCGACATGTCGGGCCGCAAAGCACCAACTTCAAGTGCCAAGCCATGAGCATGGGTAGCCATCATCTGCAGTTGTGCGTTCTTGGGGATAGCACCATCAAAAACACGAACATAAAGTATAACGCCACGGTAATCGTCATAGTAACTATCAAAAATCAATGCGCGCGTTTCGGTCTTTTCACTACCCTTAGGCTGCGGCACATCTTTTATTACTCGTTCCAAGACAGCCTCAACCCCCATGCCCGTTTTGGCTGAAATCATCAAGATTTCTTCTTTTTCACAGCCCAGTAGATTAATTACTTCTTGGCTAACTCGCTCCACATCAGCTGCTGGCAAATCTATCTTATTGAGTACAGGTATAATTGTCAGGTCGGCTGCCATAGCAAGATATACGTTAGCCAAAGTTTGAGCTTGTATACCTTGACTAGCATCCACGACCAAAATCGCACCCTCACATGCCTCGAGACTGCGTGACACTTCGTAACTAAAATCTACATGCCCAGGAGTATCAATTAAGTTAAGCTCATAACCTTTGTACTGCATACGTACAGGGGCAAGTTTGATGGTAATGCCCTTTTCACGCTCCAAATCCATCTTGTCTAGAAGCTGTTCCTTCATCAGACGCTTATCAACCGTTCCAGTTATCTCCAACAAACGATCAGCCAGCGTTGACTTACCGTGATCAATATGAGCAATGATACAAAAATTGCGAATAGTCTCTTGGTGCATTGGCTACATTATAACAGAGGTCAGCCTAATACTGAATCTTGATTCGGCTTAGTAGCAATCGTTTTAGCTTGCCAAAGAATACTTGAGCTTCTTCAAGGCCGAACAATGCTGACATACTAACGTAAGTACCAATAATAACAGATGCAATCACTGCTAGTTTAGATCCAAGTTGCAAAAAGCCGACCTCATAGCCGCTGAGCGGGAAGACTCCCATGATAATTTTTCCTGCAACGAGCGCAAAACCCGCAACAGACATAATTTTGAATATAGCTTGCCAAAACTCTGTCGACAAAACATGTCTATCACGATAGAACATAACCGAGCCAAGCAGTACAACTTCTACTATCGCTACAACAGCCTGGGCAATTGCTAGACCTGCAATGCCATAGCCATCGGGTTGTGGTCGTGCCAAGGTAGCCGATAGAAATATGTTAAGTCCAATCACAAAGAGTGATACAAACAAAGGTGTCTTGGTGTCTTTCTGGGCGTAGTACCAACGTGACATAATCGTGTAAATAATGCGGAACAAAATAGCAACGGTCAAAAAGCCAAATATCAAAGCAATCTCTGGTGCGTTTCTCGAAAAAATCAGACGAGCCAAATAACCTCTGGCGAAGTAACACGTAATCACTACTGGGATTGTTAGCCAAATCATTGTCCGCAGAATACGGGCGAAGTCACGACGAAAAAGGTCTGGTCTGCCCTGACTCAGTCGCTGATTGAGCCTAGGAAAAGCTGCCGTTGATATAGTTGTGCCTAGGAGCAAAATCGGAGCCATATGCAATGTGTAGGCATTGTTATAGAAGCTCACAAAACCCTCCCCCAGCCTGCGAGCGAAGTTTGTTTCGACAATTGCTTGGATCTGGTCTATACCTTGGTCAATGGATCGTGCTGGAAGCTGGCGTAGTACTAACCTAAAGTCATCACTGCGCCACATAATTTTTGGTCGCCAATAAAATTTGGTCCCCATAATACCAAGCGCTACAACCATCAACTGTATAAGTGCACCTGCGGCCGCACCAATGCCCAGACCGATAATTCCGATGGATGTATCCTTGAAGATATAAATACTAGCAATGATGGCCGAGTTATAAAAAAGCGGCGCAATTGCATAGAAGAAAAACTGACCAAGAGTCTGCTGGACAGCAGTTAATATGCCTGACATTGTAAAGAACAGGGGGTTAAGTGCCAACAAGCGCATTATTGTCGCTGCATTATGCAGCTGTTCAGGAGTAAGGTCTGGCGCAACGACATATCGCATTAGGGGTTCTGCAAAAATCACAATTATCAATGCCACAGCAAACATCACCACGGTAAGCAGGTTCATCAAGCTACCCGCTAACTCCCACATACCTTTCTTGTCACCTTTTTGCAGCCTATCAGATAGCAAGGGCATGAGGGCTACACCAAGAGCCCCAGCTGCCAAGGTGAAGAAAAAGAAATCAGGAATGGTAAAGGCCGCAAAGTAGGTGTCCGTGCTCATTGGACCGTAGGCATCAAAGTTCGCGTTAACTAGCTTAGTTCGCATAAAGCCCAGTAGCTGACCAATTAGGGTGGTCATAATCAACAGCATAGCTACATTTCCTAATGAAATGCTCTTCATTCGCGCTCGTGACTTAGGTTTTTCCTGCATGCTAATTAACTTTTGCTTTCAGTTACACCTAAGTATAGCGCCTCACCTCCGTCAGGGCTACCTTTTTGAATTTTTTACACTGACCTAGTAGAGGCTAGCTGTCTTGGGCAACTTAGTACCTTCGAGAATCTTCTTAACGTCCTCGGCTTCAACAGTTTCTTTTTCTAGCAGGGCATCCTTGAGCTCTTCTAACTTGTCGCGATTGGCGGTTATAACCGCTTTGGCACGAATGGCAGCTTCCTTGATAAGTTGCTCAACTTCTTGATCGATAACCTTAGCTGTATCTTCTGAGTAATCACGTTCATGTACTAGCCTGTCGAGCATCATGCCATCATCAACTTTGAATACTTGATCGCGAAGCGTCTTGCCCATACCCTGGTTCATGACCATTTCACGAGCTAGCTCAGCAGCTTTCTTTAGATCATCACCGGCACCAGTAGTAACACGGTCATAGCCATAAACAACTTCTTCAGCTAAGCGTCCACCAAGCATGCGCGCAAGGATATCTTTGTATTCAACAATTGAATGATATGACTTATCCTCAGGAGGAATAAACCAGGTTACACCACCAGTACCGCCACGAGGAATAATGGTGACCTTGTGAACCATATCACTATCAGGTAGAACTTGACCGACAATAGCATGGCCAGCCTCGTGATAAGCAGTAAGCTCTTTTTCCTTCTCACTCATCACTTTGCTCTTACGCTCTGGGCCTATAGCAACCTTTTCAAATGCCCCAGTAACGTCCTCGGCGGTTATTTCTTTGTGGTTAAGACGTGCGGCAATTATGGCAGCCTCGTTTGCAATATTTGCGAGGTCTGCACCAGAGGAACCGGCTGACTTTGCGGCTAATGCGTCTAGGTCAACTTCTTTGCTGACAGGTTTTTTGGCAAAATGAACCTTGAGAATAGCCAATCGGTCTTTACGATCAGGTAGACCGATATTTACTCGTCGGTCAAAGCGCCCAGGCCTTAACAGCGCTGGATCAAGTACATCAGCTCGGTTGGTTGCTGCTAGTACTATTACATTTTGTCCCTGATCAAAGCCATCCATTTCAACCAGAATCTGGTTGAGAGTCTGCTCACGCTCATCATGACCACCACCCATACCGGAACCACGGCGGCGGCCAACGGCATCAATTTCGTCAACAAATATAATGCATGGTGCGTTCTTTTTGGCCTTGGCAAACAAATCGCGCACACGACTAGCACCAACACCAACAAACATTTCTACGAACTCTGAACCCGATATACTAAAGAATGGAACATTCGCCTCACCCGCAACGGCGCGGGCCAGCATTGTCTTACCCGTACCAGGAGGGCCAACCAACAATACACCTTTTGGAATACGTGCCCCAACAGCAGCAAACTTCTTGGGAAACTTTAGGAATTCAACAACTTCTTCTAGGTCTTGTTTGGCCTCATCAGAGCCTGCAATTTCCTTAAAAGTTACTTTGTCTTTTTCGTTGCCGTACAGACGAGCACGGCTCTTGCCGAAGCTCATAGCCTGGTTGCCTTGACCCTGCGCACTGCGCATCATGAAGAATAAAAACAGACCAATAAGGGCTACTGGTATAAGGGATATACCGATTTGAGCTAAAGCTGAGTTTGACGATGACTCGGCCTTATTGATCACCTCAACCTTGTTGTAATCAACGCCCTCCTCCTTCAGACTGGCTCGCAAATCTTTGTAAGATTTAAGGGTAGGAACTTTGTCGCCCTTTTTTGTAATAGTCAGCGTATTACCAGATATTACAATCTTATCGTACTTACCACTATTGGCCTCTTGAACGGCTGTGGTGATAGGCACTTCTTTTAATGTAGATGGCTGCTTGTATACAGAAACCAGCATTAGCCCGATCAGAATCAGTAAGGCAACAAAACCCGCATTCTTGAATCCGCGCCGACTGTTGCCTCCCTTGCCGGTGGGATTGAAACTCTTCTTTCTATCCATATGCTGCAATTATACACGCCTATCGGTGTTTTGGGGTGTACGAGAAATTATTTCTAGAGACTTTTTGTTAACTTTCAGCAAAAATGCAGCGTTAATATCACATCTTTTGCCTGCCTCATAAGTCTTGGACGCAACTGTTAGCCGCTCAATAAGCCGAGCGTCAAACTCATTAATACCGTTACTTCTGAGCCAATCAGCCATCACTTCTTTGGATAAATTATATGGCAGGCTAATGAACCAACTCCGATTGACGCCACCATCAGTTAGTATATGATTCTTTAATTCTTGGTTGAGCAACCGATTAATCTCAGGGTTGATGCGAGCGGCATCCTTTACGTAGCTCAGCAGGTATCTTTTGCCCTCATCGCCTAGTTTAGCAATAACATTATGTCTGATGTAGTTGCGCAAATAGTCATCACTATCGTTCGTGCTATCTTCATGCCAGACTATGCCATTGGCCTTGGCATAGTCATATATATCAGCCTTGGTGAATTCGAGTAATGGCCGCAAGATTGAGCCGCTTGAACGTAGCGAGCTCAAGCCCAATCTACCAGTACCGCGAATCATGTTAAGGATAGCAGTTTCTAACACATCATCTTGGTGGTGGGCAGTTATTATGGCATCAGCGGCGTATTTTTGTCTCACCTTTTCAAGAAATGCATAACGCTGACTACGAGCCAGTGATTCACCTGCGTCGCTCCCTAGATTGCCATGTTCAAACTCAAATGGTAAACCAAGCTTGTTTGCTGTCTGCTGAACTAGCTGCCTATCCTGGTCGGAGTCATCTCGAATACCGTGCTCGTAATGAGCCACAACCAAATCGACCTTGGATTGTTTGGTCAGCAAATCCAACAGTACCATCGAGTCCACACCTCCCGATACTGCAACCACATATTTGCCTGCAGGTACGGTGGCTTGCATTACTCGTCTCGCATATCCCTGATCGGGTTGCGTCTCACATTAGTCAGCAGCGGTAAGACCGTACTGAGCAAGGCCGCCAATACTATTAGGACAAAGACAAAGCCAATTTGAGCTAAATCCATGCCAAATACAGTAAATTGTTTGTGAACATCTGCTGCATTGTAGGCCAGTACAGCGGTCACAGACAACATTGGACTCACGTAATTACTGACCAAATAAGCACCTAGAGATCCAATAGCCACTGCCAGTGCTCCGATAGCCGCTGCAATGTACAGTCCATACGTCACATATATCTGAGCGATGCTGCCCCTAGTAGCACCAAGAGCACGGAAAACGGCCGTCTCGCGTCGGCTATCAGCGATAATTTTGCCAACTACGCCCATCAGTACTAGCGAAGCAACTAGCAGCACTACTGGTGCTACATACTTCATAACCCGCCAAACAGCCTGCCTTAGGTCCTCTATCGCACTAGCATTATTTGCAAACGGTGAAACATCGAATAGTTTGCCTAATGCAATACAGCCTGCGGTACGTTTATCTGGTTCGTTTGGAGAATACTGCATCATGTCCTGCATGTTTACACTAAATGTACAGGTTTGTTGCTTGATAAACTTTTTGGCTGACTCGTAGGTCGGAAATTCAGCATAATAAGTTCTATCAGCTGGGACTGTGTCGATGTAGGCATCACGAATCTTTGAAGACAACGAGTCCTTTTGGATGGCATTTATTGGAGAGAACCAGCCATCGCCGAGACCTGACTGAAGCATACTTCTAAGAATATCTTTAGCGCTAAAACCAGCCGAATATTGCATATCAGGCAATATGCCAACAATCCTAAGTTTGATTATTCCCTGCATCGGTTCCTGATAATTTTCGTACATCTTCTTGAAGGATATCTCGTTGGCAGCTCGCTTTTTTTCATCAGCGGTTCGAGTATCTTTTTTGACTGTCACCTCACCACATGGCGTCACGGGAAGGTTGTATTGTAGGCTGGGAGCAACGTAGTCTTTTTTCTTTTTGTTGCGTTCCATTTCTTCAATCTGCTGTTTTGCCTGGTTTACCAAGTCAGAGCTAGCCTGGTTCCTGTAGCAAAGCTCTGCTTGCTTACCAGCGATATCTTTGCGTACAGCAACTAGCCTAGCAATCTGTTCATCGGGGCTAGCCGAGCTTTGTAATGCGTTGAGCTTCAGAAACTGTTCCGCAGCACTCATCGGTGCTAATACTGGCACGCTGCCATCACTACCAAGTTCTAGGTTCTGACCTTCAAGGACAAATGGCTTAAGCAAGTCTCTGTCAAAATAAGACCACATACCCTGGGCTAGCATGCTTACGCCTTGTGGCGGGCCCATACTCTGCTGCTGGCTTTCTGCTAACCCCTTCTCTTTACCATCAATAATCGGGCTAATGTACTGCTGTCCATTGCCCGACATCGGCATTGTGCTATACGCATTAGTACTTCTATAGGTAGTAGTAGCGCCTGAAGATTTTGCCACTCTGTCGAAGTCCTGGTCACCAATACCTTTAACGCCAAACATATACTCACGCACTAGAGACTGAGTAAAGGACGACTGAAGATTCGGTTGGCGGCTCTTGGTGCCGTTAAAGTCGTACTCATTGTATGGCAAATTAGGGTCATTATTCGCATCATATTGGACATCTAGTTTCTTGGCCGTAGCCTTCTTGTCGGCGCGCAGTCTAGTTGCCTCTGCAACTAATTTATCCATAATAACTGGGCTATTGCCGTAGACTGGCGAATTATCAACTATCGGCGTAGCCTTAACGATAAATCGTCCGCCAAGACCCTCTTTGCCAAATGACTTCATACTCTGGGTCGCACCCGTCAATACACAAAGCACTAGAACAATTAGCGAAAACAGCAAGGCCACTACGCTCGTTATGATTCCTGTACGAACTCTGTGTGCCCGTAGTTTTGCACCCGCAAGTGTGATTCCATCGAATAACCTCATCATACTAGTGCTCCATCGCTCATATGAATAGCTCTATCAGCCATGGCCGCCAGTGAGAGGTCATGCGTTACAACAACTACCGTGGTGTCCTTTTCATCACGAATCTTTTTGAACAAATCGAATATTGCCGTGGCATTAGCATGGTCTAAATTACCCGTAGGCTCATCGGCCAGCAGAATAGATGGCTGGTTCTGCAGCGCCCTAGCAATTGCCGCTCGCTGCATCTGACCGCCAGAAAGTTCCTTGGGAAAATGGTTCAGCCTATCAGACAAACCAACCGTCTTGGCCATAGACTCACTCTGAGGCCGACGCTGCTTAGCTTTGATACGAGCAAACATTCCAGGAACTTCTATATTGGTCCTGAGTTTTAGGAAGGGCTGCAAATAGAAGAATTGGAACACGAAGCCGATGGTTCTATTGCGGAAGTGCGACAATTTACCGTCACGCATACGGCGCAAGTTTTTGCCATTTACTAGCACCTCTCCATCACTGGGCTTATCTAGCCCGCCAATCAGTTGAAGTAATGTACTCTTGCCGCTACCGCTCGTGCCTGTGATGGCCACGAACTCGCCCTTGTAGATTTTGAGGTCAACATTTTTTAGGGCTGCGACTTTATTGTTGCCAACTTTGTAGACCTTACTAACCTTCTGGACATCAACTACAACCTCACTACTCTTGGGTTTATAGTCTTTCGCTTTTTTCTCTAACCGAACAGCTTCACGCAATGCAGACATTGCCACCGTCATGTCACCATCAACCGCCTTGAGCAGCTGGTTGGCAAATACTTGTTTGTCCTGTGAGTTCACCCCTAACCCTTTCTTTGATTTTAAGTATAGACGCATTGCCAACCTTTACAATAGCTTAGGCTGGCAATTGATGTTTCAATCTGTTACAATCTCCTCTGTTGAACCGAGCGATGCTGGCTATCGCTTATCACAAACAATTTGGCGGCGTAGCTCAGCTGGTTAGAGCACAGGACTCATAAGCCTGGGGTCAGTGGTTCAAGTCCACTCGCCGCTACCACATTAGTACTTCCAAGCGCCTCGTGGCGCTTTTTTATTTGAAATGTCCTGTTTGTATGATAACTTTAGCGTATACTTTTAACACTCGAGGTACGTCTACACCATGAGAAGTCACACGTTTACTGATTCTATTCTGAAGAGTTTCGAGGAAGCCAGGATAGTTTGTCTGCTATTTTATGGCTCTAGCGCCTATAAGAACGATAACCACACTGAGAATAGCGATTTTGACTACTGTTTACTGCTTAAAAGCCGCCAGCCTGATGACCATATCCTCCTTAGAGAGCTGTGCTTAGCTCATCCATCGGTGGATTTAACAGTCCACTACCTTGACATACTTGAGTCTCAAGGATGGTCTAAATTTAGGCATGGGAATCACGGCGTCTTCTTCCTATTCCACCTGGCGAGTTCAAAAACTGTCATCGGTACCAACGTTTTTGCCCGAAAAGTAGTGCACCTAGATTCTAGAGCCGTAAAAGAATCGCTCGAAGCCCAGATAGTTGAATATTTCTGGAGACTTGATAACTGGTTTTTCAATATTGATAGCAAAGAGTTAATAATAAAGTTCCGTAAATATCTAACCAGAGTTGCTCAGGACATATTAGCAATGAAGGGAGATATTTCTTATTTTGAGATAAATGGTTTCAATAAAAGCAAGTTCCATGAAGTATACATAGTGGACAAACCGTACTTCTCTAAGCGCACTAAACAGCTTTTTGAACTTTTGCCAACGACAGGTTCTATAGAAGTTATTTCTGAGTTAAGAGAGAAATTGGAATATGACTTCAGAAAAATATCGACCCAGTAAGATACAAGATAATAATTTACCTACACGTGTCTTTGCTCTAATGTCTCAGACTACACTCAAGCTTGATCTGGAGATCAAAAGGATATGTTATGCCAGCCCAGATCAGTACAAAGGTATGGCCGTACTATGTTTCGGGTCAGCTGGGAGAAATGAGATGTTGCCTAACTCAGACATTGATTTGGCCCTTATCGTTGACGATACTGCGGTCGAAAGTATTCACGAAGATACACCAGAAGCAATGGTGGCTAAATGTTCTAATCTTGGGTATGACAAAGTAGAATTCCACGGTGTGATTACTGCGTCAGATTTACTAGAAGAATCAATAATAAACTCACCAGAAAGCCAAAAAGCAAAATCAAAAATCATCTTTGTAGGAGATAATTTCAAATCTATCCAAAAAATTAGTAAAGCCAAAGAAATGATAACCACTAGAACTAGCCTTGAGGACAATATAGCCTTCAACTACTTCTTTTTGCGTCATCAGGCAAAGCAAAAGTCTAAGGAAGGTCGACCAAATATTAAATACTGTGATGGCGGGCCGAGAGACATGATGCTAATTGATAGAATGGCGTCTTACCTTACTGATGGAGAATCAGAGCTAGTCGCGGAGCAATCAGGAAGGCCAGAGATTGACATATCAGTAGACTTGTTGGACAAAATAGTATCCTGTCAGTACCCCGCCGAAACCATAAAGAGGGCTTTGGGTATCATAAACGAGTTTAAGCTTGCGGCACTAATGGCAAAATCTAAGGGTTTATATTTTGATGGAATACTCAGTGATAGGACCACGCACATAATTAAACACCAGTTAGGTTCTGACCTATCTGCTGAAGATCTGCAGTCTATATTCAACAAGTCCAGAATGATAATTAAAGACCTCAAGGATAGTGTCTTTAAACACCTAGCAAATAACCTCCGTGATGAAAACAATGACCTTGTATCATTGTGGGAAAAAACTAGCGTAGACAGGCAAGCACAAATGCTTCGGTTGGCAAAATCTTCACGTTGGGTGGATAGAGCATCAGTCTTATGTCAAAGCGACTGCGGCAGTAGTTTAGTGCGCTTGGTGTTAGATAGAGCTTTGACGGATAATGACTACTACATGCTAAGACTGGTTATAAACAGCCCCAATACAGCTACCAAAGAACTCATGAAAATCGCTAGTATACAGAAATTATCGGGAGATAACGATACCAATAGGAGATACGCTAAAATATTAGATGAACGTATAGGACATAAAGCATGAAGATACAAGATGAACTCTCAGAAACTGACTCGCTTCGTCAATCCATAAGGAGCAAGTACAAAGACTCAATGATTAAGAGGGCTCAATCCAAGCAGTCTTGTACAAAACTATGTTTATCAATACCGCCCATGCACTACCGCCAGAGTGAAATAAGTGATATATCGATCGGCCATTCATGGCTATACAACGGGTTCGTCATTTCACTACCTGATGGTGACATGATTGTTGACCCAGGGCTGGACTTCATGTTCCGACTCGTCAAGTCGACATACGACCTTTCGAGAGTAAGATATATTTTCGTGTCGCACGGGCATATAGATCATTATGCTGGGCTATCACCAATACTGGACTGGCTCATACGGGCTGGATCAAAGGTCTCCCTTATAGCACCAAAGAGCTTCCTAGATAGTGGGTTAGTAAGTGAATACCATTTGGGTAAGTCGTCTACCGAAAAATGGTCAAGCATTATCTCTTGTAAACCTATACTGGGCAACCAAGATATAGAACTATCTAGTAAAGTTCAACTGTCACCCATTAAGTTAAGCCATGGCATAGACTGCTTTGGCTTCAGTATTAATACGTCCACTGGACAGCTTAACTACATATCCGACACGGGCATGAATGAGGATTTGGGCAGCTTAATTGCTACAAAAATCAATGGCCCTCTGATTATCAACATCGACAGCTTCGTTGAGACAAAAAATAGCAAAACACATATGTGCGTAGAGGCGCTACTCCCGTATCTTGAACGCTCAAAAAATATCAATAAAATAGTTTTAGGCCATATAAACCCATGTGGAGAAATTCCACACGAATCATGGGCCAAGAAAATAGCACAGTACGTGCAGACAAACACTGGCATAGAGTGCTATGCGCCAAGCCAAAAAGGATTAAGTATAGATATGAGTGATGCATGAAATTAGTAAAAGTCGTTGATGAAAATAGTAATGATATAGG
>CAZDAD010000006.1:0-53128 GCA_964503715.1 uncultured Candidatus Saccharibacteria bacterium | reverse complement strand
CTAACCTAACTACTACTAACCAAACCTACTCATTCCCCAATAACTCAGGCACACTTGCCCTAACTAGTGATGTGCCTGTGAGTCAGAACAATGGTGTGGCTGAACATGCTGTGAGTGGGGGAGGTTTCAACTGGCACGGTTTGGCATGTTCTTCAGATGGTACTAAAATCTATGCGTCATCATTTAATTGCAATCTATATAAATCATCGGATTCAGGAGCTACGTGGAGTGAAATCACGGGCGCAGGAGCTTTACGGTGGCAAGGCATTGCATGTTCCACGGATGGCACGAAAATAGTTGCAGTAGCATCACAATCAAATATCTATACATCCACTGACTCTGGCGCAACCTGGACAGAGCGTACATCATCAGGTTCTTCTAAGTCTTGGTCTGGGGTAGCTTCTTCAACCGACGGCGTGAAGCTAGTGGCTGCTGCATGGGGAGGGGATTACATTTATACATCCACTGACTCAGGTGCTACCTGGACCGAACGAACATCAATCGGCTCCAGTGATTGGCTGAGTGTCGCCTGTTCTGGCAATGGCACTCGTATTGCTACATACGACCTGTGGGGTGGATATATAAAAGCTTCGAATGACTCTGGCGCAACCTGGATTGATTTGACCAATGCTGGGGCACGACAATGGACGGGGGTGTGCTACTCAACCGACGGTACGAAAATGGCCGCCTGCACTGATGGGGGGTACATCTATACCTCGTCAGACTCAGGTGCTACCTGGACCGAACGAACATCTTCGGGGACGAGAGCTTGGAAATCTATTGCATGTTCATCAGATGGCACGAAAGTTATTGGTACGGTCGATAATGACTATATGTATATATCCACTAATTCTGGTTCTACTTGGAGTACTGTGAGCTCGGCTGGCTTAAAAAAATGGTATGAAGTATGTGTTTCTAGCGATGCGTCTAAAATATTCAGCACTACATATTATGATTCGATTTTTGTCTCGACTAACTCTGGTACAAATTGGACTAAGACGTCTCAAACTGGACTTCGTAACTGGATGTCTGTCGCTTCTTCTGGTGATGGTATGAACATAGCAGTTAGTACTAGAGGTTTTGTGTATACGTCAGCCGATGCAGGCACAAACTGGATCGAAAGATCATCTATTGGGACCAGTGAGTGGAGCCTGGTGTGTATATCTGCAGATGGTCAAAAAATGGCTTCAACTGAGTTCTGGGGCGGTAATATTTCTACCTCAAATGATGGTGGGTTAACATGGACTAAGCAAACCGGATCTGGTACTAGCCAGAGATGTGCATTATGCTGCTCCGCTGATGGTAGCAAGTTGATGTTTTGTGAGTTTCCGGGCACTTCAATTTATACCTCGTCAGATTCTGGTGCAACATGGACTGAACGCACCGGCGCAGGTAGCTGGAGCGCAGGGGCAATGTCCACCGACGGCACAAAGATGGTTGCCTGTGCTCGAAATGGCTATATCTACACCTCGTCAGATTCTGGTGCAACATGGACTGAACGCACTGGCTGTGGATCGAGATGGTGGAATTCTGTATGTTGTTCTGATGATGGCTCAAAGATTATTGCTGGCACCAGTAGCGGTTACGCGTATACATCATCTGACTTTGGTGCAACCTGGACGGAGAGAGATTACTACTATATTAAATGGTCCTACATGGATTGCTCATCTGATGGCTCAAAGATTATTGCTGTATCTGATCCTGGGTATCTGTATACCTCAACTGACTTTGGGGCAACTTGGACAGCCAACTACGATATGGGCTACAAAGGCTGGAAAGGAGTTTCGGTATCATCTGATTTCTCAAAGGTAGTTGCAGTGTATACGGGTGGCTATATAACTACGATTGTACCTGCATATCCCAATCTCTCAATTGGCGGCGTAACCAGTACCAACTCTGATGGCAGCATGACAATCGGTGGGCTAGGAGTCAAGTCAGGTAAGGTTGTAACCACAGCGGCCGTGAGCTCCAATAACGTGACAGATAGTGCTGTTAGTGCGTCTAAAATGGCCAAGACTGATACGTTTTCTGTTACGACTAGTGGTTATGCCATCAATACTACATATCAGAACGGCCCCTACTGGAGTATTTTGTACGTGCGAACTACCACTGCAGGTGGCTCAACACTTTATAAATACTCTGTTATTTCGGATGCCAACAGTAGCCCATCCACTGTCATTGGCCAAAATCCAGGTGATATAAACGAGAATGCTGACATGTACTTCATACAACCAAATCACTACTGGAAAATTACCAAACAGACTAATTGTAATGTGAGCAATATATGGCTCTATAGGTTTTTTGCCTAGTCTTTGACACCCTAAAGTGTTAATAATAGGTGGATATGAGTTTTCAGATTAGTGACTTCGGTAGCCTTAATAGGTTTGAAAAATGGTCGGTTGCTGAGCAGGTGGCACTGGCTACTAGCGGCGGCCTAGATGGCGAGAGCCTAGAGATTCTACCCGTGGACGGGCGTGATATATTGGCAAAACAGCTAGGTTTTGTGGCATCTGTTCAGGGTGAGATGGTCGGATACATTGGTGCTGATGGACCACTTGTTCATGACGGAACATACATGGCCAAAGTCGGTTCACTCTGGGTTGCCAAGAGTGCTCGGCGGTTGGGTATAGCGACCAATTTGATTACGGATATCTCTACAAGGCTAGTATTAGAAGGCCAGACACCCTACGCAGTTTGTAACCCGCAGAGCAGGGGTGCATTTGAGAAGTCAGGCTATGTTCAGGTTCCCGATTCTGAAGCTCCGCCAAGATATATTGATGGCGAGTATACTCCACTGCAGCCTGAAGACCTACGGAAGACGTATATGCTCGGTAAGCCCGCACTTCAACTAGTTTCTGCGGGGATTAGCCTACAGAATTCTCGTACCGACATGTCTGCCGCTTAAAAGGCTGGTAAGTTCTCCCTCTCTGGGCCCAATAAAGTAAACTTTGCTCGCCCATTGGTTTGCATCTCGGGCACTTTTGACTTTGCTAATAATTCCACCAGTTACATCGTGGTCGTGGCTACTGGTCACTTCTACTTTTTGGTTGTGGTTTGGCTCTGAAATAAGCTTGCCATCCTTGGTTAGCACGCCACCGCTGGCAACAATCTCAATAACTACTACCTCTTGGTATCGCTGACCAATATCTTGAGCGCAGCTAAAAAGTGCTTTCTCAGTTGAATATATCGTTGTACCGTTGTTGTGGTCAATGATCGTGTCGCCGTGGAGAACTGGTATGCAGCCGTTGTTCAGCAAGTCTAGGATAAGGAGTCTATGCATGGAGTCTGGCCTACCTGAACCAACATGCATCATGTCTCCGGGGGAAACGCTATACGCGGGTAGTTTGTGACTATGTAATCGGCTTACAAAATCTAGGTTTAGTTGCTTGACAGCATTATGAGTTAAGCTCACACCAAAAAACTGCCTGAAGTCCTTTGCGCCCTGGCCCAAATCATATTCGTGCGCTAGAAAATGCCCAAACGAACCCGCACCGTTACCTAAAATAAAATCAGCCGAGTCTTTATGCTTGTGCCATGCCTTAGATATCTCAGAGGCACATAGATTGAGGGCGGCTGTATTGATGGTCATGGGCTTGGATTTGTCGGTGATAACGCCGCCGCCAACTTTTATGCAGATTAGCCTCTTGTTTGCGCTCATAACTTAATTTTGGGGTTACTAAAATCTATGTCAACTGCATTATCTGGAGCAGTGGCTCTTGCCAAATGGAGCGGCATGAAGCTTGAACTTTCGCGCAGGTCACTACTTACGACTTTTCGGAGCCAGCTCTTGGTTCCTGCCCTAAAGGCTCTTTGCTGCCGCAATTTGATTATCTCGTGTGGGGCCAAGAAGGCTATGTCATCAATTTCATCTGTGGGCTGGAAGTCTCGTTCTATGGCTTTGCCTTGCATGGTGTCCAAGTGTACTATCGGGCAAGTGGCAAAGGCTCGCTGTTTACCATAGTTTTTGCCAATCGGCCAGTCGTGCAGTGCCCAGGCGCCAATAGCCCTCGTTGTTAATTGTAGGTGTTCAGCATCTACGCCGACTTCTTCGTGCATAGCTCTAGATAGTGTTTCGGCGGTTGATTCTATGTAATCAGGTGAGCCGTCTTCGAACAGGGTCATTTTGCTAGTCTCAGCGAGCGGTCCCCACTCGTTACCTTCGATTTTGTCCGAAGCTGTATGTCGCAGCATCATCAGCCTGTCTTCGCACATGACGGCGGCTACAATACCGTAGCGGCCATATCCCGCTAATTTCATCCGTTGTAGGTCGTCTATAACAGGCCTTGATAATGCATCGAGGGCAGTCTCGGGGTTAAGCGGGCTCACAGGGCTTAGAAAGTTTTCTCTAGATTTCGGCATAATATGCTATAAGCTTTTGTACAATACTACAATTTGATTGTTTTGTCTTGTTGCGGCAGCCAACTCAAAACGATATAATTTACCCTTAGTTGGAACAATGGCGCCGTGGCGGAGTGGTTACGCAGAGGTCTGCAAAACCTTGTACACGAGTTCGAATCTCGTCGGTGCCTCCATCAATGGGCGAGTGGCGGAATTGGTATACGCGGCGGACTTAAAATCCGCTGGCCTTAAAAGCCTTGAGGGTTCGAGTCCCTCCTCGCCCACCAAGATTAATTCTTCGATATTTGGTCGCCATAACGGCGGCTTTTTGTTTTTGAGGTATAATATTTATAGATGAGCATAATTGTGGTTTCGGTCGCAACGATGTATATGCCCCCGCGGGGCTAATTTTCTCCTTGCAAATTTTAGTAAACACTCCTAAAAAGGTACACTATAACCATGAACTATTATGTGACTACTTCAATTCCCTATGTTAACGGCGAGCCGCATGTCGGGCATGCGCTTGAGTTTGTAATGAGCGATGTTTTGGCTAGGGCAGCGCGACAACAGGGCAAGCCGACGATTTTTTCAACAGGAACCGATGAGCATGGCACAAAAATTGCTCAAAAAGCTGCTGAACTAAAGATGGCACCGCAGGCTTATGTTGACCAGATGCAGCAAGGGTTCGTTGACCTAATCAAACAGCTCAATATCAGTAATGACCGATTCATTCGCACAACCGACAAGGGTCATGAGCAGCGCGCTCAGCTCATATGGAAAGCTTTGGGTGAAGATGTCTACAAGGCTAAATATATTGGATGGTACGATGTGAAGGAAGAAACCTTTGTGCCAGAGGGCCAGGCCGACCCCGAGCGCATGAAACCAAGCCATCCGCAGGCTTATCAGCGCCTTGAGGAAGATAATTACTTCTTTAGACTTAGCAAATACACCGAAAAGATAAAAGGCCTTATCGAGACTAACGAGTTTGTTATTTTGCCCGAGACACGCCGTAATGAGATTTTGGCGGTGCTCAGAGAGGGTCTAGAGGATATAAGTATATCTAGGCCAAAAGAAAAGCTTGACTGGGGCATACCTGTACCTGGTGACGAAAAGCAGGTTATGTATGTTTGGGTTGAGGCATTGATGAACTACATTACGGTCTTGGGTTACCCTGAGTACCAAGACTTTACAGATTACTGGCCTGCTAACGTTCAGGTTATTGGTAAGGATATAATTCGTTTTCATGCCGCTATCTGGCCCGCAATGCTGCTGAGCTTAGGTATCGAATTACCTAAGTTGCTTTACGTTCATGGTTTTGTCACGCTTAATGGCGAAAAAATGAGCAAATCCCTTGGTAATGTGGTGGCCCCCAAGGAGATTATTGACAAGTATGGCACAGATGCCTTCCGCTATTATTTCTTGCGTCATATTCCTAGCTACAATGATGGCGATTTCACATGGGAGGCTTTCGAGAACGCCTACAATAACGAGCTAGCTAACGAGCTAGGCAATGCCGTTCAGAGGACTTCGGCACTGATTCAGAAGTACCAGAATGGCATAATTGGCGATATTCCGCCAAGCAGCCACGATAGTGCCCCAGTCCTAAGTTTCATTAACGAATGTCGCTTTGATCGTGCGCTTGATGAGGTGTGGGACCAAGTTAGGGGATTGAACCAGTATATCGACGAAGAAAAGCCATGGGAGATTGCCAAGACGCCAGACACTGACCATTTGCGTGAAGTTCTGGCTTATCAGGTGAGCTGTCTGCTTGAAATAGCAGACTTATTGGCGCCATTCTTGCCTGAAACCTCCGAGAAAATCCGTGCAGTCTTTGAAGAGGGTGTAATACGGCCGATAGATGGCACGCTGTTCCCCAAGAGTGAATCGGCTCAGAGCCAACCTCAAGCTCAAGTTTCGGAGTAGGATTAGCGATATCTATGCGTTTGATTGACTCACATTGCCACATCCATGAGGCTTACGGTGAGTACGGTGTACTTGGCACGGAGACTCAGCGGCGCTACATAAAAGCAGGTTCGCCGAGCGCTGAATCTATGATACTGGCTGCAAAAGATTCAGATGTAGACACGTTTATTTGTATCGGAACGACACTCGAGGATAGTAAACTTGCCGTTCGGTTTGCCGAAACCCACGATAATGTCTATGCAACCATCGGTCTTCATCCGCACGAGGCAAAAGACTATGTTGGCAAACAAGAGCTCCTTGATGATTTCACGGCTCTGACGGCAAGCAAAAAGGTGGTTGGCATAGGGGAGTGTGGGCTAGACTACTACTACAATAACTCTGATGGGGCTGCACAAGAGACGATACTTAGATTTCAACTGGAACTTGGCCGTACTAACAATTTGCCGCTTAGTTTTCATGTCAGGGACGCTTTTGAGGACTTCTGGAGAATCTTTGATGACTATACGGGTATAAGGGGTGTTATACACTCATTTAGCTCTAACAAAGATGATCTTGAGGCAATTTTGGAGCGTGATTTGCTTGTCGGCATCAATGGCATAGCAACTTTTACAAAAGATGAACAACAAATTGCTGCTATTAGGGCCATACCACTAGATAAAATTCTGCTTGAAACAGATGCCCCATTCTTGACGCCAGCACCTTTTCGTGGTAAACTATGTGAGCCTAAACATGTACGTGTTACGGCGGAGTTTTTAGGGGGCCTAAGGGGTGAATCGTTGGAAGCTATTGCTAGACAGACAACGATTAACGTCATTGGCCTTTTCAATTTGAAAGACAAGAACTTATGATAAACGGATACGAAGCTAACAGGGAAACAGGTCCAACTCCTCTCAGGGGAGAGGCTCTAGGTCGTGCTCGCAGTTCGGCGATTTATCAAGATGCTCTTGTTGCCTATGAGCTATCTCGTGCTGCAAATGCGTACATGCAATCTCTTCATCGTCCTCAGGTTGAGGCAATGGGTGCTGCTTCGATTGCCTCGACTGTTTCTGAAAGACGCTCAATGCCACAAGCAGATGTTGTCAAGGCAACAAGTGCGCCAGTTGAGACTGCTTTAGGGCCTGAAACTCAGATGCCACCAGCTAACCCCAGTGAACCAACCAGCCCTGCGATCGAAGAGGCTCGTAGGCTTGTGATGGACGCTTTTGCTAGTATAGAGCGACAGAAAGCAGCCTAGGGTAGGTGGTATGAAAAAACTTCCTAGCTTATCAAGGCTGATGGGCGTTGAAAAACGTGATGGCTTGAGGGGTCTAAATACTGAGCGTGACTTTATAGCTCGAGAAATCGAGATTAGCCGTGGTGCTTTAGGTGAACTGCCCGAAGGCTATGTAGGGCATAGTATTCACAGAGATGACTTGGACCGTTGGGTGGTAGTCAAATACCCAAAGGGCTACACGGGGCCCAAAAGTACTGTTGAGCCAGAAATTGATTACTATACATTTAGAGACAAGGTTTTGTATAGACTCTCGCATGGTATCCATGGCGACGAACATGCTAGGCGGCAGTTACAGCTTATACCGCTAACAGATCTTAGCGAAATAAAATATGTTTCGGACGGTGTACTTAGGTATAATAATGCCGTTCAGCGCATGTACAATCCTCAACAACCAAAACAATAAGGAGGGCTAGCCGTGGCCATATATCTTGACTACGCAGCGGCCACACCAATGGACCATAGAGTCCTAGCGGCTATGCAGCCTTATTTCACTGATAATTTTTATAACCCGTCATCCACTTATATGGCGGGAAGATATGTCAAGAACGACCTCAGAGATGCTCGTGCGCGGATAGCCAAGATTATTGGCGCTAGACCACCAGAGGTGGTATTTACGGCTGGAGCTACCGAAGCCAACAATCTAGTCATCAAGGGGATTGGCGCTGCCTATCCGAGCGGTAAGATACTGGTTAGTTCAATCGAGCACGATTCTGTGTTGGTGCCTGCCATGAGTCTTGGTGCTTCTACTTTGAGCGTAAACGCAAAGGGCATCTTGAATATTGACGCTTTGCGTGGGCAGGTCACCGATGATACGGTTTTGATTAGTGTAATGTATGCCAACAATGAGGTAGGCACAATCCAGCCGATTAAAGATATAAGCCAGTTAGTTGCGGCGGTACGCAAAGATAGACGTGCTCGTAGGGTAGACATGCCTTTGTACCTACACACCGATGCGGCGCAGGCGGCCAATTATCTTGATCTGCACGTGGCCCGCCTGGGTGTTGACTTCATGACACTTAATGGTGGCAAAATTTATGGCCCCAAGCAGGCAGGTATTCTTTATATGAATGCTAAGGCGAGATTATGCCCTTTGGTTGAGGGCGGCGGCCAAGAGCGTGGCCTAAGGAGCGGCACAGAGAACGTTGCTGGGTTTATTGGCTTGGCAAGAGCTCTGGAGATTGCTCACAAGGCGCGACAAGCTGAAGTAGATCGACTGAGTTTATTGCAAAAAATATTCTTTGACGGCCTCGCCCAAATCCCTAATACTGATATTAACGGCTCGCTCCATAATCGTCTGCCAAATAATGTTCATGTAACATTTGGGGGCATAGATAATGAACGGCTACTGATTCAATTAGATGAGTTAGGCATTATGGCCTCAGCTGGATCTGCCTGTAGTGCAAGTAACGAAGAAGCATCTCACGTGCTAGCTGCTATGGGGATAGAAGAAGCGGCGGCGCGATCATCAATTAGACTCACCATGGGTCGTCAAACAACTGAAGATGAAGTCAAAAAAACAGTAGAAGTATTGTCTAAGTTGGTTGCCGAGTCACGGTAGAATCTATATACTGCTAATGGTAATGAACAAATACAAAAAACTTGTATTGGTCTCTTTGGCCGTATTCAGTATCCTTTTGCCAGCAGCTCTAAGCGCTAAGGGCTTTGCTCAGGATGTTACAAGGGGTTATTTGACCGAGAATCAGCTTCAGAATGGAATGATTGTCAAACTTAGCTCCAAAGACAAATCTAAGGTTGAGGCGCTACCATCAGATAAGATCACAGACATGTTAGGGGTGATTGTATCTCAGGGGGATTCGGCTGTATCAGTATCTACTGTTGGTGACAACCAACAGGTATTCGTGGCTACATATGGGCGCTATAACGTTCTGGTAAGTAACCAAGGTGGTAGCATTAAGTCGGGTGACTTCATCACTATATCCTCGGTTGCTGGTGTTGGCATGAAAGCTGACTCAGGACAGTCAATAATAATTGGTAAAGCAGCAGATAACTTTGACGGCAAGACGAACACCCAGGGGAGTATGGTCCTGAAGACTAGTAACGGTGAGAGAATGATTGGTTTTGGTCGTATCCAGGTGGATGTTGCGGTGGGACGTAACCCAAGCTTTGCCCCCAACGATAACGGTGTGCCGACTTTCTTGGCCAAAGCCGCCAAAATTGTGACTAGCAACCCAGTTACGCCAGCCCGAATTTATGCCTCATTGATAGTCCTGATCCTAAGCACTTTTATAGCAGGTGGCTTGCTATACGCGGGAGTACGATCGGCGCTAATTGCCATTGGCCGTAATCCACTAGCCAAAAAATCGATTATTCGTGGGCTGTTTCAGGTGATAATTGTCTCGATAATAGTTTTCCTTATTGGGCTAATTGCGGTATATTTATTATTGAAAGTATAACGCTTACGTTAGCGGGGTGGTGCGCGCAAGATGACAATTTGGTGGCTAATTCTCATCCTGAGCTTTATCTTTACAGGCGGTATCGCCTTTATTTACATTGCCATAAAGCTTAGCCGCAGTGGCGGTGCTGTTGATGCTGCAAAAGCCGCTAGAGACAAACTGACCGCTGACCTCCAGAATAATGCTAGTCATGAGGTCGAGCATATCTTTAACGAAGAGTTTCGCGAAGAGCTGCGCAACAGAGGTAGATTGCACTTTGAGAAAATTCTTGGCGAGAACGCTATGTTCTTGCAACAGGACCTGCGATTAACTACCTCGCAGATTAACGACTATATGAAAAACCAGATTGGCAATGATCTAAAGGCCGCCTTTGAGAGCTATGAAGCGGCAATTAGTGACGCTCGACAACTGGCTATTGAGTCAATCGAGAAAACGAAAGTCACAATTGATGAACAGCGACAAACTATGGTTGCACAACTTGAGGCCGAAATATCTGCCGAGAAGCAGGATCGCATAAGGCGCTTTGATGAAAATATGGCCCAGATAGTTAACCATTACGTCTTGGCGGCCATTGGTGACCAGATCGATCTTAACTCACAGCTTGAATACATCTTGGGTGAACTTGAGACCAACAAGGCGGCAATTCTAGAGGATATCCGAAATGGTGCCTAATGCAACGGTTGCTACACAGCCAACAACAAATGCTCAGCAGGATTTTAAGCTGCCCACATTGGTTTTTGGAAGAGTAGAGCTTAGGCGTCTCAGCCGAGAGATTGATATTCTGGAGGGCTATATTCAGCAAGCTAAGGTCCGTGAAGCGGGTCAGCCTACTGGTATTCCAAAAGTATCTAGGTTATTAGACGGTTTTGCGGGTGAGAACAACTGCAACCTACTGGTTGACGCTGATAGGAACAAGTTGCAGGCTTTTTTGAAGGAGCTCGACAGTACGGCACCGGTTATGCATCTAAGCTTCGCAGCCGATCCATCTTCGGCTTTTGTGGCTAAGGTCGTAGCCTGGCTCCGCATGCATATTCACCCTTATATTTTGATTCAGCTAGGTTTACAGCCAAACATTACAGCTGGGTGCATTGCCAGAGTCAATAGCAAGATGCTAGACCTAAGCTTACGCGAGTTTTTCAACAAACAAAGAGGGCTGCTGATTAAGGAACTATCTACTCCTGATGTGCCTACTGTGGTTGCTGAGACAGTACCTACTGCTACGGCCACACAGCATGTTGTGCCGACACAGGCACAGCCATCACAGCCAGTTCAACCAGCAGCACAAGCAGCTACAGCTCAGCCTGCAGCCAAGGCTCCGAAAGTGAGCGCAGCATGACCGACAATAAGCATTTCGATAAGCTAGTCGCTGACGGTAGGCCCGTAGGTGAAGTAGCGGCTGTAGATCGTTTTTTGGTGTCCGTTAAGGGCCTGCAACCGTCTAACATTCATTCTCTGGTACTTTTTGAGGACGGCAGTAAGGGCTACATACATCAGATTCTTGATAAGTATGTAATTATCCTCCACTTAGGTGAAAAGCCTGTGCGTGTAGGCATGATGGCCGTTATTCAGCACGATCAGCTGGTAGCTAAAGTCGGCAAAGATTTCATCGGACGTGTGGTATCAGTTACGGGCGAACCCTTGGACGGCAAGGGCCCAATCGCCGCTGATGGTGTATGGAAGGTTTTCTCTGAGGCGCCACCGCTATACGCCCGTGAACAGCTTGATAGGCAGTTGGGTACTGGAATAACCATAATTGACACATTATTCCCACTGATGCGCGGACAGCGCATGGCTTTGTTGGGTGATGGTAAGTCTGGTAAGAGTACTCTGGTTACACAAATTGCCCTGAATAAAGAGAACTCCGATCTTGTGGTTATCTATGCCATGATTGCCAAGCGTAGCAGTGACATCGACATGCTTCTGAAGCGCTTGCAGGACAATGATGCCATGAAGACGTCGATTGTGGTTGTGTCGACTATTAATGACGCTTTGCCTCTGAGCTATCTAGCACCATATGTGGCGTGTAGTATGGCCGAGTACTTCTGGCAGCATCTGAACATGGATACCTTGATTATCTACGATGATTTAACGGCCCACGCTCAGGCCTATCGTGAAATCGCTTTGCTGTCGGGCATGAGTCCTGGGCGTGACTCTTATCCAGGTGACATGTTCTATGTTCACTCATCGCTATTAGAGAGAGCAGGTAAACTAGCCTCAAATCATATGACATTGACGGCGCTACCTCTGGTGTTTGCGCCGAGTGGTGACATCACTACCTACTTGCCAACGAACATCATGTCGATTACTGACGGTCAGTGGATTCTAGACATGAAAGTTTTCCGTGACACTATGCGCCCTGGTATCAGTGCGGGCCTTTCGGTGTCTCGTGTTGGTGGTCGTGGCCAATCTGACAGACAGAAAAAGTTCGGCTCTATGATGCTCAAGACACTGGCTTCGTATACTCAAGCGATGGAGTTTTCACGCTTCGGCTCAGAATTAGCTACAGAAGCTCGTAACAGTATTACGAGGGGTAATATGATTTACAAAATGCTTAACCAGCAGCCAACTGATAGTTTTGGTCTGATGGCACAGACCCTGATGTTGGATATAGTCCTAAATATCCCTGATGGTGAAACAACAGATACCGATGCGCTCAAAAAGCACGCCGTAGCTCTGGCCCCTAAGGTCCAAAAAGAAGAAGATTACGAGGGTGTTCTGGCTGAACTGAAGACTGCGCTCAAGATCGGAGCCAAGAAGTGAGTAAGCTCTCAGAGGTACTAGACCAACGCATTGCGATGGAGACTATCGTCAATCTCACGAGTGTTTTTGAGGGTATTGCTAGTATGCGTATTTCCCAGACCAAAAATCAGGTTTTGCAGTCGCAAAATTTCTTCCGTGAACTATGGCGCATTTACTCCCAGCTTAGAGTAGATGAGCTATTTCGTTATGGCCGAACTAACAATAATGCTCATATCAACAAGCAGCTCTATATTCTAATTACTTCTGAGGGTTCGTTTAGTGGAGATATCGACCAGCGTCTGATTGACCTAATGAAACAGACTTATGATGCTGATAAACAGGACATAATTGTGATTGGGCACCACGGGGCTAGTCAGCTCAACCAGTATGGCATTCAGTACAAAAAGTATTATGCACTTCCCAAAAAGGACCAAAACATCAACGTTATGCCACTTATTAAAGAGGCCAGCCAGTATAGGGATACAGTTGTGTTCTATCAGACATATGTTTCACTACTGGTACAGGAAGTAAAGCAGATTGACCTTGTAAACGCCGTTCAGGAACAGGGTGAGGGTACCGACGCCTCCAAGGAATTTATTAGCGAGGCCAACTATATATTTGAGCCATCGACTTTTGACGTTGTAGCGCACCTAGAGAATTCAATGATGCAGATTGCCCTGTCACAGTTCATTCTGGATTCCAAGCTAGCTCAGTATGCCAGTCGATTCCGTGCTATGTCGGCTGCAAAGGATAGGGCCAAAGAATTGCACACTAGCTTTAGTATGCAATTCAACCGCACTAAGCGTCGTATGCAAGATGAGCGGCTAAAAGAGGTCATCAACGGCCTAAGAAAGTCTGGAGCATAGCCATGAGCATGGGTACAGTACGCGAAGTAAAAGAGCTAACTGTTGTAGTTGAGTTCGATGACGAATATCCAGATGTGCGTGAGATTATCATAGTGAACGATACCAAGACCGAACTACTGGTAGAGAGTATGAAGCCAGGCGGTCGTGCACTGTGCCTGAACATTAACTCAGACAGGACAATCCAGAAGGGCATGTCAGTATCATGCTCTGGCAGAAGCATCGAGATACCCGTTGGTGATGAGCTGATTGGTCGCGTCATGAACGCAGTTGGCATGCCGCTTGATGGTGGCGAGCCCATAACTAACCCTTCGGCGGGTATGAGGGATATATTTACTCCCGTCTACAGGGCCGAAGGTTTTAGCGCTGTCGCTCCAGAGATCCTGGAGACTGGTATCAAGGTGCTAGATTTCTTTTCACCGTTCGTCAAGGGGCGTAAGATTGGCATTGTAGGCGGTGCTGGTGTCGGCAAGACGGTTCTGACTATGGAGATGATTCACAATATCGCCATGAGCGGCTCAGGCTTGAGCTTCTTTGCTGGTATTGGCGAGCGCATCCGTGAAGGCCATGAGCTATATGAGACCCTCGAAGAGAATGACCTACTCAAAAACACTTGCATGTTCTTTGCACAGATGAATGAGAACCCTGTTAGGCGTTCGCTTATATCTATGTCAGCGGTGACCTTAGCAGAATATTTTCGTGATGAGCAGGGTAAGAGTATTTTGTTCTTTGCTGACAATATGTACCGTTACATTCAGGCCAAAAACGAGCTAGCGACTATGCTCGATCAGGTGCCGTCCGAGGGCGGCTATGAGCCAACTATTTTCTCTGACGTAAAGATTTTGCAGGACAGATTGACTTCCAACGAAAAGGGCTCGATTACGGCCGTGCAGACTATCTATGTGCCTGCTGACGATGTTACGGACCCCGCCGTTCAGGCTATTCAGCATGAGCTTGATTCAGTAATTATCTTGAGTCGTGCTGTGGCGGAGCAGGGCATCCGACCCGCCGTGGACCTGATTCACACGACCTCCTCTCTACTTACGCCTGAAATTGTCGGTGACAGGCACTATATGCTCAGTATCCAGGTCCAGACACTGCTGCAAAAGTATGAGCAGCTCAAACCAATTATCGCTATTATTGGTGAAAATGAACTTTCGGCAGCTGATCGTGACGACTATGCTAAGGCCAAGAAGCTTATACAGTACTTTACTCAAGATTTCTTCGTAACAGAGGTGCTTAACGGCAAAAAGGGTGAGTTTATTCATCGTGATGACATGCTCAAAGGCATTGAAGAGATTATTGTATGAGTGTTCACAAAGAAAATCAGGCGGGCGAGACTATTGCTGTCAAGGATGAGACGGCAGCGCAGAAGCCCGAGGAGCGCTCTCTTGATGGCAGGCCGATTATGCATATCAAAGTGTACTCACCGTTTAGGGTTTACTTTGATGAAGATGGCTACAGCATATCAGGCGTAAACGGCACTGGGCCTTTTGACATTCTGCCACGTCACCACAATTTTATTAGCCTGTTAAGCTCATGTGATTTGTCCATTGTTGGGATTAGAGGCGAACAGCATATTCGCATATCAGGCGGCCTCATGCACGTCAAATCTGACGAAGTAATTGTGTTCTTGGATATTTAACCGGCTACCATATAGTCGAGTGCGAACTAGTCAAAGATCATGTAGTCGAAACCGAAGGTCTGGTTGCCTGGTGCGGGGTTAGTAGTGCAAATACTGAACTCAGTGGTGCTACGGTTAACGTAGTAATTGAGGCCTGCCGCCCCACTGCCTACCGGGCTGATTACTACATGAGGAGTACCATTGAAGCGTTGGGTGAACGTGACATTTGCAAAACAACCTGCGTTTGGGCCACCACCAGTATTTATAGTTACTGAGCCTGATGTATCCGATCCGCCTAGTGAGACTGTGCCACCTGCGCCAAGCGCTGTACCTCGGGAGATGCCTGGTGTGGGGCCACCAGCGGTTATGTGGTGAGTCAGGTTAAGGTCGCCATTGAGTGTAAGCGTATTAGCAGATAGTGAAGAGGCTGATAATGCGCCATCTACAGTGGCATTGCCGTTGATACTCAGGCCCTTGCGAGCAATGAGCGGCCCTTGGAATATGCCCGTGCCTGCGACTAGGTCATTGGTTTGGAGCTGACCGAACTTACTCGATCCAGATACTGTAATGCCAGGTAGCTGCAAGTCGCCACCAACTTTCATGCCACCTGCTACCTCTAGATTACTTCGGATCAGAACGTTGCCTGCGAAGATTGAATTGGAGGCAACATTAAGCACCTGAGATGATGTACCAATGTTAACACTAGTATTGGAGAGCTGCTTTTGACTGTCCTGAGAGAGTGTCTGAACATCGATAGACTCTTTATTCTTGATGGCTACAGACCTGTCCTTGAGGAACAATATTACAGTTACGCCGATAGCTATGACCAATGTCAGCAAGAACAGCAGTAAGTATATGTTGAACCTGCGCCAAAAATTGGCTATAAATGAAGTTTTTTTGGCGGCATTTGCAGCATCCTCAGATGCAGCCGTGGCTTTGTCACGGGTATCAGTGATGGTCTTATCGCCATCTTTGGTAGTGCCTACGGCTTCATTACTAGCGCCAGAAGTAGTCTCTAGACTATCTTCATTAGTCTCTAGCGATTCCGCCTTTGGCTCGGCATCGGTCTTCTGCTCTTTTGAGTCCATATATCACATATATAATACTAGATATCGGACCAAAACATAAACAGTTTGTATTTTGAATAGCCTTACGTCAAAATATATATTGTTATGAGTAAATGGCGGAACCAACGAGTTTTTGCAGCTTTATGTATAGCGCTGTGTTTGCTATTGGTCAGCCAGACTCCTGCCGTTTGGGCATTTCAGTCACAATCTTCTAATTATGCCGTCAACGAAGCCTTTTTTGGTACGGGTGGCGTGCTGGATGCATCGTCAGAGAATTATCGCTCAAGACAATCGGCAGGAGAACTGACTGTTGGTGAAGGTGGTAGCGAGAACTACAAATTCCACGCAGGCTTTAATACCACTGACGTACCATTGCTAGAGTTTGCTGTTAATGGCGGTAGCTTTGACATGGGTGTGATTGATGCCACGACTACCGGCGTAGCTACGGCAACCTTTAGGATTAGGAACTACCTGAGTAGCGGCTACATAGTAATTATTGGCGGCCATGCGCCAGCTGTAGGCTACGGCACTGGCAATGAACTGGATGCTATGACAAGTGCTGCTCAGTCTCAGCAAGGAACAGAGCAATTTGGTGTCAACTTGGTTGCAAATACTCTGCCTGCGATTGGTGCCGATACCGTCCAGGTACCTGACAATACCTTTAGCTATGGCTATCCAGCGGCTGGCTACGATCAGCCCAATTACTTCAAGTTTGTGCCAAACGACCCCATAGCTCTCAGCAACAGTAGCTCGGGCCAAACAGATTACACACTATCTATGATTACTAACGCCTCAAGGATAAGCCCATCTGGCTCGTACACAGCTCGACTGCAGCTGCAAGTTGTGCCAACTTTCTAAATCTTAGTAATAAGTACAACAGTTGGCGAGAATTTGTTGCATAAGGCTAATGCTTTGTGATAGATTACGCATAGAAAGTACGCAAATAAATATTAGTAAAATAAAAGAGAAGAAGAATATGGTACTAGCAAAAACGCTTCAATCTCTCAAGCGAGGAAGTTATATAACTCTGGCGCTCAGCATGCTTGGTGTCTGGGCTGCCGCTGATTTTCTGTTGTTGCAACAACATGCTGCGGCATTGCAGTTCGGTGCACGAAAGCTGACGGTATCCAGCTCAGCTAGTGGTACAGTTGATTTAGGCAACCGTGGTAGTGGTTCCAATGGTATGTACACCAAGCATACGTTTGACTTCACTCCAGGCTCGTCAGCAACGGTTGGTTCTATCAAGCTCGAATACTGCACCACCCCATTGCCCGATACTACATGTACCGCCCCTACAGGAATGGATGCGTCAACGGTGACAACAATTGCAGGTACCGACTCAACAGGCTGGTCACTTGGTACTGGTGGTGATGCGCCTACGGCTAGCGTAATTAAAATTACTCAGACCCCTGCTGCCTTTACTAATACATCCAAGAATTTTACTTTTGGTAACGGTGTTGGTAACTCTAGCACCGACTACATAAAGAACCCTACTACTGAAAATCAGACCTTCTTTGTACGTATATCGACATACTCAGACACCGCTTGGACTACTAGGGTAGACGTGGGTACTGTAGCTAACTCTACTGCTCAGCAGATTGATATAACCGCTAAGGTCCAGGAAGTCCTTAACTTCTCGGTTGGCACTGTACCGGTAGCTCCTAGTACTAACTGTGCGCCACTAAATGATGTCACTGATACGTATGCACTGAAACTTGGTAACAATCCTGACGGCGTGCTGGACTTTAGTACAGCCTACGACAACCACTCTTACTTCAGGGTAAGTACCAATGCTAATGGTGGCAGTGTAATATCATACTCAGGCGACACTCTCAAGTCTGGTGCAAATGACATAAACGCAATTGGCACTACTGCTACTGCTAGTGCGACTGGTACTGAACAGTTTGGTCTAGCTGTTGATAGCAGTGATTTGCAATCTGGCAATGGATACAGCTTTACTAACCTAGCTGCAGCAACGGCGCCAACAGACTACTCACAAGGATCGGGTACAATCACAAATGCGGGTACAGCTCTCTTCGCCTTTGATCCTACTAGTATTACCACCCCAGTACCGTTGGCTACAACTGCAAGTACTATAGTATGTGACACAGGATCGGTCCGTTACCTAGGCAACATCTCAACGACTACGCCTCCAGGTATTTACACAACTAGCATTACTTACATTGCTACACCTACTTACTAAAAAGTAATCGACAGTTTATAATAGTGCTTATGCAAAATGTGTGGCATAGGCACGCCAAAAAAGTCCACACAGCAGTTCTGATAACAGTTCTGCTGTGTTCTTTTTGTATCTTTCCACAGAGGGCTAGTGCGGCTCAACTATCACCACGCAGCTTGTTTGTGCTGGACAACAACGTTAGGGCAGTAACCACGCACAGGTTTACTTTCAATTATGTTAACCCCTCAGCATCTGTGGGTGTGGTAGAGATATTGTATTGTACGAGCCCGTTGGAGAGTCTACCATGTGTGGCTCCGAATGGCCTTGATGCTTCGGCAGCTTCACTGGCAAGCCAGTCGGGTGAGTCAGGCTTCACGCTTAATTCAACAACCGCAAATAGCCTGATTTTGACTAGGACCGCAGCTGTGCCTAACCCTGCAACATCTTCATCGTATACATTCAATGGCGTTAGGAACCCAGACCCGCCAGAGCAGTCTTTTTACGCTAGGATACACACCTACACTAACCTTGGCGACCCTAGCTATATAGACTTTGGATCAGTAGTCAACGCTACCGCTCACTCGATATTTATTCAAGGTGAGGTGCCACCTATACTCAAGTTTTGCGTGGGGGTGACTATCCCTGGCGATTGCTCGACTGCCGAGGGCAACATAGTTGAGTTAGGCAATATGTCCACGGCCTTTGCATCGAGTGGGACATCACAGATGCAAGTTGGTACTAATGCCGAGTTTGGAGTGGCTATTGCGGTGTATGGTACGACCATGACATCAGGTAACAATAGTCTGCCTGCTTTGACGGCGCCGACAGCCAGTGCCCCTGGTGCTTCACAGTTTGGGCTGAACTTGCGGCAGAATACAATACCCAACGTAGGAACTGATGTGACAATGGGTTTTGATGCACATATTGTACCAACAGCTCGCTACAATATAATGAACAGATATACCTTTGCAAGTGGCGACACGATTGCCGTTAGTAGCAGGCCGACTAATATGCAGACCTTGACAGCTAGCTATCTTGCAAACATTTCTCGCAGCCAAGCACCCGGTGTATATACTGCAACAATGACATATATTTGTACGGCGATGTTTTAGTGGTAGAATTATGGTTAAGGTTAAATCAACAATAGCGAGGGGTTAATGATCAAGAAAATACTACGCCTAATGCCGCTGTTCGCTGCAACACTGGCTCTAACGATAGCTTCAATGCTACCAGTATCAGTAATGGCTGCCGAGAGGACTCAGTCCAACGGTTTGGGCATATCACCTAGGCGTGATTTTACTGTTAAGCCTGGTGAATCATATAGTGACAAGCTCTATATTAGTAACCTTAGTCTGACGCAGGCCCTCGAAGTACAGGTGTCTATAGTCGACTTTGGCGCCCAAAATGAGACTGGTGTACCTGCTATCTCTCTAGACGAAAAAGTTCCCGAGACCGCTTGGTCTATTAAACCATTCACTAAGGTGCAGAATGAAGTGAGCGTTGAGCCCGGTAAGTCTACCTATATTCCTATCACGGTAACTATCCCCAAGAACCAAGGCGCAGGTAGCTACTACAGCGCTGTACGCTACGTGGCTGTCAACCCAGAGACCAAGCAGCGGGTTAATATTGCCGCTTCGACAGCTAGCCTGATTTTTGTGACCGTACCTGGTCAGACCAAGGAAAAGCTCACTCTCAAGCAGTTTGGTGCTTGGGAATCTAACGCTGACCTAACAAATGGCAAATTCAAGTCATTCTACCTTGGCAGTTCTCCGAAAGAATTTGCTTATCGCCTGCAAAACGAAGGTAATGTTGCTGAGTCACCAAGTGGAAGTATCTTGATTAAGAATATCTTTGGCAAAACTACCAAGGAAATTGCTAATGTTAACCCTAAAAGACAGCTAACACTTATTGGCCAGACTCGTCGTGTACAGGTCTGCATAAAAGCCGATACTGCTGATGCGCAGGCTCAAAATGCCAATGCTGCTCAGACTCAGAAGTGTGATAATCCAGGCTTATGGCCAGGCCGTTATACGGCCAACTTGTCGTTGTTCTATGGAGCAAATGGCAACAATACTCAGGATATATATGCTGCAGCATCATTCTGGTATTTCCCATGGTGGTCAGTTGTGGTGTTGGTTGCTTTGGCGATATTAATTGCAGTATTTGTCTGGCTGGCCCGCCGTGCCTTCAGTAAGCGACATTACAGGCACTAATTTTTTGCCGAATTGGCGTAAGCAAAATATAATTAAGGCAGGAAACTGACTTTATGAATCTCTGCCTCAAACAAAATAAAATCTTAGCTGCATTGACCTGTTTACTGTTTGGTGTGTCCGTTGTGGCTTCAAATATGAGGGTCTACGCTGCTCCGCCAGTAGAAAACCCCCAGCAGGGTTCTATAGGTGTTGAGGGAACTATACCATCTGCCCCTCCCAAAAACGCTGCCACAATTGCTACTCCTAGGAGCGGTCAATCATTTGATGCTCTACCAATAACCGTTAGTGGTCTGTGTACTACGGGTATGATAGTCAAGCTTTTTGCGAATGGTGTCTTTGTTGGCTCAGCTCAATGTGAGGGCGGAAGCTATACCATGCAGGCAGATTTATTGTCGGGTCGCAATGATCTGGTGGCTAGGATTTTCGACTCCCTAGATCAAGCAGGGCCTGACTCAAATATCGTGACTGTTTCGTTCAATGATAAGCAATACAACCCTTTTGATGGTGATCTTATTTCACTAACCAGTAACTACGCTCAGCGTGGTGCTGATCCTGGCAAGAAACTCACATGGCCTATTATCTTAAAAGGCGGCAATGGTCCGTATGCCATAAGTATCGACTGGGGCGATGGTAGTCCGTTGGGACTAATGAGTACTCCTTTTACTGGTACTATCGAGCTGAACCATACATACGACAAGGCTGGTATCTACAAAGTAGTAGTTAAGGCCACCGACAAAAACGGCATTGCCGCTTATTTGCAGCTTGTGGCAACAGCCAACGGTGCCATAAACTCCAAGTCCACAGGTGGTACGTCTGCTCAAAAAGAGCAGGTAGTTGTGGCCAGAGTCATGTGGCTACCTGTCCTTATTAGCATCCCCCTAATTTTGTCTAGTTTTTGGCTTGGTCGACGCTATGAGCTGGCTGCCCTACGCAAGCATCTCGAAGCTCAGAAAAATCGCTGGGAATAATATCTAGCCTCAATCTGTTAAAATACAACATATCATGGCAAAAAAAGTATTTGTTGGTATGTCTGGTGGAGTAGATAGCTCAGTCACGGCAGCGCTGCTCAAGCAGCAGGGTTACGACGTGACGGGTGTTTATATGAAGAATTGGAGCCAGGACCTACCGGGCTTCGATTGTCCGTGGAAAGAAGATTACCAGGACGCCAAGCGGGTTGCCGTTCAGCTGGGTATACCGTTCAAGATGTACGACTTCGAAAAAGAATACCGTGAACGTGTAGTGGACTACATGATAGAAGGCTACAAAGCAGGCCTGACGCCTAATCCCGACATCATGTGTAACCAAGAGGTTAAGTTTAAGCTGTTCTTGCAGGCTGCGCTGGACGATGGAGCTGACATGATTGCTACGGGCCATTATGCTAGAGTCAAAGACGGCCAGCTGCTGACAGGTGTTGATTGCAATAAAGATCAAAGCTATTTCTTGTACCGTGTGACTCAGGATGCACTGCGTAAGAGCCTAATGCCAATCGGTGAACTCAACAAGCCTGAGGTCCGCGAGTTGGCTCGTAAGTACGGTTTGGCAACCGCCGAAAAGAAAGATAGCCAAGGGATTTGTTTTGTTGGCAAGGTTGGTATAAGAGAATTTCTGGAGCAATTTGTCGATACAGAGGCTGGCAATATTATCGACCAAACAGGGGCGGTGATTGGCGAACACGATGGAGCTCTCTTCTACACCATCGGTCAAAGGCATGGTTTGGACGTGGGCGGCGGGCTGCCGTATTACGTGATTGGCAAAAATATGGACAAAAACGAGGTCTATGTGACGACTGATTTGCAAGACAATCGTTTGTGGCGTGGAGAACTAGAGCTAACCTCGATGCACTACATCAATGGCCAACTAGTCGCTGACTGTGAGTATAACGTCCGAACTCGTTACAGAGCTGACTTGGTGGGTGTCGAAGATTTTGAGATTCGGGATAGTGGCAATGTTCACCTCAAATTGGGTAGTGATGTTAGAGCTATCACTCCTGGACAGTCGGCAGTGATATACGAGGGTGATAGAGTTGTGGGCGGCGGTATTGTGGTTTAACCGTTAGCCCATGGTCATAAAATAGTAGATTAATATTGGCTATACTCCAGGCTCCACTGTGTTGGATCAGGACAACAGATTGACATAAGCGCACCATTATCATAAACTACAGCCAAAGCGATGACTGGGAACAGTATCGGTAATCGTTCCAAAGAGAGTCTGCGGTGCTGCAAGCAGATAACGACCCGATTACGAGCCACCCATGAGCTACCTGCGATGAGCAGTGTCGGATCCGCCGTTATCGGATGGCTAAGCGATTAGTCAAAGAGGCTACCTCAGCGATGAGCTAGCAAAGACAAGATGGTACCACGAGCAGCCTCGTTCTTGTCAGACCAATTAATTTTTAATGGTTTGGCACGAGGCTTTTTTAGTGCCAAAGGAGGCAACAATGAATGCACAAGACATTCGCAACTCATATCTTGAATTCTTTAGACAGCGTGGCCATGAGGTTATCAAGCGTGCGCCGCTAGTATTAGATGGCGACCCGACCACACTATTTACTGGCTCAGGAATGCAGCCGATGATTCCGTATCTCTTGGGCGAGAGTCATCCCAAGGGCGTTCGTATTGTAGACAGCCAGACTTGTTTGCGTGCCCAAGATATTGATGACATAGGCGACAATCGTCACACAACTTTTTTTGAGATGCTCGGTAACTGGTCGCTTGGCGATTATTTCAAGGAACAGCAAATTGAATGGATGTGGGAATATCTTACTGATATAGTCAAGCTCGACCCTTCCAAACTATATATAACTTGTTTTATCGGTGCACCAGAATATGGCATACCCAAAGACGAAGAAGCGGCGGCTGTTTGGCAGAGGCTGTTTGAGTCCAAGGGCATTGAGTGTAAGCAGGCTGATATTGGTTCCGAAGAGCAGGGGGCGGCTAAGGGCATAAACCCTGGCGAACGCATTTTTTATTATGATGGTAGTAAGAACTGGTGGAGCCGTAATGGTAAACCTGAGTCAACACCTATTGGCGACCCCTGTGGCCCTGATAGTGAGATGTTCTATGAGTTCGATGTGCCTCATAACCCTGAATTTGGTGAAAAATGTCATCCAAATTGTGACTGCGGGCGTTTCATGGAGATTGGTAACAATGTCTTTATGGCCTACAAAAAAGTCGCCGACGGCGAGTTTGAACCACTCGAAAAGCCAAATATTGACCACGGTTCTGGCCTGGAGCGCATTGCCGCTGCCGCTTTGAACGATCCTGATGTTTACAGGATTAGCCTAATGTATCCTGTGATTGAGAGGCTTGAAAAAACCAGTGGCAAGAAATACGACTCGCACCAAGAAAGCATGCGGGTAATTGCCGACCACTTAAGAGCTGCAACTTTTCTGGCCGTAGATGGCTGTGTGCCTAGCAATAAAGAACAGGGGTATGTCATGCGCCGATTGATTAGGCGTGCTATCCGCTACTCATTCGATCTAGGTATTGAACAAAACTTCTTGGAGCAGATTGTGCCAATTGTGACGGGTATGTACCGCAATGATTATCCAGAGGTCATGGAGAATGAAGCAACAATCATTGCTGTTCTGGCCAAAGAGGAAAAAGCTTTTCGTCAGACTTTGCGTAAGGGTTTGCGTGAGCTAGAAAAGTGCGCCGAAAACGGCCTAACTGGCGAGGAGATATTTACCCTGTACGATACCTACGGTTTCCCGGTCGAATTATCTGTTGAGGAGGCCTATAAGCGTAGTATTACTGTGGCCGATAATTGGCGCGAGCAATTCGATACCAAGATGGCCGAGCAACGTGAACGTTCGCAGACAGCCGCCAAGGGAACTTTCAAGGGTGGTTTGGGTGGTAAGACTTTGCAGCACATGCGTTATCACACGGCTACACACCTTTTGCAGTCCGCACTGCGTAAGGTTTATGGTACCGAACTACGCCAGCACGGCAGTAACATAACAGAGGAACGTCTGCGCTTTGACTACAACCATGACGGCAAAATGACAGATGAGGAACGGCAGCAGGTAGAGGATCTAGTGAATGGCTGGATTGATGACGATTTGCCTGTTAAATTTACGCTTTATCCTACTCAGGAAGCCCTAGATATGGGAGCTATTGGGCCATTTGGTGAAAGGTACGACGAAACTGTTAAGGTATATCAGATGGGGCCTGACGAGAATATTGCCTCTCTAGAAATTTGCGGTGGCCCACACGTTGATCACACTGGTCAATTGGGTGACGACGGTAAGAGGTTTAAGATAGCCAAAGAAGAATCTTCGTCAGCAGGTATTAGACGTATAAAAGCCGTCTTGCAATAAGGAGTAAAACGTCGTTCTTATATGTGGGCGGCATGTTATAATTGATAGCGATTATGCTTAGTAAAATTAAGTCATTGAGCCAGTCGGCAGTTGATTTTGTTACCAGCAAAGCTCGTGAGGCCAACAAGAAGGCTAGCGAGAAGGATTCTACAGAGCCACAATATATAGTGGGTCTTGATATTGGTACCGAATTCGTCAAGGCGCTAATCGGCAAGGTTAGTGAGGACAAAATAGAAATTGTTGGTGTTGGGCGGGCTCATCAGGAGCTTAGTGACATGCAGGCTGGTGCGATAGCTGACATAGCTAGCGTGGTGGCCAATTGCAACGAAGCACTTGAACAAGCCGAGAATGAAGCAGGCGTTAGTGTGCGTACGGCGGTTATTGGTATTGCGGGCGAACTCGTGAAAGGAACTACTATTACCGTTCGTGTGGCTCGCAAGAATCCTGACAAGCCAATGGATATAGCCGAAGTCGAAAAAATTATCAAGCTGGTTCAAGATAGGGCAGCCACTAGAGCCAAAAAGCTCCTGTCATGGGAACTTGGTGGTAAGCAGGTTGAAGTTCGTCTGGTTAACAGTGCCTTGGTAGGCATTGAAATCGATGGTTACAAGGTTACCAGCCCAGTTGGTTTCCAGGGTAAAGATGTAGTGGTTCAGCTCTATACGGCTTTTGCGCCGATGATTCACATTGGGGCGCTAGAACGTACTGCTCAGCAGCTTGACCTAGACTTATTGGCTGTTGCAGCCGAGCCTTTTGCGGTTGCTCGAGCAGTTATCGGCAACGATGCCAACGCTAGTATGAGTGCGATCCTAATGGACGTTGGTGGTGGAACTACAGATATTGCTGTGGTCAATGACGGTGGTGTTCAAGGTACTAAGATGTTTGGCATAGGCGGGCGAGCCTTCTCTCGTTCCATTGAGCGTGAGCTTAACCTGACTTTTTTGCAGGCCGAAGAGTTCAAAATTGGGCTGTCAACTAATCGAACACCACAAGCCAAGGTCCCTGCTGTTGAGGCGGCCCTAGACAAGACTTTGGGTGTATGGGTAAGTGGAGTAGAGCTTGCTTTGAGCGAGTTCACCAAGCTAGACCACCTGCCAAATAGGCTGTTCCTATGTGGCGGTGGCTCAAGCCTAGATATGCTTATGGACACCCTCGAACAGAGTGACTGGTATACTGAGCTGCCATTCACGCGCAAACCGATTATCCAGCATATCCAGCCTGAGCAGGTTATGGGTATTACAGATACCACGGGCCACATTACCGACCATACTTTCATTACTGCTATGGGTCTGCTGAGGGTTGGTTTAGACACGGCTCAGTATTCTGATGACCCTAATGGTTCGATTCGAGAGAAAATAGATAAAATGTTACGAGTATAATAGAGGCATATGGCTAGCACACACAAAGGCAAAGACGTCATTTACGTTGATATCGACGATGAGATAACAGCGTTAATTGATCATGTTCGTTCATCTGAGGACAAGATAGTTGCGTTAGTCCTCCCCAAGAGGGCCGCAGTATTACAAAGTATCGTCAATATGAAGCTACTCAAGCGAACGGCTGACGATGCCAAAAAGCATCTTGTTTTGATCACCTCTGAATCGACGCTGATGCCCTTGGCGGGTGCTGTTGGTATGTATGTTGCCAAATCACTACAGTCAAGACCGACTATCCCAGATGCGCCAAAATCGGTTGATCTCGATGAAGATGTTGTCGAATCTGTTGGTGAAGAGCCAGATATTGATATGTCCAAGCCAGTGGGTGATTATATGGCACCTGAGGCGGCTGGTGCTGCCACAACTGCGGCTACTAAGCCTGAAGTTGAAGATGAAGTAATTGACCTGTCAAACGAGGCTGTTGCCGACGATACTGATGAAGTGGATGATAAACCTAGTGAAAGAGCTGCTGTTGATGGTAAGTCTGAAAAGCCCAAGAAGAATAAGAAGTTAGCTGTTCCGAACTTCAATAAGTTCCGACTGGGTTTATTGCTTGCTGGGCTAGCACTGGTGGCTATTATAGCCCTGTGGTATGTCATGTATTTTGTGATGCCTAAATCTAACGTGGCCATAAAGACTGACAGCTCATCTGTGGCTGTGAATACCGATATTACGCTCGTTGATAGTCTGGATGCTGCTGATGTCAAAGACAAGAAACTGCCCGCTTCGAGGGTGACTTCGGACAAAACCACAACTAAGACAGCCAGCTCTACTGGTCAGCGTGACAAGGGTGATAAGGCTACTGGTTCAGTTACTTTGTCGTTGACCGACTGCTCTAAGCCTATTGTTACCGTTCCTGCGGGGACTGGTGTGTCAAGTAATGGCCTAGTGTATATTACGGCTGAAAAATTAGTTCTAATGACCACTGTGGTCGGTGGGCAGTGCAAAAACGGTGCTTTTGCTTCAGACACGGTTAAGGTAACCGCTCAAACGGGTGGCGAGAAGTACAATATTGATTCAGGTGCAAAGTTTACGGTAGCAGGGTATTCTAATCTTGCGGGTGTTGGCACCAAGATGTCGGGCGGAACCAGTGAAATTGTCCAGATACTAACCCAGGCAGACATTGATGGCGCCAAGCAGCAGCTTAGCTCAGATGACACTGCCGCAATTAAAACTGAGCTTAAGCAGAAGCTTGAGGGCCAAGGCTACTATGCAGTTGATGATACTTTTGCCACGCTAGACCCCGCCGTGACAGCTAGCGCCAAGGCAGGCGATGAAGTCGCAAGTGTAACGGTCACTCAGAAAGCAACCTACTCAATGTTTGGCTTTAAGGAAGATGACCTCAAGAAAATAGTTGATGAACAGGTTGCTGACAAGATTGACAAGACCAAGCAGAAAATACTCGACTACGGCATAAAGAACGCTAGCTTCAAATTGCAGAATCAGTCAGACAAAGATGCAATGATTAGCTTTGGCTCAAATATCGTTGCAGGCTCTGCTCTTAATGTTGATGAGCTCAAAAAGCAGATTGCAGGCAAAAAGGCTAACGCTGCCGAGGAGCTAATCAATCAATACCCCGGGGTTACGGAAGTTAAAGTGACTTATTCACCATTCTGGGTAAAGGCCGTTCCAAAGGATACCAAGAAGATAAAAATTAACGTTGAAATGCCACCTGCGGCTAAGGAAAATGGCAAGCCCTAGCTCAATAATTTGTCTTGATGTGGGCGAACGTCGAATAGGCGTTGCTAGCTCGCCAAAAGATGTGCGACTGGCGTCGCCCTATACTACTATCGAAAACAATGAGTCTACTCTTGAGTCGGTTAACGACATTGCTACAGAATTAAACGCCGATAGGATTATTATTGGCCTGCCGCGCAACATGAGCGGTGAGCCAACTGCTCAGACTAAGTATGTTGAGGACTTTGTGGCTAGGCTTAAAGACGTTGTGGCCATACCCGTCTTCCTTCAGGATGAGTCATTGACCTCTGTAAAAGCCGAAGCCGAACTACAATCTAGAAAAAAGCCTTTTAGCAAGGGTGATATTGACGCATTGGCTGCAACGTATATACTTCAAGACTACTTGGAGACATTTGCGGGAGTAAAAGATGAAACCAGATAATAGTAGAGTCGTACGTTGGCCTAGACGAGTAGTAATGCTGGGCTTGGTTATTGGTTTGTTGGCTATTTTGGCCACGGTTGCCGTTCAGTTTTTGTACAAAGCCAACCTCAAGCCGCTCAGTAACGACAAGACCCTGATCGAGATAATAGTCCCCAAGGGTTATACCGATGTTCAGATTGGAAAATTGCTTGAACAAAAGGAAATAATCCGCAGTGGGCGCGTGTTCAGTATGTATGTCAGCAGTAAAGAGGCAAGGGGCTCGTTGCAGGCTGGTACATATGAATTCTCTCCTAGTCAAAGTGTGCCAGAAATTGTTGGCCAACTGACGCACGGCAAGATAGTCACAAACTTGGTAACAATTTTTCCCGGCCAGAGAATTGATCAAATAAAACGTCATCTACTGCAGTCTGGTTTTAGCGAGAACAGTGTCAATGAGGCGCTTAACCCCGCCAATTATGCGGGGAATGCGGCATTGGTTGATAAGCCAGTTCAGGCCAGTTTAGAGGGGTATCTGTATCCTGATTCTTTCCAGCGTACCTCTGACACAAATCCTCGATCGATTGTTGTTGCTTCTCTGAAAGAGATGGATAAACAGCTTACGCCTGAGTTGCGCTCGGCATTTGCCAAACAGGGTCTTAGCACCTATGAGGCGATAACTTTGGCATCGATTGTCGAAAAAGAAGTTCCCCACCAGGAGGACAGGGATAAGGTAGCTCAGGTATTCTACAAACGTCTTCGTATGGGCATGAAGCTTGAATCTAATGTGACTTCTTCGTATGGTGCTGTCATTGCAGGAGCTAAGCCATCATCGAAGTTCCCATCGGTATATAACACCTATCTACATGAGGGTTTGCCACCCACGCCCGTGAGTAATGTCAGCGAGTCTTCGCTTAGAGCGGTTGCCTATCCTGCTTCAACCGACTGGCTGTACTTCGTTGCCGGTGATGATGGTACCACGTACTTCTCTAAGACTTTTGATGATCATGAAGCTAACGTTCAGAAGTATTGCACAACACTTTGTGGTCGTTAACGGGGGTAGGGCAAGGCCGTGTCATTGCAAAGAAATAACATAATATCTATAATCTAACGGACACTACGTCGGAAAGCGTAGGGGTAGGGATTTGAAACGGGTAATACAGCGCCTATCCAGGCCACAGGATTCTAGAATAATGAAATTTAAGATTGGCAAACGCCTCAAAAAGGTGGTGGGTCAGCGACGCTTCATACGCTATGCAGTCCTGGTACTGAACGTAGTATTTTTGGGTGGAATTATTGCTTTTGCAATCCACAGTAATGACACGGACAACAAAAACAGACTGTTGACTAGCAAAGTACGTTCGGGCGGGTCGACTAATCCACTAGACCAGCTATCTTCGGCTGATATTGCCGTTAATCTTGCGCAAATGGCTAATGTTAGGGAAACTACAGCCGTCATAAATCAGGCCGATAGTGTTGGTGCAGAGCTATCTGCTCCTGTAGCGCAGGCTTCCGTTATAACTAAGCCTCAGGCCGTGACAACCGATTTAAAGAGCCGAAAAGATATCAAACAGTATGTTGTAGCTCAGGGTGACACTATCGCCAGTGTTGCAGCCAAATTTAACGTTACCTCCGAGAGCATTAGTTGGTCGAACAATATTACTAATGGTCAGATACAGCCAGGGTCAACCATATATGTGCCACCGGTTAATGGTATTGTTTATACCGTAAAAGGTGGTGATACACCTGATGCTTTGGCACAAAAGTTTCAGGCTAGCAAGGACCTGATTGTTGCCTCGAATGATGCTGAATTAACAGGCCTAGTTGAAGGCATGCAGATACTTATACCTAATGGCCGACAGCCTGCGCCTGTTGTGGCACGGGCACGAGGTGCGTCGACGTCCGCAGGCTCAGGTGGCTATTATCGTTTCTCGTATGGCTACAATGGCTACGACTACGGCTTTTGTACTTGGTATGTTGCTAACCGCCGTGCACAGGCTGGCAATCCTATTCCTGCAGGTCTCGGCAATGCTAGCTCATGGGATAACCGTGCACCTGCTGCAGGACTATCTGTCGGTCGCAAGCCTGCTGTTGGTGCAGCAGCCGTCACGTCACAGTCGGGCTGGGGACACGTAGTATTTGTGGAGGTTCTAACGGGTGATGGAGGTTTCTGGGGCTCAGAAATGAACTCTCGTGGCCAGGTCTCGATGACCAACACTGCGCCCGCTGGTGGATGGGGACGTGTTGATTGGAAATATTTCCCTCCAGATAGAGCCTCAAGCTTTGGCTACGTGTACTAAACTCGACCGATAATTTCCAATAGTTCGTAAGATTCAGTATCATAGTTATAAGTATGTTTATAGATAAGGCGGTGGTTAAGCTCAAAGCAGGTAATGGCGGTGGCGGCATTATCAGCTTTAGGCACGAAAAATATATAGACAAGGGCGGTCCTGACGGCGGCGATGGCGGTCGTGGCGGTAACCTGTACTTTTTAGCCAGTCGTAATGAGAATACCCTGGCTAGCTTTAGGTTTCAGAAAGAACTTCGGGCAACAGATGGTGAGCCAGGTGGTAAACGGAACAAACATGGTAGGAACGGGCTGGATTTGGTGGTTAAAGTACCAGTTGGGACAATGGTTGTTGGTCCAGATGGTGAGTATCTAGCCGACTTGGCGGAAGATGGTCAAAAAGAGCTTATAGCCAAGGGCGGTATCGGTGGCTTTGGTAATGCTCACTTTGTTTCTTCACGGCGTCAGGCCCCAAGAATCGCTGAACGCGGCGAACAAGGTGATGAACTAACGGCAACCTTGGAACTAAAAATGATAGCTGACGTAGGATTAGTTGGCCTGCCCAATGCAGGCAAGTCAACGTTCCTTAGCGTTGTGAGTAATGCTCGTCCAGAAATCGCAAACTACCCATTCACTACACTCGTGCCTAATCTAGGTGTAGTTGATATTGATGGTGATTCGAGCTTGCTAATAGCGGATATTCCTGGCCTTATAGAGGGTGCTGCTGATGGTAAGGGGCTTGGTGACGATTTTCTACGCCATGTTGAGCGTACATCCGTGCTACTACACTTGGTAGATGCCTACAACGACAACATAGTTGAGGCCTATCACACGATTCAGAATGAACTGGCCGCTTACAGAGTCGATTTGTCGAATAAGCCGCAGATTGTAGCAATCAATAAGATTGACGGACTAGATGATGATATTGTTCAACACTTGTTGGACCAGCTAAAGCCAGAACTTCCCAAGAACACTTTGCTGGTAGCGATATCGGCTCAAGCTAAGTTCGGTGTCAAAGAATTACTTCGTAGTTTGCGAACTATGGTTGCTGCCGAAAAACAGCGTCAAGCTGAGGCTGACGAAGCCGAACAGGCGTCCAGACCACAGGTTCCTGTGCTTACATTCAAGAATGATCAGGATAAATGGACAGTCGTTAAAGATGAAGATGGCTCATTTATTGTGACTGGCAGGAAAATTGAAAGATTTGCCTCAAGGACCCACTTCAATAATGAGGAAGGCCTCGGTAGATTGCGTGACATCATGAAGAAGATGGGTATTATGCATGATTTGGTACGCAAAAAAATCGAGCCAGGCGACACAATTCATATTGCTGATTTGGGAAGCTTCGAGTACTAATAGTTCATGCCGCAAACTACGTTTTATTTTTATGATCTAGAGACTAGCGGGGTCAACCCACGCAGTGCTAGGATAATGCAGTTTGCAGGTCAACGTACCGATGCTAACCTTAACCCGATTGGTGAAGCCGACAATATTCTTATAAAGATGTCTGATGATGTCTTGCCTGAGCCAGACGCTATCTTGCTGACGGGCATAACACCTCAGGCTACGATTTTTGATGGTATTACTGAGGCTGATTTCTTGAGATATTTTTACGAAGATATTGCGCAGCCAGGGACTATATTTGTCGGCTTTAATTCGATTCGTTTTGATGATGAGTTTATGCGCTATATAAACTATCGCAACTTCTACGATGCCTATGAATGGCAGTGGAAAGAAAACCGCTCGCGCTGGGATATGCTTGACGTGGTGCGTATGACTCGTGCTCTGAGGCCCGATGGCATTAAGTGGCCTTTTGATAGCTCTGGTAAGCCATCAAATCGTCTGGAGCTCCTGAGTAGTATAAATGGCCTTGATCATGAGCATGCGCACGATGCTCTGAGCGATGTTTTTGCAACGATTGCCGTAGCTAGATTGATTCATAACAAACAGCCAAAATTATTTAACTATCTGCTTGATAATCGATCAAAACAAGCTGTGGCTCAGCTGGTAGATGCCGATAGGCCGTTTGTTTACACTAGTGGCGCCTATGAGTCAGAGTTCGAAAAGACGACAGTGGCCCAGAAAATATGTGATCATCCCGGCCGTCAGGGTTCACTAGTGTTTGATTTACGCTACGACCCTACTATCTATGCTGAGATGACTGCAGAGGAGCTTGCCGAAAAATGGAAGTGGCGCAAGGGCTCTGACGAAAAGCGTCTACCTGTCAAATCCCTTCAGTACAACAAGTGCCCTGCTGTAGCGCCGCTTGGTGTGATGTTTGCCAACAAGAAGTCCAAAGTTCTTGGCTTGGAGCTCGGTGCCATTGAACGCAATAGCCGCGCATTGTCACAGATGTTAGATTTTCCAGCCAGAATGATTAAGGCCTGGGAGATACTCGAGTCAGGACGTGAACAGACTTCTATGCTATCAATTGACCAAGATGTTGATTCGGCACTTTATAATGGATTCTTCAATGATCAGGACAAGAACGCTATGGCAGTGGTTAGAGCGGCAGAGCCTAGTGAAATTAGTGAGCTCAATTTACCATTTAACGACTCACGTCTCGAGGCACTTTTGCCCCTATACAAGGCCAGAAATTTTCCTAAGTTATTGTCTACCGAGGAGAGAATCGAGTGGGAAAAGTACCGTTCTCAGAAGCTTTTGGGCGGTGGTGAATCGAGCCAAATAGCCAAGTTCTATGCTCGACTACAGGAAATTGCAAGCCGTGCAAATATGACCCAAGACCAGTCCTACCTCATAGAAGAACTCAAACTTTATGCCGAAGGCATCATGCCCGAAGTTGACTAACCTCTAGTTTGCCGATAAATATAATAACTAAGTGAGGCCGAGCAAGTCGCTCCAGCTATCGCCATAATAGTGCCGATGACTTTGTGTTGTCGCCATTTTTTGCCAAGATAAAATATAATTTCCAAAACTCTGTCCCGAAATTTTTCTGCCCAAACAAACTCCGTAGCCAAAATCGCTATGCCGACCAAAAATAGCGGTATACCGCCAGGCCCAGGTAACCATCCAGTAGCTGCAGCTGCCAAAATGAATGTACAGCCTACCACTAAAACGAGAGGTTTACGGATACTGACAGGTACTTTCTGCCACCAATGCAAAGCTTTGCTCATAACACAATTGTAGCAGAGTTTACAGGGGCAGCTGTGGTACAATGTAAACATAAGTGTAACTAGGGGATAACTCGACAGGTAGTATATGTCACGTCTTCCAATAGTCGGTGGTGATGCAGGAACGTGGGGGACTGTTCTCAACGACTTCTTAAGTGTGTCTCACAATACTGATGGCACGCTCAAAGACGCATCAATTACCTCTTCTGCTCTTGGCTCAGGCACTGCTAACAATACGACCTATCTCAGGGGAGACCGTACGTGGCAGCCAATTCCTACGGGTGTTGCATGGTCAGTAATAACTGGTTCGACGACAGCCTCTAATAACTCTGGGTACTTTACTAATAGTGCGAGTTTGATTACTGTGACTCTGCCCGCTTCGGCTACTGTTGGTTCTATAATTGAATTGTCAGCTATGGGCACTGGCGGCTGGAAAGTAGCGCAAAATGCCAGTCAAATACTTCACTTTGGAACATCCAATACTACAACGGGCAGTGGTGGCTATTTGCAGTCTACGGCTAGATACGATTCCATAAAACTTGTATGCAACGTGGCCGATACCGAATGGGTAGTGGTTAGCTCAGTAGGGAATATCACGGTAGTTTAAATGGCTCAGTGGTACGACCAGTGGACGGATTTTAGCTGGAACAGTGCTGGTTCCTCGCCCTCGGATTGGACGATTGGCGGTGATATGTACTTGAACGCCACCGTTGTACAGTCTGGCAATGACAAATATTTTCGGTTCGCTATAACTCCATCCAATGGTGGCGGCTGGAGTATGTATCAATCATGGGTGAACACTACTGAACTAGCCGGTGATCTGGGGCAAGCCGAGTCACTAGTACGGTATAGGTTAAACAGTATGAATGATTCATTTGTAGGTCCAATAGTTAGGGCCAATACTTCTCCAACCACATCATACGCTGGGATTGAGGAATTTACGGCCGCTGGTCCTTCGACCGCTTTTAAGCTATACCGAATTAATGCTATGAGCCAAGCACAGATTGGTTCGACTATAAATGACTCACCGTATATTCAGGCTAATACTTGGAATTGGATTCGCGTCAGGGCCAATGGGCCCACTATATACGCAAAACACTGGAAGGATGGTCAGTCTGAGCCAGGCAGTTGGGAAGTCAGCGGTACTGACAATACTTTTTATAACACTAACTTCGGTGTACGTATCGGAGCGTACATGAACAACCCTTCGGCGACAACATTTGACGTATCTTACTTTGCATGCGCATCTAATGGATACTCTGCACCAAAGGCAACAGGGGTTGCGGCATTCAATGCCCCTGCAGCAGCATTTAATACTGATCCAGTGCAGTTTACTGACGCATCATATCTATGCAGAACTTCTTGGTCATGGGACTTTGGTGATGGCTTTACTAGCACTGCTCAGAATCCAACACATGCATATAGTACACCTGGCACGTACACAGTTACGCAGACTGTCAGTGGTGCCTGTGGTAGTAGCTCGACCACTAAGCAAATCGTGGTCTCCAAAAAAATATTTGCTACTGGTATAAGTTCGGTTACGGGAGTGAGTAGTATAACTCTTTAGGCTATGGCTACACAGAATTCATCTAACCAGGAATATACAAATAACGCTGACGGTTTCTCTTTGGCTGGAGGAGCCAGTAAGCGCAAGCTGACAGTCAGTGGCGCTGATGTATCGATAGTTGGTGGTGGAAGCGATACTTATAATTTCCCTGGCGGTGGTGGCACCTTAGCGACACTACAGGCAGTCTACCCTGTTGGGTCGATATACATGAATGCTGCTAATGCTACTAATCCCGCAGCAATTTTCGGCTTTGGGACCTGGGTGGCGTTTGGCGCAGGTCGTATGCCAGTTGGTTTCAACAGTGGTGATACTGATTTTAACGCTGCCGAAAAAACTGGCGGTAGCAAGACGAACGTATTATCACAGGCAAATTTACCGAGCGGTATAACAGGATACTTCATAATGCACGGCCAAGAAAGTGGGACGATGTTTTACCACGGCTATGGTGTGTTTGGATTGTCTGAAAGTTATAGTACTGGTGACGGTAATCAATACAAGACCGTTGGCTCGACGAGCGGTGCAGTATCGAAGGCTCCGTACTTTGATCTAGGCGGACAAAGCACGCCAGTCAATAACATGACACCGTATATAACTGTCTACATGTGGAAGCGGACGGCGTAATCTATGGCAACGCAAAACTCTTCAAACCAAGATTATACAAATAACGCCGATGGCTTCTCTCTAGCGGGTGGTAGTGCCAAGCGTAAGATAACCGTAACGAGCGGCGATGTCACGCTGTCGGGCAGCTCAACGCCAAAGACCTATACATTTCCCAATCAGGATGGAACAGTAGCGCTTCTTGAGACGGTATACCCAGTAGGATCAATCTATATGAGCGTAAACAGTGCCAATCCGTCTACTCTATTCGGCGGAACATGGGTTGCCTGGGGAACGGGGCGCGTGCCTGTAGCGGTCGACACTGGTCAAGCCGAGTTTAACACTGTCGAAAAAACTGGCGGGCACAAGGCCATGCAGGCTCATAGCCACACGGCTGGATATATTGACTATAATGCGGGAAGGCCGTCGTATATGCCCGACTCTACATGGACGACTGTTCTCAATAACCCTGGTGGAGTTGCTTACAATTCATTGCAGACCGCATCATATGGTGCTGGCGATAGCCAGAACTTGCAGCCGTACATAACTTGCTATATGTGGAAGCGAACCGCTTAATCATCTGTTTACACTGGAAAAACTCTTGATTTACGAGTATAATTAACCCGTTTAAGAGAGCCTTATATCTAGTGTCTAATTCTATAATTGTCAAAGGTGCACGTGAACATAACCTCAAGAATATTGATGTTGAATTGCCACGCAACAAGTTAGTTGTAATTACAGGCTTGTCAGGTTCTGGAAAATCTAGTCTGGCGTTTGACACAATCTATGCTGAGGGACAGCGCCGCTACGTTGAAAGTCTCAGTGCTTACGCTAGACAGTTTTTGGGCCTGATGGAGAAGCCTGACGTTGACCAGATTATCGGTCTGTCGCCCGCAATCGCCATAGATCAGAAGTCTACTAGTCGCAACCCACGATCTACAGTGGCAACTGTCACTGAGATTTATGACTACTTACGATTGTTATTTGCCAGAGTGGGTGTGCCCCATTGTCCAGTTTGCGGCAATCCCGTAACTCGCCAAACAACAGCTAATATTATAGAAAAAGTAGCGGCTATGCCCATCGATGCTCGTCTGATGATTTTGGCGCCTGTTGTGATAGACAAGAAAGGTGCCTTTGAGCATATACCTGAACAGTATATGCGCGCAGGGTTTGCTAGAGTGCGTATTGACGGCGTTATCTATGCTTTGGATGAATTTCCTGAGCTAGATAAGAACTACAAGCATAGCCTAGAAATCGTTATCGATAGATTGGTGAACAACGAAGAAAGCCGTACGCGCCTAGCACAGTCTGTTGAACAGGCCCTAGAAGTTGCTGATGGCAGAATGCGGGTTATGAATGCTGACACCAACGAAGTAAGTGATTTCAATTTATTATATGCTTGCATGGATCACCCAGAAGTTGCTATACCAGAGCTTGAGCCACGAACTTTTAGTTTCAATAGCCCACATGGTGCATGTTCAGTCTGTACAGGGCTAGGTTCTAGGCTAGAAGTTGACCCCGAGCTTGTGATTCCAAATGGCAAGTTGACTATTGCCGAAGGCGCTATTAGACCATTCAACCGAGTGAACGCTGACGCTTGGTATATGAAAAAAATGCAAGCCGTTGCTGACCGCTATAACTTTAGCTTGCATGTCCCGACGGGTGAGCTCAGCAAAGATAATCTCCATAAAATACTTTATGGTACAGGTAGTGAGAAATATCGTGTGTCACTTGGCGGGGGTCGGGCTTTTGAGACGACATACGAGGGTGTTATACCTAATCTTGAGCGTCGCCACAAGGAAACTGACAGTGATTTTATACGCAATGACATAGAGCGATTTATGCAGGAGAAGCCCTGCTATGCTTGTGATGGTATGCGGCTCAAACCCGAAGTTCTGGCTATCAAGGTTGCAGATCAATCAATTATGGATATATGTACATTGTCAATTGATGACGCCATGGAGTTTTTTGAGCAGGCTAAACTATCTGAAAAAGATGCCCATATAGCCCACCAGATTCTTAAAGAAATCGTGGCCCGCTTAAAGTTCCTGCAAGATGTTGGCTTAAATTATCTGACTCTCCTCAGAAGCGCAACTACTCTATCGGGTGGTGAGGCGCAGCGAATCAGACTAGCCACGCAAATTGGCTCAGGTCTGCAGGGAGTGCTTTATGTCCTAGATGAGCCAAGTATTGGTCTTCACCAACGGGATAATACTCGACTAATTGATACCCTTAAACACCTGCGTGATCTTGGAAATACTGTTTTGGTCGTGGAGCATGATGAAGAAACTATTCGTACGGCAGACTACTTATTGGATATCGGTCCAGGTGCGGGAATACATGGTGGCCATGTAGTAGCTAGAGGGACACCGAGTGAGGTTGCCAAAAATGTTGAAAGTATTACTGGCCAGTATTTGTCAGGTTCAAAATCTATTGCCGTTCCCAAAAAGCGACGCAAGGGCAATGGTAAGCAGCTGAGTATTCGAGGTGCCCGAGAAAATAATCTCCAAAATGTAGATGTTGATATTCCGCTGGGCCAAATGGTAGTAGTAAGTGGTGTGTCGGGTTCGGGCAAGTCCAGCCTTATTAATGATATTTTGGCCAAAGAACTACAGGCACGGCTCATGCGTGCCAATACGGTTCCTGGTCGTCATGATGAAATTGAGGGTATTAAGCAGCTCGACAAGGCTATTATTATTGATCAGTCACCTATTGGTCGGACGCCACGGTCTAATCCTGCTACTTACACAGGCTTGTTCACACCAATTAGGGAGCTTTTTGCGTCAATGCCCGAAGCTAAGCTGCGTGGTTACGGCCCTGGCCGTTTCAGCTTCAATGTCAAGGGTGGGCGCTGCGAAAACTGTTCAGGTGATGGGATTATCAAGATTGAGATGCACTTCCTGCCTGATGTTTACGTTACCTGCGAGGTTTGTCATGGCAAGCGCTATAACCGCGAGGCTCTAGAGATTCACTACAAGGGCAAGACGATTAGCGATGTGCTGTCTATGAATTGTGAGGAAGCTTTGGACTTTTTCGGAAGCATCCCTGCGATTGCTAGAAAACTACAAACTCTGGTCGATGTTGGCCTTGGATACATCGCACTTGGGCAGTCTGCTACGACCCTGTCGGGTGGTGAGGCGCAGCGAATCAAGCTGGCGACAGAACTATCTCGTAGACCAACAGGGCGCACTCTTTATATTCTTGATGAACCAACAACTGGGCTTCATATCGCAGACGTGGATAAGCTGCTCAGCGTCTTACACGCACTGGTCGATACAGGTAATAGTATGGTTATAATCGAGCACAATCTAGACATTATAAAGTCAGCAGACTATCTGATAGATATGGGCCCCGAAGGTGGCAATGGTGGTGGTCAGATTGTGTCTACGGGTACACCAGAACAGGTATCAAGAGTCGCGAATAGCTACACTGGGCAGTTTCTCAAGCATGTCCTATAGGCCTATTTTTGAGCACGTTTTCGAGAAAACTTATCCTTTATAGCTTGCCTGATTTTTGGATCTCTATAAGCATGCAATAGGGTGGGCAGTAGTGAGATAGCGATTATCACCAAGAAAATCGGTTCAATCATTTTCTCTATACCGGGGATGCGGCTGCCTATAAAATAACCAAGTAGGGTGATTATGGTCGCCCAGGCTATGTCACCAATAGCATCAAAAAAGACAAACTGCTTGTAGTTCATTTTGCCTGCACCGGCAGTAACTGGGGCAAAACTACGAACAATCGGTACGAAGTGTGCTATCAGCATAGTTTTGGTGCCATATTTTTCGTAGAAAGCCTCGGCTTTCATAATGTATTCATGTCTAAATATCAGACCGTCTTTCTTGCGGAATAACCTTGGTCCAAGCTTTTGGCCAATATGGTAGCCAACGTTGTCGCCTGCAATTGCGGCAATGGCAATAACTACAATTGTCTCAATCAAGGGCAGCTGTCCTGCCGCCGCCAATATACCTGCACTAAACAATAGTGTATCGCCGGGGAAGAAGAAGCCAACCATCATGCCAGATTCAGCAAATATGATGGCCGCTAGTACTAGGAGGCCGCCTGTGGCGACTAAGTGAGTAACATCAAGCATGTGTCTATTGTAACAGAAGCTAACACTATCCAACTTGCAATAAAACTGCTAAAATATATATCTGAAACTGAGGAGAAAACCGAGATGTCCGATGATATTACATTAGAGTTGTCGAAACGCGACACAACAGGTAAGGCCGTTAAGCACCTTCGTAAGGATGGCGTTGTGCCTGCGGTCATTCACGACCATGGCAAAGAGTCTGTAGTCGTCCAGGGAGAATATATGGCCCTTACAAAGGCTGTGCAAAAAGCTGGCAAACACCACCCGGTCACTGTCAAGGCCAATGGCAAGAACTATCTGGCACTGATAAAGTCAGTAGACTTAGATCCCAAGAAAAATACTCTCCGACATGTAGTATTCAACGCTGTTAAGGCCAACGAAAAAGTTGATGCTGAAGTACCCGTCAAGGCCCAATATGCTGAGGGCAATGAATCAACCCCTGCTGAGCGAGCAAGTTTGGTGGTATTGGAGCAGCTCGAAACTGTAGAAGTAGAAGCACTTCCGAAGAATTTACCAGATGCTTTGTATTATGATGCCGAAATGCTAGTTAAAGTTGGCGATCAAGTGACGGTAGCTGATCTTATCCCTGTAGAAGGTGTTACGGTAACGTCTGACCCAAGCCAGCCATTGGCTACAGTGTTTGAGCCAAGTGCACTTCAAGCTGCCAATGATGCCGCTGGTGGTGACGCAGAAGATGATTCTGCTACCGCTGAGGACGCAGCTGAAGAAGCAACAGCGGGCGAATCTGAAGCCGATTCACCCAAGGCAGAATAAGCTAAATAAGAAGCTGATTAAATACCCGCTCAAATGTACTGAGCGGGTATTATTTATTCTTCTATGAATCCACCTGACTGGTGTGCCCACAGTTGTGCATAGGTGCCGTTCGATTTCAGTAGCTGCTCGTGGGAGCCGTCCTCAATGACCGATCCGTTATCCAACACAATAATACGATCCATTCTTTGAATCGTGCTCAGCCTGTGGGCGATGACAATAGTCGTTCGACCTTTCATCAATTCCCATAAAGCCGACTGAATAAGCTTCTCGCTTTCGGAGTCGAGTGCGCTTGTGGCTTCGTCAAGAACCAAAATTGGCGCATCCTTTATGAGTGCTCTGGCAATCGCTATGCGCTGTCTCTGCCCGCCGCTGAGCTTGACTCCCCTCTCACCAACCAAAGTATCAAAGCCATCTCGTTGGTTATCTATGAACTCTAGGGCGTGGGCCTTGCGAGCCGCACTGATTATCTCCTTTTCGGTGGCACCAGGTTTGCCATAGGCTATATTTTCACGGATGGAGCGGTGGAATAGTAGCGGCTCTTGGGGTACATAAGCCATGCTAGATCGTAAATCATCCTGTGAAATCTTGGATATGTCCTGACCATCGATGGTTATGCGACCTCTATCTATGTCGTTAAATCTTAGAAGCAACCTAGTCAGAGTTGATTTGCCTGATCCCGAGTGCCCAACTAAACCAATCTTTTGGCTGGCAGCTATATGTAAGTTCAGCTCATTAAATAGGCCTATACCCTTGGAGCCAGAGTGGGCAAAGTCGACATGCTCAAAGTTAATTGCGCCCTTCTTGATTTTGGACTTCTGGACCCTTGGCACATCTTGTATAGCTGGCTCAAGCTGCAATGTTTCCATCATAGATTGAGCATCACCGAAGGCGCGATTATAGTTTCGCAAGGCGTGAGTACTGAAGTCCCAGAGCCTAGTTAGTATGTCGCCCGTATAATTGAGAATCAAGAATACGGTTGCAATGTTGGCATCAAATATCACGATGCTAGACACGGCAATAATTAGTGAGATAGCGTTGATACTTGAACCAATACCGCCAAATAGTGCCTCTCTTTTGAGAGTTGCCCGCATTAGTTCGACAGTCCTGAGCCTAGTTTTCTCACTGTATGATCCATATCGCTTGGATTCGTACTTTATTTTGGCAAAGCTTTTGACTGCCATCACGTTTGAAACAGCATCAGCCAGTTGACCTGTCTGACTATTGGTAGCTTCAGCTTCTAACTTGTTAAGATGCCTAACCTTGCCAGTAATCATTACCGCTACACCAACATAAACAATCGATAGGACAACTAGGGCCAGCACAAATAGTGGAGCTTTGCCAATCAGTAATATAGAGGCAAATAATAGCGACCAAAATAGGCCTATGACTTGGAATAGAGTAACATCCGTAAAACGGACGTATGCGCCCATAAGTTTGTTGGTCTGTGATACCAGTGAACCGCTGAAGTTGTTGGCGTGAAATGCGGGGCTTAGAATCATTAGATGATCAAAAACACGGCGGCCTATATCACGAGTGACATAGCCTTCAAGCTTCCAGTTGAAATAGATTACGATACGCCAGAGAACTATTCCGCCAATCATTTCAAGTGAAATTGCTGCAACCATTGGCCAACCAAAACTAGCCCATACGTCACCTCTTATGAATTCATGACTGCTTAATTTGTGAAGTATATCGGCAACTATAAGGGCAGGTAGGAATCTAAAGCAGAGGATTGCCAGAGGGTGCGTAAAAAGCATACCGAATAGCAACTTTCGGTATCGTAGTTGCGACTGCAAGAAGAATAGTATAGTCGCTCGAATGTTTTGTAGATCGGACATAATGAACCTTTTATTACATCGCACTAATGCATGATAGTGATTGAATTTTGATTATATGGAGATTTGTACTGTCAGGAACAGGCTATGCCTGGTTGGCGGTGGCCAGTGTTCCGATTGTACTTTTGGTTGTGAACATTGTCATCGCCTTTCCTTTAGTTTTGTAACTGTAAGATGTATTTTAGCACAACATCTAACATTAACAGAGATAAATATGTTGCGTTAATAACTACATGTATTGTAAATAAGTATTTCTAAGGTGTTAAATGGTTGCTTTTTGTTACAATATAGTCATGCAGAAAGTACTTCTATACTACAAATTCTCTCCTTTGGCTGACCCCGAGGCGGTCAAGCTGTGGCAAAAAACACTGTGCGAAAAGTTAAACCTCAAGGGTCGGATTCTGATATCTAAGCACGGTATAAATGGCACGGTTGGCGGTGATATTGAAGATCTCAAGGCCTATGCCCGTGAGACTAAGGCTTTTGAACCGTTCAGGGGAACTGTTTTTAAATGGAGCGATGGTACCGGTCACGACTTCCCGAGACTTAGTATCAAAGTCCGCCCAGAACTGGTCGCGTTTAAGGCAGGTGAAGAAGTCCAGGTTGATAGCAATGGTGTTGTCGGCGGCGGCAAACATCTTAAACCCGAAGAAGTTAACGCCATGGTCGAAAAGTATGGTGATGATGTAGTCTTTTTTGATGGCCGCAATGCTTATGAGGCTCAAGTAGGCAAGTTTAAAAATGCTGTGGTGCCAGATGTTCGTACCTCTAAAGATTTTATAACCGAACTCGACAGCGGCAAGTACGACAATATCAAAGACAAGAAAGTTATTAGCTACTGCACGGGTGGTATACGTTGCGAGATATTATCTAGCCTTATGAAAAACAGAGGCTTTAAGGATGTTTACCAGATTGATGGCGGTATTGTTAAGTACGGGGAGAAATACGGCGATGATGGGCTATGGGAGGGCTCCCTATATATCTTTGATGATCGTATGAATATGGAGTTTAGTGATCACTCTAAGGTTATTGGCGAGTGCACACACTGTGACGGCAAGACAAGTAATTTCGAGAATTGCGTTCTACCTACGTGTAATAGACTCGTTCTAATCTGCGAGAATTGCAAGCAAGATCCCGTCAAGTTATTCCATTCAGCTGATTGTGAAGAGCTGGCCAAAGTAGCTGCTTAGATTTTGATGAACAAGAAGCTCGAAGCCAAACTAAAGACCTTGCCGACGGTGCCAGGCGTGTATTTTCACAAAGACGCCGAGGACAAAGTCATATACATCGGCAAGGCAGCTTCACTCAAGCAGCGTGTAAGGCAGTACTTTCAGGCTTCAAGGCGACCCAATGCAAAAACCGATGCACTAGTGTCAGAGATAGTCGACACAGACTGGACTACCGTTGAGACCGAGCTTGATGCACTATTTCTAGAGGCAGAGCTAGTTCGCCGTTATATGCCCAAATGGAATATCTTGCTACGTGATGATAAGAGCAGTCTTTACGTTCGTATTAATTATAGCGATAAGCACCCAACAGTTAGCTATACCAGGCGACCTTTGGATGACGGTGCGACTTATTTTGGGCCATACTTTAATGGTTTTGAGGTTCGTCGAGCCGTAAAGCATCTTAGGCGGGCTTTTCCATATTCGACTCATACCAATAATGTTCCCAACCGAGCGTGTTTGCAGGCGCACTTAGGCTTGTGCCCAAATCTCGAAGAGCATCCTGAGAATATCACACAGTACAAGGCAAACTTGCGGCAGCTGATGAAATATATGCGTGGACAGCGAGCTTCGGTAATCGAGCTACTCGAAAAGCGCATGCAAAAAGCAGCCAAGCTTCATGATTACGAAAAAGCGGCTGAAATACGTGACCAGTACATGTCACTAAAAGCCCTAACTAAGCAGATTGTTTTTTCGGACAAAGAATTTTTGGATATTAGCAAAGATCGTGGGTTGAGCGATTTGTCGAATCTATTGGTCTTGGATAAGGTGCCTGAGCGTATAGAGGGCTACGATATTAGCCATATGCAAGGTACGGACAATGTGGCTAGCATGGTAGTCTTTGCTAACGGAATGCCTGACAAGGCCGCTTACCGAAAGTTCAAAATGCGCATACCAGGCAATAATGATTTTGCCCATATAAATGAGGTTATTAAGCGGCGCTGTTCTGAAAAAAATATAAAGGCCTGGGGCCTGCCAGATATATTTTTGATTGATGGCGGCAAGGGGCAGCTGGCGGCGGCCATAGACGCTCGGGACGAGCTAGGCGTAGACAGGCCGATGATTGGCCTAGCCAAGAGAGAAGAGGAGATTGTGATCCATCTAGAAAAGTCTAAGGTTGGGCTAAGTAGTGATTTTATTGTTGCCAGCAATGCTATCTTGCATCAGACCGATGACTTCGTGCTGATACTTTTGCAAAAGAACTCTGATTTAGTAAAGCTCTTGCAGAGAATTCGTGATGAAAGCCATCGCTTTGCTGTAAGCTATCACTCGGTGCTAAAGGGTAAGCGCCAGACTGCAAGTGCACTCGATGATATCGCTGGTGTCGGACCTGTGACCCGCAAGAAACTTATCAAACATTTCGGCAGTATGAAGGGGGTCAAGGCTGCGAGCGAGGCGGAGCTTGTAGCCCTACTCGGTGCCAAGAAGGGCAAACAAGTCGCCGACTCACTAGCAAACTAGAATTAATCGTTTGGGGCAATATCGACAAATATGGCCTTACGCTTGGATCCATCAATCTTTGAAGTTCTGAACGGGCTGGATTCAAGTGTCTGCGGTGTATAGATAGCATGCTCGAAAGAATGATTGACTTGCACAGCTCTAGAGATGACTGATTTGCCATCGGTGGGCATTGACCACTTGTTGTGCCTAAGTTCGCGCATTACAGGATGGTTATAGGCCACGCCAAAAGTGCCAATTGCCATGCCATTGTCGCCAATTATTCGTGCTGCCTGGTTAACCTCGGCTAATATTTGTTCATCTTCTAGGTCGTCGAGATCGATACCAATTACTCGTGTAAGCTCATTATTATCGCCGAAGCTAAAATCTATTTGCAAACAATTACGTCCTACAAGTCGGCCAACACGTGGTTTGATGTGCTTCTCTTTGGTAAAAGCGATCATGTAACGACGCAAGTTGTCGTCGGTTTCTTCAAAAAATCGGCTGTCGTCATATTCGGTAACTGCGAGGTGCTCGTAACCAAGCTGAAGTTTTAGCTGCGCTGCATCTTTATGGACCAAACGTTCAGCGTCTTCGTCATCGCAGCCGAGAAAACGAGTTGGTCCATCAACTACTAGTCCGTCTTTCATTATTAGCCTGTGTGTATTGAATAGGAATATAGCATTGGCTGTAGAATCATCACGTATTACAGACGATGATTTTTCTACAACAGCAGGTATAGATTGAGAATCTCTTTGAAACGGATCGCTAAACCCGTTGCTAGCATTCCATGCCATTACTTTGAATTGGTCTATATGGTCCCTACTCATGGCAAGATTCTAGGATTTATTGGACTTACGGTCAAATCGATTATAACCAAGGCTTGCTCCACAAGAAGATTGTGCTACGCTTTAATTCATGAGTGAACAAAGTTTTGGGGCTGAGTTTTTTGCTAACAACCGAGATAGGCTGAGGAAGCTTTTTGTTGGCACTGCACCTATAATCATTACCGCCAATGGTTTGATGCAAAGGGGGCGGGATGATGCCTATAGCTTCAGGCAGGATAGATCTTTTTGGTATCTGACCGGCATAGATGAGGCCGATATAATTTTGGTAATCGATAGGGACAAGGAATATCTCGTACTACCCGATCGTAATGATTTTCAAGAAGTGTTTGATGGCGCCATCGACGAGGAGTACATACGTCGACGTTCAGGTATAAACAATCTGTTTAACAGTAAGGATGGTTGGCGCAAAATATCTCAGCGCCTATCAAAAGCCCAGACAGTAGCGACACTCTCCGCACCGCCAACGTATATTGAACATTCTGGTATGTACTCTAATCCTGCAAGAGCGGTGTTGATATCCAAGCTAAAAGAACACAACCAAAATATCCAGATACTGGATATCGCTAAGCATCTCGCCAAACTAAGAGCTGTAAAACAGAAGGTTGAGATTGATGCCATCCAAAGCGCAATTGATCTGACAACCGAAGCTCTACGCAAGGTTGAACGAAAGCTTCGGCACAAACAGTACAACAATGAGAGACAGGCAGAGATTGATATTAGTTCACATTTTTTGAGTTCTCATACTTCTGGTAGTGGTCATGCCTTTGCTCCAATTATTGCTGGAGGTGTAAGAGGTTGTACTCTGCACAATGTGGCTAATAATGCCAATCTGAATCTTGGCGAAACTGTGGTCGTGGACATCGGTGCGGAAGTGGATAATTACTCGGCTGACCTAACGCGAACCTTTATATATGGAGGTGAGCCATCTAAAAGGCAGCAACAAGTTTACACAGCTGTTTTGGCTGTTCAAGAGTACGCTATATCCTTGTTGAAGCCAGGTGTTTTGCTTCGAGATTACGAAGAAGACGTGATGCATTTTATGGGCGAGAAACTGCGTGAGCTTGGCTTGATAAAGAATATCGATGAGGATTCGGTCCGAAAGTATTTCCCCCATAGCACAACTCATTTCCTTGGATTGGATACCCATGACGTTGGTCTTTACGGCGAGCCGATTGAATCAGGAATGGTTATGACTGTCGAACCGGGTATTTATATACGCGAAGAGAAAATCGGTATCAGGATCGAGGACGATGTACTGATAACAGCAGACGGTTGCAAGGTACTAAGCAGCAAACTTTCAAAAGATATCGTATAATGAAATCAATGAATCAAGGTTTGGTATATAGGTTCTTATTTAGATGGGTAGTATGTAGCTTAGGGCTGTGGATTGCAGGTGGGCTACTGAGTGGTGTTCAATATGATGGTGGGCTGAGGGTGGTATTGGTCGCAGGCCTATTGCTAGCAATTATTAATGCAATTATTAGGCCAGTAGTGGTTATATTGTCCTTGCCAGCTATTCTTTTTACGCTTGGTCTGTTCATGATTGTAATCAACGGATTTAGCGTACTCTTAGCGAGCTGGATATATGAACCCCTGCATATCAAGAGTTTCTGGGTGGCTATACTTGCGGGTATGGTGATTGGATTGGTAAACTATTTATTGACAACTATTGTGGAGAGTAGACGCGCATGAGTATTTTTAACTGGGTAACAATTGGTTCGATGCTGTTTTTGACGCTGCTTATATTGATTCAGACAAGGGGTGCGGGACTCGGTGCGGGTCTTGGTGGTGGCGGCGAAATCAATACAGTGCGCCGCGGCACTGACAAGAGTGTACACGAATTAACAATCTTTACGGCTGTAGTATTTGTTGTTTCAATCATACTAGGGATAGTCATACACTAAGCAGTTAGGTCTTATAGACATGCTGTCACGATCAACAAAACTTCGTATGCGTCGTCGTTTTCGAAGGCGCAAGTTACAAGTGGAAGAGTTTGGCCAACAGGCTGGGAACCAACTCGAATACAACTTTTTTCGTAGGCTTGAACGTTTGGCTAACGTCAGGCGTTTTGTAATAACCTGGGTGTTACTAGTCGTTCTGTTGGGGGCATCTGTAGTTGGTCAAATTGTGGCCATGAAGGGTTATTATCAACAGATTAGCCCTGTTGCTGGTGGTACATACAATGAGGGGATTCTAGGCTCATTCACCGATGCTAACCCGCTATTTGCTTCAACGCCTGCCGATTTGGCCGTTGCCAAACTAGTCTTTAGCGGGCTATTGACGTACGACCAAAAGAATAAGTTAACTGGTGATATTGCTAAAGACTGGAAAGTCGATGAAACCGGTACCATCTACACAGTAAATTTGAAGCCTAACATTAAGTGGCACGATGGTAAACCATTAACCGCCAAAGATGTGCTTTTCACTTATCAGACTATTCAGAAGCCTGATGCAAAGTCTCCGCTGGCCCCAAGTTGGAGGGGTGTGAAAATAGAGTCCGTGAATAACCTTGTCGTTAAGTTTACTTTACCAAGCCCACTGGCCTCGTTCCCATACTCGCTGACTAACGGTGTGGTGCCTGAACATTTATTGGGTGGCGTAGATCCTGAAGCTCTTCGTTCGCAGCGATTCAATGTTGAACCTATCGGATGTGGGCCCTTCAGGTTTAAGGCAGTAGAAGTTATTGGTGGCTCCCCTGATAATCGACAGGAGAATGTCGGGCTTGAGCGCTACGAGGGCTACCATCGTGGCACGCCGAAGTTGCAACGTTTCGTGCTCAAAACCTTTAGGTCCGAACGGGCCCTGGTAAAAAGTTTCACCGATAAAGACATAAATGCTATTGCTGGTTTAACGCAGGTGCCTGAAGAATTGTACGAAGACAAAAGTGTTCGTATCAATAGTTTACCTCTGGAGGCGGCTGTTATGGCTTTTTTCAGGACTAACGCTGAGATCCTGAGTGACGTCGCTGTTCGTAGGGCACTAGTCAGTGCGACAGATAGGCAATCACTAATAAAAAGCCTTGGCTATTACACTAGGGCGGTTGAATCGCCAATCCTGTTCGGCCAGCTTGGTTATGATAAGGATACAACTCAACTGCCGTATGATCCGGTTGCTGCCAATAAATATCTGACCGATGCGGGTTGGGTACATTCTGGCAACGATGTTCGTTCCAAGGCCAGTACTAAGCTAAAGTTTTCGATAACTGTCCAAAAAGACACAGAATATGGCCAAATAGCCCAAGATCTTGCTAGGCAGTGGCGAAAGGTGGGTGTAGATGTAAGCGTTGTGCCTCAAGATGTAACAGATTTTCAAAGCACACTCCTGAACCATGATTACGATGTCCTATTGTACGGCATATCTATTGGCAAAGACCCAGATGTACTAGTGTATTGGGATAGCAAGTATGCTGACATTAGAGCTGAAAATCGGCTTAATTTCTCAGAGTACAAGTCAGAGGCAGCAGATGCATCGCTCCAGGCGGGTCGTACTAGACTAGACGCGAACTTACGCACCATCAAATACAAGCCGTTCCTACAGGCTTGGCGTAGCGATGCCCCAGCTGTTGGTCTGTATCAGCCACGATTTCTATATATAACCCACGGACCTGTCTATGGCCTACAGGAGCGTTCAATAAGTTCTGGAGTCGAACGCTTCAGTGACGTGCATCTGTGGATGATACGCGAAAAAGGTGTTTCGCAGCTTGCCTCCTAAGGGGTTTTGACGTACAATCCAAGCAGTCTGCGCGAGTGGCGGAATTGGTAGACGCGCTAGTTTCAGGTACTAGTGAGCTTACGCTCGTGGAGGTTCAAGTCCTCTTTCGCGCACCAGAATTGATTTTATTTAGTCGGCTTCAATAGAATTGTTCAGTTGCTTCTTGTAAATGGACATTATTCCAGTCTATATATGAAAGATAAAGACTATGGGCTACCATAAACCACCAACAGTCTCCAGAAAACGTGTGAATCATGCTGGTGAGTCTCTCAAGAGATTAGCGCCTGCAAACGTAGAGTACCAATCTGCTCTGGAAGTGGCCAATGCGTGGAGACTTGCACATGTTTATCCTATCAACACGTTTCAAGCACGTCTCAGAAAGATGGTCTGTACTTTCTCAGAATCATTAGTAGCTCAAAGGCTAAAACGTATGCCAACAATAATTGACAAGCTTCATAGACATCCAAATATGAAGCTATCTACTATGCAGGATATTGGTGGCGTGAGGGCCGTACTCAAGAATCTAGGTGATGTATACTCAGTTGTATCACTATACGAAAATTCTAAACGATTTAGCCATATCCTTAAGGACAAGAAAGATTATATTGAGCATCCAAAGTCTGACGGCTACAGGGGTATACACCTTATATACCGATACAACAACACGCTTGCACGTGGAAACACTGCGCGTCAATATGAAGGCTTAATGGTTGAAGTCCAGATCAGGACTAAGGAGCAACACATTTGGGCTACGGCGGTTGAGGCTATGGGCACAATCCTTGGACAGCCTATAAAGACTCATGGCGGTACGGATGATTGGCAAGATTTTTTTGCGCTCATGTCTTCTGCAATAGCTATGGTTGAGAGCTCAAATGTGTTGGATGCCCATAGCAAGATGGAGCCGCTGGAAATATATCGGCGCATTGCTTTTATAGCCGAAAAAATTAAGGCGCTCGACCTTATGTCTGGGTATAATCTTGCGGCAAACCTGATAGAAACACGACATATCGGCTACTATAATCTTATAGTTCTTTACACGAGCGATAAAAAAGTTGCGATTAAGGGGTACTCAGCTACTGAATATGAGAAGGCTGTTAATGAGTACTCTAGAATAGAACAAAAATCGGGGGATAATGTTGACGTGGTACTTGTATCAGCAGGTAAACTGCGGCAATTAAAGCAGGCATATCCCAATTACTTCTTGGATATCAGAGAATTCGTTAAGCGTGTGAATGTTATCATAGATGTGGTAACGGAAAATAAAAAAGTAGTGTTATAATTAACTGATGAGTATCTCGCAGTTTAGGAAAAAGATTAGACAAAGTGTTAAGCACCCCGTGGTTATTGTAAAGTAGACCAGTAGCTTAGATTAACATCAGCTTACTAAGTGTAAGACCTCTCTACTCCAGCAGAGAGGTCTTTTTTATGCCTTACTTCTACTCGTAAACAGCTTATGCTATCATAAACTTAGAGCTAATCTAGCATAATATCAAGTGAGGGTTTTGTAACAAATGAGTAAGATTGCACATTACTTGCAGGAGCATCTGACTGGTGAGGTTGTCTCCTCAACCGATGCTCGACGCTTTTTTTCTAACGATGGTAGCATACTTTCACTGACTCCAGCCGTCGTCGTCTATCCACGCAATGAAAATGACGTTCGTAAGACAGCTCGATTCACATGGCAACTTGCCGAGAGGGGCAGGGTGATCCCGATTACGGCTCGTGGTGCGGGAGTAAGTACCACCGGAGCTGCGGTGGGTAACGGCATAGTTATGTCTTTTCCTGCTCACATGAATCGTATTCAGGAAATGGATCACAAGAATGGCACCGTTGTCGTTGAGCCAGGTATAATCTTTGGTCGACTTCAGCAGGCTTTAAGTACTCATGATAGGTTTTTGCCTCCATATCCTGCTGCTCTTGAATATTCGACCATTGGTGGTGCTGTTGCCGATAATGCTAGCGGTGAAAAATCTGTCAAGTATGGCTCCATGAGGGAGTATGTAAGGGGGCTTCGTGTTGTACTTGCTAATGGTGAAGTTATCGAAACGGGACGATTGACCCGCCGTGAACTAGGTAAAAAGCTAGGCCTTTCAACCTTTGAGGGTGAAATATACAGGGCAGTTGATGCGATTATCGAAGAGAACCAAAAGCTCATTGACGATTCGCTTAAAGCAATTACCAAAAATTCAGCAGGCTATGCTCTGGAGGCGGTCAAGCAAAAAGACGGTTCGTTTGACCTAACACCTCTCTTTGTTGGCTCCCAGGGAACATTAGGGATAATTACAGAGGTTGTTCTGGACACAGAGTTCAGCACGCCTGCGACTACACTCATCTCAGCTTCTTTCGAGGACCTCAATACGCTTCAATCAGTTATCCTTGAGCTGCGTGACCTAAACGAAATGCCGAGCATTATAGAAATGGTCGATGAGCATATGCTCAAGGCTGTTGAATCCATAAGCCCTAATCAGTTAAAAGACGCAGTGAAGAAACCGTTTCCAAAGGCTCTACTGCTCATCGAGTTCGACACTACGGGCGAGAGGCACCAGAAACGGGCTGTCAAAAGGGCTAAAAAAGTTTTTGAAAAACATAATGTTCAATTCGATATTGCCAAAAATCAGGACGACTACGAAAAAATGTGGTTGGTCCGCCATGCTGCCTCAACCATAGTCAGCCATGCTGAGGGCAATACTAGAGCGTTGCCAATAATTGAGGATGGTATCGTTCCGCCAGAGAAGTTAGCTCACTATATAGAGAAGATTTATGAACTCTTTGAGCGGACTCATATCAGACCCGCAATTTGGGGGCATGCTGGTGATGGGCACTTACATGTTCAGCCGCTATTGGACCTCAGCCAGGTAGGTGATAGACAGCGTGTCTTTCGACTTATGGAAGAGTACTACGACTTGGTTATTGAGCTGGGTGGCAGTATATCTGGAGCACACGGCGAAGGGCGCATACGTGCACCGTTCCTAGCTAAGCAATATGGTGAGGATTACTACGCAGTCCTGAGGAAACTTAAGCAAACCTTTGACCCTTACGGTACTCTTAACCCTGGTGTCAAAGTTGATGTTTCGATGGACACTGTAAAAGCCCTAACAAAGCAATCCTACAGCATAGACCACACATACAATCATGTAGCT
>CAZDAD010000005.1:43635-58752 GCA_964503715.1 uncultured Candidatus Saccharibacteria bacterium | reverse complement strand
TGAAGAATGGCTATGTTCCGAAGGCAGAGCCTAAAGAACCAACAGTATCAGCAACCAAGCCAAAAGACGAGTTCTACAATCGTGATATGCGTGAATCAGTACTCGTCTATTTTGATAAGTTAATGCTTGGTAGCGTACCAGCTGAGATCACACTCAAGAGTGGCGTAGTCAAGCCAACAAGCATACCAGTATTGTCTGGAGAAATGAACCCATTACTTCGGGTATTCATACCTATGCGAGATAACGATGATTCAGTGCCAAAGTTCATCCGAAACTATGATTTTAAGTTTGGTGAAGACAAGAAAATGGCAAAGGTTCGTAAAGACAGCCGTGGGCGCAAAATACGCCTAGTTTAGGCAATCAAAGTGCGGGATTTGTTCGTAAAACCCCACTAAATTCGACTAAAAACGAGACACTTCAAATATATGCGTTTCGTGTCTCATTTGTCCTGTTTTGTGTCCTCCGACCCGTGTAATAGTTCCGTGACCTGTATGGGGAGCCAATATAAGAGTCTGATGTTTGTTATCAGGCTTTTTTATTTGCAGTCTGGACTATGAACTTGGATTTTCTAGCCCATACAGGAATCGAAAAATACACCTACCATATAACTTTAGAAAATGCGCTGAATAATTTCTGACACCAGGCTCACAACTGCTAATCCAAACAGTAATCCCGTTACAATTCTTTTAAAGTTGTTTGACTCGTAGTTAGTCTTGAGCTGGACTAAGCCATCAATTGACATCATTAATACAAACAACAGCGCAAACGACCAGGGTAGAGTATAGAACCAGCCCGTTGCTAGACCAGCGAAAAGGCCTACGTATATCCCAGTACACCTAGCACACAGTGGATACTTTCTTATACCAAAATGGAATGACCTCTCATCCATCTGGTGACAAACTTTATCACCATACAGTAAAGACCTTGCGTAGATAAAACTGGCAAAATTACTAGAACTTGTTGCCACAGTTGACGCACATTCTGTAGGACTGTTCTTGTTTTTTGCCACTGCCACACAATCCACATAGCAGTCCTACAGGACCCAGCAAACAGCATCCGCCACAAGCTTTGGAATCGCTGAAGCCTTTGTTATTGGTATTGTGTACTGCTTGCAGTTTTTCGCTGCCGCACTTAGGGCATTGACCAGAATTGGCCCGCACCGACGCTAGTCGCTTGGCCACATTTTGAGCTTCACGATGCTCGGTATAAGCTTTCTTGGTTTGGCCAAGAAGCTGTGCTGCTTTTTCTTTTACCTGCTGAGCAGTTGAATCGTTTGGCTCTAATAATGAAGACATTTGGCTAATCCCCCTCTTATTTCCTCTGAACTAATTATATAACTATTCTTAAACTTATGTGTCATAATCAGTAGCATAAGAGGTACACAGCTATGCTTTGGAAGAAGGAAAAGACTGGCATAAATGAGCAGATCGGGCTACTGTCGGCGTTCTTTGTAACACTAGTAGTAAACGGACTGGCGGGCAGTACGAACATCCTTGGTGGTGTCGACACATCTAAAGTGTCCGACTCATACCCCAACCTTTTTGCGCCAAGCGGCGTGACTTTTACTATTTGGGCAGTAATCTATCTGCTATTAGCTGGATTCGTACTTTATGCGTTTGGTGTTGGACGCTCCAAAAAGTCTGCGCTGCGGACCAAAGACCTGAGACAGATTGTTAGGTTAGCAACTATCAACCTATTACTGAACACTGCGTGGCTTTTTGCATGGCAATACAAGCAAATATGGCTAAGCGTTATCATCATGGTGGGCCTGCTTGTAACTCTTGCCAAAATCGTAAATGCCTTGAGGGACATACGACTGGCAAACAGAGAGTACATCATGGCAAAATTACCCTTCAGTGTCTATTTTGGCTGGATTACTGTCGCAACAATCGCCAACATAACTACTTGGTTAGTCAGTATAAACTGGAGCGGCTTCGGCATACGTGAGGGCGTGTGGATGGTGGCAACTCTTATAGTCGGAGCAGCCATCGGCGTCACGGCCGCCATACGAAATAACGACATTCCATACATGGCGGTGTTCGTCTGGGCTTACGCAGGCATACTACTCAAGCACCTAGCACCAGGGGGATTCAATGGTAGATATCCCAGCACAATTATCACCCTGACGATTCTAATCGCTGTTTTTGTGTCCACGATAGCCGCTCTAGCCATAGAGTCCAGAACCATCAAACAAGGAGGTGCTAAATGAGCATACTAATCAAGCTGCTGGTTGCCTCGGGTGTTATGGGCCTGATGGACTATCTGTGGCTGTCCAAGATTGCCAAGAATCTATATCACAAAGAAATGGGTAGTATCCTTTTGAACGAATTTAGGTCCGTCCCTGCAATACTTTTCTACCTCATATACGTAATCGGGGTAACAGTGTTTGTGATAAACCCCGCAGTAGCCAAAGCATCGTGGCAGCATGCCGCAGTCTACGGAGCATTATTTGGACTAGTCGCTTATGCCACCTACGACCTAACTAACCTAGCCGTTACAAAGGGTTTTAGCACCAAGATAGCCATTATTGATATGACTTGGGGTATGCTAATCACTGCCATCGTTGCGGTTGTGTCTACCCTAGTAGCCAAACGTTAGATTTGCAGATTATTCCTTAGCGCAACAAACTTTGGCTGGGACAAACTCTAGCGCTCAATAAAAGTCAGGGCGTAGCCGACCTTGCCCGCACGACCCGTGCGGCCTATACGGTGCACATAATCGTCGTAGGATTGTGGTAGGGAATAGTTAATAACATGGGTTATATCAGAGACATCGAGACCACGTGCGGCTACATCAGTAGCAACCAGGACATTGATTTCATTAGTTTTGAACTTCTTGAGGACTCTCTGTCGCTGCGACTGAGTCTTGCCGCCGTGTATAGAGTCAGCCAAAAAGCCTCTTTCACTTAGTTCTTTAGACAACTTCTCAACAGTACGATGAGTATCATCAAAAATGATAGTCTTTGCAGTAGAGCCGCTAATCAGAATATTGTGAAGCTTATCTAGCTTGTCCGATGTGCCGTGTTTAACCACATCTTGATTGACGTTGTCACACGTGTCACCGTACTTTACGGATATGTGCACAGGCTCCGATGAGAAAGTCTCGATAATACGCTTGACCCTTTCATCTAAAGTAGCCGAAAAGTATAAGCCCTGTCGATTGGGCATTGTTTGATTTAGGATAAATGTTATATCGTTTACAAATCCCATATCAAGCATGCGGTCTACTTCATCGAGTACGGCGATATTACAGTCCGACAATCTTAGAGAGCCACGCTCAAGATGATCCTTGATTCGGCCCGGTGTTCCAATAATTATTCTGGGGTCATAGCGCAAATCACGCAATTGAGCGCCCATTGAGGTCCCACCAATTAGCAATGCACCGTCTAGCCCGCTTGCTTTACCAATCTTCCGACATTGCTGCTCAATCTGCTCAGCCAGTTCCCGAGTGGGGGCCATTATAATAGCCTTGGAGTTTGGCTCAGTAATCAGGCGATGCAAAACTGGTACTGCAAAAGCGGCAGTCTTACCGGTGCCTGTGTTGGCAATGCCAACAATATCTCTTCCAGCCAAGGCCTGAGGTATAGCTTTGTCCTGTATTGGAGATGGGTCAACAAAACCAATAGTTACAAGGTTCTGTTTGACTAGACTGACAATTTCAAAATCATCAAAAGAGTGCACAGGAACATACACGTCCTCGGTCACGGGCTTGGCACGCTGCACAAATCTTGATGGGTTAATGTAGTCTTTTTTGTGGTGTCGGCCACGACTTACACTCTGGGTGCGTTGTCGAGGCGCACTTCTATTACGCTCACTGCGACGTGAGTTATACACTGATTTTCGAGACATAAAAAATGAATCCTTTTATTATAGATAGTTTGTGAATCGATTGTCCGTAATGAAAATCGAATCTCTTGCTACTATTTCGGATTCATTAAAAAACAATACTATTACTTTAGCACAATTATATTATATTAGCAATAACACTATGCCAGCAAAACTGACTAATATGGGCAAGTTCTTGTGAGAGTTTTTGACTGTATAACATGGGCATCTTGCACCAGGGCGTGTGTCTTCCAATATGATTCGCTATCTGGAGTTGCCAACTCATCACCAGGAAACGCAGGATGGTTACCACCTATCCAAGTATCACTGATTTCGTAATTGCCGTCAGTATCCCTTTGGATCACGACAGTCAATGTCTTACTCGCTTGCGGGTAGCGGTTTTTTGCAAAGCGCGAGTATACCTTGGACTTTAGAGCTCGAGCATAGTATATAGTATCGTCATCAGTGGTCGACACAATATCTGTGGTTCCTATGTTACGACCCATGTTTTGCTCAATTATTACACGCTCACCAAGTAGCTCGCGCTTGGCAAGTACCTCTCTGATTAGACCGTATACATACGGCCGTCGGCTCAAATACTGGCCTGCCGACGAAGTAATAGGGTCAACATAAATATCATATGCATCGTTAGTTTCGTCCAGCATGAGTCTATACATCTACATATTAGTATACGCTGTTATAAGAGGTAATGACAGCCCCAACTTAGAAAGAACGCCAGTTTTGTGCTATACTCGGCTGAGCAAGTGGTTACTATTACCTCTCCGTTATCATAATTAGCCTTCCAAACTAAATATTATCGCGGGCAGCAATATTGAACGCAAGCGGTAAACATTAAGGAAGGATTTTTATAATAATGGCAATGAAATTATACGTTGGTGGATTAGCTTATAGCGTGACAGATCAGGAACTTGAGCAGTTTTTTGCAGAGCAGGGTAAAGTTGTTAGCGCAACTGTTATCAAAGACAAATTCAGTGGTCAATCCAAGGGATTTGGTTTTGTTGAGATGGAAGACCTAAAAGAAGCACAAAATGCTATCAAATCTCTTGATGGCAAAGAGCTCAAAGGCCGTGCAATTGTAGTCAATCAAGCCCGACCACAAGAAGATCGCTCAGATCGTCGCCCAAGTGGCAACAGACCACCACGTGGTGGTGGCAATTTTCGCCGCTCTTACTAATTAGATCCATAAAAAGGAAATTTATACCTAGGTCACATGCTGGCCTAGGTAAGGTATTTAATGACAAAAAATAATAAGCATATCAAAATCGTTCGCTCCAACGTCAAGGGCCTTAGTTCGATGAGCCAGAAATCGAGTCAAGCCGCATCTAAAGCCCTGTCAAAATATTTTTCTAACGTCACTGAGATGAATGTAGATAGTATCGCGGACCTAGTCCTGCTGACCGATCAACGGCCCGACTTGGTATTTCTGGGCATGGAATTCATTGCTTCAAACCTAAAACTAGGCGTGGATGATCCCGATAAAATATGGATAACTAATTATCTTGACGATCATGGCATTGCCTATACTGGTTCGTCACAGCTGGCCCATATCGCCGCAAGAGATAAGGCACTCGCAAAGCAATGCGCAATCGAAGCAAACCTCAAGACATCGAGATATCAGATTGTAGATGCGAATGATGCCATTAATCAAGATACAATCAGGCTTAGTTATCCGTTATTTGTGAAGCCCTCAAACCGTGGCGGCGGGGCAGGTATAGATGGCGACTCTATAGTTCATAACTTGAGCCAGCTCCAGACAAAGGTACAGTCAATCAGAACAGACTTTCAGGCAGCGGCCCTAATTGAAGAGTACCTGCCAGGTCGTGAGTTTAGTGTTGCAATCCTCCGAGATCAGTCTTCCGACAAGTATAATGTAATGCCAATCGAACTTGTAGCGCCCATTGATAGACGCGGTAATCGAATCCTTGGCAGCCAAGTTAAATCATCGAACACAGAACATGCCATGGCTGTTGCTGACCTTCCGATTAAGCATGGTGTGAGCAAGCTAGCGTTAGATGTTTTTTCGGCTCTTAAGGGCCGAGACTATGGCCGCATAGACGTTCGTCTTGATGCTCAGGGGACGCCTCATTTCTTAGAGGCGAATCTTATTCCAAGCCTTATTGATGGCTACGGTTCATTCCCAAAGGCATGCAACCTCAACCTAGGCATCGAGTATGATGAAATGATGGTCCGAATAGCCAATCTAGGCCTCAACCGAAGCCGCCAAAATACTTTGACTGTTGATATCAAATAGGGTTTACTGGTAGCGTAAACCAATCAAAAATAAGATACCTTACAGTGGGTTATCTAAAACTTATATCGAGGGTCAAAATAATCATATGAGCAAACTCTTCAACAAAAAAACCTTACTAAGAGTATTGCTACCATTGTTGGTAATTTTTGTTTGGTTAAGCCTATCGGGCGTTGGCGGGCCATACTTTGGCAAGATTGAGGAGGTATCTAGCAACGATTTAGCAACTTTCCTCCCCAAATCAGCGGAGTCAACAAAAGTTAATAGCGAGCTAGGCAAGTTCTTGAGTGACAACACCATACCCATAATGGTTGTATTTGAATCTCAAAACTCGCTGACCCAAGACCATAAAGCGCAGGTGCTAAAGGCGTCTGAAGCCATAAGAGATACTGGCCACGTTAAGGGCCAGATGTCACCGCCCATAACCTCAGAGGATAGTAAGGCTATGTTCGTTGTAGTACCACTCGATTCAAACAGTGAATTTGTTGAGGTAATCGGTGAAATCAAATCGGCCGTCGAGGGTTCAAAAGTAAACTTGAGCTACAAATTTACAGGCCCAGCCATGTTTGCCAGAGATCTTAACAAAGCCTTTGCTGGAATTGATGGCACACTGTTACTAGTGGCCCTTGCAGTCGTATTCGTTATATTACTCTTAGTTTACAGGTCGCCATTCCTTCCAATCATAACCCTCGCTAGCGCCATGATGGCACTGTCAACGGCTATATTAGTTGTATGGCATTTGGCAAAAGCCGACTTGATCCAATTAAACGGTCAGGTACAGGGCATACTCTTTATCCTAGTTATTGGCGCAGCGACCGACTATGCCTTGCTTTATATATCTAGATATAGAGAGGAGTTAGCAGCAAGCACCGACAGGTGGTCAGCCACAAAAGCAGCCTGGAAAGGTTCGTGGGAACCGATTGTTGCAGCTGGCGGTACAGTAACATTGGGGCTGCTTTGCCTACTAGCATCAGACCTAGGCTCCAACAAAGCTCTTGGTCCAGTAGGTGGCATAGGTGTTGCATTCTCCATTTTATCAGCGCTAACTTTCTTGCCCGCAGCCCTGTTAATCATGGGACGACTAGCGTTCTGGCCCCGAAAGCCAAAGTACAACGCCGCAGCAAATCACTCCGACTATAAAACTACTCATAAAACCTGGAACCGTATAGGCGAGTTGGTTCAGAGGCATCCACGAAGATTGTGGGTAGGATTCGCCTCAGTATTATTGATGGCATGCTTATTTGTGCCACAACTCAAAGCACAGGGAGTTCCACAGAGCGATTTGATAAGAGGTTACTCTGAAGCCCGTGAGGGCCAGGCTCTACTAGACAAGCATTTCCCAGGTGGTTCTGGATCACCGGCATACATCCTGACGCAGTCAAACAACCTCAATCTTGCTGCCAATGTAATAGAGAAGACTGATGGTGTAGACACTATTGGGGTAGCTTCGAACAACCCACAACTTAGTGTTATACCAATGGGTGCAGCTGCCAAGAAATTTGAGCAGGCTGCCCAAGCTGGTATGGTATCAAACTTACTTAGGGACGTTAGGCCCAAAGAGGTCGGCGGTAAAGTGCTCATAGAAGCCACCCTCAAGGACCCTGCCGACTCCATAAAGGCCAGAGAGACCGTATCAAGACTTCGAGAAAGACTCAAAGACAATAGGATCGAGGCTCAAGTTGGTGGCGTTAGCGCAGTTCAGCTAGACACCAACACAGAATCAAAGAAAGACCTCAAGGTAATAATACCTCTTATACTGGCAGCCATAACACTAGTGCTAATGATTCTACTGAGGTCACTTGTAGCGCCACTAGTGTTACTACTGACCACTATACTGTCATTCGGGGCAACGCTAGGAATCGCAGCTTTGCTATTCAATAACGTTTGGCACTTTGCTGGTGCAGATCCGTCAGTCATAACATTCGGCTTTGTATTCTTGGTGGCACTGGGCATTGACTATAACATATTCCTGATGACTCGGGTCCGAGAAGAGACTATTAAATCTGGGGTCGAAAAGGGTACGGTAAAGGCGCTTGTAGTAACGGGTGGCGTAATAACAAGTGCAGGCATTGTTTTGGCATCCACTTTTGCGGCACTTTACGTAATACCAATATTGTTCTTGGCTCAAGTCGCATTTATTGTATCTTTTGGGGTCCTGCTAGATACGATAATAGTCAGGTCGCTATTGGTCCCAGGGTTAACTCTTGATATAGGCCGCAAGATGTGGTGGCCCGCAAAATTAGGCCGAAATAAACAAGCCTAACCATTTATGCTATAATACACAAGTTATGAGACAGAGTACACAATTAAGCGTACGTCGTCGCAACTCACGTATCAGCGGGAGTTGTCCTTGTATTTAGTATAAAATCTTGGCTTCCAAGACGGCTCCCGATTACATAACGGGAGCTTTTTATTTGGAAAAGGATTTATACTAATGAAAAATAATTATATAAAAGTTGCCTCACATGAGGCCAAAAAGGGTGATTTCAAAAAATGCCTTTTGCTATACTCTGGAGGTCTCGACACCTCTGTTATGTTGAAGTGGATCAAACAAGAGTATGGCTGTGAGGTAGTTGCACTAACGATAGATATTGGCCAAACCGCTGAAGAGCTTGAGCAAATCAGAACTAAAGCCTTACAGATTGGTGCGGCTAAGGCCATAGTTTATGACGCTAAGACAGAATTTGCCGACAAGTTATTGTCCCAAGCTATTAGGGCTAATGCTGATTATCAGGGTGGCTACACACTCCACACGCCATTAGGCAGGGTAATTATCTCTGAAATAGCAGTTAAAGTCGCAGCTAAGTATGACTGCGAGGTCATAGCTCATGGCTGCACAGGCAAGGGCAATGATCAAGTTAGGTTTGAGTCGTACATAACAACGCTCAAACCCGAACTAAAAATAATCGCTCCCGTAAGAGAGTGGAGCATGGGCAGACAAGAAGAGATTGAATACGCCAAAGCTAACGATATCCCTATAAACCAAACCAAGGAATGCTCATACTCGTATGATGAAAACATGTGGGGCAACTCGGCAGAAGGTGGCGAGATTGAAGACCCCAACATTGAGCCCAATTACGACAATATCCTAAAGTGGTGCCAAGCTGTTGATCAGGCCCCCAGTGGGGCCGAATACATGGAAATTGTTTTTCAAAAAGGCATTCCAACCACTCTGAATGGCAAATCAATGGAACTCAGTAAACTCATAAAAGAGTGTAACCAGATTGGGGCAAAACACGGCGTAGGCGTTCACACTCTTGTAGAGGATAGGCTGATTGGGCTGAAAGTAAGAGGCGTATACGAGAACCCCGCAGGAACTATACTCGTAGCAGCACACAAAAAACTTGAAATGCTTGTCTCCACTAGGCAAGAAAACGAACTAAAGACTTTCATGGACAATAAATGGTCCTACCTACTTTACGCCGCACAGTGGTACGAACCGACTATGCACCATATAAATGCCTACATCAATGATCAAAACCAAAAGGTTACTGGAATAGTCAAGGTAAAACTACTTAAAGGTACCGCCACAGTAGTGGCTGTCAATTCTCCTCACTCAATGTTCAGCGCAGAATTGGCTACATTTGAGAGTGGTGGTTCGTTTAACCAAAACGCTGCGGCGGGCTTCATTGAGCTATACAATTTAGCCCAAAAAACAGCTCAGGGAGCCTATAACTATGAAAAGTAAACTATGGCAAAGCTCGACCCAAAGTGCGCTACATCCACTTGTCGAAAAGTACACCGTTGATAATGACTGGCAAGTAGACCAAAAGCTTCTTGGTTATGACATAGAAGCTAGCATTGCTCATGCTCAGATGTTGGCCAAGGTAAGACTTATTTCCGATGAGGAGTCAGCAGCGCTGGTCGATGAGCTCAGCAGACTCATGAAGCTATGGCAAAATGGCAACTTTGAAATCGTACAGCAAGACGAGGATGGGCATACTGCTATAGAAACACATCTAGCCCAAAAACTAGGCAGTACAGGCAGAAAGATACACACTGGACGAAGCAGAAATGACCAAGCTCTGGTTATGATGCGGCTGTATATGAAGGACAAAATACGCCAGATATGCTCACTGATGGTATCGTTAGACGAATCATTCGTCGAGGTGATTGAGCGGATTGGCGACCAACCCATGCCAGGCTATACTCACACACAGAAAGCTATGCCAACCACTGTCGGCATGTGGCTAGAGGCGTACAAAGATGCGTTTAGCGACATAGAACAGTATTTGCTACAAACAATGAAATATATCGACCAAAATCCGTTGGGCTCGGCGGCTGGCTTTGGTATTGATTTGAACATCGATCGACAATACACCACCAAAGCAATGGGTTTTAGCAAAGTCCAGCAGAATCCTATGTATTGTGGGTTATCCAGGGGTCTATTCGAGATGACCTATCTGCAATCACTAAATATGATCATGACAGCCACTGCGAAGTTCGCCACGGATATGTTAATGTTCACTAGTCAGGAATTTGATTTCTTTAGGTTGCCATCTAATATGACGACTGGGTCATCGATAATGCCACACAAACAGAATTACGATTTATTCGAGATAATGAGAGCAAAGGGTCACGGCTTCACAGGGTATATCAATCAGTTAGCTGCCATTAGCGGAGGCGTCGGCAGTGGCTATCACAGAGATTTACAGCTAACCAAAAAGATTTCACTGTCAGCTACAGATGAAGTAATAGACACACTCGATATCTTGGCATTATGCGTTAGTAAGCTTGAAATTAATAAAGCAAAATTAAATTCAGCAATGACAGAAGAGTTACAAACAGTTCATAAAATCAATGAACTAGTAAAATCAGGCGTTCCGTTCCGAGATGCCTATCAACAGGTCAAGAAAAGACATTTTCAATAGTCAATCAGCCCAAGGGCTTATAGCCAGGGTATAGGCGAACTTTAGTTGAGGACACTTCGGGATATTCTGTCTCGATAATTTTATAGCGAACAATACCACCGTGCGCTTCTCTTAGCTCATTAAAGATACGCTCGATTGGGTCGGATTCATCATTGCCCCTTAGGCCAACACATATCTCGTGATTATTAAATAGTTCACCCAGACTATCCCATGAAGCGATATTTTTTGCTAAGTCCGAACCAATCAGCATAACTACGTGGTGACTATTGTAAATGTGCGGTAACGAAGCCAGCACGGCCTCAACCGTTAAGTAATCACACTCCAAGGAAAGAACTTCGATTTTATCATGAGCTACGACTTTCTCGGCAGCAAATGCCACTCTATGCTCTACATCAGGGACGTCTTTTTTGTACCGCGGTAATCTTTCGGGCAACACTAAGACCTTATCTAACTTGAGCTGCTCTATAGCCTGTAATGCAAATGACACATGTCCATCGTGAAGCGGGTTAAACGTGCCTGGAAATATTCCAACTCTCATCAATCATATTCTATCACCTGCGACCGTGTGACATTAATTGCTTGACATACAAGATAATAGTTTTATCATTATGCAATGAGCTTTAGAGTCGAAAAATACAGCCTTCCCGTCGAGGATAACTGGGCCAAGACGACTGATATACCAGAAGATCTGCGTGACATCTTGGCCATGTATCTTATGGCCCTGACTGATAGGGTCGATGGCGAAATACCACATGCCGATTTGGAGGATTTACTCGAAACCTACGATGGCCTAATAGGGCAAACTGTTCTAGCGTCTAGGACAGATACTGGAGCTGTGATTGGCGCTGCAAGCTACGACTTGGAACGTGATCACGGCCAACAAGCCTTCTTCGAGGGTATAGCCGTAGACCCCGATTACAGAAGACAGGGTGTCGCCCAAGCGATGGTTAGGGTGGCGCTCGATGATGCAGCAGGACATGGACATCATGAAATGATAGCTCGTTCTCAGCCAAGCTCACTTGATGCCAACTTCAGGGTATTAGGTTCGTTGGGTGTGAAGTTTTCCGTAGATGAGTCAGGACAATACCCCAGAATAGCCATGAAAACACATTGATAAAACCACTTGCCTGTAAACACTGATAGAATAAATATATGGCAGGCAGTAGCTCAGAGCTATACATTTATATTCCTGGACTTGGGGACAGTGCAACGTGGCTTCGCAAGCTAGCGATTTGCTCATGGCGACTCAGAGGAGTCAAGGCTGTAGTCTTCGCTAGCCGCTGGCAAGATAAAAACGAAACAGCTCAGCAGAAACAACACAGGCTATACGACCTAGCAAGTAAATACCCGGAGGAGCAAAATCTCGTATTCGTAGGTGAATCGGCGGGTGGCTCACTGGCAATACTGGCATCGATTAAATACAGTTCACGTAGTCGATTTATCACTGTGTGTGGTTACAATATCGGTCGTAGCGGTATCCACAAGATACACGATAGCAAACATCCCGCGCTAAGGCCGATGGTTGCTAAAGTAGATAATAAAATAGGCAGCCTCAATCCTAAAATAAGGGAACGGTCCAGAGTTCTATATTCAGAAATAGATGAATACATCAATCCTATCCACACTTTCATCAAAGAAGTTCCCAGACAAAAGCTCCCCGAGCTTCGACACGCCAAAGCAATAATCTATTGTCTGCTAAGCCCGCACAAAACTATCACAAAGTCATAGACACCTTGTACCCGTTCAAATAAAATGAGCCTATGATTGGTGTTGATTTGGTGCAAATCTCTGAGTTTGATAAAAGGCTCAAAGGGGGCGGACCATTGATGCTCGAGAAAATGTATAATTTGTCAGAACTTGGCAACCTATCGGCTGAGCATCTTGCGGGCGTATGGGCAGCCAAAGAAGCTATACGCAAGATAAGACGAAGTGCACCACACGACTGGAAAGATATTCAAATATCTTACAATGCTAATGGCAAACCATCAGCTCGTATAGGTAGCCAAATCTACTACGTATCAATTGCACACCATGGTGACTATGCACTGGCAATTGCTCAAAAGAAAACCGCCATGGACAACACTAAAAAAGCCGTTGACAGAGTTATAAGAACAATAGCAGCAGGTAAACCCAAATGACATATCGCAACTTTCGACATTACTCTAGAGCGTTGGAATCATTCGGCACAAAATCGGCGTTGGTCTGGAAGCCCTTTATAAAAATCGAACGCTATAATTTTGCGGAAGTAATTCACAAGGCCAAGCAGACTGCGCAGTTGCTGAGCGACAAGGGTGTGGGCATAGGCGACAGAGTTATGATTGTAGCGCCTAACTGTCCTGAATGGACAATAATCTTCTTGGGGGCACAGCTTCTGGGAGCGGCAGTCGTGCCCGTTGATGCCCGAAGCAATGCTGAAGCAGCGCTCGATTATGCCAAACAAACATCTCCAAAACTTATATTTAAGAGTAAATATCTACTCCCAGACATCGATAAACAGGCAAATGTCTTATCTATCGAAAACTTGCAGGAATATATATCTGGCTGCCAAGAATATAATCCCAAAACTAAGTCAACGGGCAAGGAGACGGCGGTAATTGTCTTCACTTCAGGCACGACTGCCGCACCAAAGGGTGTTGTGCTTAGCCAAAAGAATATCCTGTCCAACATTGACGGTGTGCAACATGCCATTGATATAAACCCCGACTGGCGGCTATTATCGGTGCTGCCACTTTCTCACATGTTTGAGCTAACAGGGACTCTAGCTATCCTCTCCAGAGGAGCCACCATACACTACTTGCCTCGGATAACACCAGGCGCAATCGTCAAGGGCCTTGACGAATACAAAATAACTACCATTCTCGCCGTTCCTCAACTCCTTAATCTATTCTTACAGAGAATCAAGCAAAAAGCCGCAGCCGAGGGAAAATCGGGCACACTAGACATAGCCCTCAAGGTCGCCAAAAAATTACCATTCAGCTTTAGGCGCAAACTATTCGGTGCTGTCCACAAAGGCCTAGGAGGTCACCTCGAGGTCGTGGTTACTGGCGGCGCGCCGATAGCTCCTGAGATTGCTGAGGCCTGGGAACTCATGGGAGTCAAAGCAGTGCAAGGCTACGGGCTAACCGAAACATCACCCATACTTACGGCCAATAGGCTTGATGACAGAAGGATGGACTCACAGGGCAAGATACTGCATAACGTCAGGCTACGTATTGCCACGGACGGTGAAATTCAAGCCAAGGGGCCTAATGTCTTTGATGGCTACTGGAAAAACCAAGAAGCTACCAAAGGCTCATTCACAGCTGACGGCTGGTTCAAAACAGGCGATATGGGAAGACTAAAGGACGGCTGGCTGCACATTCAGGGCAGAGCTAAGTTCATGATTGTTCTATCAAGCGGACTAAAAGTCTTTCCCGAAGACATAGAAAAGTTAACCGATAAAGAGCCTGCGTTTAAACATGCCTGCATCGTCGGCGCTACGAGCAAGGACGGTGAAGTTGTGAAGGCAATAATAATATCTGACAAGTCTGATAAAGATGTGTCAGAGTCTATTGAACGGATAAACAGCCAGCTTCAGCCGTTCCAGCGTATTAGTGACTGGGCGAGATGGCCCGATGAAGATTTTCCACGTACCAGACTGCTCAAGGTCGATCGTAAGGCCGTCCGGGAATGGGCCAACGACAAGAGTGATAACAGAGCCGTCTCGAGCAATAACACCAGCCAGTCCAACCCATTAATACAGTGTATTAGACTAAGCATAGACGAACCCGCCAGAGCGATAAATAAGAACGATAAACTAGCAGATATTGGCCTAGACTCACTCAGGCGGTTAAACTTAATATCTCTGATAGAAGAGCAAATGGGCGTTGCACTGAGCGAAACAGAAATATCATCTAACACTACCGTGAAGCATCTTGAAAATATAGTTAGCAGAGCACCATCTGGTCAAAAAGTAGACAACAAAATACCTAGTTGGCCACTTCGTAAGCCAGTTAGGTTAATTGGTAACTTCATCAGGGACACAATACTTCGATTAGCCCTACTGCCGTGGCTTGAACAGCACAACTACGGTCGCGATAACCTGGCGAGCATCAAGGGGCCCGCAATCTATATATTCAATCACGTCGACAATCTTGATGGTCCCGTTGCCTAC
>CAZDAD010000005.1:40979-43625 GCA_964503715.1 uncultured Candidatus Saccharibacteria bacterium | reverse complement strand
GCCTACTGGTCTCTGCCTCGAAAGATAAGAAATCATTTAGCTGCTGCGCAAGCTGATGACTTCATGCGCGAGCACAAGGCAGTTACTTTCATGAGCCGTCTGTGCTTTGCAGCCTTTAATTTTGCCCGCAAGGCACCATTCATGCCAAGCCTAGAATATACAGCTTCATTAATCGATAAAGGCTGGAGCATAGCTCTATTCCCAGAGGGTAGTATAGCTAGAACTGCCAAGATTCGACCATTCAAGAGTGGCATTGGACTGCTAGCCGTAGAATTAGGGGTCCCAATCGTGCCCGTAAAAACTGAGGGGCTGTTTGGAACTTTGCCACTGCATGCCAAATGGTTCAAGAAACGTAGTAAAGTAAGTGTCAAAATTGGTAAGCCGATATACATAACCAAGATTACAAGCTACGACGATGCAACAAGGCAACTCCAGGAAGCAATGCACAAACTATAGCGACAGCTATACAGCTGGCCATGATGGTTCAACCATGAGTTAAGCGTACTGTAGGGCTACAGATACTTGCGCTCGGCCTGATCTTTGTTGATACCGTTCTCGATATCAGTAAAGCCAAAAGAACGCAAAAAGGGCATTGATGCGTTCGATCGAGCACCGCTGCGGCAATATACGACAAGCTTCGTATCACGAGATAGTAGCTTGAGCTCGTCAGGCTCACCCTGCATCAACTTAGCAGGCGGAATATTCAACGCTCCGTCTACATGACCCATAGCATATTCGAAGGGTTCTCTAACATCGATAAATACTACACTCATAAAACTCCTTTTATTTACTACTCTCTACTATCGGCACTGCTTCGATGGGTATACCCATAGTTTTGGCAAACAAATCCAGCTGCTGAAACTTGCCAAATTTTATGTACTCGCCTGATAGATCGCACAACCGATAATAATGCTCAAACCTAACTAGCTCACCCCTAAAATTAAGTACTGCCGTAGGCTCGTTTACACGGACAACGTACCAGCTACTGCCATAACTCTCAAGTATTCTTTTGAGTTTTGCGTAGTGATTAAATGGCATGCTTATATAAATAAGCTACTTTTAGTTCTTCTTAGTTGTAGTCGCAGGAGTTGTCGTCTCGGCGGGCTTAGTGCCTTGGTCGGTCTTGATATCAGATGTGTTGATAATAGGAGCGACATTGATAATCTGCCTATTAGACTCTCTGTATACAATCGCTCGCTTGGGATATATTACAAGATAATCGCCCTTTTGGACATTCTTGTAAAACTCTTTGTTGGACTGCTGAAGCTTGGCAGGGTCTTCAACTCGGGCCACGGTTGGAGCCTCAGCCTCAGTAATAAGCAAACTGCTCTTAAGGTTATCTAGAACCCTGGCTGTTTCAGCCTTATTCTTCTCTGTCTGTGCAGCTGCGGGGTTAGCTCTGAGGTCACGGTTTTCTTTGTATAGCCAGCCGACCGCGCCAACAAGGGCTGCCAGCATTAATACAACTACAAATACCCACAGCTTCTTTGACTTGTTTTTTGGCACCCTAGTGACATCAACGTCATCGATGTTTTTATCTTTTTTTACTGTCTTTACAACGTCTTGCATAATACTCCCTTAAATTTAAAATATATGATATTTAACAATAATTATAACTTAACCAACTGATTTATTATTCAATATATACATATCCACCGAATGTGCAGCCCGATGGTGCAGTAGTGAAGCCGGGGGTGACACTCTTTATCTCGATATAGTCACCCGCAGCAACTGCAATGTTTAGGGCATTATTGGTGTATATACGCTGCCCAATAGTTCCCACCGTCGTAACTGTCGTAACACTGTCTATGAGTGTGTCAGTTGTACCATTTACTCTAACGTATAGCGGCCATGCTAAAGCGGTACCAGCGGTAACACAATACACCGATATAGATGACTTTTTTATGGCTCCCGCCTGAGATATATAGATTTTACTTGCATCAGCTGTTGTGCTAAGTGCTCTAGGGATATTGCCAAAGTACGAGGTCTTATTTGCTGTGGCCGTACTGCTAAGTGCCAGGACATTAATCGAATAACCAGTCGATATGCAGTTCTTCCATGCATCACCTTCATAACAGCGGAATTTACCGCTTGTTGTATTGTAGTACGACCCACCATTTATACCTGTCAATGGATCAGATGATGCGCCATCAAGTACTAACAGGATATCAGTAGAGTCATCTGTAATATCGCCAACCCTGACCGCATTATCCTGCGTATCTACGCGGAAGAAATCTAGGCCACCAGACTCCTCAACCCTAAAGGCATTGGAGTTGTTAGCTGAACTCTTATATAGAAATGTTCCATCGTCTAGCACGCTCAAGACTGTCGTACCACCGTCCTGAACATTGAATGTGCCAGTGCCACTAAGGTTGATATTGAAGTTGTTGGCACCTAGAGCAATAGTCGTGGCGGCATCGAGACTCATAGAGTCCTTTAACTCCGTAAAGTCTAGAGCGTCGGCCGATATATCTGCTGCAGCTATTGTTGCGTCTGTAATTTCTGATGATTCAATTGTTGATCCAAGTTTAGACACATTAGCGCTAAGTGCGCCATCCGCGACCGTACTAGTAGCACCAATTGTTAGTGTATCAGATACATTGGTATCGCTTAGAGTACCAGTGTAGGAGAGACTACCAAGAGCTA
>CAZDAD010000005.1:0-40879 GCA_964503715.1 uncultured Candidatus Saccharibacteria bacterium | reverse complement strand
TCTTTGAGGAGTTAACTGAATCGGCAGATAGGTCAGCTAGGGCTACTGTGCCATCTACTATCTCACTGCTGGTAATGTCTGTACCCAAAGTAGAGGCAATAACGTTACTGCCATTAATAGTGATGCCTGTGCCTTGGGTGTATAAGGTGTTGTCATCCGCTGAGCACACCCAATTACTGCCGTTCCAACGAGCAATCTGATTATTAGAGCATGCCAAATCGCGTAACACATCTGTATTATCAAGATATGGCAATAAGCCTACAGAGTTACCGTTGGAGATTGAAAGCGTATCGCTGGCTAGGCTCAAGGTCTGACTATCAGACGACGCAGAAGGGCTGGCACAAATCCAAGTTGAGCCGTTGTACTGAGCAATCTGGCCGACTGTACAGACTAGGTTGGCTAACAAGTCGGTATTATCCTTGAGGCTAGACAAATCAACTGTGTTGCCACCGCTTATGGACAGGATATTTGCACCACTGAAAGAGATAACCTGACTGTCGCTAGCGGGGTCACCAGCTGGACCAACTTCTCCCTGGGGACCAACGGAACCAGCAACACCTGGTTCGCCTTGTGGGCCGGTTTCGCCAACTTTACCATCAGCACCCGCAGGACCAGTGTCACCCCTATCACCCTTAGGACCGATTGCACCATTTTCACCCTGTATGCTGACTACCGTCGGTGTAGTTTTGGTGGTTGACGCCAACTTGCTGGCAGTAGCTTCGGATGAAGAACATGCATGGTCAGATATAGCACCAGTTCGGTTGCCACTAAGCCCGCTCAGAAAGCCATCGGCCCAGATTGACATGGTTTGCGGACATTCAGCTTCTACGAAGGTCTTTTTCTCTTCAACAGGGGTCTTGCAGCCCTCAGATAGGCCAGAGGTATTTACGCCATCGGCACTAGCTGTCGGCTTGGAACTATGACACACCTGAAAAGTAGCATTACCCGTATCGGCAAACTTGGGAATAGTTACAGGAACCGAATAGAGCCCAGAATGAACTGCGACATCCTGAAAATCTTGGTTGAGGAGCAGCTTTCCATCTTGAGCATCGTAAGCCACAACACGCATGTCATAGTAGCCATCCTGATAGGCACTATTGTCATGAGTGTTACGAAGAATACCATTAAGAGCCATGCGGTTAGGGCGCAAAAAAGTATACAGACCTATACCTAATAGGACTATAGTTCCTGCAACCAATGCACCCCTAATATGTGTCTTTATCATAACCCTCAACGAATACCGTAAAAGTTCTAAAGCTTATTATAAAGCTAAAGCTTGTATTTGAAAAGTTTTTTACGGATATACTAGTCTAAAGAGCAACGTGCCTGAGCCACCGCATCGGGCCAGACTCGTTCGAGTAAGCTAACAGATGAAGAGTCGTCGGTATAGGCCCTATGGCGCAACACTTGACAGGGCATTCGGGGTAGCAGTGACTAACCAGTGGCGCATGTTATTGTTTGTCGTCTGGCTTCCTTAGCCTCCATGGCAAAGTCACTTGACTCAATATCAATCACACCTAAATGACTATAGGCTGTGCTAGTATGGGGATATGAGCGCTCAAGAAGTCATGAATGATTTGGCAAAATATTCTAGCGATGCCGACGCTGTGTTTTTGCAAAAATTCTTCAAGACTGGTCCAGGTGAGTATGGTGAAGGTGATACGTTCATAGGTGTCAGGGTGCCTCAGACAAGAAAAGTATGTAAGCAATACAGTGACCTATCACTTGTAGAGATAGAGAAACTACTCCAAAGTCCAATTCATGAGCACCGTCTCGCAGCGACAATCATTATGTCGGGCCAGTACAAGCGTGCTGACCCAAAGAGAAGAGAAAGCCTATATAATCTATACTTAAAGGGTTTGGATGGTGGAATGATAAACAATTGGGACATTATCGACACCAGTTGTGAGTATATAGTTGGCGAACACCATAGGAATACCAACAGAGATAAATTATTCTCTTTGGCAAAAAGCAAAAAGCTCTGGGACAAAAGAGTTGCAATTATCAGCACCTTTAACTATATAAAAACTGGCCAAGCCCGAACTACGCTTGATGTTGCAGAGTTATTGGTCGATGAAGATGAAGATCTAGTACAAAAAGCCGTTGGTTGGATGTTGAGAGAGGTGGGCAAAAGAGTCGATGAAGAGTTGCTGTTTAGTTTCCTGGATAAGCATGCAGCAACGATGCCAAGGACTATGCTCAGATATGCCTGCGAAAAGCTAACCCCTCAGAAGAAGCAGCACTATTACCAGCTCAAAAATATGGTAAAGTCGTAATAATTTTCGCAAGCAACTGAGATAATAATGTCTATAGTTGTATGCAGCATGTATAAATTTGCCATTGTCTCTAACCGACTACCGATTAGTGTGTCCAAAAAGGAGGGTAAACTAGAGTTCAGTGTTAGCTCTGGTGGACTAGCCACAGCCATGTCGTCATTAGATGTTGAAAACCAAATTTGGATTGGCTGGCCAGGAATCGCATCTGACGATTTAACCCCAGCCGACAAGACGGCCATTAAGCGAGAGCTTGCTAAATACAACTGTTATCCAATCCATCTGACGGCCGATCAGGTAGAAAATTTTTACGAGGGCTACAGCAACGACACATTGTGGCCATTGTTCCATTATTTCCAAGCATATACCGAATTCGAGGACTCATACTGGAAAGCATACCAACAGGTAAATAAACTATTCCTACGGGCTATAGAAAAGACTGTCGACCCATTTGCTACCGTATGGGTTCAGGATTATCACCTGATGTTATTACCGGCAATGATTCGCGCAGCAATGCCGCAGGCACATATTGGCTTTTTCTTACATATTCCTTTTCCTTCTTACGAGATATTTCGGTTTTTGCCAGAGAGAAAAGAGATTCTCGATGGTCTACTTGGCGCAGACCTGCTTGGTTTTCACATCTATGATTATGCTCAGTATTTCATTAACAGTTGCAACCATCTCCTTGGCACATCAACAAGTGACGGCATTATAGAATATCAAGGTCGCCAGATAAAGGTCGACGCCTTCCCGATCGGCATTGATTACGCCAAGTTTCGTCAGGCGCTTGATGATGAGGCTGTCAAAAAAGAGATAAATATGCTGAGTGACCACTATAAGGATCAAAAAATAATACTTTCGGTGGATCGCCTAGATTACTCAAAGGGCATACTTAAAAGGCTAGAAGCCTACGATTTGTTCCTGAGCCAGCATCCTGAGTATCACAAGAAAGTCACACTCATAGTGGTTGCAGTGCCGTCAAGGACAGAGGTAGAAACCTACAAAAAACTCCGTGACCAAATTGAACAGGCAGTGAGCCGCATTAACGGAACATATAGCACTAGCCACTGGTCGGCGATATCTTACCAATTCAAAAACTTGGCATTTAACGAAGTGGTTGCCCTATATGCCAAGAGTGATGTCGCATTAGTTACGCCGCTGCGTGATGGCATGAACTTGGTTGCAAAAGAGTACGTTGCCTCAAAACGTGGGCGAGCGGGCGTACTAGTTCTTAGTGAGCTGGCGGGTGCAGCAGATGAGCTGACCGAATCAATTCTAGTGAACCCAAACAACATCACCAAGTTAGCCCAATGTATATATGACTCACTGACAATGCCCAAAAAAGAGCAATTCTCCAGGCTGCAAATGATGCAGAAAAGAATATCTACCTACACTCTTCAGAAATGGAGCAAAGACTTTATACAGGAACTTGGTCGAGCAGGCAATGGCCACGTTGGAACGGTAGAGAGGAGACTGTCAAGAAGCCAAACCGATCAGATAGTTCGGGATTTCAAGCAGGCGACGTCCAGAAGTCTGCTCTTGGACTACGACGGAACCCTGAAGCATTTTTCCACCAGCATCCGTAGTGAGGCCGCTACCCCTAGCGTTAAGCTCAAGCATACTCTATCAGCCATAGCGAGCACAAAAAACACTTCGCTATACATAATTAGCGGTAGGCTACGCCATACACTAGATAAATGGTTTAAGAACATACCAAATATCAAACTCGTTGCCGAACATGGCGCATGGATAAAAGAAAATGGGGAATGGTCACAAATAGCTAAGCCCTTTGATAAATCCATAATACTCAGGCTTATGAATGACTATGCGCTCAGGACTGCGGGCGCAATCGTTGAAGAGAAGGAGTTCTCTGTTGTATGGCACTACAGAGGGGTCACACCCGAGTTGGCATACGTCCGAAACAGAGGTTTGATTCGTGACTTGACAGAACTGCTAGATGGATCTGACCTTGCAGCCCATAAGGGCAATAAAATTATTGAAGTAAAGCCCAAGGTCATCTCTAAAGGCAGCATTGTCAAGAGAATAGCCAGAGCGAACCCTACCGAATTTACCCTGTGTGCAGGCGACGACTACACCGATGAAGATATGTTCAAGAGCCTGCCAGCTTCGGCCAACACTATAAAAGTCGGCTATGGACGTACGGCCGCTAAATACCAGGTTGGTAGATTAGAGAGAATAGTTTCATTGCTCGAAAGACTGCCCTGAACTAGCAATAAGTAGCTTTTAGCCATACAATACGCTTATGGCAAAACTGACAAAAAAGAAACTTCTGCATTACTTCTACTACATGCTTGGTGGTAGCCTATACTTCTGGGCAGGCTACGGAATATTTAGCACACTTTACGGCATATTTCACTGGCCGTGGCTGTTCGCAAAGATGTGTGGCGATGCAGTCGGTCTAAGCATCAACTTTGTAATTCAACATCACTACACTTTTGCTGAGCACCACGGTGGGCGTCGACGCAGACACACACTAAAGAAATACACGCCGCTAAGCATATTCAATATATTCCTTGATTACGGATTAGTCGGCGGGCTAAATCACGCTGGTCTATCACCATTCATAAGCCCTTGGATATCAGCTGGATTCTTTACTATTTGGAATTATCTGTTGTACAAATACTGGGTATTTGCGCCCAAGAAAACTGCTACCGTTGCTCGAAAAAAATCGAGCAAAAAAAATCGCAGCTAAATTGGATTTCTGTAAGCTTAATCTCAGTTTGTTGCAATAAATTATAGTTATGAAACCACAAGACAAAGTATTCTTTAGTATCGGGGCCGCCGCCATAATCTTTGCGGCATCAATCGGTGGCTACGCTCTCATAAAAGGTGACGAGGGCAGTCCCATGAGCACCGATACATCTACTAGCTCAACAGCAGCTACCCCGTCTAGCCCTAACAATACGGCTACAACAAACTACAGCAGTTCCGAAAATAATACAGCCACTTCCAGTTCAAACTACAAAGATGGAACCTACACAGCATCAAAGTCTTACAATGTACCGCACGGCTGGCAGAACAATATCAAAGTGTCTCTGACGGTCAAGAGTGGAAAAGTAACAGCAGTTAACGCCACTCATGATGCTAGTGATCAGGAGTCACAGATGTATATTGACTCATTCGACACGGAGCTGCAGGGAGCCGTAGTCGGGCAGGACATCAGTAGCCTAACAAGTTTTAGCCGTATAGGTGGCGCTTCGCTAACAACCTACGGGTTCGAGCAGGCTATATCTTCTATACTCAATGAAGCAAAAGCCTAAATACATTGGGTTTGACGGCCTAGGCACCCACTGGGAGTGTGAATTTATTGGTGATGTCAGTAACGCAAAAATAGTGCGCCTTGAGAAGCTGCTTCTAGCAGAGCTACATAATTTCGACACGTCTTATTCTCGATTCTTAGACAATTCTTTGGTTGGGGCATTGAATCGACGGCACAAGCTATATAACCCGCCAGATGAAATGCTTAACATGTTAACCTTTGCGAAAAAGATGCATGACCTATCAGATGGCGTTTTTAACATTTCCGTCGGCGGGCAATTGCATGCAAAAGGCTATGGTAACCCCAACTTGGCTCAAGAAGTTGATGCCGACTTTTGGGATAAGGCATCATTTACCAAGGAGCTAGTATCTATACCTAGAGGTTCGACAATTGATTTTGGGGGTTTTGGCAAAGGCTGGCTAATCGATAAACTATGCAAAATCATAAGCAACCAAGGCATAAATAATTACATTATTAACGGGGGCGGTGATATATATGTACATTCAGATACTCCCAAATTGTTATACCTAGAACATCCAACCGATCAAAGTAAAACTATCGGTCAGACATCTGTAGCCAAAGGCGCCTTGGCGGTTAGCTCGACAATTAAGCGTAGGTGGGTGCAGGACGATAAATCACACCATCACATAATCGACCCCAGCACGGGGCAGTCAAGCGACAGCGAAGTAGTATCCTCATACGTAAGGGCTGAGTCGGCCCTAATTGCAGACACCCTAGCAACCATACTAATCGTCAAACCCCAACTTAAACAAAAGCTCGAGAAGCAATTTAATGCCAGAGCGATACTTATTAAGCGTTCACAATTAGCTTAGACAATGTTTAAAACTCAAATTGTTCTAAATGAATCCGTGATTCATCAACATTACTCGCCAATATGGCACGAGTAACAGTCTCAATCATGGCCGCTGGGCCACATATGTAGTAATTATATTTAGTCGGATCACCTAGGTACTTTGCCAAAATCTCTCGAGTTATATACCCATACTCGGCATTACTCGCCGTAACTTTTTGACGGCTAAATATACTGACGCAATAATCACCCAAAGACTGTCTAAGGCCACTCAAGAATACAGCCGTCTCGGGTGACTTAGTCGCATAGAACAGCCACTGCTCACGCTGACCTTTTTGCTTTATAATCCTCTGAACAAATGGAGTTATGCCTATGCCCCCAGCTATATACACTACTGGTTTGCTCCCAATATCCGAAGTAAAGTGACCAAATGGCCCCGTCAGCCATACTCTTTGTCCTACTGTTTTGGCTGAAAGCCTGCGAGTGTATTCTCCAAATACCCTATAGCCAAGAGTTATGCGGCCACTAGCACCATCATAGTCCAAGACAGTGAACGGATGATCCTCGCTAAACCAGCCATACTTTATGTACACGTACTGGCCTAGCTCAGGCTTTATGCTGTAGGTATTAGTGGGCATCATTTCTAGCAAAAACACGTCACTTTTTATCTGTTGGTGACGACTAATCTTATAGCTAGATTTATTTATATTTAATGCACCACGGAGCCTAAACAGAGCGAAAACAGCAAGACCACCGACAACACTAAAAAAGTATATTCTAGAAGTCAACATCGATGCATAGCTCAATCCGGTATCGGGAACGTGGAGCAATGCAAAGGGTAGTGTCAAGTAAGCACCAAGGTGCAAATATTTCCATGGACGATATGATACTTTGCTCCTAATTACGGCGGACGTTATCCAGATGACTAATAATATCCAAAATGCTGAACGACCATAGGTAACTGCTCGGTTAAACTCACTGCTAAAACTTGGTATAAAAGAGTAAAACCACGACTCTCCATAACTAATGATTATCAAAAGGGGATGAAGAAATATTGCTGCAACGCCGTATTTACCAAGCCAGTTATGAACCTTCATAGCCTTGGCGAAATCATCAGTGAACCATGAAATGACGCTGCGAGTGCCCAAAATAAACATCCAAAGTAGCATCATTATGCCCATATAGCCAATCACTGCTGATCCGTACAGACTGATGGTCTTGAGGTTTATAATTGATGGTAATTTAGCGATAGGGATGGCTAATCCTACCGAGATAGCCATCGCCACATAGAGCAGTTTGAAGTTATTTTTGATTTGCATCATCTGAATATTAACTGTACTACCTGAGAGACTGCTGGCAAAATGCTCATAACTGTATCACTGCTTTTTCAGCAAGAGGTTAAAGTAATCGGTGCCGCCAAAAGGTATTTTCTGCTTAACCGTCTTAGAACCTAGCAAGGAGTCAGCTGGCTGAATCGTGAATAGACCATGCCTGTCATTGATGTCATCTACAGCGCCAGACAAAAGCCTAGCTTTGGCAGTATGTTCGAGCAAGTGGGCTTGATCTGACCTAGATGGCTCAATTTTGTACAGCAGTACGGCTATTTTGTTCACTAGTAAGTGCCTAGGGCGCTTATCGAACAACCTGTTAGCAACCCGCCAAATGTCTTCGTTGCTAAACAATGGGGTAGCAGATACATGCTTTTCCTTGAACCGTCCTCCAACCCTAAAATTAGCCATCACACATACACCGCGCGCCTCAACACATCGGTACCTTAGCTTAAGAGCAGCTGTGTCGCATAGATGATGTAGACATGAGCGCAAATACTCTTCTCCAGCGCCAGGGTCATGGACTACCCACTCACGGCCGACCATCGACAGATTTGTTGGCTGATCATCAACTTCATAACCACGCAGACGCCTATACCACTTGGTGCCATCAACACTCTTGAACACGTGCTTACTCAAGAGCTCTTCTTCGGCCTCCAGAAAATCAAGTGCCGTATTTATACCATACATTCGCAAGCGCCTACCATAGCCATGAGCTATACCATACAAGTCCTGAAGCTCGAGACTCGCCATAACCCCACGCAAGTTTGTGCTATCTATGATATCTAGGCCATCAGGCTTGTGAAGCCCCGCAGCTACCTTTGCCAAAAAACGGTTAGGGCCTATGCCAACATTGATACTCATATAATCACCAATCTCATCTTTGACTCGCTGCTTTATCTCCATGCCCGTCTGGCTTAAATCTAGCTGCCGAGCGTCCCTGAGACAGCTAAAATCAACCATACCTTCGTCGATGCTACGCATTGTCACCACGGGTGAATAGCTCTGGAGTATGTCACGCAGTTTTGTGTATACATTATGGTATTTGGGCGGATCGGTCTCTAACATTACTAGGCTAGGGCACAGCCTCATAGCCTCACTACGCCGAGTACCGACTTTTATGCCTAGGCGCTTAGCCTCATAGGAACAGGCAATCACGCAGCACTCCCTAGATAAGCGATTGGTGACAGCTACTGGTTTGCCGCGCAGTGAGGGGTGGGCCTGCTGTTCAGCCATAGCAAATGCGCTATTGAGGTCTATCCACATTATTTGCGGCGCAGCAGTGTTTATGGGGAGCTCAATTTTCATATCGACCATCCCCCGAGGCAGAGCCACCAGGTATTACTGCAACCAGTATCCACGTCAGCTTCTCGGCGTCAAACTCCAGCCTATAATCATCTGTACCATCAGACATATCAAAGACATGTATCATGCGGTGGCCCTGAGTGGTCGGGTGACGCATGCCAAAAATAGTAAACTTTATGTCTCTACCCCTAAAGCGCATTTTTCTAGGCACGGCCAATACGTTATGAGCACTACCACTGCGAAAAGAGGCTACTACATCTACTGGTTCATTTATCAAAATCGTCGGGTCCATATCAATCTCCACACTAATAGAATTAGGTTAATCTGGGTTAGAGCGGATTGTGTGGAGCTATCTTTTAGGCGGTTGGCATTGCTCTGACTGCCTAGGCCGTTACACATAGCTTAATTGATATAGATGGCGCACAGGGACCGAGGTATGTTTGCCGATATTAGTAATACTCGCCAATCTGCAAAGTAATACTTTTTTATTGTAGCACGCCCTAGGTTATACTGTAGGGCAGCATAGGTGACATAGTGCCAACCAATCTCTAAATATAAACAAGGAATCAAATCTTGAACGATAGACGGCAAACTGCGTTTACAGTTGTTGTGGCCCTATTTGTAATGACACTAATCGTCTCGAACATAGCCGCCACCAAACTAATAAGCATGGGCTTATTCAATGTAACTTTGGACGGTGGAGTTATACTGTTCCCACTTTCTTATATTTTGGGAGATATAATCACTGAGGTTTATGGCTTCAAAACTGCCCGAAGGTTAGTGTTGGTGGGCTTCCTAGTAAATATCCTGACAGCTTTTATCTTCTACATGGTGCAGCTTTTGCCCGCCTCACCAGAGTGGCACAACCAGTCCGCCTATGAATCCATATTGGGCATGGTGCCGCGTATAGTTTTTGCTAGTATGATAGCCTACCTGATAGGCGAGCTAAGCAATTCATTCGTACTGGCCCGAATGAAGGTACTAACAAAAGGTAAGTACCTTTGGGCACGCACACTAGGTTCTACGCTAGTAGGGGCACTGGTCGATACAACATTGTTTGGCTTCATTGCCTTTGGCGGAGTGATATCCAATGGAGCTATAGTTGGCCTGGTGGTCACGGGCTACATACTGAAGTTCTTAATTGAGGCGCTCATAACACCCCTGACATACATAGTAGTCAGGTACCTAAAACGCATTCAGGGTAATGACCACTTCGACACCAGACTACGACTAAAAAACATACTTCAATAATATTAGCCCAGAAACATCAAGCAAATTGTGTGAAGTTTGTTACAGCCAGTTTAGCTAAGTAGATAGATAATACAGTTGTTCACCCGCGATGACATAGATGAGTCACCGAGTAGAACAAGCGAGAATATGAAGGGCGTATGCCCAAACCTCCACCCCAACAAAATAACCCCCGTCCCCACAGGGGTTATTTTTATTGAATGATACAATCCTTACATGCATCTAAGGATACTGCTAGCCGAAACGCCCGTGGGTGATTTCAGCATGGCCATAGACGACACCGATGTTGTATTGGCAGCAAGCTTCGGAGACGTCCAGGAGGTTATCAAAAGGCTGCCAGGCGTTTTTGTTGAGCAGAATCAACTCAGCAAAACGACCGAGCACCCTTATATATCCGCCGTTCACGACTACTTCAGCGGCAGGCCAGAGGGGCTTGGTACTATTAAATACCGCCAGTATGGCACCAAATTTCAGCAGGCAGTTTGGCAGGCTATGAGCCAGATACCCTACGGACAAACTGCTAGCTATGCGGACTTGGCGGGCATGATTGGCAACCCCAAAGCCGTTAGAGCAGTTGGATCAGCCTGCGCCCGAAACCCCGTACCGTTAATTGTGCCTTGTCATAGAGTTACAAAAAGTAACGGCGATATAGGTAGATACGCCTTTGGAATAGACACTAAAAGATTTTTGCTCCAGCTTGAAAAGGCAAGTACTACTCCGCCTTTAGACCATATTTAGGCAAATCGTCGAGACCACCAATATTCGTAACGTTAGTATAGCCAGCCTTGGTAAGCAGCTCAACGGCCTCTGTCGCACGACGACCACTACGGCAGTAAACTGCTATGGCAGTATCTTTGGCAACATCAGGTAATTTGCCTTTTTCCATATTCTCGACAGGGAAAAGCTCTGCCGATTTCACGTGGGCAGTGGCATATTCTTCGGCGGTCCGTACATCATATATCTTGACATTCTGGGGTAGACTTTTGACATTATTGCTAACAGCTGGCGCTGGCGAGGAGCTATCATTATTGCCCTTACTGATCACAATGACCCCTACAAATACTAAAATTGCTACGATAATGAGTATCAGTTTGCGCATATAAATATCCCCATAATTACATCCTTAATATATCACGACAATTGGTATAATAACTTAGTAGCTTGGATTACTTATATAACCTGGAGACTTATATGGCCTTGGTCAAAATTGCAAATCGACAAGAGTTCGAAGAAAAAGTACTTAAGAGCGACAAAGTCGTATTAGTCGACTTCTGGGCTGAATGGTGCCCGCCATGCAGAGCAATGAGCCCCGTTTTAGACACAATCGCCATGACTAATCCGAATATAGATATAGCTAAAGTAAACATCGAGGATTCAGCCGACAACAACCAACTAGCCAGCGAATACGGCGTTAGGGGCATACCAAATATGCAAATATTCAGGAACGGCAAAGTTGTTGAGGAATTAGTCGGTCTACAACCAGCAGTTAGTATCGAACAAGCCCTGAGGGCTGCGGCCGCCTAAGTCTTGATATGCTCACAACATGTACCCAAAGTTAATACCAAAAATAATCAGCCGTGCCGACAAGACCTACTATGCGCACGTAATCTCATTGGTCATAGCTGCTAGCGGTATATTAGGCATTCTTGATACTCTTTTGCATTTCGAGGAACATTCGGCAATAGACAGCTTAATGTTTATGCCCGAAACATCCTGGATGTCAGGCCATGCCATTATAATATCCCTAGCGATGCTTTATATCTCGAGGGCGCTATGGCAGCAGTCAGTCAATGCTTGGCGCGTCACAGTCCTGCTCACCTTGGCTCAAATATTTAGGCATGGAATACTGGGCCATTCAGTATTTCAGGCAGCGGTTTTTACGATTGTCCTTGGGCTATTGATATACGCTCAAGATGCCTTTACCGTCAAACATAATATTCACAGATTTAGAACCCGCCTAGTGAACATGTCACGTATAGTTGCCATCACTACTTTGGTAATTACTATTATATCCATTGGCTACTACTACATGGCTGACCATAGATTTGACCGCCGAGCTTTTGGCCCGTCCCGCGTTGTAGCTCGCGTACTACTGATAGAAACTGAGCCAGAAATTCATGACTCCCGCAGAGCAAGGCTGTTCGCCAATATCTTGACGACAACGAGCGTCTTTATGTATGCGTGGGTATTTTTGGGTTTGTTTTTACCAAGCCTAATACCTTTTGTAGTCACCGATGAGGACCAGAAAAAGGCTAAATTACTACTCAAAAAGTACGGAACCTCCACCGAGGACTATTTCAAGCTGTGGCCAGAGGATAAACAGTACTGGTTCGCAGATGGCTACGATGCCTGTGTGGCATATAAACAGCAGGGCCAGTACATACTAGCGCTAGCAAATCCTATAACGTCTACCAAAAACTACAGCCGAGCCATAGCCGACTTCAAGAAGTTCGCCCACTCCTACGGTGCAAAGTTAGCCTGGATCATGGTCGAGAACAGTTATGCCAAGTTTTACCGCCAGGCAGACCTCACGATAGTACCCATAGGGTCCAGTGCGGTCATAGGTATTGATAAATTTGCAAATGAAACCGTCAAAAACAAATGGTGGCGCTGGAAGCGTAATAGAGCCCAGAAACAGGGCCTAAGGTACCAAGCCATACAGCCACCACACGACCTCAAGACAATGCTCAAATTGCAAAATATTTCTGACCAGTGGTTGAACAATGGTCATCATGTCGAACGAGGCTTTGCTCTAGGTTATTATGATAGCGAGGAATTAGCCGACCAGGTCATACATACCCTTAAGGACAGTACGGGTAAGATAGTAGCCTTCGCCAACGAGCTACCTAGCATAAGCAGCGGCTCTCGATTAACCATAGACCTTATGCGCTTTCTGCCGTCAGCCAACGAAGCAATGCCTTTTCTGCTCAGCGAAGTTATCTTGAGCCTAGACAGGAACAAATGCAAATCCTTTGATCTTGGGTTCGTACCCTTAGCAGCAATGCCCGACACGGGGCTGAGTAGGCATGTATTCGCCGCCATCAAGAGAGCCCTCAAGCCAGTCTTTTCGAGCAAGGGCCTCGAACAATTCAAAAACAAGTTTGAGCCTGAATGGCATACAAACTACATTGCCATAGACGGCGACATAGCTGACACTATCGGGGCGCTCAACTCGCTAAACGCCGCCATGAAGCGCTAGGAGCTAAAGCGATCTATAGGCTCGCAACACCTCTTGTTTGATGTTGTCATCAACCAGAACGAACCTAGATAGGACATGCTGCAATTGCTCGTATGACAAGCCGTAAGCCTTAGCTACCATGGCGTCGAGTTCGGCACGTCGCTCAAGCCTAGCTGCTTCATCATTTATCTCTGCTATATCACCACGGAAATCTCTAAATTCACGCCCTGCAAACAGTGGTAAAGCTCGTTCGCCAATCTGCTCTAGGACTTTTGTATCACGGATAAATGGTAGTTCCTTAATGTAAAAAGAGTTGATATTGATACTGACTCTCTGGCGTATAACATAATCTAGGGCAAAAGAGTTGAGTAAAGCAGTTATGCCTGCCAAAAGTATAGCGCTGCTGCCTATGCCCACAACTCTTAATAAGTTCAAGGAGTTACCATTAAATACATGAGGTGGCAATGTGGCGGCGATTAGGGTTCTATTATTGGTTGCGGAAGCAATCGAACGATAACCTATTCGGTAGGCCCTATTAGGCAAATTTTGGACCTCGCAGCCCCAGCGTTCAGCTAGACGTTGTTCGCCTGATTCACTGGGTACAAAACGAGTTGGTGGAGCAAAATCAGCGTCGAACTGGTGAATAGTCTTACCCTCCATAAGCGGATAGCCCAGGCCTGTGGTATTGAACAACTTTGCATCCAACGTCATATCAAATTCACGGTATGTTGAGGCATGCCAATCGGCAGTAACATCACCCAATAGCGGCTGCTTAGCAATCTGCTTGAGTATAGGCACATCACGCATGGAGCGTGCCTCCAACAGTGAGCCCATTTCGGGGCTGTACAACTTACTCAGCTCCAGCGGATAAGTGTAACGTTCGTGGATAGCCGTTTCAGCGGACAATTCTTCCTCGGACAAGCCATTAGGTGTGCCAAACAACCAAGCAGGGTCCTGCCAATAAAAACCACAGACAAATTTATTGGCCTTTGGCAGACGCTTTTCATATATAAGAGCATCAAACTTGTAGCGGCTATCTACGGAGGGGAACAACCCACGACGATTTTCGAACATAATTAATTCGTGAACGGTGGCGTGGTCGAAAAGCAAGCGCCTCAGACCAGTGCAACCCTGGTCGGTGTTCAAGCCACTTGGCACAACAAAGCCGCACATACCACCTGTCTTGAGTAGGGTATAAGCCTTCTCGGTGAATACCTTATACAGGTTAGCGTCACCACTGAGTTGGCGTCCCCTTGAATCACGCACAACTTGGTGTTCATAAGCATCTTTGTAAAAAGCATTGCGTCTGGCGATATCTGACAGATACGATTGGTAAGCTTCCTTAATTACTGGCTGTTCATCTTGGAGTTTTTGGCTCCTAGCCTTGGCAACCTTAGTCTCCAGACGATCATATCCCTCGATATAACTAGAGAAAAAAGCATTGTGATTGGGCTTTACTATATCCCATGGTGGATTTCCCAATATTACGTCAAAGCCTCCCTGCAAAAATACATGGGGGAACTGAGCTTTCCAGTGAAGCGGTCTAAACTCCCTGCTAATGGCCTCGACTATCTTCATCAACTGCTGTTGCTTTTTGTTGGGATTGGCGGACTTTTTGTAGAGCTGAGCAATATAGTCATTGTGGTGCATTAGCTTAGAGGCGACCTCTTCATAATTGTGTTGGACAAATGAATCTTGGTCAGGCATTAGATACTTCGTCAGGCGCAAGTGGGCCAAAAACGTGATGTTCTTTTGGTAGGACAAAATCTCATCACGATAATAACGCTCGATATCTTTCATTTGATCCATATTGTCTCGGGGCATAGACTGCAAAGTCTGCACACGTTTCGCAAGAACGCCCTGCATCTCGGGTTCGTATTGATCTGGGGTGACAGCCAGTGCAACCTGAGATGTTTCAATTGTTGGTAGCTTGTCATAACTACCCGTCAGACTATCACCGCAGACAAAATTACTATCGAAGAATTCTAGCGGCTTGTCAGGTCGGAATATTCTAATCCACATGACCATTTTGGCAATGTCAACGGCTATAGGGTTAAGGTCAGCGCCATATAGACAATGCCTTGCAATCTTGGCTCGAACTTCTTGCATATCAAGTTTAAGGTTATTTTCTTCGACTATTCTATCGGCGGCTGCAACTAGCTCATCAAACGCCTCAACCAAAAAGTGTCCTGATCCCATAGCAGGGTCACATACCGTGATCTTATACAAGCTCTCAACCTGTTCTATGGGGTTATCTAGGCCCGATAAACCCGCCTCGATTCGTTGGCCTACGGTTTTTGACACTAGATAGCTAACTATTTCATCAGGCGTATAGTAACTACCCGTACTTTTGCGCTCGCCCTTTTGATTCAATAGATACAAATCACCTCGTCGAATGTTAAGACGCTTTTTGTTCTTGTCGGCCAACGTGTTCATCTCGTTCATGTTGTCCTCGGCCACAGCAAACTTATATTCCAGAAGGCCTTCGTACAGAGTTCCCAGCTCACGAATCGAGATACTGCTAAAGTCAACAGTTACGGTTCGCTTCTTGAGCTCAACACGGCATAGGTTATCGATTGCGTTGGCAAATAGCACATCGTCTATATTAAAGCCCGACAGCAACGGATGCTTGCGATCAGAGAAAATACCACCATTGTAATCTCTGTCTATCTGCTTACTGACGGCGACGATATCCGTATCAAAGCTCTGGAGTACCGAGCTGCACAATTCATCCAATTGCCCAACCCTACGATTGGACTGACGAATTGCTTCGAGTATACCGCCAGTTCTCTTGATGACAGATATATTGGTAATCTTTCGATCCTCTACGTATAGGATAAATAGCAACCTAAGCAAGAAAACCAAGGATTCGTCATAAACTATTTTTAGAATGTCGGAGCGCTTGTCCACATCATCAATATTGTCCTCGGCAATGCCATAGGCTGTAGTCAGTAGTGATCTTAGACCCTGATCCTCATCAACCATCAATCGTCTCCATAGACCTGTGGCTATATATTCAAGAGCAGGGTAGACTTGCTTGCGAAGCTCGGTCGTGACCGCCTGTTCATGATTAGTTGATTCGGTTTCTGTATCGACAAGTCTTTGTCTCAGACCATCTAGGCCCAACAAATAGCAGAAGAGCTTCAGATAGTGCCGCTGCTCACTTTCGCCAAGACTGCGGATGACTGCAAAATCAAACTCCAAAAAGTTCTGCTCAAAGTCCCTATCGCTATGAGTGTACTTTCGAGAATATAGTCGCCATTTACTACCATCAGTCAATAAGCCATAGTCAACCGTTCGGCCTGAGTCACTATTGGCTAATACCTCGTTTACGCCACGCAAATAATTACGTATCTGGGCAATAGGGTCTACGTTGTCCTGGCGCTTTATAAAGTATTTATTTTTGAGCTTGCCATAGTGCTCGGCTTCAACTACCAAAACGGTATTAGTAAAGTCACGGTCATAAGCATCACCCTCATAAATAGCATAGTCTATATTCTTGCCATAGAGTGGAGCCTGAACTTTGTAGCTCAAGCCCAGAGCACGGAATATTGGCCTGATAACTTCTTCCTCAACATCAGCTTCGCTTAAAAAGCTGTCAGCTTCAATCAAGTTTTCGATTTGTGCGATCGTGTCTGAGGCATCGAAAGTCTTGTACTCTTTGGTTAGAGGTAGTATCTGTTCAAAATAATGCTTGGAGAACAGCGTGCCCGAATCGTCAGCTAGCCCATAACGAAGTGCACGCCAATTTGCATCTAATTCCATTTGCATGTTGATTCCATAATAACAGAGACGGCCGAGATTGTAATTATCACTGGTATCGCAAATAGTTGTATAATTAACCCTAGCTAGTTAACTTAGGGAGATAGTTATGGGCGAGAGCAAGCGCAAGGCCATTAAGGCCACATCAAGCAACGAGGGACCTAAACAAACAACCACAACCAAGTCAGAAGATGAAAAAATAGCTATCGAACGTGCCAAAAATGCCAACCCAGGATTTTTCTTGCGCAGCGCAACTTGGCTTTTAGCACGTTTCCCATTAACCAAGAATAAGTATCAGAACTGGACATCAGGCCGCCGCATTTTGATCGGTTGGCTACTATGGATTGTCTGTCTGCCGATTATCCCGATTGTTGCCATGATTGTTTGGTATGTACACGATCCAGAAGGCTTTAAGCGCAGTCCCTGGGCCAAGGGATTGATCGTACTAACTCTAGCTTGGGCAGGTGCTTTTGGGATTATCGCTACCGAGCCCGCCCAGCTTGACCAAAACGGCAAATATTCTCCAGTTCAGACAGCTCCAAATGGCGAAAAGGGCGGCTCCTTGAGCGAGAAGCCTGAGTCGGCCGCATCTGAGGCCGCCAAAGAAAAAGTCAAAAACCAGACAACCAGCAAAAAATCTGATGGTCGCCAGTTTGAGAATTGTACCGAAGCTTTTGAGGCTGGTGTCTTTGACATAAAACGATCTGACCCTGCCTACCAGAACAAGCTAGACCGTGATAATGACGGTATCGCTTGCGAAAAATAGCAAAGTCATATAGCCTTTAGCAAAATAACAACAAGGAGTAGCGATGCTACATCATATTTCTCATCGTGAAAAAATTATCGTCATGCTGGCGGTAATGAGCGCTCTATTCCTAGTTGCGCTTGACCAGACAATTATCGCCACTGCACTAGGCAAGATAGTCGAGGAGTTCCAGAGCTTTTCGAGCCTGAGCTGGGTCGTGACGGCCTACATGCTAACAACCACCGTCACCGTTCCGTTAGCAGGTAAGCTATCTGATATGTTTGGTCGCCGCCGCATTTTGCTAAGTGGAGTAGCGATATTTGTGCTGGGCTCGCTCTTTAGCGGGGCCGCACATTCTATAAGCCAGCTGATTGCTGCTCGTGCCGTTCAAGGTCTAGGCGGCGGGGTAATTATGGCTAACGCTTTCACCATAATTGGCGACCTCTTTACTCCGAGAGAACGTGGCAAGTGGCAGGGAATCATTGGCGCCGTTTTTGGCTTAAGCTCAGTTGTTGGACCACTTCTAGGAGGCTTCCTGACAGACGAACATAAAATATTATCACTGACGACAGGCTGGCGCTGGACCTTTCTGGTTAATGTGCCTATAGGTATCATTAGTTTTGCAATAATTGCTCGTTTCATGCCTGTTATCAAACACAAACATAAGCCGACTATAGATTACGCAGGGGCAGGGCTGTTGACGCTTGCACTATCCAGTCTTATTTTGGCTGTAGATAACACCGACAAAATATTCGCAAGTGTCATCGACAATGGCATATCAGTGGGTCTCATAAAGACCATACTTTACTCAGTTAGCGCAGCGTCTACATTGCTCTTTATAATAGCTGAGCGCAAAGCAGTTGAGCCTATCATTCCTCTTGGTTTCTTTAGGAACAAGACCTTTCAGCGAATAACAGCAGCCGCTTTCTTGTTCGGTGCAGCGTTCTTGGGTGCAATACTCTATTTAACCCAGTTCAATCAGCAGGTTTTCGGTGCCAATGCGTCCAAAGCAGGACTAATGCTACTACCGATGGTTTTTGGCCTCAGTATGACAGCAGCAGCAGTTGGACAGCTCGTCAGTCGAACAGGACACTACAAAAAGCCCTTGGTATTCGGCTTCGCCATAGCTAGCCTTGCGATACTAGCACTAACTTCGTTGAAGCCCGACTCGCCATACTGGCACGAGGCAGTGATTATGTTCTTTGTGGGTATGGGCCTAGGCGCAGGCATGCCAATCCTCAACCTAGCAATACAGAACGAATTTGAAGCCAAAGACCTTGGTGTGTCTACATCTTCACTACAGCTATTCCGAGGCCTTGGCTCGACTATTGGCACAGCTATATTCGGTACGCTCCTAATTAGTGGAATAACAACGTCACTTGGTCAATTAAACAACGACCCCTATATCCAAACCCTTAAATCACAGCCACAAATATCCCAACAGCTCAAGAATGTTGACGCTGACACCGCATTAAATCTGAACACAGTTGATATGAAACGGCGAGTCAACATGGGTCTTGAGCAAGCAACGACACATATGCCAACTGGCGCAGCCGAAGCAATTACCGCCAAGGTCCATTCTCAGCAAAACAACTTTAGCCAAAAGGTCATCAGCGCATTTGCTAACGGTCTAAAAAATGTATTTATGATTGCATCGGTCCTCATGATGGCCGCAACCCTTATAGTCCTGGGCATCCAAGAAAAGCCCCTGCGCGATAAGATCACTCCAACCCACGAGTAATTCAGAGCAATGTCCATAGTGTAAAATAATTTATTCTGTTTTCCAGAATACGAGTGTATCGTTTATATAAAGACTTATGTTTTACGTTGAGAAAAATAATGAAAGCAAAGAAAGGGAATCCATCTGGTTAAGGATAGTCCCTTCGCTTATAGTGTTTATATTTTTCTTCAGTCTCACGATTTGGGCGGCACTTGACGCCAATAGACGCATGAATAATGACCAATATTACGCCGTGTCTCAAAAAGTCGACAAGACTAAGCTCCGTATCCAAAGCTATATGTCAACCTACGAAGGCATACTTAGGGCTGGCGTAGGTCACGTCGCAGGATCACCATATATCGATGACGCTAGCTGGGCGAAGTTCGTTTCCTCAATAGGCACAGAGACACGGTACCCTGGCATTCAGGGGATTGGCTTTGCCAAAATAATTAAGGGCAGTGAGGCTGACGCCCACAATATTAAAATGCGTAGCGAGGGCAAAGCAAGCTTCACCGTTCACCCTACAGCCCCAACACCCGATACAACTCAAGTAATAATTGACTACTTAGACCCTGACAATGAGAAGAACAAAAAGGCGCTCGGCTTTGACATGTACTCTAACCCGACCAGAAGGGTAGCAATGGATACCGCACGAGACACTGGCCAAGCAGCACTATCGGATATTATAACCCTAGTACAAGACCAAAACTCCACAACACCGCAACCTGGTTTCTTGATGTATCTGCCACTCTACAAGGGTGGTGTAGTGCCTAGAACCGTAGAAGAACGACGAGCCAATATACAGGGCTTCGTGTATGCGCCATTTAGAGCATATGACTTACTTGATAACCTGTTAGACGAGAACACAAGCAGCTATGGTTTTCAGATAAGAAATGATAATACCAAAGATACAAAAGTTGTATACGAGAGTCCTTCATACGAAACAGTCAATAAATCACTCGGCAAATACGTTGACACCCAATACTTACAGCTCTACAACCGAGAAATGATGATTAGCGGTGTTAGCGACAGTTCTGATATCCCCCTAAACGAAAGAACGAGGGCGATGAACACCTTCTGGAGCGGGCTAGTGCTCAGCTTACTTGTGGCTGGATTCATCTACTTGCTGCTATTCAGCCGAGGGCGTGTGTTAGCACAAAGGAAAGAGACTGAGCTTCAGTCAGCCAAGGACGAATTACTGGCTTTGGCATCGCACCAACTAAGAACACCTGCCACTGGCGTCAAGCAATACATCGATATGCTGCGTGACGGCTTCGGCGGAGAGCTGAACAAACATCAAATGGCCTTTGCAGACAAGGCCTACCAGAGTAACGAAAGGCAGCTTAGAACCATAAACGAGATGCTTTGTGTCGCAAGGATGGACGCAGGCAAAATTCAATTGACCAAGCAGAGATTCAACTTAAATTCAGTAATTGAAATGATAGTTGACGAGCACGTTCATACCATCAAACAACGCCAGCAAAGACTCCACGTTAATATACCCTACAAGCCAACCTACATTAATGCCGACGAGCGCTACATAAGAATGGCCGTCGAGAACCTACTCAGCAACGCCAGCAAGTATACGCCCGAGGGAGGTACAATAACAATTAAAGTTACCTCTGGTGACAACATGGCGACAGTATCAGTTTCCGACAATGGCGTTGGCGTCACGCCCAAAGATCAGTCAATGTTGTTCAAAAAATTCTCTAGGATACCTAATGAATTAACCAACAAAGTGAGCGGAACGGGCATAGGTCTTTACCTTGTACAGCAGATAGCAGTTAGCCATGGCGGCTCTGTGACTTATTCTCCTACCAAGCCGAAGGGTTCTACATTCAGATTGATGGTTCCACTAGATAAAGCAACGAAAAACCACAAAACGATAGAACGCAGTAAATAATCTTACAGATAACTTGATTAATGTCAGCTATATTATGATCAAGAAAGAGAATATATATGTCCAAATCTAAGCCTAAAATCCTAATCGTTGAGGACGAGACCATGCTCAACGAGGCGTACCAAACAATCCTCCAGCGGGAAGCTTACGAAATCGATGCAGTGTACGATGGCAAAGAAGCCCTAGAGCATATCGAAAAAAACGGTGACCCCGATCTTATTTTGCTTGACCTCAGGATGCCGCGAATGGACGGCTTGGAATTTTTGGCTGAGTACAAACCAAGCCAACACACAGAAGTGAAAATTTTGGTTTTTAGTAATCTCGACGATCAGGCCGAAATAGACAAGGCGTTTGACCTAGGTGCGCATAAATATATCATGAAAGCCTGGGCATCGCCCAAAGAACTCGTACGAGTAGCGGCCGACATGCTCGCAGCCGAAGACTAAGCGCTAATCTGGGCGTGTTGCAGAGTATCTTCGCCAATGACGGCGAGGATTTTGTCGATATTTATGACGTACTTCTGTTTGTCATAGTCCAGAACACCCTGACGCTTTAGTCGGTTCATCTCCGCAGCAGCGGTTTCTCTGGTTAGCCCAACCATGCTGGCCAAATTCTTATGGGTCAAAGCAAGAGGGATAGTTATGGTATTGCCATCTTTTTTGCCATAGCGTTGGCACAGGAAGTACAGGGTATAGACTAACTTACCTTGAGCTTTTGGTTGTTCCAGAGCGTTAACATGTATCATTGAGGCAGAGTAATTAGTTGCAAAGTAGTCTATGAGCGACCTAGCCCTAACCGTATCGCTCAAAACAAAATCTACAAATGTTGGCTTCTGTACAAAAGCTACTGTGCAGTCGGTGACAGCCTCATAAAAGAACAAAGTGCTAGGAGTCTTGTCAAATACCCATGAGGCAGGGAAAAATTCACCTGCTACATGGTACATAATAATCTGTTCGTCACCCTGAGTAGAGATATTAAGAACCCGAACGATGCCACGCATAATTACACAAACATGCCTAGGTACTTCTCCTTGATAGAGAATGGTGGAACCTTGGCTATAACGTCGTATGACAGCCTTATCGAGTAATGGTTCTAAATGTTTCAGCATATATCTCTCGGAAACTAATGAACTAATTATAACACCCCTGATGTAATAGTCGTTACCTAAACTAATAGTGTAAATAATTTCACTCAATTTTCGTAACCAAACTTACAGCTTAGACGCACTTTAGCGATTATGATATAGGCATCATCAAGGAAACAACGAAAGGTAAGCAGAATGTACAAAATTGACACAGATGCCCGAATCGATGCATTCCTAAACCGCAAGTCTCGCCAGTTCCCACAGCTTGGCCTACTCGGTGATGAATAGTCCAGATTGGACTATGGCAACGGAGATCTGATAAAAGGTTTTTGAGTAAAAATAATTAAGTAAATATAGGGAGAAATATCAAATGACACTAACTGCACTTATAGGTTGGATTATCTTAGGCGCACTTGCTGGTTGGGTTGCCTCAATGATTATGGGCACAGATGCCAAGCAGGGCGGTCTAGCCAACATTGTTGTAGGTATCGTCGGCGCTTTCATCGGTGGCTTTATCGCTAACCTACTCGGCTTCAGCGGTGCTAGCGGCCTGAATCTTTGGAGCTTTGTAGTAGCCTTGGGTGGCTCAGTTGTACTACTAGCAGTTGTCCGCGCATTTTCACGCGCTCGCTAATCTCGGGTACGATCTGGCTTGATAGGTCCGTATTATTTTAGACCCTAGCAGACAATCGGGATTGGTCATGGGAACCTCGCTCTTCAGCGAGGTTCTTTTTATTTGACCAATCGGCAGACTATAATAAATCTATGCACAAAATCAAAAATCTTATCAAGCTGCGCCTTGCGGCAGTAATGTGGTGGCAAGTCAATAGGTTGATTAGGCGTAATAGAAACCTGAGAATTGTTGGCGTAGTTGGTAGTTATGGCAAGACGGGCACGAAATTCGCTATTAGCAACGTCCTGTCTACTTCAAAAAAAGTTAGATTTCAGTCGGGTAATTACAACGACATAATCTCTGTCCCTTTGGTATTCTTTGACAGCGATATGCCAAATATCATGAATCCCTTTGCATGGCTGACCCTCATTTTTAATAATGAGTTTAAAATCCGTCAAAACTACCCCTACGACGTTGTAGTTTTGGAACTTGGCACCGATGGACCTGGCCAAATTGCTGAATTTGGAAAGTATATAAAGCTCGACGTAGCAGTTGTTACCTCAATAGCCCGTGAACACATGGAGTTCTTTGACGACATTGATGCCGTAGCCAAAGAAGAGCTGGCTGTCGCACAGTTTACCGATTTACTAATAGTCAACTCTGATCTATGCGATAAAAAATACTTTGATAATCTCGATGTTCTAAGATATGGCTTCGACAAGTCAGCCGATTATCACATCCAGACTATTAGTAGCAACAGGGAGAGCTTTATATTCTCTATCAGTGAGGGCCGTGATAGTTGGCTAAAAGCTGAGTCACACAGCTCATCTAAGCTCCAAGTTTACTCTGCAACAGCGGCGGCGGTAGTAGCTCATAGCCTGGGGTGTAGCGATAGTTCAATCGTTTCGGGCATAGCCAACATCGTTCCTGTAGGTGGCAGAATGCAGCATCTGGAGGGCATAAAGCATAGCTTAATAATCGACGAGAGCTACAACTCAAGCCCCGAAGCTGTTCGTGCGGCTCTGGACTCTCTATATAGTATACCGTCAGCAAACAAGATAGCGCTGCTTGGCAACATGAATGAACTGGGCCGCTTTAGCCCTGAGGCCCACGAAGAGGTAGGCAGATACTGCGACCCCAAACAGCTATCGCTTGTTGTAACTCTTGGGCCAGATGCCAATAAGTATCTAGCCAAAGCAGCAATAGAAAGGGGCTGCCGAGTTATGATGTGCGACAGCCCGTATCGGGCAGGAGAAATACTAGCAAACAATCTGCTGGAGAATAGCGTAGTTCTGGTAAAGGGGTCTCAGAATCGAGTCTTCGCCGAGGAGGCCATCAAGTTCATACTAGACGATCCAGCAGATCAGGCTAAACTGGTCCGTCAGTCAAAATATTGGCTCAATAAAAAACAGCGTGCTTTTGGCACTCTCCCGAGCTTTGCCAAGTCCGAAAACGAAGAGTAGACTACCTCTGAAGAGCCTTTTGTAAGGCCTCAAAGACTCGACCGACTAAAGGTACCTGGTCGAACAGGCTTAGCATCCAAACAACTAGAGCTATGACCAAGGTACCACCTACAAAGGCACCCGCACCACCAGCAACACCCTTCATAAAACTATAGAATACCGCTTGTTTCTTGTTGATATACCCATGCTCGTAAAAGTCACGTAGCTTGCCACCAAGCTCTAGCAGTTCCTTGTCGTTAGGTCTATCACTATCTGTCTTTTTTGTCATGTTTATATTGTAGACTATCTTGCTCATAACAGGCTATTATTAGACCATGAACTTAGTAATCTTAGGCGGTAATAGCCCGAGACATCATGCCTGGGTTAGAGAAGTAGCCGCCAACGTTGGGCCGCTGTTCGACAAGGTACTGGTCTGGGACTACCAACATTGGCAAACAGGCGAACCTTTTTGCAAAATTAATCTTGAGCTATCGAAGCTCAATGAAACTGTCGATAGCTTTGAGCCATATATAATTATTGGCAAATCGATAGGTACCATTTTGGCTAGCCAGGGCGTGAACAGAGGGATACTGAAGCCCAAGGGTCTGTTATTCTTTGGCACACCGATTAAGTCAACTAACCCTGGAGCACGGCCTCTGGGCAAGTGGCTATCATCGATAGACCAATCAAAAATTATTTTTGTACAGAACCAAGATGATCCCTTCGGCTCGTACGAAATGCTCCAATCTAGACTTAAAGATGAGATGATTGACGATGCCACGACCATTATGTGGCCTGGTCAGACCCACGATTATGTCGATTATGACAAGATGGTTGAGCTATCTAGCAGGTTCACAAAGTAGATTTATTTCCTATCTACTAACCAGCCGAACCAGGCCTTTAGTCGATGTTTCTTGAGACTTGCACCAATAAATAGCAATACTGCTGTGATAGGCGGAAACCACCAACTCCAGCCAATTATCTGAGTTATTAGGCCCCATGCTATGAAAGTCCAAGTACCGAACAATAACGATAATGAGACTATTGCAGTTACCCTATAGAACAGTGAGTCGGGGTTCATCAAGAACTTAACATAGCCAATCACCAAAGACACAGCTAAACCCAGATATATGACTCCATCGGTGACCAAATCTGCGCCCCTTGCCAGACCCAGAACGCCCGCTAAGGCCAAGGAGAAGTCGGCCACTCTGTCAATGTGCCCCCCGAGCGTCGACTCAGCATGCAGCTTTTTGGCAGCCAAACCGTCCAAGAAGTCAGTCAACAGCGCCAAACACAAAAACCATATAGCAGGCCACCACTGCTGTTGCGAGGCCATTATATACAGACCCACAGCCAGTGGTATACGGAGAGAAGACAAGAAGTTTGGTAGCCATCGGAAATCATTGCGTTTCATCTGTTTGCAATTATACCAAGCTTTTTGACTAAACATATGGGATACTTAACCCATAGTGAATAAACCTAAGACATGCGTGGTTATATTTAACCCTGCCAGCACTAGGGCCAGCAAGACAAAGCTCAAGATAAATACTCTTGAGCAGTTTTTGCCTGACACAAAGTTTGTTCGCATCGAGACTCCTATCGACGCTAATCGTGACTTCGAAGAAGTCCTTGTTGCCAATGCTCGCCATCTCGGTGCTGATAGTTGGCTATGTATCGCCGCAGGTGATGGCACGTCCAGCCATGTAGTACAGACGCTAATTTATTCCAAAAAGCTATCTAGCGAACAAAAATCTACGCCAATTCTTCCGCTGTGGGGAGGCAACGCTAACGATTTGGCCCACATGCTCAATGGCAACTACTCCCAAGCATCACTCGAGAAAATAATTACTTCGTCCAATATAGTTCCGATTCACCCAATGCAGTGCAGGATGACTCTACGCAAGCAGGTCACTGAGAGAATCGCTATATGTTATGCGGGCTTTGGTGCGACTGCCTTTGCAGCCATGGGCCTTAATAAGCCCGCCCACAGGCAAAGTAAGCTACATGCCTTGCCAGGCGGTCATTTAGCTCAAAGCCTACTGACCGTCATAGGGGCACTGGTGGATGCACCTAAGTTTGCGGTCAAAGATGCTGATGATGTACACGTTGTTTATGAACGAACCTTTGCAAACGGCTCACGCATGGCTAAACTCAAATACTTACCAGTGGAACTGACTGATGAAATGTTTTACTTACATACCTTGGAGCACAAAAAAATCACCTCGGCCATACCCAAACTCGCCAACGCAATCAATAGAAAGGTCTCTTCTAAATTCCTGCGCAATTATGCGTACTTCACGACACACCAAGATGTTTGGGCGCACTTCGATGGTGAACCACTTGAGATAAAGAAAGGGACGAAAGTTGAAATCCAACTTTGTCCCCAATCGTTCAATGCCGTCAGTATTTTACTAGGTAAGAACAAGCGACGCCGACACAAAACGTCCTACTCCAAAGACGCTAGACCATAACCCTCGGTGGCTCGGCTATGTCAACCAGAGTCCAAAGCTTTTGGTCTTGGTCAAAGTTAAGTCGATACTGAGCCTGACCGTCCGTCATATCAAATACCTGGACCATACGTTGGCCTTTTTGGATTAGGTACCGTAGGCCACGCATAAAAGTATATTCATGGCCATTATATTCTATGCGCCTAGGATAACAGTGCAGACCATTGTTATTTTCAAAATACATGGCAGTAACGGACACTTCGCGATTAACTGGTACGCAATTAAAGTATTTTTTCATATCAAGCTCCTCAAAAATAGTTAATTTAAAGAAATACGTTAAAGTTTTTGTTAACGCTGAACGGTTTTGAGTTATAGATATGTGACGCTGCTTGGCCGTTCCCATTGGCGTGTATTCACATGTCTTGCTTGATAAGGGTAGTCAGGGGCTCCAAAAGTCTGGTATGCATGACTCCCAAGATTAATAAGCCTGCAAGTAGGAAGTCTGACATATCGCCAGCCAGCACTCACATTGCTAACTACTATTATAGAAATGCTTAAGCTTGTAGGCAATAGGGCTTTGGAGTGACATTTACATCGATACATCAGCTTTGATAGTAGCTCGATAAGTGTGTACAATATGCTTATGATTGTTGAGATGATTCGTTGGTGGTACACCAGCGGCTGGCTTGATGCAGCGAAGCGGATTACTTCGATGACCACGCAAACTAGTCGGACATTCTCCATACCCGTGTTGTTACGGACCCTCTTTGCGCCATGGCGGCGAATTATGAGTCCACCAGGTAGGGGCCTAGACGCCAAAATCCAGGCAGCCTTCGATAACCTAATATCACGTTGTGTGGGGTTTGTAGTCAGGCTACTGGTTCTTATTAGTGCCTGCGTAGTTTGCGCCCTGACCGCTATCTATACGACCGTCGTGGCTATAGCTTGGCCATTGTTACCTATGGTGCTCATTTATAGTCTGTATAGGGTGGTAATGGGATGAAAGAGCAGCTTCATCTCGGCAGCCTACGTTCACGTAAAGCTCGCTTAGCCAGACGCTTTGGCAACAATATTGAGAAACTGCTATTTACTTATTCGGCACTAGGTACTATCAGTGGTGGAGCCTTGATATATTTGCGGATTGAAAGAATCGGCTTCTTGGTACTGGCTACGGCTATTCTATGCCTAATAGTCAGTCTCTGGTACCGCTATGAGCTCAAAAATATACCACCCAATAACAAGGCCGAATTCCTGGATGACGTTATGGAGCCGCATTTCCTGTCTCTGATAGACAAAAATGCTACGCCCAGATCAGTCTGGCAGTCGGCCGCCAAAACTACCGAGGGCAGGTTCGTGCTCAATCATTTGCTCATAGATTCCAGAAGTTTATCAAGCATTATTAGCGATAAGCCACACGATCTAAATATAATCTGGTATGAATCAGCTAAGCTATACGATAAAGTTAAGCCCCATCAGCTTCATGCGGGTATAGTAGTTATTGCTATTATCCTCAACTCGCCTGTCATAAAGCAGTACCTAACAGATAGAAAGCTACATATTGAGGAAACAGGCGAGGTGTTGAACTGGCTCGAACGTCAACTAGCCTATATACGTGTGCCCAAACCTTATTTTGGAGGCATTGGCCGAGATTGGGCCAGTGGCTACACACCAACCTTGGAAAGTTTTAGCCATAACATTAGTGAATCAGTCGAGAGAAGCGGTGGCGCACACTTCATAGCTCATACCGAACTCATGGATAGCATTGTGGCATCACTATCTCGCAATAATGCGGTTGCTCTAGTTGGCGAAGACGGAGTGGGCAAAAGTAGCCTAGTGCTAGGACTTGCCCAGCGACTGCTCGAAGCCAAGGACCCAGCCCTACAATACCACCAAATTGTGTCCCTGAACGCTGCCCAAATTGTATCCTTCAGCGGTGCGCAGCTAGAGAAACTACTCATAACTATATTTAGCGAAGCCGTAGCGGCAGGTAACATAATCTTGTTTCTAGATGACGCTGAACTGTTCTTCGGAAAAGGTGTTGGTGCGTTCGATATGAGCCAACTATTGATGCCGCTGCTCAAAAACCGCAACATTCACATAATTACTTCGCTGACACCTGCTTTTTGGCAGCAGTTACGGGGTCAGTATCCTGCATTAGCCAACGGCATGACAGCTATAACTGTCAAGGAACCAAGCGAAAACACAATCTATAAAATCGTCGAGGACACGGCTCTTATATATGAATACCACAACAAGCTAATTATCAGCTACGAGGCCGTCCGCGAAGCGTATAGGCTCAGTGGTCAATATATGCAGGACCAAGCTTATCCCGCCAAGGCAGAGCGCTTGCTTGAACAGTCCATGGCTTATGCGGACGGTAACGCCGTAACTGCTGATTCAGTCAAGACTGCGCTAGAGAGAATCAAGGGAATAAAGGTCTCGTCAGCCCAGGCGCCTGAGGCAGATATGCTGCTGAACCTCGAAGATAAGATACACGAGCGAATGATTAACCAGGTTCACGCTGTTGGTGCCGTTGCTGCGGCACTGAGGCGTGGCAGAGCAGGTGTAGCCAATCCCAAGAGACCTGTCGGCAGCTTCCTGTTCCTTGGCCCAACAGGGGTCGGCAAGACCGAACTAGCCCGTAGCCTTGCAGCAATTTATTTTGGTGACGAGAAACAGGTTATTCGTCTCGACATGAGTGAATACCAACAACCCTCAGACGTTAAGCGTATCCTATCGTCGGGTGGTACCAACGAACGTGGCCTACTCCTCAATATACGTGAGCAGCCATTCTCAGTTGTACTACTGGACGAGATAGAGAAAGCCCATCCTAATATCTTGAACCTAATGCTCCAGATGCTCGATGAAGGCCAACTGACAGACGAACAGGGCAGAATGGCTTCGTTCCGCAGCAGCATTATAATTGCAACCTCCAACGCAGGTGCGGCTGACATTAGCCAACGAGTTAGAGAACAGGGCAGTCTGGACGGCTTTGATAGAATATTGATTGATAAGCTCATAGGTAACGGTCAGTTCAAGCCAGAGCTAGTCAATAGATTCGATGAAGTTGTACTTTTCAGACCACTTAATCAGGACGAGATGGGCCAGGTCGCTAAATTAATGCTTGCAGAGGTAAACAAGACCCTGGCTAATCAGCAAATCACGGTTGACTTAACTCAAGAAGCGCTACAGAAGGTAGCCAACGCAGGATATGATCCAGAATTTGGCGCCAGACCAATGCGGCGAGCTATCCAAAGAATGGTCGAAGACACAATCGCCAAGAAAATTCTACGTAGTGAGGCCAAAGCTGGCGATCACATCACGCTCGATGCAACAGATTTGGATTAGGCTAGCTAGCGACTACTCAGTTAAGTCGACATTGGTAGATTACAGCCGCTAGTTAACTACAGGGCGGCCAATGCTCTCGTAATGTATGCCTGCTCGACGCATATCATCGAGATCATATATATTGCGGCCATCAAAAATAACGGGCTGCGCCAGCCTCCGTTTAATAAAATCTATGTCAGCTTTTTTGAACTCGTCCCACTCTGTAATTACTGCCAAAGCATCCGCACCGTCTATGGCCTCTAAGGCGGTCGATGCATATTTTAAGCCTTCGATATCACCAAGCACCTTGCGACTATTTTTCATAGCCTCAGGGTCATAAGCCACGACCTCGGCACCCATTTCGATAAGCTTTCTAATGGTATAAAAAGCCGCCGATTCACGTACATCATCAGTATCGGGCTTGAAAGCAAGACCCCAGACAGCAATTATTTTTCCTGTAATATCTCCACCAAAGTAACTCGCAATTTTGCTGGCCAAGATGGATTTTTGCGCCTGATTTATATCTATTGTTTGGCTGAGCAGACCAAAGTCGTAATCGTACTCCTCAGAAGTCTTTAGGAGCGCCTGAACGTCCTTGGGAAAACAGCTACCGCCGTAGCCTATACCAGGGAACAAGAATCTACTGCCAATCCTTTCGTCCGTACCTATACCGTGGCGTACGCTATCGACATTGACGCCTAGACGCTCACATAGATTAGCTATCTGATTCATGAAAGTTATTTTCACTGCAAGGAAAGAGTTAGCGGCGTACTTCGTGAGTTCGGCCGATCGTTCATCCATATTAATTAACGGGTGCTTTTCGTCAGTGACAGGTCTATATAACTCAGTCATTAAATCAGACGCCCATGAACTACTTGAGCCAATCACTACTCGGTCGGGGTGCATGAAATCGTGTAGTGCAAATCCTTCACGTAAAAATTCGGGGTTGGACACAACCACCGCCTGAGTAGCACCTGACTTACTAAGTATAGACTGAACTTTTTCGGCAGTACCAACAGGAACAGTACTCTTGTCAACAATTACTACCTTGCGATCTTTTAGTATCGGTCCGAGCGCACTAGCAACGCTAAGCACTGCCGATAAATCCGCTGACCCATCAGCCCCTGGCGGTGTAGGCAATGCCAAAAATGCTATTTCTGCTTCTTCGACTGCCGCCTCAAGACTACTAGTAAATGATAGTGTCTGTGATTCAATCACTCGATCAAAAACCTCTTGCAGCCCAGGCTCATATATAGGAAGCCTATGGTCCTTCATAGACTCAATTTTGGACTCATCTATATCCATACAAATGACTCTGTGGCCGAGATCTGCAAAGCAGACTCCGGTTACTAGGCCAACGTAACCTGTTCCAATAACTGCGATTTTACTCATCAATGGTTGTATTATACCGCCTATTAAGCTGATTCTGATTTATAATATCTAGTAGCAAAAGGAGTTTGTAGTGAAAGTTATTGTTCAAGTACCATGTCTTAACGAAGAAGAGACATTGCCCCTAGTCCTAAAGTCTGTTCCCAAAAAAATACCAGATGTCGATAGTATAGAAGTGCTAATCATAGATGACGGCTCGACTGACAAGACCATAGAAATTGCCAAAAAATACGGCGTAAAACACTTCGTGCTGCACCCCAAGAACCAAGGACTTGCTAGGTCCTTCCGTGACGGCATCCTAAAGTCACTGGAGCTTGGCGCAGACATAATTGTCAACACTGACGGCGACAACCAGTACCCGCAGGAAAAAATCGGCGACCTAATTGCACCCATCATTCGCGGCGAAGCTGATATGGTTATCGCAGATCGCCAAGTAAAAGACATTGAGCACTTCTCGCTCGGCAAAAAAATTATGCAAAGAGTAGGCACAATCGTTCTGAACAAAGCCGCTGGTACCAAGGTTCCAGACGCTCCAAGTGGGTTCAGGGCCTACAGTCGTAACACCGCCATGAGGCTAAATACGGTTACACGTTTTAGCTATGCTATGGAGACACTAATACAGGCGGGCAACAAGAATATTAGCATTGCCACTGTGCCTGTTGTTACTAATCCCAAGACTCGTGAATCAAGGTTATTTAAATCGTCGTGGGAGCACGTTCGCAAATCAGGCGCAGCCATTATTAGAGCCTACATAATGTACCGCCCATACTTCGTATTTATGACCCTGGGCCTCGGTATGATTGCGGTCGGTGCATACCCAGTAGGTCGCTTTGTATATTTCTTCGCCATCAATAACGACGGCAGAGGCCATATCCAGTCGCTAATTGTAGGTTCAATTTTGATAGTCGGCGGTTTCGTTGCATTGGCCCTAGGAATAATTGCTGATTTGATTCGCATAAACCGAGGCCTCATCGAAGACTCTATAGAAGAGGCTCGCCACGCTCGCTTTGACACAAAAAAGTAGCTTGACTACTACTTATAAATTTCAGGGTCTTCCAGTTCAGTTTTACCTTCGCGAATATACTTTTTTAGGAAAATCTGTGCTTGCTGGTTGATGTACTGCACATTATGATTGTGCCAATACCAACTTGGTTGGCTACGAATAATAAATGTCATTACACCTCCACCATATAGCATACCCATCAGAACAAAAGTAGCCAGAGCGGAACGGATAATAACAGATGCTCTCAACAGTCTACTCAGGACTAGGGCGGGCAATATCGCTAATATAGGTATAACTGGCAATAGATACCTGCCATTGATAGCCACAGCCACCCCAGTACGATTATAAGCACCATATCCATTGATAAATAAAACGACTATATATGCCAGCACAGCCGAGCCAATCAAAATTACGTAGATATTTCGTCGCAAGAAATATATCAGGCCCAGACCAGTAGCACCAGCTGAAATAATCGCTACAAACAGGGCAGTGCGACTAGGCCCAGGCAATTCCAAAAAATTAGCATAATTGCTGGCTCGACCATCAACCGCAAAATAAAGCCTATGCCACATACCTACAACCCATTTTTGGGAGTACTCTGTTTTATCAGGCACAAAATCGCTAGGCTTTTCCTGGGTATATACATAATCACGCTGCCAGGGGCCGTAATGCATACACTTCTCAATAGATAGTACCTTGTCACATTTTGGCACCAGTGAATGATACCTTGCCAAATTGATTCCATAGCGCTGAAAGCCCATAACAAGGCCTAGGAGCAAAATTGCTAACAGAATATTCACTCTAAGCTTCGGCCGCTTGCGCCACGAAGATTTGAGTTCTCTGCCTATCTTGCGATGCTCACCCCAAACATAGCGAGCAGAAGCAGCCGCCAAGGCCAATACAAACACTCCGACAAATGGCAACATAGCGTACTTCACAAGGACCATTAAGCCCAACATCAGGAACATTAATAACCATTCATGTACGACAATTCGATGGTTCTTGAGCTCCTCTAGGCATTCGATTGCCGCCAAGCATACCAGTGGCACAAGTATTAACACTAAATTGTCATAGTTTATTTGAGCTGCCAACAGCGGTACTACTGGTATGAGAACATATATAGCAAGCGTGATATTAGTTAGGGCGCTAGAAACTCCTAGTTTACGCATAAGCTTGGCAAAAAGTGGTAATGAAACCACGGCCATAGCAACATTAACCAGTCGAAGGAGGACGATCTGAGTTACCTCATTATGAGTAAAGATACTAAAAAAACCGTACACATAGCTCATCAGATACTGGTAGAGGAATGAAGGATCTCGGGCTACGGCGCCAAACTGTTCTGAGCCAGGTAGTTCTACGGGTAGAAACGGATGGCCATAATGAGCATAGAGCTTAATAATTCCAAAATGGACGTCCTCATCAAAAGCCATCGGATAAACTGCCGAAAAGACTAACCACAGGGACTCAAAAACAAAAAAAACTAATACACTCAAATAAAATGCCCTAGAAGATAGGACGTGTTGGACCTTTTCCGCTAATGTGTTAACGAAGCGCATTAGTAAATAGTATACGCTACCTCGGGGCATAACTTCGTGATATGATTCAGTTAATGCTTACTTCTCTCAAAAGGATTTTAGCGCCCTTACTAATAATTGCTACACTGCTAATGTTTTGGCATTACATTGATGGCCACCCAGAAGTTGGACAGACTTTGAGGAGTCTTTCGAGCGTAGTAGTAATCAAAATAATACTACTACTAACGGTTACATTTGCCGCACTTGCCTGGGTGCTGCGTATTAGCCTAGCCCTATTTGGCAAGAATCTAGACCGTTCCGAGAGCTGGCTATTGAACTCTTACACAACTATAATCAATTTTTTCGGGCCAGGGCAGAGCGGTCCAGCCGTACGGGGCGCATACCTATACAAAAAACACAAAATGAAGGTCAAGGAATATCTGTTTGCTACACTGTTATACTACGCAATCTATGCGACAATCAGCCTGGCTATGATTTTTGTACCCAGTCTAAAGCCGTGGCAATCAATCTTCGCCATAATTCTATCGGCCATGACCGCCGTTTTGTTAGTCAGGTACCTGGGCCACAATAATTCGTCAGACACACCAAAACTATCACAACCCTTAAAGTTAATAATCCTCCTAGTAATTGCAACAGCGGTCCAGCTAACAGCTCAGACTATTATTTATGCCATTGAGCTAAAACACGTTAACCCAACTATTAGTATCAGCCAAATTGCCACTTATACAGGCACTGCTAACATGGCCCTATTCGCCTCAATAACACCTGGTGCGATAGGCATTAGAGAAGCCTTCTTGGTATTTACGCAGCAAATACATAGCATAAGTACTAGTGATATTGTGGCTGCAAATGCCATAGATCGTTGCGTATATCTCCTATTCTTAGGAATACTAGCCATTTTCACACTTATATTTCATGCCAAAGAAAAGTTCACGGTAAAAACAAGATGAATACACTAGACTATTTGATACTGGCGATGTTGCTCACGGCCGTACTCCGTGGAATTGAAATTGGCATGATTCGTCAGACAGCCAGTTCAATCGGCGTTGGCATAGGTATTGCACTAGGCCTATTTACCCAAAGCTTTTTGGTCGGACAAATGCATACACCAAGCTCAAAGACGGTCATGGCTCTCGCTGTTATGATGATATTCGTCGCTATCTTTTCGATGGGCGGCTCACTCTTTGGCGATATGATAAGGGGTCATGTCGATAACTCCAAACGCAAAAAGCTAATTGATTACATAGACCGTGGCGTTGGTGCCGTAGTCGGTGGGGCTATGCTAATCGTCATGGTGTGGCTAGGTGCAGCGGTTTTTGCTAACACGCCTGATAAAAATATTCAGAGTCAGCTTAATGGCTCACGTATAACAGCTAAGGTTACTGAGATAATGCCCAAAGTCCCAAGCAGTGTGGCCAAAATCGGACACCTGCTAAATCCTAATGCTTTCCCAGATGTATTTACAGGGCTCGAACCAAAGATCGACACAAGCCTTCCTCTGCCATCAGTGGGAGACTTCGATCAAGCAGTCGAGATGACTAGAGAATCTGTCGTCAAAGTGGAGGGGGTCGGCTGTGGTGGTATAACTCAAGGCACTGGCTTTGTAATTGGCAAAGACTTGGTAATGACCAATGCTCACGTCATTGCTGGAGTGAAAAAACCCATAATAGTCGATGGCAATGGCCAACACACAGCGCGAGCTATACTCTTTGACGCCAGGCTGGACGTGGCTATTTTGGCCTCCAGTAATCTTTCGGGGCTTCCGCTTAAGCTGAATACTGATAAAGTCGAAGTTGGCTCAGCAGCTCTAGCCATGGGCTTCCCTGGGGGCGGTGATTTCAAATTAAGCCCAGCTAATGTTTTGGAAAGGTTCAGTGCCACAGGTAAAGATATATATAACCAAGCAGATGTTGAGCGTGAAATATACTCCATAAATGCCGACATTCAACACGGTAATTCAGGTGGTCCATTGGTCAATAAGGGCGGCGAGGTTATTGGTCTGATTTTCGCCGAGTCAACTACAAATGGACAGGTCGGCTATGCTCTTGTATCTGGTGCTGTCAAAGAAGCTGTAAATACTAGTAATAGCCAACAACCAAGTGTAGCCACAGGCAGCTGCACGGAGTAGACTAGACGCTTATGTGTGAGATAATGGTTGTATGCTGAAGAAAAATAAATCGATCAATTTAGGCAGTGCCTATCCATACATATTGATAATTATGGGCATTGTAGGCGTACTAAGCTCTGTCATTCTCACTGTAGACAAAATGAATTTACTGGCCAATCCAAGCTACAGCCCATCCTGTGACCTCAATCCAGTGGTTAGCTGTGGCTCAGTTATGCATACCTGGCAATCAGAGGCCCTGGGCGTAGATAACTCTATATTCGGAATAATTGCTTTTTCGATGCTAACTGCTGTGGGCGGGCTACTTCTAGCAGGCGCCAAACTCAAGAAGTGGTTCTGGCAGGTACTACAAGCGGGTGTAACACTCGGAGTAATAGTAGTGCTATTATTCATAACCACCAGTCTTTTTGTAATTCACTCGCTGTGCCCCTACTGCATGATAGTCTGGTGCACAACAATAGTCGTATTCCTATACACAACCCTGTACAACATTGAAAAAAAGATTCTAAGACCGAACGGAACTCTGCTAACAATTGCAAATTTTGTGAGACGACACCACATTGATACTTTGCTAGCGATTGCAGTCACGATAATCATCCTAATCCTAAAACAGTTCTGGTATTACTACGGGCCCATACTCGGCTTCTAGTAGCAATAAGACGCTCATGCTAAAATGTTAGCAAGTTATTAGTGTTCCAGCCTAAAGGCTAAGAATGCAGAAATGTCGCATAAAAAAAGCAAAGATTTTATCACCAGAACAGTCGAAGCACCAGCTGAAGTGCTTGATTTAACTGTAGCAGGAGCAGAAAATATTGCTGCCAGCCTGCCAAATGTACATGTAATCCAGAGGACAAAGGACTATTGGCACACGCTCGGCCCAGGGCTAACCACGGGTGCGTCCGATGACGACCCCTCTGGAATAACAACATACTCGCAAACTGGCGCTCAATACGGTTTCCAGTTTTTGTGGCTCTCGGCGTGGACATTCCCCCTGATGGCTGTCGTTCAGGAGATGTGCGCACGTATCGGTCTCGTTACTGGCAGAGGACTGGCTCACAATATAAGGGTGTTCTTTTCTCGCCGTGCACTTATGGCATGCACTCTGCTACTGTTTGCCGCCAACACATTTAATATTGGCGCTGACCTTGGCGCCATGGCCAAGGCAACCCAGCTACTCTACCCACAACTAAACTTCTGGCTACTTGTAGTTGGTTTTGCGCTTTTCAGCCTAGGTCTTCAGATATTCACGCCTTACGCCAAATATGCCAAATATCTCAAATGGCTAGCGCTTATACTGCTGTCATACATACTTTCGGCGATACTAGCAAAGTTGGATTGGGCAGAAGTACTACGCCATTCGTGGATGCCACAGATGCCCATGAACAAAGATAGCTTCTTGCTACTCTCGGCCATTCTGGGGACAACGATTTCTCCATACTTGTTCTTTTGGCAAACTTCCCAAGAAGTAGAAGAGCAAATCATGAAGGGCAAAACTACAGTGCATTCCAGACAGACCAAGACCGACCCAGAAGACATTAAGAAAATGAGGTTCGATGTATGGGTAGGGATGTTCTTGTCCAATGCTGTGATGTTCTTCATTATCGCTGCGTGTGGCGGTGTACTCCATAGCCACGGCATAACAAATATCACATCGGCAGCTCAAGCCGCAGAGGCGCTCAGACCATTTGCTGGCGACGCAACATACACCTTGTTCGCACTCGGAATAATCGGTACGGGTCTACTGGCCATACCAGTACTTGCTGGTTCTAGTTCTTATGCACTAGCCGAGAGCTTCCGCTGGAAAGAGGGGCTTTACCGCAATCTCAACCAGGCCCATGCTTTTTACGGGGTCATTATCATCTCGGTCTTAGTCGGACTAGGAATCAACTTCGTAGGGCTTGACCCAATAAAAGCCTTGATATACGCAGCAGTCGGTAATGCCTTAGTTGCACCCGTAATCCTGCTGTTCATAATACTGATCAGTAGCAACAAAAAGATAATGGGTCACTGGGTAAACAAACGCCTTCCAAAATTCATTGGTTGGTGTGCATTCGGATTGATGACTATTTCTGGCTTGGCGGTTATCGCCACACTATTCATGTCGTAAAGATTCAATTGGATCTTTCTGGGCCGCCTTCAGAGCAGGCGTAGCGCCAAATACTATACCAATCGCCAGAGAGACCACCGTTGCAATTGCAATAGCCTCCCAGGATATAATCGGTTTCAGCGATGTATATAACCTGAGCAAGGTAACTCCAGCGACTGATATAACTACCCCCAAGAAGCCGCCAATCATACTAATAACAGCCGACTCGAGTACGAACTGGTTCATTATCTGGCGGTTGGTTGCGCCGATTGCCTTGCGGACACCGATTTCGTGAGTCCTCTCCGTAACTGTTGCCAGCATGATGTTCATAATGCCAACTCCGCCCACTAGAAGCGAGATGGCGGCCACAGCCGCAATCATAGTTGTTAAAAGACTAAGCACATTACTGCTGTCCTCTACATTTCGCTGCTGATCAAGTACCCTAAAGTCACTCGTACCACCACGCTCGGCCTTGAGGCTCTTTTCGATTGAGTCAACCGCTCGCTCTACGCCCTGAGGGTCGTGTGGTTTGGCCAGAATGGCATACATCTGCGTACCACCACCGCTGATTTGCTCAGCTACGGGGTAGGGGATAAAGATTGCGTTATTAAAATCAGCCGTTGGTGACAATGGCGTAGTTCTGAAGTCCTCAAAAACGCCTCTCACAATAAATGTATGCGATCTAAAGGTGAAGCTTCGGCCTAGCGGCGCCTCATCCTTAAAGAGGTTCGAGGCAACTTCTTTGCCTATAACTGCCGTAGAAGTCGACTCAACATCCTGTCCAAAGAAATCACCGTACTCGAGTTTATGATTTAGGGCACTGGGCAGGGAGGCATTGGTCGCAATTACTAATGGCGACTCAGCTTTCTCGTCTTGAGTCTCAACGCTACCAGATACAATACTTAAAGGAGCAGCTAGCCTGACGGTAGGGTCTGCCTTGACGGCCGCTAAATCCTTGGATGTAAAGCCGCTAACGCTGTTCATACCAAAAAGAAGGTCAGTGCTCGTGACTGATTTACCAGATTGGGCCTTAGCGCCAGGCCTTATGGTTACTAAATCGCTGCCAAACTGAGTTATCTGCCTTGATATTTCGTGCTTAACACCCTGTCCAATACCAACGACCATAACTACCGAGACAATGCCAATAATAATACCTAGCATTGTTAGCATACTTCGCCAACGGGCAGATTTGACATTGGCAAAGGCCATCTGTAAGTTGCCGCGTGACATGGTCATTTCTTGGACTCCTTGGCGGTTTTCTTGCTGCTTCGACGTTTGCTGCGAACCTTCTTTTTCTTCTTGCTATCAGTTGATCTGAAACCATGTGGTACATCTGTTTGACTTGCATCGGGGACGTTCTGCATGAGCACCGATACACCCGCTAAGTCGTCTTCCTCGGTCTTCATAGGAACATTAAACATAATTTTTCGGGCCATAGGGGCAACTTCACCTATCTCTGTCTTTTCGTCGTGAATTATAGCGCCGTCACGCATGTATACAACACGATTGGCGTACCTTGTGAGCTCAGGATTGTGGGTTACAAAGATAATTGTGTTTCCCATTTGATGGATATCGCTCAGAAGCTCCATAACGAGACGGCTACTAATGGTATCGAGATTACCAGTTGGCTCATCGGCGATAATAATTGAAGGATCATTTATAAGGGCCCGAGCTATTGCCGCACACTGTGCCTGACCGCCGCTTAAGTGTCTGGGGTAGTAAAATTCTCGTTCACGCAAGCCCACACGCTCAACCATCGCCGAAGCAAGCTTGACCCTCTTGGATACTCCAACACCTTTGTAAAGGAGTGGCAAAGAAACATTCTCAATAACCGTCATCCTCGGCAACAGATTGAAAGACTGAAAAATAAAACCAACAGTATCACGGCGAATCTTAGCTCGCTGGCCCGCGCGAAGCTTAGATACGCGACGGTTCCTCAGCAAATAATCACCGTGACTAGGCCTGTCTAGTAGGCCAATAATATTTAGTAAAGTCGACTTACCGCAGCCGCTAGGTCCCATAACAGCTATAAAGTCGCGCTCTTCAACCTCTAATGAAACTTCGTCAAGCGCCAGCGTCGTGGCATCGCCGAAGCCATAAAGCTTACTAACTTCTCGCAAACTTATGAGGGCCATTACATCTCAGTTTAGCCTCTGGATTACTCCTAAGGCAAGCATAAAAGCGTAGTAATTTCGTCACTCATTGAGCTATAATGCCATCATTGCACATGGAGAGGTGTCCGAGTGGTTGAAGGAGCACGCCTGGAAAGTGTGTATAC
>CAZDAD010000004.1:1202-61058 GCA_964503715.1 uncultured Candidatus Saccharibacteria bacterium | reverse complement strand
ATACAGGTGCTGGACTAAGTGCTATAGGATTTATACCAGTAGTTGGAGACAGCGCTAAGGTGTCTGGTAAGGTTGCGAGAAAATCTCTCAATCAAATTAATAACGATATTCGTAAGGGTCGTGCGCCCAAGTCGATTGAACGTTTAGATAAAGGCGCACCTAGACATGGCGAGAAACCTCATATACATATCAGGGGAGGTAGTGCGTTGAACAATGATGGAACATGGAAACATGGAGGCAGAAAGTTGACAAAGAAAGAAATGGATTTCTTGAGGAGGGCTGGATGGCAAATGCCCAGATAGACGAGCATGAAGCACTAATACGTGAATGGCTCAGTTCCGAGCAGCTACTAGAAGAAGTCAGTGACAACTTCTATAGTTCAATGGAGCTAGATAGTTTATATAGTTCATTGAATGATTTAGACATTAAGGATGTGGCTAGTAGGGCATTCAGACTATTTGAGCGCGGTATTAATGAATATCAGCAAATTTCTAAAGACTACGTTCTTGACCTAATCTTCTTTACGGAGTGGGCTGAGTCTTTAGAGAAACATACGTTTGACGACGTAATTTCAAGAAAACTTGTCCTTCGGCAGCCCCCAGCTCTGTATGTCACAAAAAGAGGGGTAAAGGTTGACGTAGATACAGAGGAGTACTATTCGAGCCATTTTCCTCAAAACTATATACTACCGCGATACGGCCACATATACGCTTATTACGAGACCGAAAAAGGCCTAGGAAGTGAAAACGATTTTTACAGCCAAGCATTCGTATTCTCGCATCGAGCCTAGTCTGTACTAATAGATTGAGTTTATAGAACTACAATAAGTATTTAAATAGGGAAATAGATATGAGGCCTTTGAGGATAATTGAGTACTGGAAGCGTGACTTTGGCACTATGCATCCGAGGATCGAAGAACTGAGGAATTATCCAATGCTCAAGAGGACAAGACTAAATTTCTACAATGACGAACGCCGCAATCCTGAATCCGAGGACGAGATTCTGGCCACTGAGAAGAAAGTTTTCTAACAAATGTAAGCCTAGACGCAAAAGGGGTACGTATTAGTAATGTGACTCAGTAAATGCGCATACCCTCGCCAATGGTCAGACCCCTTCTGATGAAGTAACCAGAGCTGTAACAGGAGACATAACAGGCGCATAGAACTAGTGCAGGCTCCCAGACATTCAGCGCCCGATTGCTCTATAATATTCCATGCGATGATCAGCTGGATTAAACAGTTTTTATCTGTTACAATACTCCTGTTTTCGGGGGGTGGCGCAGGTGGCTAGCGCGCGCGGTTTGGGACCGCGAGGTCGAAGGTTCAAGTCCTTTCACCCCGACCAATAAAAAAGCTCGATTTATTTCGAGCTTTTTTAGTTACCTGCGATCTGTCTATATGTTTGCCGACTTTTTGCTAGTGCTTCGGGTGGGCGTAACGCTGATGGTGGTGTATTCGTCAAGATAATCCCTTAGAACCGCATAAACCCCAAAGAATGCAGTCGCAAAGGCCAAGTCGCCCATAAAGCTAGCACGCAGGAAGGGCAGCGCCATGGTGTAACATTCGATAAGACCTGTAAGTGTGTGGGCATACATACCAGTGATAAGCCAAACACCAAAATTAGATATCAGGTAAAAGATAGCAGCCGAACCGAGCGCACCGAGGCCAATACGAGACAGCACACTGCGTTTAGCTAGCAATGATCCAAACAGGCCTACCATGCCAAACCCTAGCCAAGTAAATAACACCGTGGAGTGCAGCCCAATAATCAAGTCGGCCACAATCATAACGATTACTGGTACAAAAATGCCTGCACGTCGGCTGAGAACAGCTCCTGACAGCAGTGCAAGGGCACCTACGGGAGCAATATTAGCGGTGTGTGGCACCACTCTAAGTACGATGCTTAGAACAGCCAAACTGGCAACGAAAATAATAATGTTAGCGACCTTGAACTCACGTTTTGTAATTTTTTGCAGTTGTCTCATGATGCCATCATTATACCAGTCGTTAGTGATTCGCAGTCAACGCTAAACACCATATGTTGTGTATTTCACTTGTCCATGCATGATAGGTGATAGCTAGACAACAGATTGAGCCTCTGGTAATCTGGGTGTACTATGAATCTATCGGGGTGTAGCGCAGTTTGGTAGCGCGCAGCGTTCGGGACGCTGAGGTCGCCGGTTCAAATCCAGTCACCCCGACCAAAAATTGTAATCGAGAGCTTATGGTACACGATCAAAAAATAATTAGACTACATATGGTACGTCACGGGCAGTCACTAGGAAATGCCCGAGGCATTATAGAAGGTGCTGGTAAGCCAGAGATAGATACGCGCCTCTCCAACAGAGGCCAGGGGGAGGCAATGCAAACTGCCTACGCCCTGTCAGGGATAGACTTTGAGGCCATCATTGCCGCACCACGCCGCCGTTGTATTGATACGGCTCATCACATCGCCAAAAAACAGAAAAGACGCCACGCAATAGTGACGGTCCCAGAAGCTCTAGAACTTAATATGGGGGTACTAGAGGGGCGCAAAATGCATCTGCCGCCATTTATCGGTCAGCCGCTTATGCGCACCGTTATGTCTAGTAGATATTTGCCCAAAATATACAAGGGCGAGAACATGCAAGACATATCCAAGAGGGCAACTGAGTTCTTGCAAGCCATCAAGTCCTGCAAGCGCTTTGTAGGTAAGGATATATTGTTGGTCACAAGCTCGACATTTATGCAGGCTGCATTAGATGCTGATGGTCAGGAAAAGAAAGTCCCCCTTGGCTACAATAGCGTTAGAAATTGTGAGATGTGGACTATCAACCTAGAGAGCACTGTTAAACTAGAGCAGGAGCCTAGGAAACTCAGACGAACAGTTGACTGGTCGCCAATGGTTCGCAAACTTAATACTGCCAAAGACCTAGTCACGCTTGAACTACCTGATAAAATGTAATTATGTTAAAACTTATCGCTGTTTTATTTGTCACCTTTGTGGTGCTTATGTTTGCAGAGTGGTTGTCTAGAGCAAAAAAGATACATTCAGAGCTAACCCGAAAATTCATACATATAGTGGTCGGAACAATCGTTGCGTTCTGGCCTTTTTTTCTAAGCTGGGGCCAGATTCAACTCCTGAGTGCGGCTTTCATAATAGTGATTTTGTTTTCTACAAGGTACAACGTGTTCCATTCAATCCATGGCACCAAACGTGATGCCTATAGTGAGGTGGTCTTTGCCTTAGCTATTGGTATATTGTCGTTCATAGTCACGAGCAAGTGGATATTTGCTGCTTCGATGATGGCCTTGAGCCTAGGAGATGGTTTAGCGGCAGTTGTCGGAACATTATTTGGTGACACCAACCGATACAAAGTCTTTGGCCGCCGCAAGAGTATAGCAGGTACGGCAACATTTGCAGTGGCTTGCTACGTAATCATGGCCTTTTATACAACTTTTTCGCATGGTCATGTGAGCCCCATTATGTTTGTTCTGCTCCCACTCATGGCCACGGCCGCTGAAAATATAGCACATGGATTCGACAATATAGTTGTTCCTATGCTGTTTGCCTTAGTGCTTAGTAGCAGTCTTTAGGCTGATACTTTAAGCTTTTTGGGCGCACTAAATTTGCCATGAGCTCGCAAGGCGTTGAATATAACGACAATATCTACGAGCTCCTGAATAGCAGCCCCGTAGATTGGCTTGAATTTACCCGTTGCAAAGATAAGCATCAATACGATGCTCAGGCCAATGCCAATTAAAATACTTTGCTGAGCTATAAAGAAGGTGCGCTTGGCTATGTGCCTAGCTTCGGCGACATGTTTGAGCCCCTCGAGCATTATAACTATATCAGCCGATTCACTGGCCGCCGTTGAGCCGCGAGCACCAAGGGCAATGCCTAAATCGCTAGCAGTTAACGCAGGCGCATCATTGACGCCGTCACCGATAAAAGCGACTGGACGTTGCTCGATACTCTCGATGGCACGGATTTTATCGCCTGGTAGCATTTCGGCATGGACTTTTGTGATACCAAGCGATTTTGATATCTTCTTGGCAACATGACGGTTATCGCCAGTTATCATGACAACTGATTTGACACCCTGGGAGAACAGGTCTTTTATGGTTTTTTTGGTGTCGGGGCGGATCTTATCATCGAAGCTAATTAGTCCAGCCAATTCACCGTCAATTGCTACAAAAGATGCGGTTGTTTGAACGGCCTCAGCCTTAAATTTGGCAGGGACTTTAATCTGATAATCGTCAAGCATACTGAGGCGACCGACTAGTATTTGTTTTGCGCCGATTTTTGCCTCTAGCCCATGACCCGCTAATTCGGTTACGTGCTTCGTTTTTGGCAGAGTAGCTCCAAGAGACTTAGCCTTATCGACTATTGCTTTGGCTAATACATGATTGCTGCTTTGTTCTAGAGCCGCAGCGTAACCAATGACATCTTTTTTGGTGAACTTGCTGTAAGTTATGACTTTCTCAACTTTTGGCTGTCCCTCCGTGAGCGTACCTGTTTTATCGAATGCGAATGTTTCTGCCTGTGCAAGTTTCTCAAGTGCTGAACCAGTTTTGACTATAATACCGTGTTTGGCCGCACGGCTCATACCAGAAATAATCGCAATTGGTGCAGCTAGAATCAGCGGGCAGGGAGTTGCAACTACCAGAACTTGCAAGAAGCGCAGCGAGTCGCCACTTAGGCCCCATGCAGCCCCTGCAATACCAAAGGATATGACCGTGAAGGGAATGGCATACTTGTCGGCCAATCGCACGAATGGCGCTTGGCTGTTGGCGGCAGCCTGCACCAACTTCACAATCTGCTCGTATTGGCTATTAGCTGCTGAGCGCAAAGCCTCAGCCACTATAGCACCGTCCATATTTACAGATCCGCTCATAATCTCACTACCAACTTTTTTGATAACAGGTATGCTTTCGCCAGTTAGGCTGGACTCATCAAAGCTGGCCGTTCCTTCAACTATCTTGGCGTCAACTGGAACGACTTCACCAGGTCGGATAACAACTTTATCGCCAGCTTCGACTTTACTTGCTACGACGTCAACTTCTTTGCTGCCTCTCAGTAGGTGGGCTTTTTGTGGCGCTCTACTCAGTAGCGCATCAAGTTCAGTTCTGGCACGATGTTCAGCAAAATCTTCGAGAGCTTCACCGCCTGTGAGCATGAGTATGATAACCATGCCAGCCCAGTATTCATGCATAACAAAAGAGACCACAATAGCGGTTAAGGCAAGTATATCTACTCCGTACCTACCATCGCGCAGGTCATTGTACATGCCAACAGTCATGTTTATAGCCTCAATGGTTGCAGTGACTATTAACACCCATTTTGCTGCAGTAGTGTGACCTGCGAGCTGAAGACCCAATCCCAATGATGCACCAAGCAATGCAATCGCAAACCATTTGTAGTTTCGGACGAACTGAACAAGCTTTTTCATTTATTTTCCTCTCTTGATGTCTATTATAACAGCCAACAAAAAGCTCCTCAAAAGAGGAGCATAAAACGTTCATTTTGGGGCGAATGATGGGGTTCGAACCCACGGCCTCCGGAGCCACAATCCAGCGCTCTAACCAACTGAGCTACATCCGCCAAATGCGTATAACAGAGGTGATTATACCTCAAAAAGCTACTTATAACAACCAAAACACGCCAATAAATAAGTATTATGCAGGTTAGGTTTAGCTTGGTACCCCGGACAGGATTCGAACCTGTGACCTTGAGCTTAGAAGTCTCTTGCTCTATCCAGCTGAGCTACCGGGGCCTAAGATACCGCCTTTGGCGGAACAGAAATATAAAAATGGTGCGGGTAGAGAGAATCGAACTCTCATCTCCAGCTTGGAAGGCTGGCATACGAAGCCATTGTACGATACCCGCATAGCGACTGGCCCTGACATTATAACAAACAGAGCCAGTTCGTAATAGAGGTCGATCAGACTAAAAGTCGTGGAATACCTGAATCTTAGCACCTAGGGAGTTCAGGCGTTCTGCTAGGTCCTCGTAGCCTCGTTCAATCGTGTAAATGTTGCGTAGCGTCGAAATACCTTCGGCGGCCATCATGCCTATAAGTAATAGACTGGCTGGGCGCAGGGCAGGAGGACACACTACATCTGCTTTATTGAACTTGGTTGGTCCTTGGATATATATTCTATGAGGATCGGCTAGCTCTACTTGCATACCTACCTTTGCCATCTCGGTGTAGTAGATGGCCCGGTTTTCATACATCCAATCATGAATGAGGGTACGACCCTTACATACACCAGCGATTGGTACAAAGTATGGTAAGTTGTCGGCATTAAGACCAGGATAGGTAGCGGGGTGGATTTTTTCAGTAAGTGCTTTTAGGCTACCGTCATGTTTGTGTATCTTGATATCTACTAATCGAGTCTTGCCGTTATCTGCTTTGTAGACTTCTGATTGGTCGAATTTGAGGCCCATAGTCCTGAGCTTGATGAGCTCGAGTGTCATAAAGTCGATTGGTACACGTTTGATAGTGATACTGGAGTTTGTAGTAACGGCCGCAGAGGTAAAGAACATGGCCTCGATTGGGTCTTCGGCGGGGCTGTAACTGATATTCTTTTTAATCGGCCCGATGCCAGTTACTTTTATGGACGTACCCTTGCCAAACTCTATCTTTACACCTAATTTTTGTAAAAAGAACACGACGTCTTGGACCATGTAGTTAACAGTTCCAAACAGTATAGTTGTCTCGCCAGTAGTCCTGGCAGCAGCAAATAGGGCTTGTTCGGTTACAGTGTCGCCAGCTTCATACAAAACAACCTCACCAGGTGACTTTTTGTTGACGCTTACTCGGTAGTATCCCTTGTTAGCGGCGATATCGACGCCAAATTCATTTAGTGCGTACATGTGGGGCATAACAGTGCGAGTGCCTAGTTTGCAACCACCAGCGTAAGGAATCTTGAACTCTTTGTAATCGTGCATCAAGGCTCCCATCATCATCAGCACCGATCGGGTACGGCGGGCAGCATCAGCGTTCATTTTATCGAGATTCAATTTTTCGGGTCGTTTAAGTTCAAGATTGTTGCCGTTGTACCAGCGTGCCTGGACGCCGATACTTTCTAGCACTTCGATAATCCTGTAGACTTCTTCGATTCTTGGGAAATTCAAAAAACGTGTAGTGCCGTGATTGAGTAGTGAGGCACACAGCAGGCCAACGGCGGCGTTTTTGCTTGTCTTGAGTTGAATCTCGCCCTTTAGTTCATGTCCGCCCTCGATGCGTAGGTTGACTGAACCATTGCCAAGGCTGACTAACTGCTTGTTCAGCACATCGCTTATTCTGCCTAGCGTTTCCAGACTGAGGTTTTGCTTACCATGCTCCATGCGGTTCACGGCTGATTGGCTGGTGCTAAGCCGTTTAGCAAATTCAGCCTGAGTTAGGCCTCTTTCTTGGCGTATATGAGAAATAAGTTGACCGATTCGTTCGTTTGTATTGTTCATATTCCTAAATATATACCTTAAATGATATTACACAAGGGTAGTTATACACATTTTTACTACATTCAAGAGTTAGTTTGGGTGTTAAAATAAGCTTATGTTGTAGCTGCTTCAATTACTGGTCGTGATGTGCGGACCCTTCAGCGGGTAAGTTTGCAATCTAAAAGGGGAGATTACCAATGAAAGATACAGAAATTGAACAGCTAATTATTGCCGAGACTCAGAGGCAGCGTGATGGACTTGAGCTAATCCCAAGCGAAAATTATGTAAGTTGTGACGTACTTACGGCCATGGGTAGTATTTTTACCAATAAATATAGCGAGGGCTATCCAGGCAAAAGGTATTATGGCGGTCAGGACTTTACTGATAAAGTTGAGCTTTTGGCAATCGAACGGGCCAAGAAGTTATTCAAGGCCGATCATGCTAATGTCCAGCCGCACTCGGGTGCTCCTGCCAATGAGGCTGTCTACTATGCTTGGTTAGAAACAGGCGATACTGTATTGGCGATGGACCTGGGCCATGGTGGTCACCTGACGCACGGCGCACCTGTTACCCGTAGCGCTCACCAGTACAATTTCATTCGCTACAAAATGAAGGATCCGACTACTGGAGAAATAGATTATGAGGAGCTACGTCAATTAGCTCTAGAGCACAAGCCAAAGATTATTTTAGCGGGTTTTAGCGCCTATCCTCGAGAGCTGGATTATGCTAAATTTGCCGAAATTGCCAAAGAAGTGGGTGATGATTGTATGTTAATGGCTGATATGGCTCATATTGCAGGCCTAATAGCAGCAGGAGTTGCCAAGAATCCGTTTGACTACGGTTTCCATGTCATTACAACTACTACCCACAAGACCTTACGTGGTCCTCGTGGTGGTCTCATCCTAAGTAGGGGTAAGGTCAGCAGCCCGCTCAAGGCCCCCGATAAGACGCTCGAAAATCTTCCGACGTTGATTGATAGAGCAGTATTTCCTGGTACGCAGGGTGGACCACATGATCATATAGTTGCGGCCAAGGCTGTTGCTTTTGGTGAAGCACTCAAGCCTGAGTTCAAGACCTATGCTGAGCAAATTCTAAAGAATGCGTCCGTTTTGGCCGAAGAGCTTAAAAAGCGTGGCTTTAAACTGGTCACTGGCGGCACCAGTAATCATCTAATACTGGCTGATGTTTATGGTAGTTTCGGTATAGACGGAAAAGTTGCTGAGGAGGCGCTAGATAAGATTGGTCTAACTCTTAACAAAAATGCCATTGCCGATGATCCATTGCCACCGTTCACTCCTAGTGGTATCCGTCTCGGTACCCCTGCTGTTACGACCCGTGGGCTTAAAGAATCTGACATGGCTACTATAGCCGAGTGGATGAAGCAGGCTATAGATAATCGTAATGATGAGGCGAAACTCAAGCAGCTTAGAGAGCAAGTTCGCACATTTGCGGAACGCTTCCCGCTACCGAGCGACAAAAAAGATTAATAGTCTATTTGCGCCTAAATCCGTGCTCTCGCTATCTGCGTTTATATAAAATTCTATTAGATATTGGCACTACAGTGGCAAAAGCTCTGGCTCTTGCTCTAGTGTGATGCCAAATTTCTCCTGAACACCGTCGACAATTTTTTGCTTAAAGGCAATCAGGTCGGCGGTTGTTTTTGCACTCTCGTTTACCATCACAAGCGGCTGGGAGGGCCATGTACCCATACCTGTTTCGGAATCGTGGAAATCTTTGAAGCCTGCTTGCTCAATGAGCCATGCTGCAGGAATCTTGAACTGGTTTGCCCCCACATGCCATGATGGTGCGTTGGGATTCGCAGAAATGATACTATTATATGTCTCAAGGTCAACAATCGGATTTGCAAAGAATGACCCATTATTAGCAACTTCGGCGGGATCGGGCAGTTTGGACATCCTAATGGACTTAACTGCATAACGCAGGGTCATGGGGGTAGGATTTTGAATATTATGCTCCTTTAGGTAGCTGTCAATTGCGGCATAATATGGCTCGGCAGGATCACTTAATCTTAGGTGAAAAGTAACAGAGATAATTACAAATCTACCCCTGTCGACAGTCTTGAAGCGACTGGTTCGGTAGCCAAAGCCGCACTCAAAGGCCTGAAGAGTATTAAACCTTTTCTCTTTACTGTCATAGACCTCGATTGTGGCTATCGTATCTTTGACCTCTTGACCGTAGGCTCCAACATTTTGCACAGGTGTAGCGCCAGCAGTACCAGGTATCAAACTCAAACATTCAATACCTGTTGCTCCTTTGGCTGTAACTCTCTCGACTACACTATCCCAATTTTCACCTGCACCAACAGTCACGTAGTAGTTCTCACCATCTTCATTTTGTTCTTCAAAACGCATTATCTTGTTAACTATAACCAGGCCAGGGAAGCCTTCATCTTTCCAAACGATATTACTACCGCCACCTACAACAATAAACGGCAGTTTTTGGCTCTCGGCCCACTCGACTGCACCGACTACCTCGTTACGTTCGTGCACATCGACCATGTATGCGGCTTTACCGCCAAGTCTCATAGTTGAGTAGTCTTTAAGCGACACGTCCTGGAGTATATTCATCACTAACCATTATATAGTAGTTTGTGTGGTTTAATCTAACTGGCTAACAGATTAAGATGTAGTATAATATTCACGATGAGTGACCAAAAACCAACTGCACCATTCAAGTTACTTGGCGAGAGGCTCAAAGCTCTCAGAGACAAAATGCAAGAAACACTGTCGGATGTTTCGGGAGCCGTTGAGGTTGATGAGGCCTATATGCGCAGCGTGGAGGCAGGCGAGTCACGACCAAGTGAAGACATACTGATGCTTCTACTTAGTCACTTCGATACTGATGAAGGCGAGGCTTTAGGCTTGTGGGAATTAGCAGGCTACCATAGGAGCAAGCTCGATGAATCAGCTGACTTTTCTGATGAGAAGAATCCCATCAGTAACAAAAGCACTCTAGTAATGATGGCCGTAGATCCTCGCATAATTTACAGTGACAATGTACAGGTAAATGCCAGCAAGAGTGGCGTTGTAATTACTTTTGGCCAGAGTTCAGGTCAGTCTTCGCTACTTACGACTGCGCGTATAGGCATGAGCCGTGAGCAGGCGGCTATCGTTGCACACGCAATCGCCGATGCACTTTCGGCTTCTGAACAGCCTCGTCTAGCTGATAACAACAAGACAACCGACTAGCTTCCTATATCACGCATCATCTCCACTAAATTCCTAAACTCTTGGCTTAAGCCTTTGGACTTATTAATTGTCTGCTCAACAACTGCGCTATCCTGGTGGCGAGCTATATCCCAGGCAATTTTGCCCGCTATAAGAGGTAGGGGCATCTTCATTTCTTCTATAAATGACAGCATGTCATTTGTGAACTTAGATACTCGGCGCTTATCTTGCCTAGTCATACCTTTTGGCAATATGGCATAGGTCGTAAACCACAATGCACCGCCAATTATAAATAGCAGACTTGTAACTGTCACCACAGGAATTAGAGCCAGCCACCACCAGCTATCTATTGATGTAGCAAGATAAGTGATGATCATATAGAACACTACCAGCCCAATGACAACTATTATTGCGGCCTTGGTAATTACGCTCCTAAGGAATAAAACAGTTATTGCGCGCAAAGTTCCGATGTATGGGTTCATGCAGAAATATTACATGTGGAGACTGCTGTCGGCTGTAAACAATTATACATACGTGACATTTGTATATATTGATTGTATAATATATGACCTATGGAGAAGTCTAAGTTAAACAATGAGCACCAGGACAGTGGTTTCAGGGAGATAGTCGATTTAGTTAAAGAGGTCACAAACTATGACAAGGACCCTAGGCATATGGCTGACAGATGGTCTAGTGACATCCGTGGTTTGACTCTAACTGACAATATGGCTCGGCTCACTCGAACGTCAACCTCCGTCAACGCAAAAGCCATATACGACAGTGAGAGTGGCCTTGCTATTCTAGTACCTACGGGAAATATAGTTGATCGTTTTAACGGTAAGGCATTTGGTTTCTGGGTTCGACAAGTCGAGCCTAGCGAGAAGCACCCATCCGAGGGTAGTGTCATCGAAGACTTTACAATTCATGGCGGAATTGTGACGATGCCTCGCCACAAGGGAGAGCTTTGGTTGCCATTTGAAGAAATCATGAAGAGTCAAGAGCCGTTAAACGACATAACAAAAGATTACGGACGTGATCTTCAATATTCATTTATTTGGCGAGCACTCGAAGACTCACGCGATGCCGTCAATGAACAGTTCTTCCATACTCCTCACTAAAATGTAATAAACCTTACATACTTTTAGGCGTCATTATTCTAGTATTGGTTTATCATTTTAGTTATAAAGAGGTAGTATGGCGTATTGGGATAAAATTTCTAGTCGCGGTGATGTAGAGGACCGCAGATCCGCAGCTGGTTCAGCCATAATTGGCGGGGGTGGTATATTGGGGTTAGTCTTGGTGGTTGCATTCAGCATCCTTAGCGGCGACCCTACTATGACTACTGTCGAAAAGGCCCTTTCACAGATGAGCCAGCAGTCCGTGACCCAACAGACCTCCAATACAAAGCAGTTCGAAGGCCTTGATAGCTATGAAACTTTTGCATCAACAGTTCTTGGCTCAACCAATGATGTATGGAGCGGTGTTTTCTCCAAGAGTAATAAGCGTTACGAAAAACCAAAGTTAGTGCTATTCAGAAATGTCACAAAGTCAGGTTGCCAGATTGCTACTTCTCAAATGGGCCCACATTACTGTCCGCTCGACAGTACGATTTACCTAGATGAGACATTTTTCGATGAGCTAACTAAGCGTTTTGGAGCCAAGGGTGGCGACGTAGCCCAGGCCTATGTAATTGCACATGAAGTTGGTCACCATGTCCAAAATCAGCTAGGTATTCTGGGGCAGGTTACCAATGCTCAGCAGAATGGCGACACAAACGCCAACGACCTATCAGTTAAGCTCGAACTCCAGGCCGATTGTTTTGCTGGTGTTTGGGGTTATGCAGTCCAACAAAAGGGGATTTTGGGCCCAAATGAAATATCAGAGGCTGTTGATGCAGCGGAGGCCGTAGGTGACGATCATATTCAAAAGTCTTTAGATGGCAATATAAATCCCGAAACCTGGACTCACGGTTCATCAGAACAGAGAGTGTCGTGGTTTAACCGAGGCTTTAATTCGGGCAAAATGACCGCCTGTAATACTTTCCAAGATTAGACACAAGACGTCACAAAATAGCCCCTATCGGTGGGGCTATTTTGTTTGTCCAGAACTTATTTAAGCTTCAGGATTCTTCTTAGCAAGACCAAGTGAACGAACAATCACCCAGGCGATTAGGCCGTAGACTATAACAGCAACTACTGTTTCAATTTCAAAACGTGAGCGACCGTAGGTAGCCTCAACACCGAATAGACCTCGGAAAGGTGCTACGAATGGGTTGGTGATTGTATAGATAAAGTCAGCAAATCCATTTGAGCGGTTTGCGCCCAGTAGCGAAAGAATGAATCGTAGACCATGAAGACCTGCAACAATTCCGTATACTAGGTAGACTATTTGCTGAGCCTTTGAGACTGGTTGGTCGGCAGTCTTGTGAGTTATTGATTGGCGAGCAACTTGTTCGTTACCTTCTTGGACTCGTTCTGTACGAACTTCTCTTACTTCGTCAGCCATTGTTTTCTCCTTTAGATTAGTTAGGCTAGTTAACACTTTACTTGCTGATATATATTGCGGCTGCAAGGATTTTTACAATATCTCGACAATTTGTTGGATTAATCGCCAGAGGTAGATAAAATGTATACATCTATGTTTAAGGGAAGCCGCTTTGAAGTATTGATTGCTCTGTATGTATTTGGAGTACTGGTTGCTGAGTTGATGGGCGGCAAGACATTCCACCTGTTTACTATTGGCGGCTTTGTCATGAACGCCAGCGTAGCAATCTTTGTTATGCCTCTATTGTTTACTCTTACAGATGTGGTTGTCGAGGTTCATGGTTCAGAACGGGCCAGACAAGTAGTTCGCCTCGGTCTTATGGTTATAGCCCTACAACTTGTGACGGCATTGCTGTTCACTACGCTGCCACCGTCTCATAGGTATGAGCATACCGAAGCTGCCTATGACACCATATTCGGTACATCGATTCGATTTGCAGTTGCTAGCCTAGTGGCTTTTGCCATATCAGAGATGCTAGACGTTGCAGTTTTTGCTAAACTCAGGAAAAAACTAGGCAAAAAGAGCCTATGGCTGCGCAATAATCTATCCAACTTTGCATCGCAACTAGTTGACTCGGCTGTGTTCCTAACTATTGCGTTTTTCTCTTTTTCGGCCTCATTAAACTCGAATGTATCGTTTATTGTCGGTTTGCTTATTCCTTATTGGTTGCTACGTTGTGCTTTGTCTGTTATTGAAACTCCTTTTGTATATATGGGCGTTAAGTGGCTCAAAAAAGATTTAGCTCAACCTGCAGTAGTTGCTCATCAAAATAAGTCAAAGGCCAAGATATGATTGCACGTCCCATAAAAACTCCGAGGGTAGAAGCAGGCAAGTTATCATTGCTTGAATTACTAGACAAATCAATAACTGAGTTAAAACCAGGTAGCGTTTTGGCGATTACTTCCAAAATAGTGGCTCTCTGTGAGGGTGCCTACGAGCCAGTTGGCTCAATCGACAAGCAAGAACTGGTTCGAAGAGAAGCACAGCTTTACATGCCTGAGGTGGATAACAAGTATCATATAAACTTTACGATTTCACAGAACACGCTGATTCCAAATTCTGGTATAGACGAGTCGAACGTCGGTGATGTATATGCATTGTGGCCACGTAACCCGCAGAAAACTGCCAACGAGGTCAGGGAATATCTGGCTAATCGTTTTGAGTGTAAGGATATTGGCGTTGTTATCACAGATAGCACTTGTAGGCCAATGCGCCGTGGAGTTTCGGGAATATATCTGGCATACAGCGGCTTCAAGCCCCTAAAAGACTACGTTGGCAAACCTGATTTATTTGGTCGTGATTTCAAGGTTTCTCAGGCCGATATTGCAGGCGGGCTAGCCACAACAGCTGTTATGATTATGGGTGAGGGCACCGAATCTACACCTATGGCAGTCCTCGAAGATTTAGATTTTGTGGAGTTTACTAATCGTGACCCCAACGCCTCAGAACTAAGCAGTACACTGATAGATTTAGAAGAAGATCTGTTCTATCCGTTCCTAAGTCAGGTCAAGTGGTTGCCTGGTGGCCAAGATAAGGTATAATAACAGAGGTAAATCTACGCGCCCGTAGCTCAGCGGATTAGAGTGTCTGGCTTCGAACCAGAAGGTCGCAGGTTCGAATCCTGCCGGGCGTACCAAAATCATCAGCCGAAAGGCTGTTTTTTATTGTTTTTCGCCAGGAGCAGGCAACACTCTGTGAGGTAGGGCTCGAATCTGCATAAATATTGAGTATAACCACATTAGAAGGCCCGCATTTATCAGTATTGTAACGAGTATTCTTAGACCATAATTTGATGCAAAGGCAACATTGGCGTTTGATAGGCCCAGGATAACCACAAAGCTCCTAATATTGCTAATCAGTGCATAACCCGAATTAATCATCAACAATATTAGCAGTACTTTTACGGTCGTTACGCTCTTAATTTTGAGTAGTAAGGCTCCAATAAAAATACTTGCGATATTTGGCACAAATATAAGTAGCATGAGTATCTGACCTTGTCCCGAGCTCATAATTGACTGAAAAATCCTGAATGTGGAAAGCATGGAGACGGTGGTGATTAACACGGACGCCACCGATAGGGCTATAATCACCCAGGCGAATGTTGATAGGGACGGCACACGACTTGATACGGGTAGTGAGCTGTCAAACTCTGGATCATAGTTTTCGGCGTCAAATTTGGCAGAGCGTTGCTGTGCCGTGTCTAATGATGGGTAGACGTTTTGACTGACCGTATTAATATTTTGGGGTATTGTGAATGGGCTTGAGGCGGGTTGAGCGGGTGGCATAGCTGGTTCAGGTGCGGGCGGGTTAGATGGCACGGATGTGGAACTAGTCTGGGGTGCAGGTGCGGCTGTAGCCGTAGGAGTTGCTACGGTGGCTTGCTGTTGGGCGGTTTCTTGCTGCATTGCTTCAACAAACTCTGCTCGAGGTGCTATCACTCTAGAACCACCTTGTGAGTTAGATAATGTGACTACATTACCGCCAGATATAACACCAACTCCCGATAGCTGTTCATTTGAGTTTTCGGAAGGTTGCATATACACACTGTATCACGCAGCACGTGTTAACATAAGAATTTTATGCCTGATACGACCTAGTATATTTGGTCGTGTTTTTCGTTTAGAAAACGTGTCCATTGTCGCACTAGACGAAGTACGGTTTTGAGAGGCAGCTCGATTGCAATATCGAGGAAGTAAGCAACGGCATTTATCTTTGCATATTTACTAGATAGCCACTGGCCAACAAGAATAAACGGCATGTAGAAAAAGTCACGCAGTGATGACAAGAATCCTAGCTGGTGCGTAACCAACTCCAATTCTCTTACCAAAGAGCTTAGCCTGAAACCTAGGAAACTGGCAGTAGAAAAGAATACGAAGAATATCAGAACTTGAACAATATTGAAGTTTAGCGAGTGCAGCATATATAGTGTTAGGCCAATAGGGACCAAGAAGAGCACACTAAATATCCACTTAGTCAGGGTAGAGGACTTGCGTGCAGGATCACGGAATGAACTCAACATCGGCATATTCGGTGTGTACAAGATGGTATTAATGTAGTCGCGCAGCGCAACTGCGTTAGCTGATGAAGGTACCTTGATGCCAAGTTTGAGGCTGGCCATATATAGCGGCGGAAATAGTAAGTTTATTGCTAGAGGCAGCCAAGCAATAGCACCAACTACCATTAGGTCATAGGGGATCTCGATACCCAAGCCGATCAGAGTCTTGGTTATGATAAGGAAAACGATACTCTTGATTACGCCCTTGTTTAGACGCTTATCAACACGGCCATATTCTTTGCCAGTTTGATTAGTGAAGGCGACCAAAAATTCATCCTTATTGTCAAGCAGCTTAGGCACATCACTGCGTTCCTCGACCATACTCTTAAGTATTCGTAACGGAGCACCATATCGACTTATCGTTCGCTTTATATGGTTGGTAAAATGTGACAAAAATAATTCATCGACACGACGGTTAAACGCAATAAAGGCATGGATATCATCAGCCGTTTGCTGGTACATGCGTATTAGGTCGTGGCGAACCACAGACAGGTCCGACTTCATGATGGCCTGGTGAACGGCTACATAAAGAGAAATCTCATACTGATTATTCTCGGCATGATTTCTGATCATCATGCTACGGGGCATAGCAGCTAAATAATGCTGATAGTAGCAGTAGGCTAGGGCATTTAGATAACTGTGTGGGTTTAGTAGATTTTCTGTCTCGACTGACAATATCGACAAAACCCATTCCATGGCTTGTTCCCGTGACACGTGGGCTTCGCGTAGCCGTCCGTAAACTGCTATATAATCTTGCGAAAGGTCATGGATTATCTTTGCGGTTTGAGTACTGAACTCACCGTGTCTAAGATACCCAGCTTGCATAAGCTCAACTATTAGCTCTTCGCCTATGTTGCCGACATTACCGTGACGCATAGTGAAGATAGAGAAGTTGCGATTGTAAAAACGCTTGATGGCTCTTTGGAGCAACAGGTGTTCTTCGGTGTATTCAGCGGCATTGCGTAGCTGCTCGTACGCACTCGATATAATCTTACCGGTCGGCGGAATCTGTATAATTTGGCCTTCAGTATTGCGCTTTCGAATGGCATTATCGTAGTCTATAGCACCTTCTAGCTGTTGCTGAAGCATGCGGAGCAATTCCGAATAATGAGTCTGTTGTTCCATGATAATTTGTAGTTATTATACGTTTTTTTGACTGATATTTCCACAAGCCCTACATTGGCCGTTTATCTCGATTGTGTGATGGCTTGGGCTGAAGCCATAGGATTTGGCAACAGCCTCTATGATATTTTCAATCTCGTAGTTGTCCTGAATATCAATGAGCTGGTTACAATTCGTGCAGTACAAATGGTGGTGATGGGGCTTAAACATATCAGATAGCTCAATCTTGTACTTCCAGCCTATATTTATTCGGATACAAATGCCACATTCTTCGAATATTTTTATGGCTCTGTAAAGACTTGCTCTGTCTAATTTGTCAGCTAGTAGATTCTTTAGCTCGCCCATACTAAGTGCCTGATTAGATTCTAGTAGAGCATTGAGTACTGCTGTGCGTTGCTTGGTGAGGCTATATCCATGTAGCTTCAGTTTTTCAGAAAGCATTGATGATGTATCAGACATGTATCAAATATATAATTAATTGCGACAAATTTGCAAAAAAATATAATCCTGGCTGATAATTATCACATGCTAAAGAACCATAAAAATCTATTGACCATATTCACAATAATCATAGCGATTGTTTGTGTTGTATTAGTTTTATCTAAAGTAAAAAACTCAAGCACCACAGACAAGAGCGAAAAAATAAGTGTTGCGACCACTTATTACCCCTTATATGATTTTACCAAGAACATCGCAGGTGATAGGGCAAAGGTTACTAATGTCACTCCTTCAGGAGTTGAGCCCCATGATTACGAGCCTTCGCCAAGAGATGTAGCTGGCCTACATGATAGTGACGTATTCGTATTCAATGGCGCAAAAATGGAGACATGGGTGCCAAAATTCGTTGAATCGTATAAAAAACAAGCAGTAAATAGCAGCAAGGGCATTAGTCTTATTGATAATTCTGACCCTCACTTTTGGCTTGACCCTGTTCTAGCTCAAACTATCGTAAAAAATATCCAAGCAGGTTTATCTGCCGCATCACCCAAAGACTCTGAGTACTTCAATTCAAACGCCCAGAAATATCTATCCAAGCTTAAGCAGCTTGACGATGAATACAAGTCTGGTCTCAAGGTCTGTAAGCAGCGTACTATTGTCACCTCCCATGAAGCCTTCTCGTACTTAGCCAAGAGGTACGATATAAATGCCTTGTCGATAGCAGGCATAAGCCCCGAGGAAGAGCCTAGTGTCAAAAAGTTAGCCGAATTGAGCGATTTGGTGCATAGCAGTGGAATAAAATACGTATTTTTTGAAAGTTTGGTTAGCCCCAAGTTGGCTGAGACGGTAGCGAGAGAGTCGGGCGCCAAGACAGCCGTATTCGATCCAATTGAGGGTCTAAGCCAAGAGGATATCTCCGAAGGTAAGGACTACATATCAATCCAACGTGATAACTTAGCTGCCTTGCGTATCGCCATGGACTGCCAGTAGGTCTATAAATCGTATTCTCTAACACTAAGGTTAGTAGAGCTACCAATCTTCTCGCCCGTGCACAGATAATGGAACCAACGGATTATTCCACCGTGGGTTACCACCAAAGCAAAATCTAAATCCTTGTTTTTTAACTCATCTATGAAAGAGCTAACACGTTCTTTGACCTGTTCGGCAGATTCGCCACCGTACGGCGTCATATCGTAAGCATAGGTGCTCAGTAGCCCTGGTGAGTCTAATCCAAACTTCTGAATTGTTGATTTATAGGATTGTCCTTCGTAGGTGCCCATGCCTACTTCAACTAATCGCTTATCTTGTGTTGGCTCAAGGCTGTGGTCTTTGGCGATGGGCGTGGCTGTCATAACCGCCCTAGACAGGGTGGAGCAAAACACTGCATCCAATTTAGCGTCATGTAGTTGCGCTACCAAGCCGTCAATATCATTGATGCCTTGGCTGGTTAGGGGATCATCGAGCTGACCATTAATCTCACCTCGTACATTGCCCTCGGTCTGCGAATGTCGTGCAACGTATAGCTTCATAGGCACATTGTACTTAGATAGCAACAATTAGTACATCTTGAGTGTGTTGAAATCATGGCCAGTTGATTCGATAACTTCTCTCAGTCTATCGTTGGCGAAGAAGATAGTAATCGTATTCTTATTGGGGTGAAAGCCTAGCTCCTGGTTTTTCTGTAGTAATTGTTCATCAACGTATGGCTCAACACTTGAGATACTGTCGTGTAACAAGCTAAACACAGACACCGAGCCCGGTGTGACTCCGAGTGCCTCCATCAGAAGTTCGGGTTTCGCAAAGAACAATTTCTTAACGCCCAACGTCTTAGCTATGGCCTTGGTATCGAGTCGTTCATTCCCAGCAACAATAAATAGGAATAATCTAGTGCACTTTTGGTCAGTTAGTAATAGGCTTTTGACCGGTACTTTATCCTCAAGGCCCTCAGCCGTATCGCCAACATGAAATACAGCTTCGTGCTCAACTACACGGTAGGGAATATTCAGAGATTTAAGCAAATCCGTCACGCGTTCGTACATACTAACAATCTTATCATTTTCAGGCATAGACATAAAAAGACACCAACCATGGTGTCTTTGAAGTTCAAGTGGAGGGCCATCTGGGGCTCGAACCCAGGACACTCTGCTTAAGAGGCAGATGCTCTAACCAACTGAGCTAATGGCCCACTTTCGCGGGTGAACTTGCACCAATATATCACATGACCCCTGTTTTGACAAGTGGTTGGCTTACTACTGGAGGAGTGGTAGCATAAGTCGATGAGGCCAAAACTACTGCTCATACAAACACGACCCGAGGACATAACTTCTGATGATGAATATAGGTCTTTTTTGTATTTTTGTGGGCTAGAGCCTGCGCAACTAGTTCGCAAACGCTTAGATAAATCAGATTATAGCGAAATTAATTTAGCCGACTACGATGGCTTAATTATGGCTGGTGGCCCTGCGAATTTCGCATACCCCGAAGACCAAAAGTCGGCCGAGCAGAAGACGATGGAGCGATGGACCATTAACCTCCTCAAAGAAATAATCGCACAGGACAAGCCATTCCTTGGTGTGTGTCTGGGAATGAGCGCACTTGCCACGTCAGTGAATAACAAGCCTGACTTCAACTATTCTGAGCAGGTGGGCATGGCTAATGTGTCGGTCACCATGGCAGGAGTAGTCGACCTATTACTCCAAGGTATGCCTACAATTTTTCAGGCCGTTAGTGGTCACAAGGAAGGTTGTCCGCCAGCTATGCAAGGCGTTGAGGTTCTAGCAACTTCAGCAGCCTGTGCACAGATAGTTCGTGTCGGCAGTAGTGTATATGGGGTCCAGTATCATCCTGAGATTGACCTTGAGGGCATTACTACTAGGTTGGGCATTTATAGGAACGATGGCTACTGCCCACCCGAAGAAGTGGAATCAATAATTCAGGGGATAAACTGGCAAAAAGTCGAAGATTCCCACGTACTTCTTAAGAACTTCATCGATATCTGCCAAAAAGCCTGGACCTAATCTGTTACAATACTCCTATGAAATTACTTAGCGGTCAGGAGATCGCCGAATATATCAAAGAACGTCAGGCTAAGCAGGTTAGGTCTATACGGCAGTCGCTTGGAATCAATCCCAAACTAGCAATTATAGTCACTATTGATCATCCTGTAATCGATGTCTACATGAAAAAGAAACAACAATATGGTGCCGACATACTAGTTGATGTCGATATTCACAAGGTTCAGCAAGCTGAAGTTCCAAAACTTCTCGAGCAGCTTAACGCTGACGAAACGGTTCATGGAATCATAATCCAGCTACCCCTAGAGGATACTTCGCAGACAGATCAACTTACAGATATGGTACTGCCCCAGAAAGATGTTGACGGCTTAGGTAAGAACGCTACTCTTGACCCCGCAACCCCGATGGCCATTATGTGGCTGCTGGCGGGCTATAACATCTCTCTCGAAGGCAAGAAGATATTGTTAGTCGGTAGGGGTAAACTAGTAGGTGCCCCCTTAGAGAGAATGTTCTTGACCTCAGGTCTGGACGTATCAGTTGTAGATCGTGAGACCAAGGATCTCAAGGCTGAGACTGAGCAGGCAGATATCATTATCACTGCAACAGGTAGCCCCGCAATATTGTTCCCAGAGATGATCAAGCGTGATGCTGTCGTCGTCGATGCGGGTGTTGCCAGCGAGTCGGGCAAGACGGTGGGTGACTTATCGCCAGATGTTTATGACAGGGACGATTTGACGTTAACACCACTAAGGGGCGGCGTCGGACCATTGACTGTCTGCGCTCTATTCGAGAATGTTATTCGTGCTGCTCGAGATTCTGTAGATAACCAAGATGACTAAGCCAGTGCCAAAAATTGGAGTATTTGACTCAGGAATCGGTGGCAAGTCTGTAGCTAATGCGATTCAAGAATCATTCCCAGACCACGAAGTTATCTATCTTGATGATCATGAGAACATGCCATACGGCAACAAATCTACTGAATTTATATACAATCGTGCGCTTATAAAGTTGAATGAGCTACAGGATATGGGCGTCCATATAATAGTTGTCGCATGTAATACTGTTACGACCAATCACATTAGTGAGCTTCGAGAACAGATATCTGTGCCGCTTATTGGCGTAGAGCCAATGGTCAAGCCCGCCTCGAGGCTGACTGATAGCAGTGTAATAGCGGTATGTGCAACGACTTCCACCCTAAAGAGCCCAAGATACAAACAGCTGAAAGATACACACCTTAAGAATCATAAGGTCATAGAACCAGACTGCTCACAGTGGGCCTATATGATAGAAAATAATAAAATTAATAATGAACATGTCCGAAAGCAAATTGATGAAGCATGTAATGCGGGCGCTGACGTTATAGTCCTAGCTTGTACGCATTATCACTGGATCGAAGATATAATCAACGAGGCCGCCGATGGTCGTGCCATTGTTATTCAGCCCGAGCAGGCAATTATCCAGGAACTACAGAGACAATTAGACAGATTATAGATTGCCGACTACCAGTCTGAACTGATTCCCGCGATCTTTATAATCATTGAACAGCCCAAAACTAGCACAGCCAGTGGATAGAAGTACAACATCGCCACTACGGGCATATTGTTTGGCTGTCCTGACCATAGATTCCATGTCTTGGAGGTTGAATGTCATATTCTCTTCGCTATATCCAGCACTCAGCAGGGCGGATTTAATCTTGATAGCTGTATCGCCAATAATTACGGCATGTCTTACGTCATTTGCTAGGACGGCCTTAGCTAATTCATCGAACTCAGCGCCCTTGTCAGAGCCTCCTAGTATAACAACTTTTGGTTGCTCAAAAGCCTCGATTGCCACGATGGCGGTCTCAGGGGTAGTACCAAAAGAGTCATCATAGTACATAACACCATCTATTTCTCTCACAAATTCTAGGCGGTGCTCTAGGCCAGAGAAGGTAGTCAGAATGGCCCTGATGGCCGTTATGTCCTGCATGGCCTGCCAAGCGGCGGTCACGGCGGCGCATACGTTTTGCCAGTTGTGCCTGCCTAGGAGCTTCAGCTCATCGGTTGAACATATGGCAGTATCATCAATAACTATTTTACCCTCTATAACAAAAGCGCCTGGCTCGGCGTAGTAGCAGAGCTTTTTACCTGGGCTACTACTAACAATGCGATGTGATAGTTCATCATCAGCGAAGTATATTGCAGTGTCATCGGCATTCTGATGGGCAAATAAGTTAGATTTTGCATGTGTGTAGTCATCCAAGTCACGATGCCAGTTAAGGTGTTCGGGCACCACCATCAGACATAGGCCAATATGCGGACTGTACTTGAGGTCAGAAAGCTGGAAACTGGATAGCTCGAGTATTACCCAGCTATCGGTAGTTAGCTTGTCCAAGAACTCCATCGGCGAGACGCCTATATTTCCGCCCAAGTATACTTCTTTACCTGCCGCTTCTAGCATCTTGGCAACCAGGGTAGATGTAGTTCCTTTACCTTTAGTGCCAGTAACACCTATCACATTTTTGGTCGGACAAACCCGCAAAAATTCATTCACGGCAGTAGTAAGCTTTTCGGATACACCCGCATTGGCGGCGAGTATCTTTTCGGGGTTTATTCCCGCAGTCCTAACTATTAGATCGAAGTTTTCTAGGCCGCTCAAATAGCCGTCGCCCAGCTTTGAATTTACGCCCTCAGGTAGCTCAATGTCAGTATTCTCATCGCAGATGGTGATATCTGCGCCTAGACGCTTCCAGTATTCGTAATTCAACCTACCTTCGGTTGCAAAGCCGACAATCGCAACTTTCACTGACTAGGATTCCAGCTTATTCTTTACGAGCTCAGCAACTTGTCTCGGTGTCATGTTAGCCTTAAGGATAACGGCCGATACACCTAGCTTGCGAATTTGTTCTGGAATCTCCTGTTCGCCACGGTTAGTGAGAACAATAACCTTAATATCCTTGCCCCAGCTTTCAGCGCGGAGTTTTTGTAGGACTTCCTCGCCATCCATTACGGGCATCATTAGATCCAATAGAACGATGTCGGGTTTCATGTCTTCGATAAGCTCAAGGCCTAGTTTTCCGTTTTCGGCAGTCTCAACATCGTAACCTTCAGCCTCAAACTTCAGTCTGTACATTGCCGAGATGGCTTGGTCGTCTTCGACAATAGCAATTTTTGCGCTCATATATTCCCCTTAGTATAGGTGTATTTTACCATCGAAAGAGTTGTCACAAAAGATAGCCGACAGAGTTATTGTGCTTAAGCCCAAAAGAAACTATTATTAGAGGAGTTATGTTGCTACAAAAGCACCGTGGTGGGCGCGATGCCAAGGATTTCAGGCTAGAGCTGAACCGAATGTTGTTAGCCGCTGATTCAGTTGATGAATTGGCTTTGCTCACTTGCAACCAAATCCAGAGCTACCTAAAATCAGCCTTTTGCTTTGCTTATATCAAGCATTCTTCTTGGCGCAAGGCTAGGTTAGTGGGCGATATCGCTGATGTAGACATCAATATTCTTGAGCCACTACTAAATGACAGACAGTTACACGTCCGCGCCGATCAAGTCTCTGGCATGCATAATATTAGTAACAAATCTCTACTGCGTAGCCTACACGATATGAACGTAGCTATGATTGCTAACCTCGAGCAGCCATCACATGAGTACCAGGGATTCTTAATCTTGGGTACGCGGTCTTCAGGCGAGGCCTACGATTATCATGAGCAAGAGCTTGTTGGTCATTTGGCGGCTGATGTCGGATTTGGTCTGCAGAGGGCCATCCAGTTAGATGTTTCCAATAACGCCAATGACTTGCTGCGCGAAAAGTTATCACTAGCTAATCGTCAGCTCCGTCAGACCAAGACACGGCTGCGTTCCATCGAACAGACCAAAGATGATTTCATCAGTATGGCTAGCCATCAGCTACGCACTCCGCTGACTTCAGTCAAGGGCTATGTCTCGATGGTCATAGATGGAGATGCTGGCGACCTCAACCCGACGCAAACACAGCTGTTAAGTCAGGCGTTTATTAGTGCTCAGCGAATGGTTTATCTTATTTCTGATTTGTTGAATGTATCTAGATTGCGAACAGGTAAGTTCATTATCGAGGAGATACCGTGTGATCTTAGCAAGGCAATCGATGAAGAGGTACAGCAGCTAGTGAGTACTGCCGAGTCACGAGGCCTCACGCTTGCCTTTGATAAGCCCAAGGAATTCCCCATTTATATGCTTGATGAGATAAAACTGCGCCAGGTAGCCATGAACTTTATCGACAACGCTATTTACTACACTCCTAGTGGTGGCAAAATAACCGTCGCCCTAGAGGACAAACCGCTGGCGCTAGATTTCACCGTCAAAGACACTGGTATGGGTGTACCACGATCCGAACAACATCGTTTGTTCAGTAAGTTCTTTAGAGCTGGTAATGCCCAAAAAGCTCGCCCTGACGGAACGGGTCTGGGTCTATATATGGCTAAAAAGGCTGTTATAGCCCAGGGTGGGGCAATAATATTTAAGAGTCAAGAGGGCAAGGGAAGCACCTTTGGCTTCACGATTCCTAAATCAAAACTTAAAACACCGTAAACGTCAAGATTTTAGCGCTTATGCTTGACATAATAGCAAGTTTGTAGTATAGTGTTGCTCAGATAGGAACAACACTATGAAAAACATCAACAACACACTCAAAAACAAAATCAACAATATAAAGGGCGCTTCCAGCAGCCAAATCGCTGTTGCAAGCATTTTTGCCGTCGCACTTAGCGCTTCTATAAGCCTAGGTGTTGTTAATCGCCAGAAGTCATCTGCGCTCGTAGAGCGTATGTGTAACTGGGGTGCTATATATAGCGTTCCAACTAACGGTGGTTGTGGTGCTCTAACTCCTGGTGAGCTAATAGCTGACCTCCGCACCAATCAACCAGGTGACATACAGGCTATAGCACAGAACTACGCAGGTGGTTTTGGTATAACACCAGCTCAGTATGACGATGTCGCTGCTCGCACCAAGAACGGTGTGTGGTATAAGGACGGTTCACGAGTTGTTGTTGACGGCCAGACTGTAATTACTAACGCTTGGACAATGGGTCGTGGTGCAGGTAGTAGCTGGACTACTCCATTCGTAATACCTGGAGTCGGCACTTATCAGCGTGCTCCACGTACCATATACAAGGATGACGCACTGTCGGTATTGGTTTACTTTGACCGACAAGGTGTGGCCAGGTATGCAAATATGACCGCTTGTGGTAACCCAGTTGCTGGTGATCAGGTCGTGCCATACGCTACATGTAAGGCTCTAAATGCCGAGCAAGCTACTCCAGAAGTTAATCCAAATGTCTACAAGTTTACTACCAATGCTGAGGCAGGCAACAACGCTAACATCAGCCGCTTGGTTTATACCTTTAGCGACGATGGCTCAACTGTTACTACAACCAATCCTGCTGAACCTGTAAATCATACCTTCCACAAGTCTGGCACAGTTAAGGTTATTGTCTACGCGACTGTACCTGGTGGTTCTGAAATCGAAGCCGTATCTGCTGAGTGTACAAAGGTCGTAACTTATGTCGCTCCTCAGTATGCCTGTGCTGCCTTGGTTGGCTCGATTGCTGATGATCAGAAGCGTAAGTTCCGCTTTACCGTAAAGGCTAGTACTGATAAGTACACCAAACTAGTAAGCGCTGACTTCAACCTTGATACCGCTCTTACTACTGGCGTAACAACCAAAGACTCTTACGGTGACATCTACCAGGAATATATCCTTGACGATGGTTCGACTCACAAGGTTATCGCTACCGTAAACTTCGATACCTTCGAAGGTAAGACTAGCGTAAACTGTGAAACAACCGTAACTCCTGCCAAGAAGCCAATGTGTACTATTCCTGGTAAGGAAATGCTTCCTCCCGACTCACCTCAGTGTGTTGCCCCTAAGGTTTTAGCCGCAACCACAACGCTTCCTAAGACTGGTATCGGTGGTGTTGCCGGCCTAGTCGCAGTAGCGATGCTTGGTGGAATTATCTTCCACAAGGTGAGTATCCGTCGCAAGCATCAGTTGAAGCACCGTTCCTAGCCTAGACTGATAGACAAATAAAACTCCCGCGGTATTCTGCGGGAGTTTTAATTTTGCACTAACTACTGTCAACAAAATTGCCAAAAATGCCGTAGCTGTGGATAAAGCCTCTATTAATATAAGCGGAATCGTGCTAAAATGTGCCTCAAGTGAGCATGACTGACCGCTCCAGTGAGAGAATTTCTCTTTGTATATAACCTCCGACTTGCAATAGGGAGGTTATTTTATTTATCGAAGCGTTTCTCCATAGCTGCTATGCGGTTAATCTCAGCTTCGTTATAACCCCTTGCCACCAGAATACCGTGATATGGTTGCTGGTCATGGAGGTAACTAAAGATAGACACAGATGTCATGCGGCTGATAGCTTCAGCGTGACCGATTAGCCTATCCATTACTTCGTCACGTTCATCTCCGCGGCGGCGCAGTTGAGTAGCGACATCTACGTCAGCAATGCGGGCTCTTTCGTCCATGACGTGTCGTTGAATGAGCTTGAGAGATCCAACTGCAACCTCGTCATCAAAGGCCACAAAGTTGAATGCACCTTGATTAATGCGGCGGCCGTGTTCAAGATGGTCAGCTATTCGGGGGTCCGTTAGCCTAGCTGCAGCCGCAGCGTCGCCACAGTCAGGATACATTCTGACCAATAATTCACCCATAATAAAGACTCCTCACTCCCACCAAAGATCAATAATTATATCTGTTAACTTAAACCCTTATGATAATGCATGCAAGTTTTTGCTAGACGTTCTACCTCTGTTATGCTATACTTTACCCCGTTGTCAATTCAACCTTACACACACTGCATAACAGATGTGAGTGAGGCCCCATCGTCTAATGGTTAGGACACCGGGTTTTCATCCCGGCAACCGGGGTTCGAATCCCCGTGGGGTCACCAACAAGAACGTCACTGTAGGTGGCGTTTTTATTCTTTTAGCAGTCTTTAAACTGTTTTAGACAAAGAGTGAATTTTATTACATTGATTTTGCAGAATTTTTCGCTGTAGAAGATGCTTTTTATCGTTAAACTTCAATCATTAAGCTGATTTACAAAAGTTAAACGAGGATTTGCAAAAATGATTCACAGAACAATTATTGTTGCAGTACTTGCAACCTTAGCTGCAATAACTGCTACGTCACTTACTGCTAGCCATAATCTAATTTACGACTTTATAACCAATACTAACTATGCCAATATTATGCGTATTTCGTTGATGGCTATACTCGTATCGCTATTAGTTATCCGACCTCCGCGTGCTGCTGCTTTCCGTGTATTTTTGGGTGGTCTAGCCGTTACTCTACTGGGCCTTTCCTGGTATGGCCTGAACACTTACACACTGTCTCTGATCGACGCAGTTATGCTCGGTCAGGTATCACTGATATTTGCAACCGAGGCTCTTGAGAATGGTCTTGCGACCGAAAAGAAGTCTTATAGCAATTCATAAATATTAATTACTGCTTTACGCACCAGTCGCTTGCGGCTGGTGTTTCTTTGTATAGGGCTGTTCTGTCTCTGTTATAATAGTGCCAATGAATAGTTTTGGTTTTGAAGTCGGCGCACGTTTGGCGGGCACTTTAGCTCGGACTGGCATAATACATACACCACATGGTGATATAAAGACACCTGCATTTATAGTGGTCGGTACTGGTGCTGCAGTCAAGGCTATGGTCCCTGAGCAGGTAAGGGCGGTTGGTTCTCAGGCAGTCCTGGGCAACGCCTACCACCTATACCTTCAGCCTGGTCACGAACTCGTAGCGCAAGCGGGCGGTATTGCTAAATTTATGAATTGGCATGGTCCTACTTTCACAGATAGCGGTGGCTTTCAGGTTTTGTCATTGGGCAGTGGGTTCAAAAAAGTGCTGGCTATGGATACTGATGTTGCATCGCAGGAGGCAATAGCCAAAAAAGGCTCTCGTTCTGCTTGGGTTGACGAAGATGGGGTAATGTTCAAATCTCATATTGATGGCTCGATGCATAAATTTACCCCTGAATTATCAATGCAGATACAGCATTCCATCGGGGCTGACATAACATTTGCATTCGATGAGCTTACTTCATTGCTAGACCCATATGAGTATCAAGTTGATTCTCTGGAGCGAACACATCGTTGGGCCGAAAGGTCATTGGCCGAAGTCAAGCGCCTAAGAGGACTATATCCCGAACATCCATATCAGGCCCTGTTCGGAGTATTGCAAGGAGCCAACTACGAAGACTTGCGCAAAAAAACTGCTAAGTTTATGGCCGAACGTGATTTTGATGGTTATGGCATTGGTGGTGCATTAGAAAAAGATAAGATGGCTGAAATCATTGGCTGGGTGAACTCAATACTGCCCGAAGACAAGCCGAGGCATCTCCTCGGTATCTCTGAGCCCGACGACATCTTTGCTGCCATAGAGCAGGGAATTGATACCTTTGATTGTGTTTCGCCCACTCGGGTTGCACGTAACGGCGCAGCATATACATATGACGGGCGAGTGAATGTCAGAGGTCTCAAATATCGAACGATGTTCCAGCCCATAATTGGTGACTGTGATTGCTACACTTGCCAAAATTATACCCTGGCCTATATCAGGCATCTTTTGCAGGCAAAAGAGAGCCTTGCGGGCACGCTGTTATCTATCCACAATGAGCGGTTCATCATTAAGCTAGTCGACGACATTCGTTCGAGCATAGATGACGGTACTTTCTATGATTTTAGGGATAGGTTTTTAGCTAGGTACTACGCTAAGCGCCTTAATTAGATCATCGGCATCTGTGCCTTTTTTGTAAAACGCCAAACCTTTTTCGGTGTTTTGCCAGTTTTGCACAACTGATTCGATTATATCCCACGTTGCCATAACCTCATCACGGGTTGCAAATAGAGTACTATCACCATTTAGTGCATCGACCAGGACTCTTTCGTAGGCATCGGGACTTTCGCCTTTGGCAAAACTCCTTTCGTAGTGAAAATCCATCTTGGTAGTCTCGATTTGTGTGCCGTAACCGGGTCGTTTGACTCGTAAGTCAATCTCAATAGACTCCTGGGGTTGTAAATTGAAAGTCAAAGTGTTGTTTTGCGAGTCATCATTGCTAAAGACAAGTTGTATGGAAGTTCGTTTTTCGGCTAGGCCCTTACCGGTCTGTATGTAAATAGGTGTTCCACGCCACCTATTGTTATTTATTTCGAGCTTGAGAGCAGCATAGGTTTCGGAAATGCTTTTCTGGTTATTAACCTCATGTCTGTAGCTATAGTATTGGCCTCTAATAGATTGCTGCTCAACTGCGTCAGGTCGAATCGGCTCGATTGACCTAAGCAACTCTACTTTGGCCTTATGCACATCACCCGATGATGAAGATATTGGCTTTTCCATCGTAACCATAGACAGTAACTGGAGCAGGTGACTCTGGATCAAATCACGCAAGGCTCCAGTTTGTTCGTAAAATATAGTGCGGCCTTCTATACCGATTGACTCAGTAGCTGTAACTGTAATTTGCTTAACATGTTTACTATCCCAAATAGACTCAAAAATCGGGTTGTTGAAGCGAAAAGCTAGGATATTTTGTGCAGTTTCTTTGGCTAGATAGTGGTCGATGCGGTAGACCTGTGACTCCGAGAAATACTGATCTACTACTGCAATCAATTCACGGGCTGAAGTGGCGTCATAACCAAATGGTTTCTCTACGAGTAGGTGGCAGAACTTAGCCGACTCTGACGGTTTGTTCAGTCCAGATTCGCCTAGATTTCTGACTATAGGACCAAAAACCTGTGGTGGTATCGATAAATAGATTAGGCGGTTCATCGCCTTACCGTGACTGCTTTCTATTTTTTGTAGATACGATGCCAACTTTTGGTAATCACCTGGGTCTACCAGATCCATTTTGAATACGTCCAGCATTTGCTGGAATCTTTTTAAGGCCTCGGTATCACATAAATGATCTGGCTCTAGCGAGCATATGCTGTCAGTATTGATCAGACTGTTGACTGATATATCTTGTCGAGTAATGCCGACAATCTTCGTATCATTAGGTAACAAATCCATACGCACAAGGTGGTAAAGAGCAGGTAGCAGCTTGCGCTTGGACAGGTCACCAGATATTCCGAAGATTACAATTATATGTGACACGTCTATAAGAGACTATTCAAGTCAGCATCAAGTTCGGCGGTATCTAGCGCCGTACTCTGATCATCTGAGTCAAGGACTTTAGAGGTTTGCTGTAGGTCGGCATTTGTAGTGATTTTGGCTGGCACTGAAAGTTCTCTTGTGAGCTCGCTAGAAGGTTTATGGTTGTTGGTGGAAATTACTTTGTAGCCCGCAAAGCCGACCACTAGTATCACTACGATGGCGGCGAGTGCCGCAACATGCGAGGCACCGATATGATTAGTTCTCATTGGTTGCTCCTTGGTCGGTAGTCTCAGGCTTGGCGGTATTTAGGGCTACTACTACATCCTTTAGGGCTTTGCGGTAGGCTTTGAGCTCGGTGCGGGCTTTCTCGACGGCTGCTTTAAATGTTGCGATATCACTAGCGACATTGTCGCTTGTGCAGTCAACGGTTGGTTTGAGGTCAGCTAACTTAGTTACATACAGTGCTGCGTTATTGTGAGCGTCAGAGACAGTCTTGGTAAGCTCTGCCCAATTAGCCACATTGACCTGATTGTCGGCTTTGTAGGCCTGTAGTTTTTCGCTGGCATCTTCGAGTTTGTTGAGGTGATGTTGGGCGGCTTCAGTCAGCTTTGTAAATCGCTGTTCCATACCTTTCTGGCGAGCCTCACAGACTTTTTTACGATCCTCTTTGCTGCGTGGGTCCTTTTTCTCTTTGCGCAATTTTTCGAGTTGGGCCTTGGCTTGGTTGCGTAAGTCTTTTGTTGTGTTGTCAGGCTTAGACTCAACATTTACTTGGCTATCAAGCTCAGCTACACGTTGCTCATGAATATAAGTGGGTTCATTGGCACTGGACTCGTTGTCCATTTCGACTTGGTCAGCACGAGCTCCACGAATGCTGCTTTCTGCATATACTGGTGAGGCGGCCAACGAAGCCAGCAACACAAATGCAGAGAGTCCAAAAACAAGCGAACGTATTTTTACCATTGTATTATCCTCTAAATGCTTACGATATACGAGAACCATTATCTAACACTGTGCTGGTAAGTTCAAGCTGTCTAATTCTGTTGGTTCACAGATATGAGGAGCGTATAATGCCTATGAAATCTATAAACATTTTAAGGAATAACATATAAATGCACATTACTGAGATGGTACCGAAGGTACCTATTACTTCTTTTAAGAGGACTAAAATTATAGCTACGATTGGCCCGTCAACCGACAGCTACGAGGCCATATACGAGATTATTGATGCGGGAGCCAACGGCCTTAGGCTTAACTTTAGCCACGGTACTTATGAGGAGCGTCTAGTACAGATTCCTTGGATTCGAAAAGCAAGTGGCGAGCTAGGCAAGCCCGTCGCAATAGTCCAAGACCTCCAGGGGCCAAAGGTTCGTCTGGGCGACTTTGACGGCGAAATACATGTAGAAACCGGTCAAGAACTTGTGTTTGAGTACAAAGCTAACTATGTTGAGTCTGGTCATGTGCCGACTCAATATGATTTGTCCGAAAAGATAAAACCCGAAGAGCGATTGTTTCTATTTGATGGTAAGGTTAAGACCACCGTTACAAAGGTCGAAGGCAAACTGGTTTATGCTAGGGCAAATAATTCGGGTGTATTGCTGAAGCGCAAGGGCATGAACCTCCCCGACACCGACTTTGGTGGTGACATTCTGACAGAAAAGGATATGGCTGATATAGAGTTTGGTGCCAAGCAAGATATTGATTATGTGGCATTGAGTTTTGTCCAGAAAGCAACCGACGTTACTAACCTACGTAGCATTTTAGAAAAGCTAGGCAGTGAGGCCAAAATCATCGCCAAGATTGAGACCAAAGCAGCAGTGGATAATATCGAGGAAATTGTTCACGCAGCAGATGCGATAATGGTGGCAAGAGGTGACTTGGCAGTCGAAACTCCTGCCGAATCAGTGCCTGTCGTTCAGCGTCATATCATTGGGCTAGGCCATAAGTTTGCAAAGCCGACTATTGTGGCTACACAAATGCTTATGAGTATGGTTGACTCTCCTCACCCTTCTAGGGCCGAGGTTTCTGATGTCGCAACGGCAGTATTCCTCGGTGCTGACTGCGTAATGCTTAGTGACGAGACCGCTAACGGTAAGTATCCTACAGAGGCCGTCAAGATGATGAAGAGTGTCATCTTGCATTCGGAGCTGCATCCATCAATAGGTATGCATCATCCCTATGGACATTCAACTAGCATGCGACATGCAATTGCTAGCGGTGCGCTGTCAATGGCTGAAGAAATTGGTGCCCAGGCAATAGTCGCAGAAACAAGGTCAGGTGCTACAGCTCTGGAAATTTCTTCACTGCGACCATCGATACCAACTATTGCTGTAACGAACGAGGATAGAACTGCTCAGCAGTTGGCGATTGTTTATGATGTGAAGAGTTATGTTAGGCCTGTTGATGGCAATGCCGCTTTGAGGTTGGCCGAGTGGCTAAGGCAGAAGGAAGTATTAGCCGAAGGTGATGTTGTGGTAATGGTTTCTGGCCGTTATCCAGGTGTTGCGGGCGTAACCGACACTATCAAGGTTCGTGTTCTAGAATAGATACAAAAACCTTGCAACGTGCTAGACTTTAATTAGATAAGGGGGAGGGTACCTTGTTTACAAAAAAGACTATCAAAGACATTGATTTGACTGGTAAACGCGTACTGATGCGCGCCGATTACAACGTTCCATTAGATAATGGCGTAATTACTGATAATTTCCGAGTCTTGCAGTCGCTGCCAACAGTTCAATATTTGCTAGAGAAGAACGCCAAACTGATAATTTGTTCTCATCTTGGCCGCCCCGATGGTAAGCGTGACGGGCAATATAGCCTTAAGCCTGTTGCCGAGCACTTGGGTAGTCTACTTCAAAAAGACGTAAAATTTGCCAACGATTGTATTGGTGAAGAGGTAAAGCAAGCCGCCGACTCATTGCAGGCAGGCGAGATACTAATGCTCGAAAATTTGCGTTTTCATCCAGAAGAGGAAGCCAATGATGAGGAATTTGCAAAGCAGCTAGCCAGCTTAGCTGATGTGTTTGTACAGGACGGCTTTGGGGTTGTCCATCGAGCACATGCTAGCACTGAGGCCGTAACACATTTTCTACCTAGCGTTGCGGGGCTACTACTTGAGAAAGAAGTCTCATCGATAACAGAGGTAATGAACTCGCCAAAACGTCCGCTTATGGCGATTATAGGTGGCGCAAAGATATCTGACAAAATAGAGGTGATAAATCGTTTTGTGGAGATTGCCGACTTTATAGCAATCGGTGGTGCGATGGCCAACACTTTTTTGGCTGCCAATGGCGTAGATATCGCTAAAAGCAAGTACGAAGCCGATGATTTACCAGTCGCTAGGGATATTATCCAGGCCGCACAGGAGAAATCCAAGGCTGGAAACTTTGTTTTCTATATCCCTCAGGACGGAGTGGTAGCCAAATCACTCGATAAAACTGCCAAAACGCGAATCGTTGACTGGGACGCGCACGTAATTGCCGAAGTTGAGAACTATCCAAGTCCTCCCAAAGAGACGGATCGCAAGATTGAGCCTGATGAACTAATACTTGATATAGGTCCATTCTCTGGTGCTTTTGTGGCTGGCGCCATTCAGCTGGCCAATACTGTCGTATGGAACGGTACTATGGGGGTGACTGAAACACCTGCGATTAATGGTCCTGTCGGTCCATTCGCTCATGGTACTGAGCTGGTAATTGATGCCCTGCTTGGAGAATACGGCCATAGGCCATATAGCCTAGTTGGTGGTGGCGACACCGTTGGTTATATAGCCCAAAGAAAGCTATCTGGAGCATTCAATCATGTATCTACGGGCGGCGGTGCAAGCCTAGAGCTGATGTCGGGCAGGAAAATGCCTGGCGTCGAAGCACTACAGGATAGGTAATCATGTATAAAAAACGATGCTTATGTTAATCTATATAAGAGAAGAAGTATAAGAAATGACCAGAAAAACATTGCTTGTTGCAAACTGGAAAATGAACCTGAATACCAGCCAGGCTAGTACTCTAGTGCATAGGCTGCAGGAGCAGATTAGAATTCACAGGAACATCGAGTTGGTTCTAGGACCAAGCCTGCTGACACTTCAGCCAATGAGCCTGCAGATAGACAGGCGCAAGTTTAGGCTGGCCGCCCAGAATGCTTATCCAGCCGATGAGGGTGCCTTTACTGGTGAAGTGTCATTCTCAATGCTGCGTGACATTGTTCATTATGTGATTATTGGGCACTCTGAGCGTAGGATTTATTTCGGTGAATCCCAAAAACTGATTGCCGACAAGGTCGCCGCTGCAGTGCGTAATGAGATAACTCCCATTCTATGTGTCGGCGAGAACGGACAGGAGCGCAAAGAAGGGCAGACTAAGCAGGTCCTACACGATCAGATCGTGACGGCACTAAGTAATCTAACTTCCCGTGAAATCTCTTCCATGGTTATTGCGTACGAGCCAGTTTGGGCTATTAGCACTTTTGGCGGCGAAGTAGCCAAACCCGATCAGGTGCAAGAGGTGGTTGACTACATACGTTACCAAGTGGAGCAACTCTACGGCTCCAAGACCGCTAAGCAGCTACGAGTTCTGTACGGTGGAAGTGTTAATGAGGAAACGTGCCGAGCATATCTTGAGGTCAAAGGTTGTGATGGAGTGTTAGTTGGTGGTGCTAGCCTGAACGCGCATAAGTTTGCGGCGATTGTTGATTCGGCGTATCGTATGCAAGTAGAGCGAGAAGATGGATAACCAGAACCAAACACAAGATACAGAACGTGTAACAGCACCAAACCTGCCGCGGGGTGGTAAGGTGTTCGACGTGGTTAAGCCAGGAAAAACTCTAGCCCAGCCCAGTAGCCGCCCAATCTTGAGCAATAATCCAACTGTCATTAGAGACGACCAATTTGTACCTACTACTGCACCCGAACTGAGCTCTGATGTGGCCGAATCGGTCACTCAATCACCCAGAACCTTGTCAGACGTGACAGTTGACATGGATCAATCAGGGGGCAACTCTGATGTAATTAACCCCGTTGCCAAGCCTAATCACTCTGTTTATGCGGGCGGATCGGCCACTGGTTCGCACGTTGAAGTTGACCTGCTCCCAGCAGAGACAGCCACCCATAGCGGGTCTGTCGTATCGCACCACAAAAAGCCTCGCAAAGCACTCAAAATAATGCTTTCTCTTTTTGTCGTAGCCTTGCTAGCCGCAGTAGCCTTAAACTTCCTGCTCGACGCAGGACTAATCTCTACCGACTACAATATCCCTCATACAGATTTGATTTAGTATTTATAATGCGTTTGGCGCAAACCTGTTTGAGAGCCTAGCTATGACTATTGAAAGCTCTTCATCCACAGAACTGGACATGTGAAATATCTTGAATCCAGTACGTATAAATCGATCCTGAATCTCTTTGTCGGTGTGATGCAGGGCATGCCATAAAATTATCCTATCACCGTTGTTGAATTTTAGAGTACGTCGGAAATTGCCTTTATCGAAATTTAAATTTAAGTTCTTCTTGAGAACAACCCTGAGACTTCTTGTCCTTGTCTCTGGTTCAAATATCTGCTCAGGATAGTATAGCTCACTTTTTATTCCTAATTGTTCAAGTAAATACGTTTCGTGTACGCTTAAAGCGGAGTTGTCTGCAGAAATATTGAAATCAAATGAGTTTCTAGTTTTGTTTGTGTCCTTTTTGAGTGTAGTTATGAGTATGTCCTCGCTACTTATGCTTTCAGCTATAGTATCTAGAACTTGATCTGGGTTATTGAAATTTACAATCACGCCAGCTACGAGCAAAAGTATATTTATCGTCAATGATGCGTCATCACCGTATGAGTCTTTCACCAAAACGTCACCGAATCTATGATAGGTTAAATCTCTTTGGTACGTCTCAATTGCGGTATCTTTACCTAACCAAGCAGTTGCGTTATTGACGTTTGTTTTGATCATCTCAGGGCTTATATCAATCACTATATACTTTCTGAGTTTTCCTGTGGCCTGTACTCGCTCTAATAGTTTTTTTGTCGTATTGGCGTTTCCTCCACAAAGGCTTACCACATTAATATGCTTGTATCGGGACAACGTTGCTTCAATACGAGGATAGCTTGTATCTAGAGCCTCAATGGTATTGTTAATTAGGTTAGGTAGACCAGTATTTACTAATTCATCTAAGAAGCGACTCCAGTACTTTCCACCTTCTCCGAAATACTTATAGGCCCCTAGGGCTTCATGACGGCGTGAAAGGTTGGAAATTATATCACTGATTTGGCTATCATTGAATGTTGCGTAGAAATTATTTGGCACGTCGATGTCGATAGACGATAAACTGTTTCTGTATTTTCTACCAGTTGAGGCCATCTTATCCAGTAGAATACTGTTGGTGTGGGTATCTGCTATAAAACTCTTGCCATTGAGCTTACATAATTTTAGCTCGAGTACGCCATTTTCAGCAGCTACGATCCAGTTCCTGACAGTCTTATCCGACACACTATAGGTAGCGATAATCTCTGAATTCTTCAAAAATCTCATAATTTATTTAAATTATAACAAAATTCATTGACATGTTACAAAGATTTATTGTAACATTGGATTGAGCATGATTATGCTCGGTTGTCTGCACAGAAAAAGTAACCTGTTAGGAAGTAGATATAATCTATTATAAGCCTAGCAGGTTACTTTGATTTTATGTAACATGTTATCTGCTTATTTTGCAGATAATACCAACATATTCATCATCAACGGTTTTTGTCACTACCTTTAGGTCGAAACCGCAGTACTCAAATTGTTGAGATATATCGCTAACATTCTGGTGCCAGAATCTCCAAAGTGTTAATAATTGGTCTTTCTGCAGCTCAATATCTCTTAGAGATGGGTCGAAGGCCGAAAAACATATCTTAATCGCAGAGGTAAGTTTTATGCCAATCACTCTGGCTTGGTTTTTATCGTCAAAACTTTGTTCAACCGTGTACATAGAGGGGTCAATCTTCAGCATATCTAATGCGAGCCTATGTCTTGGAGTTAGCTCTTGCACGCCAGAATGTATATTGAAGTCGAAGTACCTTCTAGAGTTGGGTGTATCCAACTTAGTGTTGTAGAGGAGTATGTCGTTCGATTCCATGCTATTGTTCAGGTTTATTAATGCATGTTCGGGTCTTCGCAGATTCTGTATAGTACCACCTAACACCAAAATAATATTAGCGCTATGTGCGTCTTTGTCGTAGTCGTTATGTATCAGGTCATTGAATCTATCATATTCAACATCGATCTCACACAACTCGAGGATTACTTTTTCTCCAAACCACTCTTTTATGTTTGACTCGACAATGTCTAGCATACTGCGACTTATGTCTACGGCGATATATCTGCATGTCCTACCTGATTTCAGGATGTGGTTTATTAAGTTCCTAGCAGGCAGTCCATTACCTGCACCCACGTCAACAATATTTACATGTCTTTTATCACTAATTAATTCGTCAATATAGCCAATGTTTAGCCCCAATAGATCCACAGTTCTATTAAGCATATTCGGAACGCTCTCGGCAGACAGCCTCTTTACGTATTGGTCCCAATACGCCGCACCACCGTCAAGATAACTATACTTTAGGGGCAGCTCTAGTCTTGAATCAATGCTTGTGATTATGTCCCTGACCTGATTTTTTGTAAAAGTCCTATAGAATTTTGCAGAGGGGGTGACGACTTTGTAGCCGCGGCTGTTTTTGTATTTTTTGCCGTTTGCGACTAGTTTTTCGATAGTTTCAGTGTTCTTGGTGACGTTGGCTATGTGGAGTCGACCGTTGTTATCAAAAAGCTGAAGGTCTAGTTTGCCTTCTTTAGCTGCGTTAATCCAGTTGCGCACGGACTTTTCCGAGACATTATAAATCTTAGCCAACTCCGTGTTTTTGAAGTATCTCAACTTTGCGCTCCGTAATTGAAACAGATTATAACATAATTTGCCAGAAAATAAAATTAATTTGACATGTTCCGAAGATGAGTCGTATCATATAATTACAACTCGATTAGTTGTCAAATTTAAGGGCTAATAAATTGGGAAAAGGCATTATGATTGACTCACAGTCTACATCAGCGAGAGAATCACAAAACGACAAGCAAGACTTTCTATTGTTTTGTTCGTCTAATGCGAGTCAACAGGATCTCGCCCAAGCGGTGCACGCATTATATTATCTGCCTGACAACTACAAGCTCGTGGTTCTAGAAGATGAAACAGAGAAGGTCGAAAAGGGCCACAAGATGCCTTGGGCAGACTCATCAATTCAGAACCGTATTCAATTCAGCGATACCAACAGCAATCAAACGGAGACGTCGAAGCAAAAATCGAACGCTCCGTTTTTTGATGCTGACGTAGTAATTAGTGATGAGCAGTCCAAGCATGATTTTCAAAAGAGCTCAGCACCTGAGGTCCGCATTGATAGCCATATATCTGAAGTGCATATCGAGAACAACGGCTTCCGAGTACCCTTCGGTAGCCCAGAGGCGCTAGCTACCGCTTTGCTTAGACTCGCACACGCTCGATAAGCGGACTTTGTAAACCTTAGAATCAAAAGCTCCCCAAGGGGGAGTTTTTTGGCGTGTATTTAGAAACATATAATTGACAAAAGCGTAAGCGTGTAGTATAATATCTGACATGAATACAGCACCAAAGATTGACATAGTTAAGCCTGTCACTCAGCCAGAGCGTATCCCTGTTAAACGGGCTAATGTCATGCAGGAACGACCCCTATTTAAAAGCGGTGTCGATATGTTCATCCAGGACGAAATAAAAACATTTGAACCAAATCCAAATAAGCATGTGTCTCAAGATGTTATTGACCGTGCACGTGATTTTGTGGGCCGTAGGACCCTAGGTGTTGCACATAAAGAAGCTATCGAAAAGCTAGACATAACTCGTGATGCTTCACGTGCTGTCAATAAGTCACTGGGCATCAACATGACCCACGAGAATAGTCAAGAAGTAGTGAGTTATCTAATGGCCAAGAATGCTCATAGACGAGCCTTAGAGACAATTGAATCTGGCAATATTCCAAAGATAAAGACACTAGTAAGCGCTATCGTGGGTGATATGGTAGTGCGGGGTAAGAGCGAAGTTGCTTTAGCTTACGCAGAAGTGTTGTAATACTCTCGAATCAGTCAAATATATAAGGGGTCTTCTGGTACAATTAAGCGGTGCCAGAAGATTTTCTTTTAGAGGGGTTAAACGATGAGCAGAGGCGGGCAGTAGAGACTACCGAAGGCCCGCTGCTTATTCAGGCTGGGGCGGGGTCTGGCAAAACAAAGACCCTCACACACCGCATTGCTTACATAATTGCCAAGCGTAAGGCTTCGGCCTACAACATATTGGCCGTTACTTTTACTAACAAGGCGGCACGTGAGATGCGTGAACGTGTTGGGTCACTGCTGGGAGAGAACCCCGACAATCGCAGTTTTATGCCGTTTATGGGCACCTTCCACTCTATATGTGTGAGGTTATTGCGCCAGGACGGCCAAACTATAGGTATACCAAAAAGTTTCGTTATCTTTGACGAAGCAGATAGACAACAGGCCATCAAACGGGCTTGCAAGCAAAAAATGATTGATGAAAAAAGTTTCCCTGCACGACAATTAGCATCGATTATCAGCAATGCCAAGAATGAACTGATGGGGCCCAAAGATTTAGGCGGTGCTGGCTCAACGCCAGAGCAGCGAGCGGCGGCGGACGTGTTCCCCCTGTACGAGCAGGCCCTCAAAGAAGCTGCGGCGCTTGATTTTGACGACCTAATTCAACGGACAGTTCAGATGTTGCAAACCCAGAAAGAAGTGCGTGAGAAGTGGCAGAGGATGTTCAAGTACATCATGATTGATGAGTATCAAGATACGAATGCGGCCCAGTACAAGCTGGTTAAGCTGCTCACGAACGAGAACAACAATGTCGCAGTGGTAGGTGATGACTGGCAAAGCATATATAGCTGGAGAGGTGCAGATTTTCGGAACATTCTAAACTTCGAGAAAGATTACCCCAAGTGTACGGTAATCAAGCTGGAACGGAACTACCGTAGCAGCAAGCATATCTTGGATGCGGCTCATGCCGTTATTACCAAGAATGAGAAACGTTCCGAGAAGAAGCTCTGGACGGCGGCGGGTGAGGGTATGCCGGTGCAGCTATTGCAGTCTACCAATGAGCGGGCGGAAAGCGAGACTATTATAAGACGCATTAGGCTAGGGGTGGACCAAGGTGTGCACAGATTCAATCACTACGCTGTCTTGTATAGGACTAATGCGCAGAGTCGTTCAATTGAAGAAGCTATGATGCAGTACGGTATACCATACAGAATTGTTGGCGGCCAGAAGTTTTATGATCGCAAAGAGATAAAGGATATCATTGCCTACTTGCGTCTGATATTTCAGCCAGAGGACCAAGTTAGTTTTGCGCGTATCGTTAACGTGCCAACACGCAAGATTGGCCAAAAGACCTTATTGAATTTTACTAGTTGGCAACGGGCCACGGGTTTGACATTGCAGGAAGCTTTGGTGAGAGTAGGAACATGCCCAGAGCTCAAGCCTGCAGCCAAAAAGAATCTGGGCGAACTGGCTGACATATTGGAATCCGCCAGGGAAGTGCTGGATGAAACGTCTCCCGCAGTTGTAATAGAGTCAGTTATAAGGCGCATAGATTACTATAGATATCTCGATGATGGGTCGGCTCAAGGTGAGTCCAGGATCGAGAACGTTAAGGAGCTAATCAGTGTCGCTCAGGGTTATGCAGGCCAGGGTATGGACATGTTTCTAGAAGAAGTAGCCCTAGTTAGCGATGTAGATCAGGCAGACATGGATGGCAATGCAGTGACGCTGATGAGCTTGCACTCATCCAAGGGTCTAGAATTTCCAGTTGTCTTCATGGTGGGCATGGAAGAAACCATTTTTCCGCACTCCAGGGCATTGTATGACCAGTCAGAAATGGAGGAGGAGCGTCGATTATGCTATGTAGGTATGACCAGGGCCAGAGAAGAGCTTTATATGATTTATGCCTCAAGTCGTATGCTTTACGGAGGCGTGCAGCACAATCCACCCTCTAGATTCTTGAGCGAAATAGACGCCAGATTTATGCCATCAGATCAGGGTATGTTGTTCGGCGGCACTAGTCAGATGAACGCTACGACGCCTAATCCAAATGCATTCCTAGATGATGAACCTCGTTATGTGCTCGATCTTAATGAGGGTGATACGGTTCAACACAAGATGTATGGGGTTGGCACAGTTGTTGAGAGGGAGGGTGAGATGGTAACGGTCTATTTTAAGCGTGTAGGTGCCCGTAAGCTCAATTTGAGCTTCGCCCCCCTTGAAAAACTCTAATCTGTTACAATATATTGCACACGCATAGTTATGCAACAGAGATTTAAGAAAGCTAAGAAGCATTACGTTTCGGCTACCAGGCATCATGTCCGACTAGCCAAGCGCGTGGTAACTAAACCACTTTTTAATGTGCCATTCGCAATTGCAATGGTGTCTTTGCTGATTTTAGCCATTGCTTTCAACAATAAATCTAAGGTAGCACCTCTTCTGAACCTAGATAACGCTAACACTGTGCAGATTAGCTATGATAAGAAGCGCCAGACTATTCCAACTAACGCCAAGACAGTTGGCGAACTTATCCAGCGTATGGGTATTGAGCTTCACTCTGGCGATGTAGTTGAGCCTAGCAAAGATGAGGAAATAGTTGGCGATAACTTCCGCATTAATGTCTACAGAGCTGTGCCTGTGACGATTGATGACGGCAATCACAAAACATTTTCTTATAGTGCAGCAACGACACCAAGGGCAATCGCTCAGCAGGCGGGAGTACAGGTTTACTCCGAAGACTGGATCAAGCTAGACCCAGTCGATAATTTCCTCGCCGACGGTTCAATCGGCCAGAGAGTGGTCATAGACAGGGCAAAGCCAATCTACGTTAACGTCTACGGTACACCAACAACTATTCGAACTCACGCCTCGACTGTTGCTGACTTGCTAAAAGAAAAGAATATCAAACTAGGCAAAGATGACACAATCCAGCCAGCTATTGCCACGAAGTTGGCGGCCAACACGCAGATATTCTTGGTTAGGAATGGTGTACAGATACAGACTGTCGAAGAAGTCATCGCTTTCCCAATCGAAAAAGTCGAGGACAAGAGTCTGTCGTTCGGCGCAACTGCCGTAAGGCAGCAGGGGCAAAATGGTAAAAAGATTGTCACTTATCAGGTCAATTTCCAGAATGGTAAGGAAATCGGCAGAAGCCCAATTCAGGAGGTAATTGCTCAAGAGCCCGTAAAACAAATCGTTGCTCAAGGTGTTTTCTATGATATTGCGGCCAATAAGTCTGCTGTCATGTCGGCGGCGGGGATAGCCAAGTCAGACTATCCTTATGTTGACTATATTATTAGTCGTGAATCAGGCTGGTGTCATACTAAGTGGCAAGGCGAGTATGGCGGCTGTAAATCCTATCATGGCTATCCAACCTCCTCAAGCAAGGGCTATGGGCTATGCCAGTCAACTCCTGCTACCAAGATGTCCTCGGCGGGCAGTGACTGGGCAACCAACCCTGTTACTCAGCTTAAGTGGTGTAGCGGCTACGCTACTGGCAGATATGGTAGTTGGTCTGGTGCCTATAATAAGTGGGTTACGAGCCACTGGTGGTAGATTGATGTACGATTTACCACATACTAACAAGAGTCTCGGGCAGCATTGGCTCCAGGACTACGACTCACTCTTGGCTATGCTAGAGGGTGTCGACCTCGGCCTAGAAGATACAGTTCTTGAGATTGGGCCTGGACCAGGCACGTTGACAGAGATGCTCGTAGATAACTGCAAGCAGGTAGTTGCCGTTGAGTTCGACAAAAAGCTAGCACTTGATTTACCAAGCCGAGTCCCAGCCAAAAACCTTAAGGTGTTAAATCAAGATATACTTAGTTTTGACCTGACTTCGTTGCCCGTAGGTTATAAAGTTGTAGCCAATATACCATACTATTTGACCAGTAATTTACTCCGTAATTTGTGTGAGAGCTCGAACCCGTTCGACCAAGCGACGCTATTAATTCAGAAAGAAGTTGCCCAAAGGGTTTGCGCCACCAAAGGTGCCACCAGTCTGTTGAGTATATCTGTTCAATATTACTGCGAAGCTACGCTAGGTAGGTTAGTGCCTGCCCACTTATTTCAACCTGCACCTAAAGTTGACTCACAAATCCTTATGCTGAAATATCGTGCTAAGCCATTGTTTGACGATGTCGATACAAAGAAATTTTTCCAACTGGTTAGGGCAGGGTTTTCGCAGCGTCGCAAGACATTACTTAACTCGTTAAGTGCGGGGCTAAGACTTGAGCGTAACACAGTTAACACGTTAATCAGTGAAGCGGGCCTTAAGCCCAGTATGCGCGCCCAAGAACTCGATATGGATGACTGGTATAAGCTTTACCAGTGTTACAATAGTAAGTAGTCAAAAGGGAGGGTGCTCATTGTGGAGCCTCGTAAGGATAGTGATGCAACGCAGCAATCAGGCATAGGAAAAGCGCCAGAAGTGTTTGTCATGGGCCAGCCATCACAGCCTGCAATAAATAACGGCGAACTAAATCAACCCGCTATAGGGTCTGGCTTGCCAAAACTGGATATTGATCCAGACCCCTACAAAAAGCCCGATAACCCCAAGAACAAGTGGATGATTGGTGGTCTTGTGGCTTTTGGGGCTATATTGCTAATCGCTATCTTGGCATTTATATTCACCCGCCCCAAACCAAAGCCTACTGTAACTACTGTGCCGAATAAAACTTCTCAGCAGGCTGCCGTAGCACCGCAAACAAGTGAGAGTCTGGCGTGTGCCAAGAAGTGGGTCGAATTTTCCTCAAAATCACTTGAGACACGTTTTTGCTACCCAGAGAGTTGGGGAACTGCACAGGCACAGGATGCCAAACTTGATTCGTCGGACAGGGGTACTAGGCAGGCGATTAACTTTAGTGCTAAGCCGAACGTACACTTAAATCTTGCTAGCCAAGATTGGAGTACCGATGCCAGCCAGGACGGCGCATGCAGCAAGGCTATCGCCCAGGCATTCCCTGATGTTACAAATTTTGCTCCAAAGTGGGTTACAACTACGAGTGGTACGGTGGTAAATAGTGCCTATAGAGGTATTGAACTATCGCCTGATAATTATTTGTTGAGGGAGTCTGTCGACATATCCAAAGCCGAAAATGTCTGTATGTTGGCATATAGCAAGATTGACGGGGACGTGTACGACATAGCCACGGGAACTATGGGCGCAGCATTTGGCGGGGGAGTCACAAGCGTTCAGGCACACATCGCCAAGCCAACCGTTCTAATATCTGCGGCTGACCGAGCGGACTTTACGACAGTAACCAAGAGCATAAAGAGGTATTAATACTTAACACGTTAAGTATTAGCAGTGGGAGAGGGAAAGACGATGCAGCTAAATGATGAAGTAGATTATCTTTTGCAGCACATTGCATCAACTATGCACCGCCAGTCCGATCAGGTTCTACAGGAACGCCTTGGACTTGGTTTATCTCAGCTCCGGATCCTTAAAATGTTGATGGAGCAGTCTAACAAGACTCAAAAAGATATAGCAGAGGGCTTAGGGCAGACTGAGGCGGGTGTGAGTAGACAGATAAAAATATTGGTCGAAAAGGGATTTTTGGCAGTTAGGGTTAACCCATCCAACCGCCGAGAACACGTTATAGCCCCTACCCCACGTGCCGTAAAAATAACAGAGGCAGCCGCAGGAGTCATAAGTGACTATCAGTCACCAGTTTATGCCGTACATAATGAGAAACAACTCAAGCAGTTGCGTGATTTGCTGGCTGACATGCATTTAGTTGCATGTGCCGCTAGCCGACCGCATGTATGTGATAAAGGGCAAGAGGCATAGGGAGTATATAGCAGGTGGGTACAGAGACATTTCACGCCAAGAAGGATAATTTCCGTGTTGTTGGGTTGCTATGTTTGTTTGTGAGTGTAGGGCTAATGTTTGGCTATATAAACTCTCACAATGATTGGTTCGAATGGACTTTCAATGCTTATGGATTACTGTCTTCGCTGGCCGCTGTTATATTGGCAGTAGTATTGGTCGCAGTTTTGAAAAAGGGTGTAAAAAATGAAGCCCGAACCTGGTATATTTTGTATCTCGTTGCGGGGATAGTATCTTCTGTCGCTGAGGCTTGCCAGAGGTTTAGCGCACATCCTGAGGCGGCAGTATTTTTTGCCTCAACTATAAGTTTAGGCATGAATGTTGCATCTATAGCTCTGTATCTTTTTGCTATTGCTTATACCCAGACTACGGCATTGAGGAATGGCCTTCGGGTACCGATAGCTTTCATCACCTATGCATTAGTGGTTTTTTTCTATGGTCACAATGGGCTAATATACCAAAACGGAGCCGATCAGATGGTTTATTCACCCTGGGGTTATAACAATCAGCCGGGGCCACTTTTTTGGATAGACCTAATATGGATAATGTTCCCGTTTATTGCAGCATCAGTAATTCTGGTCAAATACAGGATGCGGTCAAAAAATGCTTTGGTTCGTAAACAGATATTATTCTACATAGTTGCCTCTACTCTGCCGATTGTTCTTGGGATGATTACTGATGGGCTGCTACCAGCATTGCGTGTGCGTACGCCTATGATGGCCATGCTAATTAGTGCACTAAGCGCTGTGATTATTTATATCGGAACGTACAGATATAAATTCTTCCAGATTGATCCAACTATTCTGTCTGATAATATTCTGGATACCATGAAGGAGGCGGTGGTAGTAACTAACCAAGATTTTGGCGTGGAGTTCACGAATCGAGAAGCAAGAGAGCTGTTCAATTTGGACGAAAAAACTCGTGTTCTAAGTGATCTGTTCCCTGAGAATACTTGGCTGCAGGTCCAGGCTCATCTGATAGAGGGCAAACCGTTATCGCAGGAATTTGGACATTTGATGGTGAAGCGTCAGGATGGCAAGGAAGTGCCTGTACAGATTGCCTCATCTCCGTTGCAGGCGTCAATGGGATACTCTGCTTTCGTGCTAGTATTGTCTGACATTACCACCCTGGCAACTTCATATAATGATTTGCAGGCCAGTGCCGAAAGGATTAAGGGCCTTTTAGCAGAGTCGCAGCAACTCCAAAAACAGTTAGCTGACGAGAAAGCTAATGTCGAACATACAGTTGAGGTCAGGACTCAGGAGCTTAGGGATGCTCAGGCAAAGCTTCAAACTAATGAACAGATGAAAAATGAGTTTATCGCCCTAAGCTCGCACAATCTTCGCACCCCCCTGTCGATTATTAAAGGAAGTTTACAAATGCTTGATGATGGGTCGTTGCCCCCCGACAAACAGTCGATGATGAAAAGCATGGGCGCAGGTGTTCAGCGACTCGATGACTTCATTAGAGATCTACTCGAAATTGTCTCGCTAGAATCTAGCAGCACAGTGGAGGCTAAGCCTGAGAGACTTGACACTATAGTTCAGCCTGTTGTTGCCGAGTTCCAAATGTATGCTGTTGGCAAGCAAATAACTCTCAATACCCAGTTACACGCCGACGACGCTATGATTAGTGCCAACGCATCATTGATACAAAACTGTGTCCGCAATCTACTCAACAACGCCTTGAAGTTCACCAAAGAACAGGGGCGGATTGAAGTAGTTACGGGAGTAGAGGGTGAAAGAGTCAAGATATCGGTCCAAGATACAGGGGTGGGGATTAAACCAGAGGAGATACCCCTGCTCTTTACCAAATTTCACAGAGGTACTAGCTATCAACAGTATGATTACGAAGGCGTCGGTGTGGCACTATACATAACCAAGCTAATTGTTGAGCGTCACGGTGGTAGCATCGAAGTTACCAGCGAACTCGATAAGGGTTCGGACTTCACAATATACTTGCCAATTTACAAAAATGTGCTATAATATGCACTAATTATGGCAACAATTGAATCTGTCCGTAAGGACAAGGATTTAGCTGGCAGTATGCGTGTTGCAGAGGTAGTTGCTACCCCTGTTATGAATAGTATGATAGCCAAAACATTTCAGGCTATAACTGAGAATGTTATTTCAAGTGGCAGGAAAGTTTACGATTACGAAAATATCGCCAAAGGCGATAAACTGCCTGCTATTGACCTACGGAATGGTGAGCTTCTGAGGGTTGTAACGACAACAACCGAGACCCGAGATATTTCTGCATTTGACGATGAACGTGCCGCCGAGATCGATAAGGCTGAGATGGATGAACGCAGCCAGGCAATGTTTAACCAATTGGGATATCGTGGCCCTTCGGCTACGTGGATCGAGGTAGATAAAGCTAAGCAGCAAACCCGAGTTCGCCGTCAAGCCGTATACTACTGCAGCCGTGTATCGATGCCTATAACTGAGCGTGACGGGCTGTATTCTAAGCAACCTACAGAGGACGAGCCAGCTGTTGATTATTCATTTTTCGTAGGCACAATCGCGGCCGATATGAACGATGACGCTCGTAGTGTTGGTGAAAAGTCAAATCACCGAAGTACTACTTTTGATATAGATACCAAAGTCGGTGAAACTACTCGGTGGACGTATTTTGGCACCAGGTTCTCTACTAAGGTCGAACTAGCTGACGTAATCGGCGGTCAGACTGAGGTTAAGATGCCAGATTTGTCAGCAGACAAGCGGGCACTTGGTGCGGCCGTGATGCTAGGGCGTAAGCTTCCCAAAGCTAACCTCAAGAAATAAGTGGTATAATACCTAGGCGCATTTTGGCGCATAACGTGGGGCTGAAATTATGCTCGACATTGGACTTTAACAGTTAGATCAGCAGGCCGCTTGTCAGCGTGAGTATCTTCGGATGCTCGAATAGACAAACTTTTTATAGATGCCAAAACATCTCTAAGCGAAATGGTTAACAACGTTCTACGTGGTCGCCAATTCGCACCAGCTGTAGCCTAATTGTCTTCAGCGGCACATTGAATGACATCAGATAGTTTGATGAGCTCACATATTTTTCTGGTTGCTGCGTAACTCCGCCGCCTTAAGGTTACGCTCAAGATTGCAAGACTGGATTCATAGCGTTTCGGCTGCTTAGCCGCTAGGAATCAAGATATTATAAGCAGTCTAAGCCTGTAGGATAGACTAACTAGTTGAACCGATGGACGCGGGGGCAGTACCCGCCAGCTCCACCAAAATTCGATAATATTAAAAGAGACCCTTTGACGGGTCTCTTTTGCTTGTATTTAGTTTATTGGAGATTTACTTTTACGCCACCAGACATAGAACTGTCGTGCAGCTCTGCTAGCGTTGGGTTAGCATCTTTTGGTACGTCAAAGTATATTTTACCCTCTACGCTATTACCAGGGTTTATATCTGACATCCAACTAGAGCTATCGTTCGTGGCGTACATTGTCGCCGTGTCGTCTGCTGAATACTTAGTCTCGCCGTTGAGTAGGTTTTGGTTGGTGGAGAATAACGTCTGCTTTTCATTGGCGATGTTTTTTACAGTTAAGCTAAGTGCGCAGAATTGACCCTGTGCAGTTTTTTGGAGGTAAGGATTGGAGCCTACTGTAGCCTCGCCACACTTGAATGACTTGACCGTAAACTCAAATTTGCCGTCTCGTGCGGCCTCGCCAATCTTGGCTACTTGAGGCTTGGAGGATTGTGATGAGTTTTTTGGTGAATTGCTTGAAGTGGTTTTATTACTGTCGGACTTACCGCCACCGCTGGCTATGGCTGCAACCAGGGCTATCGCGATGACCCCTGCTAAAATCTTGTGCCTTAAAAACCAATTCTTTTTCTTCTCTTCAGCCACAGTAGGCCCTCCTAAAATTAATTTGATTTTGGAGGCTGCCGCAGATATAAAAATGGACAGCCACGCTAGCTGTCTAGACTCACAACAGGGTTGAACCTATTGATTTTTTACGTAGCTGCCCATTTTATAGTTCAACTACGCATTTAACGGTGCGTACCTGTTGCGAATCTAGACATTTCTGATTATATACCAATCTCAGATTTTCGTAAGGTGCTATGATAACGTTATGACGCAGGCGGATTTGATTCTGGAATATTATAAGGCGCGACCCAATCTGGCCGTGCCTCATTCCGAGGCAGTTGATTGGGCAACGCAGGAATGGCTGAAGCTTACTGGTAATGTTCTGCGTGATCCAGATAGGGCAGTCAGGCGTATGCATCAGAACGGCCTATTGGTGAAGGTTGATACCGGTGTATATATGTACGACCCTTCGTCTCAGGCTCAACGCAAGTTGCAGGATTTTACCGCACCGCAAAAAGCTGAGATATTGCTCAGGGATGGCTATAGGTGTGTTGTCTGTGGATTGGGCCCAAGCGAGGGTGCTGTGCTGCATGTTGATCATATAAAGCCCAAAGATAAAAACGGTCAGGCCACAGTAGATAATGGCCAGACATTATGTGGGCAGCATAACTTTATAAAGAAAAACTATTCGCAGGTAGAGGCGGGCAAGCGGTTCTTTGTAAAGATGCGTGCCCAAGCCGAGAAGGTTGGGGATCAGAAGATGATTAACTTTTGTAATGACATATTGGCGTTGTACAACAATTATGGATATGACAACCAGGTAAAAACCTAGACAGCATATTGGCTTAGATACTTAGCCATTTTTTTAGCGACCGCAGCCACCACGGGCACAACTATTGAGTTCCCGAACTGTCTGTACATCTGGGTGCGAGAGACGGGGATTTTGAAGTCTGCTGGGAAGCCCATGATTGCCTTGCACTCCCCTTCTGTAAATAGTCGCATACCTGTCTCGCCATCTTTGACGAACGTGCCCGTGAGTCGCTGAATCTTGTGGTACGAAGCGACAAGTGTTTTGACGTGATGCGTAGATGTTTGGTCAACTAGCATTGGTCGGCCATCGTCTTTCTTGAACATATAGCCATCTTGAAGCTTCTTGCTGATTGAGTACCCAGTTGCGTTCTTCTCTAAGAATTGGTTGATGTAAACATTTTTTTTGCGGCCGACAGGGTGCTCGAATGAAAAACACTTTGGTACCAAATCTTGACGAAAGCCGACCATATAAATTCGTCTGCGCTGCTGTGGTACTCCAAAATCAGCAGAGTTGAGAACTTTGTAATCTAGTGTGTAGCCAAGCTCTTTGAGCGTTGATTCAATTACTTCGAATGTGCGACCGTTATCATGTGTTAGTAAGCCTGGAACATTCTCGAGCATGAATGCTTTGGGTTTTTTTGCGTCTATAATTCTGGCAATGTCATAAAAAAGTGTGCCCTGAGTCTCGTGTTTGAAACCCTGACGGCGGCCGATACTACTGAAAGGCTGACAGGGGAAGCCTGCGAGCAAAACATCAAAGTTAGGAATTTCGTCAGCGCTAATCTTGGTGATGTCACCTGTGGGTTTTTCACCAAAGTTAGCTTCGTAAGTCTTCTGTGAGTGTACGTCCCATTCAGAGGTAAAAACACACTTACCGCCCGCTGATTCAAAGCCAAGTCTAGTGCCTCCTATACCTGCAAACAAGTCTATAAAAGTGAATTTAGATTTGCGTGAGCGCAGTTTTTTGGGCGTTTTTGCTAGCCCCTCTATTAGCTCAAGTTGCTCGAGCGTTCCCTCATCCATAAGCACAATATTATCACAGTAACAGCTTAATGTTACGGACAAAATGTAGCCTAATTAACAACCTTATGACTATGCGGTTTGCATGCGTTGTCGGCGCAATTCCTCTACCTTGAGAACGGCGTCTGTCGGTTCGTCGGGACGGCGACCTTCAAATCCCTTGCCTGGTTCAAACAAGATGCCATTTTCGGCCATAACTTTGAGCATTGAACCGAAGGGTGCATCTTTGGCTCCAGCAATACCCCGTTCACTAGTGTAAGCAATTTTCTCGGGGTGCTCGTGGTGCTCTTTTTGGCCACCTACTTCATCCAGTGTTGGACCACCTAGTGCGGCATCGAACAGTCCACGATAGCGTTTTTTGTCTGTCATATAAGTTCCGTCCTCTTGGGGCCTGACTCTACCCCTCCAGATTGCCTTGAGGTTATCACGCCATGTTTCACCTTCGGCAGGATGCAAGTCTCCACCGTGTCCTAGAGAGTTAGTGGCATTACCACCAAAGATTAGCGCAGCTGTACCTAGACCAAATATTACCGCTCCCTTGGCAGCTGATGTAGCAAATTCCTTGCCAGTTTTTGGCCTGTCTATGGCGACCCTTGCGGCCATATGACCAAGCAATAAGCCACCACGGATTTTGCCAATATTTCTGTCAACAAAGTCATCAAATGGGCGGTTGGCCAGATCGTCTGGTCTAAATTGAGGGTTGAGCTTAAAAAAGTTGGCAGCGTCTTCGTAAAGGGCTTTGTTATTGAACGCAATACCAGGTATGCCCCGAGGATGAAGCGCAGGAGAGTGCGGGTCACGCAATAGGAAGCGTATGTCCCAGAGGCTGGCCTCACCTTCTATCTTTTGTAACTTTTTCTTGTGACCTTTTGGCTCCTCGTACAGGTACCGTGGCTGATCATCGAACAGAATGCGTCGTATATCTTCATCAGAATAGGTTTCAGCAGGTTTGTATTTGCCCACTACTAGTTCACGAGCGAGCCCACCTACTTCCATGACTTCCTGGTGAGTCATCTCAGGCATAAAAGGATCGAAACCATGTAATGTTTCGGGAGTACCATATTGTGCTTTGACGTCTGGATTGGAGTCCAGCCAGTCCATCAGATCGGCATACTCAAGCGCAGGAACAAAATTTGTGTCAGCAGTGCTGTGATGAACTCTGTGAGCACAGGCCCACTCACGTGATTGGGCGTAAGGTGCCTGCATAACATCGAGCGCTTTAGCCGTAGCGGCCTTTGGTTCAAGAGAACGGTGAGTTAGAACACGGTGGTTATATATAGCGGTGCCAGCAAGCGCTGCTAAAGTCGTACCTGCGAACTGAGTTGCGGGACTCTCTACGCCCCTCTTGATTATTTCCATATGTTCAGTATGACACAGCCAAAGATCTATGCATATCTATCTATTATAGTGAGTATAACCACTAAAAGATTTATCACAATCCAACAACCATTAGTGACAATCATTGGTCTGATTTTGTGGAAATAACCATATACAAAGAACAGTACCGAGAAAACAGTAAATCCCACCCATGAGGCTAGAGATACACCTTCAGTCTGACCCTGAAGGGCCATGATGACTTGCGGTAGACCACAGAGAGGGTAAAGAAAGGAAGCTATATTCACAACCCTGTCTAGCATGTTTAGGCGTTTTTTCTTGCTGATGTGCAAATCGAAGTGGTGACCGTGGCGTGACATAGTTATTAACATAATCGTAATCAACCTAGTGGGTTTTTGCAATTTATTCGGGGGAGTGATTTTTGGTCGCTCTTGACATATATGGTCTAATTGTAGTACCTTGTTACAGAAAGGTACTATGCCAATGAATGATAAAGACAAGTTTGCAGCGCTAAAAAAAGGTTTACTTGAACTAGCTGTGCTAAAAATAGTCTCCCACCATCGGGTCTATGCGGCTGATATTTTGGCATCTTTGAATCTAACTGATTTTGCGACTGGCGAAGGAACTTTGTACCCGTTACTGAGCAGGCTGCGCCGAGAGAAGCTGGTCGATTACGAGTGGCGAGAGTCAGAGGCGGGACCACCTCGCAAATACTACCATTTGACGCGGGAAGGCCGAGAGCAAATGAATGCGTTAGAAGGATATTTGAACGAACTATCAACAGTAATCAGGGAAATAGGAGAGAGCTAAGATGAAGAGAGTAACAACAATAAATCTAAACGGTAAGGCATTTACTGTAGAAGAAGACGGTTACGACGAGCTTAGTGCCTATCTGACTAAAGCCGAAAAAAAGTTAGCCAAAGACCCCGATAGTGGTGACATAATTGCTGATTTAGAGCAGGCAGTCGCCGATAAGTTTTCGAGCCATTTACATAATGGTAAGGACGTAGTTACGGCTAGTGAGGTCCAATCTATATTGGCTGACATGGGCCCCGTTGAGCCGACTGACGAATCCGATAATACTGCTGAATACAGCGAACCAACAGATGGAGATGGCAATTCCAAAAAGCTCTACCGATCTGCGAGTGATCAGATGGTTGCTGGTGTATGTGGCGGTTTGGCGGCATATTTCAATGTAGATACTACAGTTATTCGCCTGATAGCCGTTCTATTGGTAATGATTACTAGCGGTGGTGCCATTCTGCCCTACCTAATAATGGCAATCGTTGTGCCTGAGGCTAAGACTCCAGAGCAAAAGGCTGAAATGCAAGGTAGGCGATTTAGTGCTGCTGACGTTATAAATAATGCCAAGCAAAAGACGGCTGCCATTGAGCCTGCATTTGCTAGTTTTGGCCGCACTCTTGGGCGGATTTTCCGTGTAGTTTCTGGCATTGGCTCGGCGTTTTTTGCGGCCCTTGCGATTTTTGTGGCTACATTAATGTTCAACTCCTTACTCGGTGTGACGACAGGGGCATTTAGGTTGCAGGATCAGCTTTCGACTATACCGATGGTTGCGGTAGTGTTGGCGCTAGTGTGTTTCTTCTATTTGGTAATTGCTCCTTTGGTGCTACTTGCTCAATCACTGTTCTATGTGGCCACTAAGCGTGTAATGTCCAAGCAGATGCTACGCTCAGTTACGGTTGGATCAGTCCTGTGGGTGGTTGCAGGTTCTGTACTGATGACTATGGGTATAGTGAATGGCTCCAAGATAAACAACTATGTTCAGACTCACGATAAGGTTCGGATATATGGTAATGAGGTGTGCATAAATGATGAAAAGTGCGGAACATACCGCGAGCGTATCCAGCACTATTTACCCAATAATACAGAGATGAATGACGATTCTAGTATGCGACAGGGCGATCACACAGACAGTTCGCGGCTAGAAATACACTCATATTAGGCTTCATACAATGGACGGTTCCGAAACACTCCCCTGCGCTGATAAATTGGTCTTTGACACACGCAAACAAGCTGTGGCTGCGGCTACAGTTGCGAAACACCAACATGGCACGGATCTGAAAGCTTACTTGTGCAGGTATTGTAAGCTCTGGCATCTGAGCAGCAACTTCGGCGATTAGTTTTTTACTGTCTGCGAGTTTGTCGGGGTTGACCCCATAGCAATAAGCTTGTTAGGCTAGGAGTAATGCTAGATAGAGCCAAGAATATAGCCAAAAAAGCCCCTCAAAAGTTGTTTTCTTTTGGGCGTGTTCCAGATTTGGAGGCTTCGGAGGTAGCTGAGGCACGTAAATACATCCTAGAATATTGGGAAAAGCTAAAACGATATCATCCTAAGGATGACGGTAGCTTGATTGGTTTGCCCAAGCCGTACTTGGTCCCTTCGCATGCCGAAGGCCATGAGTTTGACTACAACGAGCTTTACTACTGGGATAGTTACTTCATGGTGCAGGGTATGCTCGATGAAGAACATCGTGAGCTTGTGATGGGGATCTTGGAGGATTTGATTTACTTGTACAAGCGTTTTCAGGTGATCCCTAATGGCTCACAGCTCTACTATGTCGGGCGTTCACAGCCGCCATTTTTGACTTCCTTTATATTTGATGTATACAACGCCTACAAACTTGATAAGAAGTGGCTGAAAGACAATATCGAGGTTGCTAAGCAGGAATATGAAACCGTCTGGATGGGTACTCGCAAGCCGAATGCTCGCAAGGTATATCAGGGCTTAAGCCGATATTACGATTTTAACTATTTGCATGATATAGCCGAGGCCGAGAGCGGTTGGGATATGACGCCACGGTTTGGACGCAAGGCTCTCAACTACTTGCCAGTTGATTTGAATTGCCTGCTTTACAAGTACGAAATGGATTTTGCGCAGGCGGCTCGCATACTGGACGACAGGCGTGAGGCGGCTCACTGGGAGCAGCAGGCTCATGAACGCAAAGAGAAGATGATGAATTTGATGTGGGACGAGGTTCGCGGGCTATTCTACGATTATGACTATGTACGGGAGAAGCGAGGCAATGTTTCGTCATTGGCGGCCTATTATGCGATGTGGGCAGGAATGGTTGATGGACGACATGCTCAGGCCATGGTCAAGGCTATGAAGCGCTTTGATGAAAAGGGCGGCTTGGCGACAACTGATGCTCAGCTGGGTCGATATATACCTGGAACGTTACCGACCCAATGGGCTCACCCAAACGGTTGGGCGCCGCTACAGTTTGTTGTAATTAAGGGTTTGCAGCGCTATGGCTACAGGCAGGACGCACGGCGCATTGCTATGAAGTGGTTACGAGGCAATCTGGACTGGTTCAATGAGCATGGAGTATTTCTGGAGAAGTATAATGTCGTTGCGCCCGAAAAGCCGCCCATGAAGGGGGTTTATCCCGCCCAGACAGGCTTCGGCTGGACGAATGCCGTGTTTGAGCGCCTTTGCCAAGAATTTATCGATGGTAAGTCACCTTTCGGCGGGCCAGTACTGAAGTAGGGCATTTTACGGGTCTTATGGTGGCTGTATTATATGCGGTCATATCTTGCCTATAACGTCTCCTTAAGGTACAATAACCGCTGTTACCCGTGGCTCTTTAGCTCAGTTGGTAGAGCAGAGGCCTGAAGAGCCTTGTGTCCCCAGTTCGAGTCTGGGAGGAGCCACCAAATCACCTCACAAAGTGATGATTCTACTTGAATTATCAGGGGTGACAGGGTACAATTTACACATCACCGCAGCAGTGTCGCAATTTTTCGTATGCCATTGTTGTCGGGGTGATGAGAACCGTGCGGGTCTAGCTCAGTTGTTTAGAGCGCATCCTTGCCAAGGATGAGGCCAGGGGTTAGAGTCCCCTGACCCGCACCAAGCAAAGAGTCCAGCAGCAGCTGGGCTTTTTGCTTGGTCTGAGATTGCAGATTCTTACACGCGGCCTCATCACAGAAAACAATAGGCCACGGTTACGCCCGCCCAGCTTGGCTGGTCGCGGGTTAGAGTCCCGTGACCCGCACCATAAATAGGCTTTCGGAGAATTGGTCGGCCATTTGGGCGGCTTTTTCTTTGGCCGTTCGCCTACCAAAATTGACAGAGGCGTCGGGGCTTCGTCTACTTTTATGCAACTATTCTTGTAGACCAAGTTTTGATAATGTTGTCTGTGTTTGCGACCCACTCGTCAGAATCATATACGGTTTCTGAACTGGCAGCAATGTCATGAACGAGGTTTTGCAATTTGTCATGCGTAAACTTTTGATTTTGCTCTCGGACTTTCTTGAGTGTTTTAAGTATAAAAACAAACTGGTTGATTGTGATTGGAGCAATCTTTTGCCTGCTACCTTTGTAGCCAATTGTATTTGCTACCCAAAAAGTTTCTGCACTGTCGGCATGAATGTTCGGAGCAATAAAAATGCAGTACGAGTTTTGGTTTGAGTTCTCAAAGTCTCGCAAATGACGCATGACTGGCTGACCCTCATTAAACCACTGGTCGCGCCCATTAAGCATAGTGACTTCGCAAATCATGTTGAAGTCTTCATAATAACATTCTATGTCAGCCAGACCACCCGGAGCAGTCGATGTCGGCTCATTGTCATCTCCAACAGGGTAGTTCGGCTTTATTTCTTTTGCATCATTCAGTGCATGTAGCCCCATGGTTGATAGATACTCCAGTAGTAACGCTCTGTTTTCTGCGCTGAAAATATTTTCTAGCTGGTCAATATAACCAGCGATTGATTCGACAGGCTGTGATTTTATATGGTTATCGTGCTCTTGTAGTTCTTTTCTCTCTAACCTTAGCTCGTTGGTGTACTCGTCAATCTGATCGTCTGACATAGCACTGATATCCCTGACAGATTCAGCCCGTAGCCCAAGACTGTTGCGCAGATTTTCAACCTCAGAAAACACATTATTTGCTATTTCGGTGAGTTTTTGGGTTGTTTGCCATGGAAGTTTTGGCAAGCTGTCGTCTGACATGTAGTTGAGATATGCGTTTCTATCGGCAAAAGTTCTTGATTTATAAAATCCACCTTCAAACAAAGCTTCGATTTCAGTATGGCGACTTGGCTCTAGGTCTACGTAAAAACCATTTCCACGAATACGAATGAACTTCGTTAGACGAAAATACCTAATGGCGTTATCGCCGTAATCTCGCAGGTTGGTTAGTAATTTATCAATCTTGGCTTGTTCGGTAGTGCCCAAAAAACTAACGGCAAATTTCTTGTAGTAACCATCACGCAGAGATTTTCTCTCTTGTTTCGTCTTTCCTTTTTGCAAATCACGTAAACCTATAATCTCTTTTGCATACCGTTCAATGTCGGCATGGTTAATCAGAGACGGAGCAAAAAGCGAAAACTCTCGTTTGCTGACGCCAACCGACTTGTTGCCTCGTTCTTGTTCAATTTTGTTTACTTCACGGATGAGTTTGAGGGCTGCAACAAAGGGCACCACATCAAACGTACCGTCATCAGGATAATCATTGCTCGCAGGATTCGGTATTTGCCATTTTATAAAAGACTTTAGGAATACATCACCAGAATCTTTTTCACTTGCTATCAGTCTCCGACCAAGAGCGGTGATTTTCAAAACCCCATCATCAACAAATGCGAAGCCAAACTTTGTAAGCGGATTTATTGACTGTCTGCCGCGCATTGCAAAATCGTTATAATTTTTAGCCTCAACTATTCGGTCAACTGTTGCATCATCAATTTCGCTATCTAAATCGTTGATGAGTTGGACGATTTCGCGTGGCAGACCATTGTAGAACTGTTGGCTTCCGAATCCATATAAACGATTTTTTATCAGAAGTCTTTGGTAGTTTTCCTGATTTTCATTATTCCACTGTTTGCCAACAAGAGGTTGCAAAGCAACCAAAAAATCACGCAACCTTTCAGGATTACGAACAGTAGTCGTGATTGACCAAGCCTTAGGCATATTACAATTATAACGCAATATCAGTAGTTGGTAATTAAGACTTCAGTTGTTTTGTTATTTTTGGCAGTAGAGTGATAGTTTGAGTTCTTGTAGTGATAGTCAAGTTCATGAACGGTGTAATCGTTTCTTTTTGCCCAATTTTCCATGATTTTATTTATCTCGCCCTTGTGCTCAAGCACATTTGATAGGGCAAAGCGCACGCCCCTTCCGTCTAATCTCGTAAGCAAATCGTAAAGGTCATTTTCATCTTGTTCAGTCCAGCCGCCCATCTCGTTGTAACTGGCTAATCCGAGCAGGTAGGGCGGGTCTAGGTAAACGAAATCGTCCTTGCCTAAGTCCATTGCTTCTACGCTTCTAAAATCACCGTTCTTAAATGAAATATTCTTCTCATTTGCAGTTTGATTAAACGCGGCAACATTTTTTCTAGAGCTTCCGTTGTAGTCCCTTTTTCCGACAGGCAAATTAAAATCGCCCTTGGAATTAAATCTTATTTGGTTATTGAACGAGTAGAGTATTAGCACCAGCAACAAATCTATCCTAGTCTTGTCCTTGTTGAATTCATTGCGAAGCTCAATAAATGCCTGTTTATTGAACTGCCCCAAGCCTGCTGAGCTGTCGGCATTATAAAAATCATAGCCTTTTATATAACTCTGGCTCAGACCGAACCTATCAACAATGTCAATCACTCGTTGATTTAAGTCCTCAAAATTATTACTTTGAATTAGTCTCAAAAGATCAACGACGTATTTGTTTTTCTCTATACAAGTAATGTTCTCAGCTCTTGAATTGATGCCAACATTTGCACCACCGGCAAAAACATCATAGAAAGTTCTTATCCCATCAGGGAATAGTTTTGTGATTTGCGGTAAGAGCTTGTGTTTTCCGCCTGTGTAATTAAGCGGAGATTTTATGAAACCAGACGTAACAGGATTTTTCTTTGAGGCGATAACTGATTTATGAGTCTTGTTTGCTGCACTTACTTGGCACAAAAATATTCTCTCTTTTAAGTCGTCTTTGCTAGATTTACCCGTGGTAAATTGCTTGAAATCAGTCTCGTAGACCTGTACTTTGCCCTTGCGCTTTAGCGCAGAAAGGATTTCATGATCG
>CAZDAD010000004.1:284-1192 GCA_964503715.1 uncultured Candidatus Saccharibacteria bacterium | reverse complement strand
AGCATTTCCTGAGTCGCCCATGTCGTTGTATGAAACAAGAATATACCTTGCCTTGATACTATCAATTAGCTCGCCAAAAGCCACGCCTGCAGATTTCATATTGTATTTGCTCTTGATATGGTCTCGGTTTATTTTTTTGGCGACCCCAAAAACTTCCTGTTTTTGCCAAGATGCAATGTTTTCAAGCAAATGATAAGCATCGGAATACTGTCTTGAGTTGTATGGCGGGTCAATATATACAACGTCTGCTTTTATATCTTTAACGAGTTCGTTTGCATCAGATTTATGAATCTCTGCGCCATACTTTGAGTATTTCACATCTAGCGGTAAGAGGAATAATTTTTTCTTTGGAATGTCCACTTTTCTATAAGCGTCATAGTGCCCAACCGTGTTTGCTATTCTATCCAACGCATAGATAAGAGAGGTGAGCAAATAAGATTTTTCTCTTGCGGTAATAATCTTTTCTTTAAATAACTTTTCTATATCTTCTCTAATGACGCCGATTTTCTTTGAGTTAGTTTTGTCAAAATAGGTATTTGAAAAGTTTTGCGAAAAATAATTATCATCATAATTCTTTATATCCAGTGAATTGTAGAATTTCAGCCGTTTCTTTAGTTCTTTCTCTCGGATTTTGTCATTACCAAAAAATGCGTTGTACGCATGGTAGTTCGAATCTAAAATATCGTTTACAATGATTTTAGAACGGTCATAGAAATGATTGGCGACAGACCCAGTACCTGCAAATATATCGGCAAACGATTCAAACTCAATATTCTCTTTTTGAATAATACTATCAATAAAGTTTAGTAATTTTGTTTTTGAGCAAAGATAGCGTCGTTGAGTGATACAAAACGATTTATTTCCAAAATATGCATCGTCCATAAATCCAATATAACGCATTGTGCTTA
>CAZDAD010000004.1:0-274 GCA_964503715.1 uncultured Candidatus Saccharibacteria bacterium | reverse complement strand
CAATACTTAACGCACACTTTCTTGTTATTATGGAAAAGTGAGACGGCTAAAGTAGCGGTAGTAGCGCCTCAATAGAGGTTTTTAGGTCGGAATCTGAAAAACTGTTATTTGTATTCTCTGGGTGATGAATTATGTTTCTGATTAGCGTAGGTAGTGTTCATAACCAGTTCCAGCTAATGGCGGCACAGCCACTCTTTCAGGCATGGCAACTTTCGTTATCTAACTTATTATGTTTGTGTGAAGTGTACCAATCGTACATATTGCATTATACGAC
>CAZDAD010000003.1:81427-81636 GCA_964503715.1 uncultured Candidatus Saccharibacteria bacterium | reverse complement strand
CTATTGAAAAAACTTCGCAAAAAAAGTATTATGTCAGGGTCGATACGCGGACGTGGCGGAATTGGTAGACGCGCTACCTTGAGGTGGTAGTGGGGCAACTCGTGGAGGTTCAAGTCCTCTCGTCCGCACCAGAGTTCACAAACGACATGCCCTTACGGGCGATTAGCTCAGCTGGCTAGAGCGCCTCGTTTACACCGAGGATGTCGGGG
>CAZDAD010000003.1:53643-81417 GCA_964503715.1 uncultured Candidatus Saccharibacteria bacterium | reverse complement strand
CATACGTGGCTCTTTTTATTTGGGCTGAGTATATTCTTCAAGGATAGGTATTAGTACTTCGGAGGTGTTAAATATCGCATCGTATATAACAATGGCACATTCTTGGCTGGCGCAAGCTAGTACGCACCGAGCCTGGTCGCAGGTTATGTCACTAGCAATATAAAGGGTGCTAAACTTGGCTAGACAAGCACAGTCCGTATCTGCTGGCAGTATAGTTACCTGGCTATAATGGTCAATGGATAGGCTGAAGCTGGTAACTTGCATGGACATTAGCTCGGCATCTATGGCATCCCGTCTGTGCTTGTTGAGCGTGCTCGCTGACTGGCGCTTTAGCTCGGCCTGTATGTGTAGCCATCGCTTGCGCAGCGCGGGGAGTATTGAGGCAGGTTTGGGGTGGATAATCACACAGGGACCAACATGGAGTCTTTGGGCTAAATGTCTAACCAAATCAAGGCTTAGCTTTTCCGAAGATATTACATCGCGAATGTCTACATACCAGAGTGTGCCACTTGGTCTACTCATTGTTCCAGCCTTCAAAACCGTTTTCAGTATTGTTGTGATTGTGTTCTTCGGCCTCAAACAACGCCCATTTTGTAATCCAGTTAGTACGGTCATTAAGATGTGTCGTGCAGGCAAATGCGGGCAGCCCGTTGGTAAAACTTGACCCAATAGTCATGGTTTCGAGTGGCTTAGGACTCGAGCAAATTATACATCTAGCAATATTGCCCAAGCTTATAGTGTTACTCGGTGCAAAACATCGGACGGCCATAAATAAAAATCCTCCTGACCCCTTAAAAAATAAGACAGTCCCGCCATGGGAACTGCCTACACCTTGCCTAGATGATATATGTGTAAATCTCTCAAAAATTTCACAGACTAAGATGTAGACGTGGTAAGTATAGCACCAAAAGCCCTAAGTGCAATATATGCAAACAAAATCAAAAACGCTATACTTATAATTACTAAATGAGAGGTATTTAATATGGTTCCATTGATTGTTGGCGGCGCACTGATTGCTCTGCTTGTTCTAGTTTTTATTGGCATGTATAACAGTCTTGTTCGCACACGCACGCGTGTAGAGGAAGCGTGGAGTGACATTAAGGTTCAGCTCAAGAGACGATACGACCTTATCCCGAATTTGGTTAACACAGTTAAGGGCTATGCTACTCACGAGCGTGAAGTTTTTGAGAAAGTCACTGAGGCTCGTGCTCAGGCAATGAATGCTCAGGGTGTAGTCGATACCGCAAAAGCTGAGAACCAATTTGAGCAGGCACTAAAAAGTCTGTTCGCTGTAAGTGAGAACTATCCAGATCTCAAAGCTTCACAAAACTTCTTAGACTTGCAGGCGGAGCTAACTGACACCGAAGATAAGATTATGGCTTCACGTCGCTTCTACAATGGTGCTACTCGTGACCTTAATCAGATGATTGATCAAGTTCCTACTAATATAGTTGCAGGTATGTTTGGCTTTAAAAAGCGAGAATTCTTTGATGTCGATGACGCTGCTGTTGAAAAGCCAGTTGACGTTAAATTCTAACTAGAAATCTCTAGGATCTATGTATAGCGAGATAGCTGCTAACAAGCGTAAAACCTGGCTAATTATGACTATTTTTATGCTCATAATTGCTGGGCTTGGGTGGCTGTTCGGAAATATCAACGGCCAACCTACTATATTCTATGGGTCAATGATTGGCGCACTACTTTACACGTTGTTTCAGTATTTTGCCGCCGATAGACTAGCTTTGGCAGTTAATGGCGCGGTTGAAGTATCCAAAAAAGATGAGCCGCGTTTATACAGGACAGTAGAGAACCTAAGCATAACTATGGGTATGCCAATGCCAAAAGTCTATATCATGGAACAGGCTGGCCTAAACGCTTTCGCTAGCGGTAGGAACCCTGATCACGCTGTAGTAGCCGCAACTAGGGGCTTGCTGGAAACCATGGACAACAAGGAACTCCAAGCCGTCATGGCTCATGAGATGGGACATGTGCGTAACTATGACATTCGTGTGATGATGCTAGTATTTGGTCTAGTGAGTGCTATTGGCTTTATTTCTGATTTCCTACTCAGGACGTTGTGGTTTAGAGACGATAGGGAGTCATCTAGCCCTGTAATGTTAGCCTTAGCTGTTGCGGCAGCCTTGTTGGCGCCATTTGTGGCTATGCTGGTTCAGCTTGCTGTATCTAGGCAGCGTGAGTACCTAGCTGATAGCACTAGCGCCATGGTCACTCGTTATCCAGAGGGATTAGCTAGCGCACTCGAGAAAATCAGGGACTATGGATCTAGCCTCAACAAAACCAGCCCATCAACGGCGCATCTTTTCTTTGCTAATCCGCTACGCTCGGGTGTGATAGCCCAGCTATTCAGTACCCACCCTCCAGTCGAGGATCGTATCAAAAGGCTTAGGCGCATGGGCAGCCATCTGTAGGTTATAAATAATGAGCAAAACACCCCAAAAGTCAGTTAAAACGCCCAAAGCTCGACGTCTTAAGGTCAAGAACTTGCGAGGCTCAGTTAAGCTACGGCGCCAGATCAAGGCATCATACAAAAAGCTCCCAAGTGCTTGGTCTATTTTTCGTAAATCGATGGCTTTGATATGGAAGCAATGGCGTCTGTTTGTTGGCATAACGGCCGTATACAGCATTGTTAGCTTAGTTTTGATAGGCGGCTTATCTTCGGTCAATGTTGCCGATCTTAAGTCTCAGGTTAATGAAATTCTAAGTAGCCAGGCTAACAGCCTGTGGTCTAACCTGGTCATCTTTACATACATGGCTAACAGGTCGGGGTTGGTAGCTGCTGGTACGGCCAGCGCTTACCAGACAGTCGCACTACTTGTGACTAGCCTAGCGCTTATATGGCTTATTCGGCAGGTATATGCTGACTTTTCTGTTAAGCTCAGGGTTCGGGACGGCTTCTACAAAGGTGCCTATCCTATAGTTACATTCACGCTTGTCATGCTAGTGGTATTCTTGCAGATGTTGCCTGGTGTTGCAGGATTGTTCTTGTACAATCTTGTTACCAACTCAATAGCCTCAACGCTAATCGAGCTCGTTATATGGGGTCTGCTAGCGATATTGTTGGTTATGTGGAGCCTTTACATGCTTACATCATCACTCTTTGCGCTATATATTGTTTGCCTGCCTGACATGACACCAATGATGGCTCTAAGAACTGCTCGTAATTTGGTTCGGGCTCGCCGCTGGACTTTAATACGCAAGATACTGGCGTTGCCTTTGATAATAACTTTGCTTTGGGCCATTATTATCGTTCCAATCATTGCTTACTTGCCTGCTGCGGCGGGCATAACTTTTAGCCTGCTGAGCATGTTCTCTCTAGTGGTCGTACATACTTACATGTACAGTCTGTATCGCGAGCTACTATGAAGAACCCCCTCAATCGACAACAAGCTGAAGTGCGTATCAATCAGCTCCGTCAAATAATAAATGATTACCGTTACCACTATCATGTTCTCGATGAATCGCTAATGAGTGAAGCGGCGGCAGATAGCTTGAAGCACGAACTTAGCGAACTTGAGAGCATTTACCCAGAATTAATAACGTCCGATAGCCCAACTCAGAGAGTTGCTGGCTCAGTTCTGGACGGCTTTAGCAAAGTAACTCATCGTCAGCGTATGACTAGCTTGAACGATGTCTTTAATCGCCAAGAGGTACAAGATTGGTATGCGCGTACTTGTAAGCTTTTGCCTGACGAGCCGATATCGTTCTTTTGTGACATAAAAATGGACGGTCTAGCCTGCTCGCTCATATACGAGAATGGTAAGCTGGTCACGGCTGTAACTAGGGGAGATGGTTTTGTAGGTGAAGATGTGACTGCTAATGTCAGAACTATTGAGAGCATTCCACTACTACTAAGGGAGTGGCCAGAGCATCCTGAATTATCTATTGGCAGGACCGAGATAAGAGGTGAAATAGTAATTTTGAAGCATAATTTTGATAAGTTGAATCAGCTTCAGGCGGAATCAGGTAAACCATTGTTTGCTAACCCCCGTAATTTAGCTGCTGGCACTATTCGTCAGCTCGACCCCAGCCTGGTTGCCTCGCGGCCTTTGACTTTTCGGGCCTATGATGTGATTCGCGATAACGAACAGGATATCCCAACTAACGATTTTGCCTACGAAGCAGCTCATAATATGGGTTTTCTTACCAATAGACAAGCGAGCATACAGAAAGATATCAATAGTGTAATGGAGTTTGTCGAATATTGGGATGAGGCTCGCAAGAAACTGCCATTTAATACTGATGGACTGGTCATAAAGGTAAATAACCGAGATCAGGTCAGTCGGCTGGGCATAGTTGGTAAGGCACCTCGTGGTGCGGTGGCCTTTAAATATGCTGCCGAAGAGGCTACGACCATAGTTGAAGATATCGTTATCAGTATAGGGCGTACGGGCGCAGCCACGCCTGTGGCGGTTTTTGCGCCTGTTGTAGTGGCGGGTACTACTGTTCAACACGCTAGTTTACATAACGCCGATGAAATCGCCCGTAAGGATGTCCGAGTTGGCGACACTGTCATTATCTTTAAGGCTGGCGATATAATCCCACAGGTCCAAAGGGTTATTGTTCAACTAAGACCTAACGGTACCAAAAAGTTCAATATGCAAGCAGAGCTAAAGCGACAATACCCAGAGCTGGTATTTGAGCGACCAGATGGTGAGGTTGTGTATAGGGCCATGGATATGACTGGACCGATTATTCTCAAGAGGTCTCTTGAACATTATGCCAGCAAGGCTGCTCTAGACATTGATGGCCTAGGCGAAAAGAATGTTGAAACACTAGTTGATAGTGGTCTCGTGGATGATATCGCCGATATATATACCCTAGGAGAGGAACAAGTAATTGAGCTTGATAGATTCGCTGAACTGTCGGCTAAAAATCTAGTCTCGGCAATTGCTGCCAAAAAATCACCTAGTCTACCAAGATTCATATATGGTCTAGGCATAAGGCATGTTGGCGTCCAGACGGCTCAGGACTTAGCCGAAAGGTTTGGCAGTATTCAGGCACTATCTGTGGCCACGATTGATGATCTCGCTGGAGTTGATGGCATAGGCAAGGTAGTCGCAGAGTCGATAGTCGCATGGTTCGCTGATGAGGATAATGGAACTCTACTATCAAAATTATCGTCCTTGGGAGTTGAGGCGAAGCATATTTCGCATGCTAATGGCCCATTGCATGGTAAATCTTTCGTTATTACAGGGTCTCTGGAATCTATGAAGCGGGAAGCGGCAGCCGAAATAATACGCAGTCTGGGCGGTACTTTCCAGTCTAGTGTAGGTAAGGGAACAACTTATCTAGTAGCTGGCGGTAAGGTCGGAGCTAGCAAGTTGCAAAAGGCCGCCGCACTTGGCGTTGAAGTCATTGACGAGCAAAAGCTCCTTGAACTAATTGCCTAGTTGACATCAGCTACAAAAGTATTATGCTTAAGGTAATCGTGCGCTATTGCGGCGCGTGAAACAAACAGCCTTTTCCAAAACAAAATGCATCCACCCGCCGCGGGTGGGCGCGCACGACCAAATTACCGCCCAGATACACTCGGGCGGTTTATTTATTGCCACTGTGACTGATACAATATAAACAAGATAACAAAAATGGTCGGAAGGACCCGCCATGATCAAATATTATTTCAAAAGTGTACGCAAGACATCACTTGAAGAGCTGGATTCATATAAACCAGGTTCATGGGTGTATGTTGAAGCTCCAACCGAGCCTGAGATCCGCCAACTAATCGATAAGTTTGATCTTGATGATGGTTTCCTGGAGGACGCCCTTGATGAGGACGAGATGCCACGCCTCGAAGCTGAGGGCGAGCAGACCTACATCTTTGTTCGGTACCCATATATAGATGATTTCGGTGATATCGAGACAGTGCCAATACTGTTTGTGCACGGTCCAGATTTCTTGATAACAATTTCCCTACAGAAACTGTCGTGTTTGGAGGCTTTTGTCCAAGGTAAAGTCGATTTCAATACCACTCAGCGTCCTAAGCTAATTCTGCAAGTCCTAGACAGTATCGTTAACCAATACGATGTCTACATTAATCGTGCCAGTAAGCAGATCAGAAACATTCGCCAACGTTTGCGCCGTCAGAGTATCCACAATCAGGATTTTGTAGATTTTGTAGTTATCGAAGACGAGTTAAACGACTTCTTGGCCGACCTCGAACCAACTAATGCCATGCTTAGACGCCTACTACGAGGCAAGCATATACCGTTGTTTGAAGAAGATCAGGAGATAGTTGAGGACCTGCTCCTCAATAACGAACAGTCAATCGAAGCCTGTAGCTCTAATGTCAAATCAATCGTTAACATTCGTGAGGCTTATTCATCAATTAACTCCAACAACCTAAACCGCAGTATGCAGTACCTTACATTGGTCACTGTGATATTTGCTGTGCCAAACATGTTCTTCGGTATGTACGGTATGAATATTGGCCTGCCGCTTCAGCATTCACCCTGGGCCTATACGGTGGTCGCCTTGGCTGCTCTGCTAACAACTGTTCTGGTATTCATATATGCCAAAATGAAAAAGCTCCTGTAACTTCTGGATAGCTGTCTTTTATTTTGGCAATCAGTCTGCTAGAATAACCTCTGTAAGTTTGGGGCTGTAGCTCAGTTGGCTAGAGCGCTTCCATGGCATGGAAGAGGTCCAGGGTTCAAGTCCCTGTAGCTCCACCATTTACATCTTAGATTTGATTCGCGGGGTATTAGCTCAGTTGGCTAGAGCGCGGCATTCGCATTGCCGAGGTCGGCGGTTCGACTCCGCCATACTCCACCACTGAGACAGACGCAACGCCAGCAGCTAAAATGCTGGTGTTTTTCTTTTTGTGGTCTAAGGCTGTTACAATAATCTTATGAATTATGTGAAACAGCCCTTTGCTTATATGGCAAAATCTTATCGTTATGTATATTTAATCGGAACACTTATTGTGTTGGCTACGGCAGTATTCTGGTGGCGTCAGGTTTACACTAACCCAAAGAATGTTTTTTGGTCGGCAGTCAATAACAATCTTTCGCTCAAGTCTGTTACTACTTCAATGGAACAAAGCTCAGAAGCTCAAACTCAAAAGCAGTATGTACAGTACTCATCAAACGGTGATCTAAAATCACGATATTATATGCACATTAAGCAGGGGCCTAACCAAGTGTCTACCGAAACAGTCGGCACAGATAAAGCCGACTACACTCGATACACACAATTGCAAGCGGCCCAAGATAGCCCAAATTCAAAAAAGGCTGATTTCTCAAAGCTAGTCAATGTATGGGCCAAGACTGAGAACGGATCTGATGAAGGTGCCACTAACGGCGGTAGCCGATTGACTGTTCAGTCTATATTAGGCCCATCGCTTGGCAGCCACCTGCTACCAGTCGGTAATCTGACGCCACAGCAGCGCAAGGATGTGGTTGACCAGATGAAGCAGGGCCAGCTATATAAAGTATCATTTGACACCAAGTCGGTTAAAAGAACAGAGATTGACGGACGTAAGGTGTATATCTACGATCTAGAGGTTCGCCCAGTGGCCTATGTGGCTGCCATCAAACAAGTTGCAAAGTACATGGGTATCCATGAGCTTGATGACCTTGACCCCAATGACTACTCTGCCTTCCAACCAATCAAGGCCAAAGTTACAATTGATGCCCTATCTCACCAGCTAGTATCGTCTGATAATAATGGTCAGGTACAGAAGTACTCTGGGCAAGGCGCTATATTCATATGGAACGAGCCTAAGCAGGTCATTTCGGGCGCAGAGCTTCGAAAACGGCTCGCCGAAACACAGGAGACTTTACAGTAATTTCCTAACAATATACTGCTTATGTATAATTATAAGCAAAGAGTATAAATTTAAATATTGAAAGAAGTAGGTGCGATGGACCCACACAAGACAATAACCCCACCAAGCGAAGATAATAATGAGCCCCAAGCGCAGCAGGCCGTTCCTGCTCCAACTGATAATTTTCAGGCTGAGGGCGTAGGCGATGTTTCGCTAGCCCCAGAGCCCAATGAAGTTATTGCACAACCAGCTGACAATAGTGGCGAGGTTGCGGTCGAAGGCGCTGTAGAAGCTAGTGGCGATAACCCAACTACCGAAACTCCTCAGTCAGAAGCGGTTATGACGGCTCAAGGCACGGCTCAGTCAGTCACTGCTGAAGCACAAACCGAACAGTCGCCGCTTGCTGACGTCCAAGCTGAAGTAGATGCAGCCCTAGCAGCCTCAGTTACTAACCCAGAAGTGCCTACCGAAGTAGCTGCAAATGATTCAGCCGTCGAAACTGTTGCTGTTGAGTCGGCAAATAATCCAGTTAGCACCGAGACACCAGAAGTGCCTACCACCGAACCAGCAGAAGCTACGGCTGTCGAGACTGAAGCACCCGCCGAATCTGCTGTCACTCCAGAGACATCTGCATCACCCGAACTGGCCGCTGAACCAGCCACTGGTGTTGCCCCAGAGCCAACTGAGCCAGCTACAGCAAATACTGAACCAGATGTAGTTGCTCCAGCCACTGAAGGCACTGAAGCATCTAGTGCCACAGAAGGCCCAACTCCAACCACTGAATCAATTGCTACAGCCGCCGCTACAACGGTTGCCACGGCTGGTATGAATAACAGCCGTAAGACTACTATTGTTCTCGCCGCTGTTGCTGCTGTGCTGTTGATAGCTATTGCAGCAGTTTATATTCTCGGTTAATTAGACCTCTTTAGTTTATAATTAGAGCAGCATGCAAGTTGTTGTTGATGGTTTGATGACGCGATATTCGCGCCAGGGCGAGGGTAGAAGAGCCCTCCTTTTACATGGGTGGGGTGATAGCCTAGCTACTTGGTCGCATCTAGTGCCAGTATTATCTAAACAATACGAAGTTATTGCCTTGGACCTGCCTGGCTTTGGGGAGACTTCTCAGCCTGACACGGCCTGGGGTCTACAAGAATATTCTGATTTTGTTGCTAAGTTTCTAGACAAGATTCAGGCTAAAAATCTCTATGCTTGTATTGGTCACTCCAACGGCGGAGCAATAGCAATAAAAGCCGTGGCCCATAATTATATAAGTCCAGAGCGTTTAGTCTTATTGGCGAGCGCTGGCATCCGTCAAAAATCTAGCGCTGGCAAGCAGCTTATAAAGATAATGACCAAAACTGGTAAACTGGTTACTCTTGTATTACCTGAAAGTGTTAGTGGTAGGTTACAAGAAAAACTTTATCAGCGTATTGGATCGGACTATTTGATAGCTGGGCATATGAAGTCAACGTTCAAACGGATTGTAGCGGAGGATGTACAGGCTGATGCAAAGCTTATCACGGTACCAACTCTGCTAATGTACGGTGAAGCAGACAAGGCTACGCCCGTTCTATATGGCGAACTATTTCATAACGCTATTAGCGGATCAACATTAGAGGTTATTGCGGGAGCAGGGCATTTTGTCCATCGCGATCGGTCAGCAAATACTGCTAGTACTATCCAGGAGTTCTTATCATAATGCGCGCGCTGCTTAGCCTGTATGCTTGGTCCTATGCCAAGGCGCTAACGTATATGTTGCAGAACACCGAATATGAGGTTCTGCCTTACCTGAGATGGTACTGGCGAACTCGTAACTTTTCACAGGTTGAGTATAGGCGTGAGTTAGTTAAGACCAAGGCTGCAAGGCTAATCAATCTATCGCTTAACATTGGCATGTTACTTCAGTACACAACTGGCCTTACCTTATTGTACTTTTCCTTGGCTAATGGCTTAGTCCTTTACAGGTTGTTGTTGTCACTGGTTATCATTCTCATTGCCCCTATAGTTTGGGCGCATCTAATAGTTATACCTCTGTGGCTGGGGTACATTCTAGTTATTTCTCCAAGGCGCAGAAAATACATTGCAAGGGCCGAGAGAATATTTGCAGACCATAAGGCTGTAAAGATCGCTATTGTTGGCAGCTACGGCAAGACTAGCATGAAGGAGATGTTGGCAGCTGCCATTGGTCAGGGCTTGAAAGTTGCTGTTACTCCAGCTAACGAAAACGTTGCCATATCACATGCTCGTTTTGCTAACTCACTTGAGGGCGATGAAGATGTCATAATTATAGAGTACGGCGAGGGTGCTCCTGGAGACGTTACAAAGTTTGCGCTTCTTACTCACCCAACTCACGCTATTATAACGGGTCTTGCGCCTGCTCATTTGGATAAGTACAAAACGCTCGATGCTGCAGCCGAAGATATCTTTTCGGTATGTAATTTTGTAGACCATAACAGAGTATTTGTTAATGGTGACTCATCGGTGGTTATGGACTATGCCAGGCCAGAGCATCACGCCTATTCAAGCCAAGGTGTCTTAGGCTGGACACCACAGAATATATCAATTAAGTTCAGCGGCACAGAATTTACCATCAAGAATAAAAAATCTCGCCTGCTAATAAAGAGCAAACTTCTGGGAGAACACCAGATAGGCCCCCTGTCACTTTGCGCCGTGATTGCCAATCTGATGGGGTTAAGCCACAAAGACGTTGAGACTAACCTAGCCTCGCTAGAACCTTATCCGCACCGCATGCAGCCCTACGAGTTGATGGGAGCGCAGATTATTGATGACACCTACAATGGCAATATAGAAGGCATAAAAGCAGGAACTAAGCTATTAGCAGCATTGCCCGCTAGTCGCAAAATATACGTCACTCCTGGGCTAGTTGACCAAGGTAGCACCAGCCAGTCAGTCCATAACGAAATGGGCCGACTAATAGCCAAAGCAAATCCAGATATAGTGGTACTAATGCAAAACTCGGCGACACAGCACATACAACATGGCTTATCAGAGCAGCGTTTTGCTGGCGAAGTACGAATAGAACACAGGCCCCTAGAGTTTTATCTGGGCTTGCAATCATTTGTGGCGGCAGGGGACTTGGTAATTATGCAGAACGACTGGACAGATAACTACCACTAGTCCGATGGTATAATGTCTTTATGAAGAAACCATTAGTTGGAGTGGTATTTGGCTCCAGATCAACCGAGCACGACATATCAGTCCTAACGGCTATTGCGTCAGTCATAACGCCCCTGAGGATGTCTAGCCATTATGATGTTTTGCCTATTTATATATCCAAAGCAGGTAGGTGGTATGTCGGCCAGGAGTATGCTGACATCTCACTTTATAGGTCTGGAAATATTGATAAAAAGATTAGTGCAGACAAGCCCGTTAGCTTGCTCTTTGACAACGGACTTAAAATTATTCAAAAACAAAAAATTAGTCAAAAGATTCACGATGTGGATATCATCTTTCCTGCTACTCATGGTACTCATGGTGAAGATGGTGAGCTTATGGCTGTTTGCGAAATGGCTAACGTTCCATATGTTGGTTGCAATGTTCCTGCCAGTGTTCTGTCTATGGACAAGGTGTTGGCTAAGCAGATTGCGGCTAGCGTCGGTGTAAATGTCACTAAATTTGTGGCTTTTGCAAAAACTGCCTATGAATCAGACCCCGATAGCTGGGTGGGCAAAATTAACAAGGACTTAACATACCCCTTGTTCGTCAAGCCAGCGCATCTTGGCTCGAGTATCGGCATTACTATGGTAAGGAACCCTTCAGATTTGGCCAATTCCATCGAAGTAGCGCTGCACTATGATTCAAAGGCGCTAGTAGAGGAGGGGGTAAGTAACTTAGTTGAAGTAACTCTACCGATCATGGGCAATGATGAGTTGACTCCCGCATTGTTGGAGCAGCCTAGCTTGAAAACAGACGAGTTCTTTGATTTCGAGACCAAATATATGCAAGGCGGCAAAAAGGGTAAGGGTAAATCAAAGGGCGGTAAGGGGCAGTCTGGTGCTCAAGGCTACAGCACCATACCAGCTGACTTGCCTACAAAACTATACGATGCCGCCATCAAAGTAGGACTCGAAACTTATGCAGCTCTTGGATGCACGGGCACTGCCCGAGTCGATATGTTGATTGATACTAAATCCAAAAAAGTATACTTCAACGAGGTAAACCCACTCCCCGGTAGTCTATACGCTCATAACTGGGCTAAGGCGGGTGTATCAAATGTAGCCCTTGTAGAAAAACTACTCACTCTAGCGCTTGATCGACATCAATCCGCTGAGAATGTTCAGACTGGATTTAAAACCAATTATCTGCAACAATTTTAGGACAAATGAGACAAGGCAATAAATATGGAGTGCTTTTGAGGGCATTATTAAGGCCACAACTAATAGTGGTCTTTGGTTGTGCCTGTTTGCTTCTCACTGCTGTACTGTTACCGAGCTCATCACAAGTGGGTCACAGGAATTCGAAAAAAAACAATGGACATGCTTACCATGGCAATAAAGCCAAGCCAGATGTTCAAAGAGTCGCTGCTGCTAAAACTAGCAAAGTTGACTGTAGCCTGAAGCCATGTCTGGCTTTGACCTTTGACGATGGACCGCACCTTGTTAATACCCCACATGTACTTGATATTTTGGCGGCACATAACGTCAAGGCAACATTCTTTTTGATAGGTAACCGAGTAGCTGGCAACGAGGCTATCGTACAACGTATGCATAGAGAAGGCCACGAAGTCGGTAATCACAGTTGGGACCATGCTGATTTTACAACCCTGAATCAGGCACAGATAGACTCAGAGATACACCAAGCGCAAGCTGCCATAACTAGGGCTGGTGTGCCTATGCCGAAGCTATTACGTCCACCTTACGGATCAGTTAATGATGTGGTACTCTCCCATGCCGATATGACAGTGGTTATGTGGAACATAGATCCCAATGACTGGGAGCCAAGTGTACCCAATATGCTGGTGGATAGTGTTGTCAAGCAGGCAAGGCCAGGCGGAATAATATTGTTGCACGATGTGCATGAAACTACTGCGGCGGCCGTTGAGCCAATCATCAATGCTTTGAGCGGCCAGTATCAGTTCGTTACGGTAAGCCAGCTGCTCCAGTTATCCTCAGGAAGCCAGGGGCAATACTACGCCCACTAATGTCTTTGTGACGCCAGTATTTTGGTGTAGGATGAGAATATGATTGAGGTTAAAAATGTATCTAAGGTGTACGGCAAAAAGCAAAACACCTTCGTGGCACTAGACAACGTGAGCCTATCAATTAGTGATGGCTCAACAGTGGCAATAATTGGTAAGTCGGGTTCAGGAAAATCAACCCTGATGCATGTGATGAGCGGCCTGGATCATCCGACGTCGGGCAACATTATTATTGATGGTGATGATTTACAGCAGTTATCAGCCAAGGATCTAGACTCATTCCGAGCCAAACAAATGGGCTTCATATTCCAGTCATTCTTCGTTGAGCCTCGCCAAACTTGTTTCCAAAATGTTGAGCTACCACTCGAAATTGCCAGGGTTAGTGTTCGCAGACGACGCAAGCTAGTTTTGGATGCGCTAAGGGCTGTAGAACTAGATGACAAAATTGATTCGCCAGCTAGTAATCTCAGTGGTGGGCAAAAGCAGCGTTTAGCTATTGCTCGCAGCATAGTCAACCACCCTAAGCTGTTATTTGCTGATGAGCCAACCGGAAACTTGGATAGTGCTACTGGTGCCAAGATTATAGATTTGTTATTTGATCTAAATAAGCGGCTAAACGTGACGGTTATTATTGTTACTCACGATGAAGATTTGGCGGCCAAATGCAGCCGACGTGTGACTATTAGCGACGGCAAGATAATCGGAGATACAATTAACCAGCCTAAGTCCAGGAAGGGGTCAAAAGCGTAATGAAAGTTATCGATATCATCAAGCGCAGCGGCCGCAGCCTGCGTTCTGCAAAGACTCGCACAATATTAACTAGCCTAGCCATCGCAGTTGGTGGTTTTACTCTGACTATGACGTTAGCGGCCGGGAATGGTATTCGTGCCTACACAGATAGATTGGTTAGCAGCAACTTCGACCCTACGGAACTTATTGTCGGTCGCGATTCTGAAATATCTAATACGGGCAAGCCTAATGCTCAGCCCAAGGAGTACGATGACTCTGTGGGCAGTATCAATATGGGCTCAAGTGGTTCAATGCAGCTTAAGCAAGTGACTGACGAAGATATAAAGCAACTGAAAGCTCTGCCGTATGCCGAATCGGTCAGAGAATTTCTACAGTTACCTGTTCAATATGTAACCACCAGTAGCCATAAGCGTTATACCGCCAGTGCTGAGGCCTACAATAGCGCTCAACGACCTGAATTGCTAGAAGGGCGTCTACCTGCTAGTGGTAGTATTGCAACTGGTACAGTGATTTTGCCCGAAAGTTACGTTCAGCTCTTAGGCTTCAAAGATTCCAAGGATGCTTTAGGTAAAAAAGTGGAGCTTGGGGTTAGGCAGTCTACGAGCAATGGTGCGGCTGATTTTGCCACGATACTCCAGCAGATTCGAGAGGGCACATTCAAGCCCTCAGATTTAGCCAAGGTTGAGACGTTTAGTTACACTATCACAGGTGTGAGTAAAAAAGCCGCCACTAGCATGACCTTTGCTGGGCTGCCAATTCTAGTCTCTGAACCAGATGCCCGAAAGCTATATGATTTCACTAGCAAGGGCAGTGGAGATTATGGCAAATATATGTATGCTTTCCTAAAGGTCAAGGATGGCAACAGTCTCGATGCTCGCAAAGCGGCCCAGAAGGATTTGTCTGGCAAGGGATACTATACTATCGGCTTTGAGGAGATTCAGAAATCAATAACTCAAATAGTAAATATATTTCAAGCCATGGTTGGCGTCTTTGGGTTTATCACTCTGCTTGCCTCGGTGTTTGGAATCATCAACACGCAGTACATAAGTGTACTCGAGCGAACTAGAGAAATTGGTCTAATGAAGGCTCTAGGCATGCGCAACAAAGATATCAGGCGTCTGTTTATGTTTGAGGCGGCCTGGATAGGATTCTTGGGTGGTATATTGGGCTCGATGATTGCGTATATAGTCGGAACGTTAATCAATCCATGGGCTAGTCGCAAGCTGTTTGGCGATGGTAATAGCCTGTTGGTATTCAGTTTACCTCAGACGCTACTACTCATACTAGTATTGGTACTGATAGCGATGGCGGCGGGATTTTTCCCTGCTCGAAAAGCTGCAAAATTAGACCCAATCGAAGCCTTACGCACCGAATAATCGTGCTATAATAATCAGTGAGTTATGAGTGAACGAGCTTTGCTGACACTTTTTGAGTTTATCCTCGCCCACTAGGGCGCGTTACTCCTGTCATACTGCTGATTATTAATCTCATGTAACAGAGGATATTTTTTGTGAACCGTTATAACCCAAAAGAAATCGAACCAAAGTGGCAGTCTCGTTGGGCGGAGAACCGAATATACGAAGCAACCGAATCTCCTGATAGACCCAAGCGTTATGTACTAGAATATTTTCCTTATCCAAGTGGCGCAGCTATGCACGTTGGCCATGTTCGTAATTACACTATAGGTGATGCTGTAGCCCGACATGCTCGCATGACAGGGCATAATGTTCTTCATCCTATGGGCTGGGATGCTTTTGGTTTGCCCGCTGAGAACTATGCTATCAAGAACGGCATCAGCCCGCAGCAGGCTATCGCCGAGAATACGTCGAAGTTTAAGAAACAGCTGATGCAGATGGGCTTTAGTTATGACTGGTCGCGTGAAATTAATAGCTCAGACCCCAAGTATTATCGCTGGACTCAGTGGTTTTTCCTTCTCTTGTTAGAGCGTGGCCTAGCTTATCAGAAGGATAGCTTGCAGTGGTGGTGCGAGACCGACAAGACCGTTCTAGCCAACGAACAGGTAGAAGCGGGCAAGTGTTGGCGCTGTGGTAATGAGGTGTCCAAGAAAGCTCTCAAACAATGGTTTTTCAAGATTACAGATTATGCAGATCGTCTAAGCGCAGACCTAGACAAGCTAGATTGGTCTGATGCTATCAAGAGTATGCAGCGTAACTGGATTGGCCGTAGCAAAGGAGCTGAGGTCGACTTTGTGGTTGACGACAATAAATTGACTGTTTTTACGACTAGGCCTGATACGTTATTTGGTGCTACCTTTATGGTTGTTGCGCCCGAACATCCAATGCTAAGCAGTATTACGAGTACCGAACAAAAAACCGCAGTTGAGGAGTATGTAACAGCCGCCCAACAAAAATCTGACGTCGAACGCCAAGAAAACAAAGAAAAGACAGGCGTTTTTACTGGTTCTTATGCTACTAATCCTGTAAATAACCAACAGGTACCCATCTGGGTGGCCGACTATGTATTAATGGGCTATGGAACTGGTGCGATTATGGCCGTACCCGCCCATGATGAGCGGGATAATGATTTTGCCAAGAAATTCAATTTGCCTATTATTAAGGTAGTTTCCAATGACGCTGCCGATGATGAGCTCAGCGCTGACGAAGGAACTATGGTCAACTCTGGACGATACGATGGGTTAACTAGCGCTGAGGCTCGTGAAAAGATTGTTGCTGATCTTACCCAATCGAATAATGGTCACGAGGTAACGAACTACAAGATTCGCGATTGGCTAATAAGCCGCCAGCGTTACTGGGGTGCGCCTATACCTGTAGTCCACTGTGATGAGTGTGGTGTAGTGCCCGTACCGAAAGATCAGTTGCCAGTTGTTCTACCAGAGGTTGAGAGCTATCAGCCCAATGGTGAAGGTACATCTGTTTTGGCGGGCGTATCGGAGTGGGTTAACGTAGATTGCCCACAGTGTGGGGCTGCTGCTAAGCGTGAAACTGACACTATGGACGGTTTTGCCTGTAGCAGTTGGTACTTCATGCGTTTTGCTGATCCACACAATGATAATGAACCTTTATCAACTGATAAAGTAAAATTTTGGCTGCCAGTTGATGACTATATCGGCGGCGCTGAACACGCAGTCATGCACCTTTTGTATGCCCGAATGTGGACCAAGGTTATGTTTGATGAGGGGCTTATTGACTTTGACGAGCCATTTACTGCGCTGCGTAACCAGGGCATGATTCTGGCTCCCGATGGACGCAAGATGAGCAAGAGCTGGGGCAATACCATCACACCTGATGACATCATCGACCAGGGTTATGGCGCCGATGCTATTCGTATAATGGAATTATTTATCGGTCCGTGGAATCAGATGGCTAATTGGAGTGTCGAGGGCATGGGAGGCTGTTACCGATTCCTTCAACGCATATGGAACTTGGCACAGGACATAATTAGCACAACAGATAATGGTGGTATCACCAACGAGGAAGTGGCAAAAGAACTGCGGACTATTGGCCACCAGACAATCAAGCGTGTTTCGGCCGATTTATCAGATATGGGCTTCAATACAGCTATTGCCGCCATGATGGAAGAAGTTAACGAGCTTTACAGAATCAAAAAGCAATATGGGTTGGACGACAAGGAGCTTTGGGTAGAGGCAATCGAGGGCTTGCTCCAAATATTGTCACCTTTTGCACCTCATATCACTGAGGAACTGTGGGAGCAACTAGGCCACCAGACTTCAATACATTTGACCAATTGGCCCAAGTACAACGAATCTTATCTGCTCAAAGATTTGATTAATATTGTCGTACAGGTCAATGGTAAACTCAGGAGTCAAGTAGAGGTGAGTAGTAATGCCTCACAAGAAGAGGTAATCGAATCAGTAATGTCTGACACCAAAATCATCAACTTTTTGGATGGTTCAATCCCCAAGAAAACTATTTATGTTCCTCATAAATTAGTCAACTTGGTAGTATAGGCCTATCCGCCTCTTGAGATTGAGGCTGATATGAGGTATAATTGGCCCTAAGTTATTAAGTATAACAATAGAAACTAAGGAGTTCCCTGTAATCCCATGGGTAAGCCAAAGAAGCGAACATCTGCCCGTCGTACAGGCGCACGCCGCAGCCATTTAGTGCTGAAGCTTGCTCGCGCTGTCAATGCGAAGTCACCTGTAAAGGCATTTACAACTATCCGCGAAAGCGGTAAAGCCAAGAAGGCTGCGAAGTAATTCGCCGGCCCTAGCACCTACAACTCTTTCATAAAAGGAATCGAACCAGCGTATGGCATCAAACCGTCATCTCGGTCGTATCATATCACTGCAAACTCTCTACGAAGAGGATTTTCGACTTGCAGAACGTGATCCAAACTTTGACCTAGATGAAGTCTTGCAGCGTAATATTACACGCTACGAAGGCACAGTTGACGACAAAGCTTTTATCGAGAGAATTGTTAAGGGCACCAGTAGCAAGGCGGCCGAGCTGGACGCTGTCCTGCAACCAATCGCCCCTGAGTGGCCAATTGAACAGATTGCTCGCGTAGATCGAGTCATTTTGCGTATGGGATTATACGAGTTAACTGAAGAGTTGCAGACGCCTCCCAAGGTGGTAATCAACGAAGCAGTAGAGCTGGCCAAGGCATTTGGTAGCGACAACTCGTCCAAGTTCATCAATGGAGTACTTGGAACAGCGCTGCGCCAGCGCGACGGAGGAACCGACGAGTCAGCCGACTCGAAGAAAGCTAAGTAATATTATGAAACGATCCCCAGGCCTGCACGGCATAAGACGACTCATAAACAGCAAGAAGCCAACTATCCAAGAGGCAGTGCAGGAAACTACCTCTGGTGGTATTGTTTTTCGTCGTAACCCCAATAAGGGCGGGCGGGTTGAGATTCTGTTGATTCAGGATGCCAAAAACCGCTGGACTATACCCAAAGGTCATGTTGAGCCCAACGAAGAGCCACGTCAAACAGCCGAACGCGAAATTCGCGAAGAGACTGGTCTCCAAGAGATGAAAGTGCTCAACTGGTTGGGCAAAGTAGGATTTCGCTATCGTCGTGGCCCAACATTGGTTTTAATGACTATGCACATCTATCTGGTTCACGGTCTAGGCAAGACCAACCAGCTTAACCCAGAGGACTGGCTAAACGATATCCGTTGGTTCCCAGTTAATCAGGCTATAGATAAAATTGCCTACGATGACATTGGCAAGTTAATGCTAGTTGGCATGAAGAAGGTTAGAGATGCAGGACTTTAGTAACTACAGTGCATTTGCACAGAGCAAGTTAGGTGTTACCTTTAATGATTTATCCCTATTAGTGTTAGCCTTTACGCACCGCTCTTATGTCAACGAGCACAAAACGACTGCTCCTGAGCACAATGAAAGACTTGAGTTCCTGGGTGACGCAGTTCTAGAGCTTGTCACCACTGAGTATCTGTATGGCAACTACAGTGAACCAGAGGGTATTCTAACTAACTGGCGCAGTGCCTTGGTGCGAACTGAGAGCATCAGTGCAGCTGCCTCAAGGTATGAATTTGAACCGCTTTTGCGTCTTAGCCGTGGCGAAAAGCATGGCACTGACCGAGCTAGGGCTCAGATCCTTGCTAACAGCTATGAGGCGGTTGTTGGCGCAATCTATTTAGACCAAGGCTACGAGGCCGCCAAGCAGTTTATCACCAAGAGCTTGCTCTCTACGTTTGCTGAGATTCTCAAGACAGGCTCGTGGATGGACCCTAAGTCACACTTGCAGGAAGTAGCGCAAAGTGTAGACAACCAGACGCCTCAGTATAGAGTGCTTGAGGAGATTGGCCCTGATCATGACAAGATATTCACTGTGGGCGTATTTATTGGCGGTGAGCTACGTGGCAAAGGTGAGGGTCCAAGCAAGCAGGTAGGTCAGCAGAAAGCAGCTGAGGCTGCTCTGGAATATTACACCAGTATTGCGCCAGATTCGGTCAAGAGTTAACCATCGGTCTTATAGCCCTTGAACTTTTATTGGCATAGAAAGAGACGGCCCTTCGACGGACCGTCTCTTTTTGCATAAACAGCGGATAGAAGAACAAATTAATTGTGCCTAGAAGCAGTCCATCTTTTTCCAAGTTTCGCCGCCCTTAAGGCTACAAGTTGTACCGCTCCATGGCTGCCAGCCTTGACCTTGTTGCATATGATGGGCTACGGCCACGTTGTTGGCAGGATTCTTTAGCCATAATTCAAGGTCGGCAACACTCTTGGGGCCTTGGTATCCATAAATCTTGGCATCACGATACTTAGCGTTCAAATTATCTTCGCCCAGTAGGTTAACGTTGTAGCAGCCAACTGAATAGTCACCTGTTGATCTGTCGGGGTTCAGACTAGTTGCCTTGCCACCGCTTTCGTAGTGGCTAACATTCATAGCTATCTGTTCGGCACGCTTCTTGTTAGGGACACTTTTGATTGTCCAGTCATATTTGGCAATCTCTGACTTACAGGCACTCTCAGCAAGTAATACTTTGAGCTCTGAGGCTACTGGTGCGGCAGCCTCCACCTTTACAGGCTTTGGAGCCATTACTTCGGGCCGCGCCTCTGACGGCCCTGTTATTTTGACACTGTAGGGGTTGGGGCCTGTGTCTGAGGTACGGCTAGCTTATCGCTAAGGGCGACATTGCCATGAGGAACTTCACAGTTAGCCACGCTAACGTTCTTTACTTTGCCATCCTCGATCTTGAGGTCTGCACCGTGGCAGTTTACCTCAAGTGACTTATCGTCACCGTATTTGACTACATAGCTGTAGTCAGCCTTACTGTTGCGCAGCATTGTCTTGCCAAGGCCAAACAAGAAGTTTTTGTCATTGGTAACACCAGAGGTGTGTACTTCAACATCCTTGACTTCAACGCTCGTACCCTTAACAAGGCTGTTAGGCAACTTGTTGCGAAGCTGTTGGTTGTAGTCCTGTGACATGTTGGCATTTTCGTTCATAACGTTCATACCAAAGGCACCTGTACCTAATACAGCTACAGCACCTACGCCAGCAGCAGCTAGCTTTAGATTGCGCTTCCAGTTAAACTTCTTCTCTTTGGTGCTTGGCTTTGCGGCAGGCCTAACTTCAGCCTTAGGCTGAACGGGCTTTGCAGCAGGCTTTTGCACTGGGCTAACAACATCCATTGCACCACTGTTATTAGCGCGGTTGGTTTCGTTCTTGACCATCTTATTATCTCCTATCGCACCGTTAATATCTTCTGATAAAGCTTTATTGGCAATCTGGTGGATTATGTCGTCGTACACTGAATCATCCTCTGGAGTCCTATCCATAGGGTGACGACCACGACGACCAGTTTCCGCTAAATTACTCATGTATGCTCTCTGATTCTGCTTATGCAATAACGAGTGTTATAATACTACAAAGTTTATAAATTGTCAATACTATGTCATGGAATGTGGATTTTGCAAGCAGTTGACATAAGAGGTGCTTATCTGTAAAATATAGCGAGATTACTTTAGAACTTATAAGACAACAAAGGGAGTTTCAGTAAGATATGTTAGCTATTCGTATGCAACGCACTGGTCGCAAGGGTCACGCAATGTTCCGTGTTATCGTGCAGGATTCACGACTAAGTCCTACCAGTGGTAAGGTTGTAGCACTATTGGGCAATTATGATCCGCACACTAAGGCGGTTACCCTCGATAAGGAGAAAGCAGCTACTTTCTTGAATAATGGTGCTCAGCCATCACCTCGTGTTGTTGTTCTTCTCAAGTCGGAAGGCATTAAGCTGCCTGATTGGGTCAAGGAAGCCCCCAAGAAAGAAAGCAAGATTCGCAACGCCGACAAACTACGTCGTAACCAGCCCAAAGAAGAACCTGCTGTCGAGCCTGAGGATACCACCGAAGATACTCCAGTAGAAGCAACTGCTTCAGAGGCCGAAACTGTCGAAGATGTTTCCACTGAGGCCAAAGAAGCCAAAGAATAGCTCAATAGTAGCTGAATAGAGGCAAATTTGTGGGTTCGTAATCTGTACGAACCCACTTTTCTTGCTATAATATCAATTACCTATTAATACAGTAACGGAGGATATTTCAGTAATGAGTAGTATTGACCAGCAATTTGTTGAGTTTATCGTAAAGTCTTTAGTCGGTAACCCTGATGCCGTAGCTATCGAGCGACGTATAGATGAAAAGGGCGTTTTACTTGAGCTGACGGTTGATCCAGAGGATTTAGGCCGCGTCATCGGCAAGAGGGGCGCTACGGCCCAAAGCCTACGAACTCTACTACGCGCACTCGGTACCAAGAACGAGGCTCGCTATAACCTAAAGATTGTCGACAACGGCGAGCAGGGCGCTCCTGTGCCATCACAATCACAGCCAAAGACTGATGATCGTGCTACAGATAATGACAGTGACGATACAGATACCGAGAGCAGTGTAGTGTCGAAAACAAGAAAAGAACTTGAAGAGTTCGACGATCTTGATGTATAGTAATAGCCAGTCCAAAAGACGATCTTTTCAAAACAAAAACCTATGAGCTCATGCGAGCCATTTGTGGACTAACACGAATGGGAGCTTTATGTGGCAGAACGACCCCGTTGGAATATCCTCGGGGTCTTTCTGTATCTGTTATAATCAAGAGTAATGACTAAAAAGGTGCAGATTATAACCTTATTCCCTGAGATGTTCACAGGGGTATTAGGCAACAGTATGATGTGGAAGGCTCAAGATAGGCAGCTTCTTGAGGTGAGCTATATAGATTTGCGCCAATACGGTATAGGGCCCAGGAAGCAGGTTGATGATACGCCGTACGGGGGTGGTGATGGGATGCTGCTCAAGCCCGAGCCCTTGGTGGTAGCCATTGAGCACGCTAAGCATAATGATCCGACGGCTACAGTTATCTTGCCGACACCTCGGGGTTCAATATACAAGCAGTCAGACGCTAAAGCATTGGCGGCTGATCCAAACGGTATGATAATAGTTTGCCCTCGTTATGAAGGCTATGATGAACGCATAACCAGATGGATTGATAAGCAATATTGTATAGGCAATTATATCCTCACTGGTGGTGAGTTGCCTGCAATGATTATTATTGATAGCGTTGTGCGGTTAATACCAGGAGTTTTGGGGGGCGAAATGAGCGCAGAGGTTGAATCATTCCAAGATGACGACACCAGTATTGAGTTCCCACAGTATACTAGGCCAGAGGTGTTTAGGGAGATGCAGGTGCCTAATGTACTACTTAGCGGTAACCACGCTGAAATAGCCAAGTGGCGTGAACAAAATTCAAAATAAGGTTATACTTCAGGAGAATATATGGGTTTTATCAAAAAAGTTTATCAACATTGTGACCTACCGTGCGGTGTTTATGACCCTGCTCAGGCCAAGATAGAGGCTCAGAGCATACATGAGATAAATAAGCGCTATAGTGGCCTTGGACACGAAGAGGATCGCTTTAGAGCGATAATTATCAAAGAGGATCGTGCAGAGTTAGTAAAACATCATTTGTGGGTGCTTTGGACTGATTATTTCAAGCCTGAACATCTTGAGAAGTATCCAAATCTGCATGAGATATTCTGGCAAGCGACAAAGCAGGCAGGGGCTGTTAAAAAATCGACCAACCCAGACGATAGCCAAAAGTTACTGGACCAGATTGATGAAATTGCCGAAATTTTCTGGGCAACCAAAAAATCTTAGGTTGCCTCGTATTTTTATCAGGCGGACCAGTGGCATAAGTATGCTGCCTACTATACCCAGTAACAGAGTAGTTATCGTCTACAGGGGCTTTGCGATGCCTAGGGTAGGTGACATCGTGGTGGCCAGACTAAATGGTGTAGATGTCTGCAAGCGTGTCTTGAACATTACGCAAGACAAACAGTACTCACTGGTTGGCGATAATCATGAAGTAAGCTTGGACAGTAGGCAACAGGGAACAATAAATTATAATCAGATACTAGGCAAAGTTATCTGGTGGCAGAGCTAAGGGCTACTTATTGAGCGCCTACTTCAGTTTTTTACGAGCTTCTACAAACGTTCCTGTCCAAAATTCTAGAGATTCAAACAGACTGTTTAGTGCAGCCTCTTGCTTGTCATTAGCTGTGAATATACCTTTGTCATCGAGCTGAGCCCAGTAGTTGGGTATGGTGACCTGAGCATTTAGGTCGTACATCTTTAGCTGACCTGCAATTGAGCGTAATTGTTCTATGGCTCGAGTGCCACCGGCTTCAGCGCCATAGCTCACAAAGGCCAGTGGCTTATAGTTCCACTCTTTTGAAAGGTAGTCGATTGCGTTTTTGAGAGCCGCTGGATAACTGTGGTTGTACTCGGGAGTAACGAAGACAAAACCATCGGCATCATCGATAATCTTCGCCCAGAGCCTGGTGTGCTCATTCGTAGGCGGTGCCATTGACGGCGGCTGTGGCTCATCGAATAACGGAAGATTTACTTCAGCTAAGTCGACCAGCTCATACTGTGTGTCAACCCTGTTAATGGAGCTTTGCATAATCCAATCTGCCACCTGAATACTGAATCGATTTGGACGAGTTGAGCCTACCAAAACTTTTATCTTCATAGCGATGAATACCTCCTAATTTTTTATATGAGAATGTGTAAACTGGAAGAAAACGTCCCATAGCTTAGGGTCGGTCGAGTGGATCGCAATTTCTTTGGTGCCGTAAGCAATACCACGCCAACTGAAGTTATTGGAACCGCTAACAATATGTTTTGAACCATCTGCGTACTCGCACAATATATACTTAGCATGGATGTAGCGTTTGCCTTTGTACAAATTAGTCATATGGTAGCGGGCCTTGTCGAAGAGGAGTGCAAAATTAGCGGGTGCATCGGCCTGTGATGCTCTAATGAAGTAGCACTCATAATCTGTCTGTGATATCTCTTTAGCTAATCGTCCACTAGGGCACATCTGGGACACAAAATATACATTTTGAGCCTTAGAAACAACATCGCAGGCCGTTTCATAGATAATCGACTTTCCTGGTGAGCCGCTATCGAACAGAAGAGTAGTGTGCTTGTTAATCTTTTTGCTAATATCCTTGAGCGGTTTACCGCTGGCTATTTTAGTGACTAGGTTCTCAATGTAACCTGCCAAAACAGGGCTTTTGAGGTGGAGCATGTAATCGTGGTTATCGAAAGAGTCACTAGTAAAGTTGACACCGCCAAAGGTATATACGTCATCGTCGATAATAGTTGCTTTGCTATGTGTCCTGCCCTTATAGGGGTTCAGGCCTATTTTGCCTATATATATTATTTTAGCGCCTGCATCTTCGAGGCGATAATTCATAGCGCGAGTGTAGGACCATTTTGGGGATGTGTTCTTCCTGGCAAAGGATGGCTTGTTGGCATAGAACTTACTATAGTAATCCCCGACTATAGTAACTTTTACGCCTCTCTCGAGGGCATCTTCAAGTAGCGGAACGAATATACCCGTAGTGGGGCCCCACAATATTGTCATAGCATGGATAACAATGCGCTTCTTAGCCCTAGGAATGCCAACAACTAGCTGGTCGAAATAATCGGCCGCCATCAAAAAATCAATCGTTTCCTCACGACTAGTCATGGGTACATTCTACACTATTGTTGCTGCGAATTGGCTGGACTTAAGCACTTAACATGACATACTATGGATGTAATGCAACATACACACCGATTAAATAGCCTACTACTTAAACCGTCACTCTTTAGCGGTATTATGAGCACCCTAGTTGCGCTTATAGTACCAGTAGTAGTCAACTGGTCTTATATATTACAAAACTTCTTATTTTACGATTACTTTTTTGGGCCTCAAGGTGTTGTAACTACACTAAGGGATGAGGCAGGTTTGGGCAGTTATTCTTCAGGTAGTAGCGTTTTGACTCAAGAACAGGTTAGTAGGCATATGTCTATAATTGGCGGCGCATTAGTGGGCGCTCTGGCCCTAGGCCTTGCTATTAAGCTAATTGCAAAACTAATTGCCAGCGCTTCAATGACTCTCAAAGAGCTAACTGCCGTTGAGACACCCGCCAAGCATGAAGTTGAAAAGGAGATGGGTCGACGCTTGACTATTAGGGCCGTGGTACTAGCCGTTTGGATTCTATATACTGTGGTATTTGTGAAAGCCGTGTTGCCGTTTACTATTTTGGCCAGCCAGATAGGTTTATCAGATGGTCGCACACTTACTACTGGTATCTCATACATGCTTTTTGCGGGGCTTATGCTGTTTGCGACGGTGCATATGCACGTGATTATGCTTAGGCTATTTATGCTTAGGCCACGCGTTTTTGGCGGCAAAGATGTCATAGTTGGCAGCTAAGAAGTGCCACCTCAATAATAATCATTGCTAATTTCTTTGGTAAATATTACAATATGCTAGTTAAGTTAGAGCTGCGCGTAAGTTAACTGAGTAACTAAAGTATTTTCGTTTGAGGAGCAGCTAACTAGTTTGGAACACCCAGCAGGTTACCTCGTGAAAGCAAGGAGTAATAATGACAAATAAACTATTCGTTGGCGGTTTAGCCTATGCTATGGACAGCGATCAGTTGAAAGATGTCTTTGCTGAGGTGGGTGAAGTAACTTCCGCTCAGGTAATCATGGACCGCGAAACAGGCCGCTCAAAGGGCTTTGGTTTCGTAGAAATGGGTTCAGAAGAAGATGCCAAGCAAGCCATCGATCGCCTAAACAACACCGATGTTCTTGGTCGCAAGATCATCGTTAGCGAAGCTCGTCCAAAAGAGCGTCGCTAATTACGCCACATTTTTTGTGGTAATTTTTCCAATTGTATTGACGCTTCGGCTAACGAAGTATTAGTATTAAAACACTACATATAGCGTTGAGTTGCTTTTCAAAGCACTAGCGCGATGGGTAAGCAGGGTGCAATTCCCTCACTGTGCCGCAACTGTAAAGTCAGAAAACCATCAATGTGTATGTGTGGAGACCAAAATATTCCGCACCCTTCGAGCAAAGGAAGTCGTGAAGATTTTATCCTTCGTTTACAGGGTTTGTGGACGAAGGATTTTTTATGCACTTAGTTCGAGCAATAGTTAAGAGCAAGCTATCTATCCCCCTGTTATTGGTGACTGTTTTTGGGCTTGGTATAGCCAGCATCCTGTACGGTAGCACTAGTACAAATCTATACATATCCGAAAGTCATGGTACCGACATCCTTGCCTCTGGCGGAGAACAGACCTTGCCAAGTAATGGCATACCTAAAAATCATACATCTACAAGCACTGGCCAACCTGCGCCTCTAGATGTGTCGTCTAGTCGTCAGACCACTCAATCTACTAAGAATAGCAAAATACCAGTTCAGCCGAATAACTTGCAGCCTCAAGCAGCCGTTCAGGGTGGCTCAAGGGTGGATAATGGCATAAGTGTTTCACTTTACGTTAACGATCAGTTGAAGTCCGTAGTCAAAGTTAGCTCTGGCTCAAACCAGTGTGATGTTCTATCGTTAGCCGAGCAACATGGGGCTATTTCAAGTTTGGTGATGAAATACAGCGAAACCTATCAAACTCAGGCAGTGTATGTTATTGATGGGATCGGTGACAGTGATAAGGTCGGGTGGGTTTACAAGGTTAATGACGTGAGTCTTCCTTACGGTTGCAGCAAAGCTGTTGCTAAGGATGGAGATGTCGTTAAGTGGAAGTACGTAAACTAAATATGAGGAGATTAAAAGTGGGGAATCGGATTAACAAAATAACTAGTGCCATAGCAGGTATGTCAGTTGCTATTGTTATGGTGCTTGCAGTGCCAGTTCATGCAGCTACTGGACTGAGTGGTGCTGTCAGCTACCTGTCGGGCCAATATCAGGCGGGCACATTGCAGCCTGCTTCATTTGCGATGGGTGAGGCTGACTGGGCAGCTATTGCCTTTGCAGCTGAAGGAAATGTTGATAGCTCAACGTTGACTGATCCATCTATGGTCACGCTAAAAGACTATGTAAATAATGAGACCACTACTTCCTATGGGCGTAAGATATTAGCCCTTAATGCAGTTGGCGCTGATACGGCCGCTGCTGAATCGAACCTACTGGCAACATTCGATGGCTCGCAGTTTGGTAGTACTAATAGTCTTACTGAAGATATCTTTGCTATTATGGCCGCATCTACTACGACCAACAGCGCATTGCAGCAAGCGGCTAACAAAGCAGCCGAATACT
>CAZDAD010000003.1:0-53633 GCA_964503715.1 uncultured Candidatus Saccharibacteria bacterium | reverse complement strand
AAACACAGACGGAGGATTCGGTTATGCCGTTGGTGAATCATCAGATGGCAACGATACCGCTTCGACAATTGTAGCGTTGGCGGCCGCAGGGAATATGGGCACGGCAGTTACTGCAATTGAGGACCCGATTAATGAAGCCATTGGCTATCTGTTGAGCACTCAGAGTGACGAAGGAGGTTTTCGATATGACCTATTGCCAGATTGGGGCGGGGCTACCGAAAAAGCACCTGATGCTGACTCTACGTCTTGGGCTGTTATAGCTCTTAATACATTTGGTAGTGAGTTCTCGGCCGAGATAAGTGGCGCAAAGAACTGGCTTATGACTGCTCAAAACAGCGATGGTGGTTTTCGCCCATCATGGAGCTCTACATCAAACAATTACAGCACCGCTCAAGCAGTAATCGCTCTCAGCGACACCAGTTGGTTGCTAGGTGATACGCCCTACATAGCTTTCGTTACAGATCCCGCACCAACACCAACACCGACACCAGTGCCAACACCAACACCTACCCCAGCGGCCAATACTACAACTTCACAACCGACTACTACCAGCAGCAGTGTCAAGAAGCCTGTTAATTCAAAAGATAGCGGATATATTTACGAACCTAGTTCTGCGGCCCTAGCGGACGCTACCACCGAGCAACCTGCGTCAACTTCAGAAAAATCCGCCGACTCTAACTCAGAAACCAAACTACTAGACGATTCTTCGAACAAAACTGTACAATCTACCAAAACATCGAATTGGACAAAATTTGGCTACGTTCTGACGGCTATTGCTATCGGTGGTTTTATGGTCTATGCTTTCGTGCTACGACGTAGGAACGAAGCTTAGGCTTGCGGTATTGATACCTCGAACCTCGAACCTTTAGTCGATGTATGAGCTAGTCTGATTGAACCGTTCTGTAGCTCCATAAGGCGTTTAGCGATTGACAGACCAATACCGTGACCCTCCGACTCACCTCTTGTACGAGACGTGTCGGCGCGATAGAAGCGGTCAAATATATATTCTTGGTCCCTAACGTCTATACCTGGGCCATTGTCCTGAACTGACAGAATGACTCTTTTGGAAGTTTGTTTGGCTGACAGTGAGATATGACTTTTACTTGGGCTGTACTTTATAGCGTTGTCGAGCAAAATTACTAGGGTGTCTATTAGGGCGTCACTATTAGCCAGAGCGGTTATTGTTCCGACGGAATTATCAACCGATATTTTCTTGGACGCAGCAGTTGGTATTATGTGATTTACTGCCTCTATTGCCACTGCTTCTATATCTGTTGAAGATATTTCCAGGTCTTGCTTACTGGCCAAAACTAGAAGTCTATCAGTAAGCTCCTTGAGTCTGTGGACTTCGTCCAAGCTACTATTGAGCATTTTTTCATAAGTAGACTTGGTAGCTTTGGGGTTGCGTAATGCAATTTCAAGTTCTGATTGCATAACAGTTAAGGGGGTCTTTAGCTCATGGGCAGCATCGCTACTAAAGCGAGCTTGAGCCTCAACCATCTCCTCAATCGGCTTTAGGGTACGACGAGCCATTAGATAGCTAGCAACTCCCCCTAGGCTCACGACTGCCATATTGAACAATACTAGGCCGCCCAACAGACGATCTCGGCTTTCGTCAGCGAGTGTTTGCCTGGTGTTGTTGAGTTCTTCTATCTCATTGGGGGCGAGGCTCATCATCCTAAGCTGGCGCTGAGGTGGACCTGCGACATGCTCAAATTCTCGGTCGGCTAGGGAGTAAACAATACCGCTAAAGAGTAGGCTAATCACGGTAAGAATCAGTAGGTACCAAGCAGTCAACCTGAAAGTAGCTGAACGAAATGTCGACATCTATTTGGCCTCTGCTTTATAGCCAAAGCCATGAACGGTATGAATGAGCTGCTTTTTCTTAGGGAAAGGCCTGTCAACTTTGTTTCTAAGATATCGGATATAAACTTCCACGGTGTTTGGTAGTATATCTGCATCGACGTCCCAAACATGGTTTATCAGATTGGTCTTACTTAGGACACGTCCTTGGTTCCTAATGAGGTACTCGAGTAGTGCAAACTCGGTTTGTGATAGATTAATTGGCTTGGCGCCACGTTTGACCTCGAAAGTGACGGTGTCTAGTGTGAGGTCAGCCAACTGTAGTTGGTTTTTTAGCACTTCATGTGGTCGTCTTAGTAGGGCTCGTACTCGGGCAAGAAGCTCCTCGAAAGAAAATGGCTTAGATATGTAATCATCAGCACCCGCATTTAATCCTGCTACTCGATCTCGAATCTGGCCTTTAGCAGTCAACAGAATTATTGGTGTTTGTATGTTCTTGGTGCGCAACTCACGACATATCTCTAGCCCATCTATCCCTCCAGGCAACATCCTATCCAGGATTATAATGTCGTATTCGTCATGTAGTGCAGCCGAAAGGCCGCTTTGTCCATCCAAGATGGTTTCTACTACCATCCGTTCTTGCTCAAAGCCCTGGCGTAGTGCGTGGGCAATTTTTCGTTCGTCTTCTACAAGTAGAATCTTCATATATTACTCAGTCTAAAGTATGTTTGCTTAAGGAATACTGATAAAAATGAAAAGTGCCCTCAGAAGGGGCACTTTTGGGAGGACATAACTAATACTGTTGATTTAATTATTTGCGTTAGAGCTGGCGCTAGACTGGCTGGATGATCCATCTCGCTCCATACCCATACCGTGCCCCTCACCACGCATCATACCGCCTTTGTTACCATGGCCTCGGCCACCAGGGCCGCCCATAACATACCTTAGATATTCAGTATGTATGTTATGGGACTTAGCCCATGTCTCAAGGTCGGCACGTTCCTTTTCCATAGCAGTTTTGCGTTCGCTATCCGTCTTGTTTTGCATTGCATCATGGTTAGCTTCGCGGGTTTTTTCCATTTCTGTTCGCTTGGCAAGAATTTTGTCCATCTGGTCCTGCGATATTTTCTTGTCGGTGACTAGCTTGGACAGCTCAGTCTTAACTTGCTCGGTTCTATCCGCTTCCATTTTGGAGTGTTGCTCATCAATAACTTTTTGGACCTCATCTTTATTGAGGTTGAACTTTGTGGCTATTGCATCACGTAGACTAGCCATGGGGTTGGTTGATTGCTTGGCGGCATCTGCACTTACGCTGTGAAGGCCAAAACCTACTACACCTGCGAGGGCAAGGGTAGTAGCAGTTCCAGCAATTACTAGTGTCTTCTTCATTCTACTTCCTCGATTACGATTGATATTGGACCATCCATTGGACGATACGTAGGGATAATAGAATTCATTTATGAAAGCCCACTGAGAAAAAGGTATTATTGTAGCTAAGAATAATAATCTACGAATTGGCAAGAATGTGTTAAAGTATGTTCAATGAGTGAACAAATCAGAGGTGATGCAGTTGCCGAGGAGGCTGCTAGCCATCGTCAGACAATTGTCCCAAAGTGGCTTAGGCAAGGCTATGTTGCGACCAATGGCATAGCTAGCGCCGCTGAGTTGGCCATAGGTGTAGCCACTGGTAATGTGGCCCTAGCTACCGATGGAACACATGGCACGGCCGAGATATTCATTGGCAATGAACAGATGAAGGACGCCCATGAGACTGGCCATGTGGCTAGTAAGAGACGAAAGAGAATATATCAAGCTCTCTGTGGCATGTCGCTTCTGGGCAGTGTGGTGGCTGGTAGTGAGGCTGTTGGTGCTTGGGACCCTGGTATCCAGAACGAAACAGTAATTGCCATTGGCGCAGCGGCGTCGGGCATGGCTTTTGCTTCGGCTAGCGTAGCGGGTGTCAATATTGTACGTCGAACACGTCGCAAGTACGGCGGAATTATGGATGGCGTACACCTACGTGATGATATAGAGCCAACCGATAAAGACGTGATAAACCACATAGTCAAGCTAGACATGCCGTCGTCGGCGATGGCGTTTGGCGCAACTGCTTTGTCGCTGACAAATACTATACTTATGTCGAAGGGCCACGCTCCAATATTCGAAGGCCGAGTTGAGGAAGTAATTGGCGTTGCAAGTGGTATGTGGGGTGCGTATTTGTTCCGTCCGACCGAAGCCAACTTGTCACACAGTCATATTGAGCACGATCCGCGGGCTGAGACTGAATAGCTAGTTTGGGCCAATCAAAAAACACAGCCCAGAGAGGACTGTGCGCTTTTTCTGAATGGCTGGCGAGGAAGGACTCGAACCTTCGATCTTCGGTGCCAGAAACCGACGCCTTACCAACTTGGCCACTCGCCATTAAAAATACAAGTCGAATTGTAGCAAATTGCGCCCACAAAAGCCAGTATTTGTAGGAGTAAAAGTCAAAATGCTTATGCTATAATTTGATTAAATGGAAGCTGTTAAACACAAAGAACATATCTATAACGTGGAGATTGACGCTGCTCTTGATGCTTTTGGCGCTTCGGCTGATGGCTTAAGCAGTGATGACGTAGCCAGCCGTCAGAAGCAGTACGGTCTCAATGCGTTACCAGTTCCAAAAGTGTCGTTGTTAAAACGTATAGTTGAGCCGTTCCAGAGTGCTTTTGTCCTGGTGTTGCTATTTGCCCTAGGTCTTAGTCTCTTTGAACATAAAGTAGTCGATGCAACTATCATTGCCGTTATTGTAGGTGTCAACGCTCTAATCTACTATGTACAGCAGTTTTCTGTCGGTAAGGTGCTTAAGACTCTTCGAAGCCATGACGTTGCCTACGTTCATGTTAAACGTGATGGTGATATTGTGGAAATCCCCAGTGAGAACCTGACTTACGGAGATATAGTTATCCTAGAGGAAGGCATGAAAGTGCCAGCCGATGGTAGGATTATTGACTCTAACCAGATTGAGGCTGATGAGGCGCTATTGACGGGCGAGTCATTGCCGATTCACAAACAGGCGGGCGCATTATACGGTGAACGTGAAGTTTATGACCAGCATAATATGCTCTTTAAGGGTACCTATATTCGCAGCGGTAGTGGTCTAATGATGGTCACGGGTATTGGTGCCGAGACAGAACTTGGGGCAATATCGGCGCTAGCTAGCAGTGCCGATAATGGCAAGTCACCGATTGAAGAGAAAATTGATTTGCTCACCAAGCGTTTGATATTCGCTATAGCGACCTTTGCGATTATTGCCTTGAATCTTGCAGTGTACAGAGGTATACCACTTGATGAAGCATTACGTTTTAGCTTAGTTATTGTGGTTTCAGCAGTTCCCGAAGGACTACCGATTGCCCTCACTATAGTCGTGCTATTTAGTGCCCGACGCATGGCTCGTGTAAACGCCCTAGTCAAGAAGATGACCAGTATTGAGACTATGGGTGCCATTACAATGATAGTCACCGATAAAACAGGCACGATTACAGAGAACAAGCTAACGGTAGCTGATAAGCTAACCACGCATGGCTCAATGGATACCTTTGATGAAGTTATAAGAGCCAGCTTGAACGGTGATAGCGAAAAGGCTGGTGATTCACTGGACATGATTCTTCACCAATCAGTCGATGAAGTCCATATACCAGCTAGTTGGCAGAAAGTTAAGGAGTTTGCTTTCAACCAGCAGCTACGCATTAGTGGCATGCTCTGGAAGCATGAGCAGGGCTATACCATCTATATTAAAGGCGCTCCGGAGCATGTTCTAAACCGCTGTGGTATGCATCACAGGCAAGATGCCTCGATTATGGAGGTGCTGGACGAGTTTACTGGTAAGGGCTATAGAACTATTGCCTTTGCACATAAGAACCTAGGTTCACGAATAGAAGAACTAAGCCCAGCGGTCCTTAAGGATATGTATTTTGATGGCTTTGTGGGTATGTCCGACACTGTCCGTGGTGGTATTAAACAGGCGGTCAAGGATGCCCAAGATGCAGGCATAAAAGTAGTTATGCTAACGGGTGATCATGTTAGGACTGCGGGTTTTATTGCTAGGCAAGTCGGTATAGCTAATTCAAGCGATCAGATTGAAGATAGTGCCTTGTTACAGAGTAAGAACGCTAGTGATATCAAAGATGCTCTTGGTCAGGGTGTTAGGGTTTTTGGGCGTGTATTGCCTGAGCACAAATATGCCTTGTTGAAGGCAACTAAACATGCCGAGATTACGGCCATGACCGGTGATGGCGTGAATGACATACCAGCTCTTGTGGAGGCCGATGCGGGCATAGCCATGGGCAGCGGTACTGATGCTGCCAAGGATGCCAGTGACATTGTGTTGATGGACAACAATTTCCAGACAATTGTATCGGCAATGAAAGTCGGGCGCACGGTTCTAGCTAATATCCGTAAAATGTTGATCTATCTTTTGGCCACAAGCTTTGGCGAAGTGATGACTATGCTAGTAGCATTGATTTTCAATATTCCACTACCTGTCACTGCCATACAGATTCTCTGGATTAACTTGGTTACCGATGGTGTGTCCGTTATTCCTCTAGGATTAAGCCCAGCAGAGTCTAAGCACAGTCGTAGAGCTCCACGTAACCCCAGGGCTGCCATACTCTCTGTACGCCAGATATCTTGGATTCTGCTAATGGCAGCTAGCATGTGTGCCACGGTTCTGTACATATTCAAGACCAACCTACCAAAAGGTCATGAATACGCTCAGACTTTGGCTTTCTTGTCGCTTATCGTATCGCAGTGGGTTAATGCTTTTAACACCAATATCGAGTTTAAGTCGTGGGTTAATAATTTTATTACGCCCAACAAGAAGCTACTCTTTGCAATTAGCGCCTCGGTTGTTTTGCAATTGTTCGTCTTTACTACTCCTTTTGGCAAGTACTTAGATGTTGTGCCAGTACAGGTTAGCGACGCCTTCTTAGCTATAGCGTTGCCAGTAGTAGTTCTATTTATACTAGTCGATATACATAAGATGGGGTGGAACTATGTTTACCACCGCCGTAAGTTGAAGACTGAATATAAGCGTGATACACTAGAGAAGCTTAACAAATTGTAAATATAAAGAGTGCGGTGAGAGTTCTAGCTCTACGACCCGCCAGCAACCCATTTTAGCTGGGTGCTCCATCTAGCCTGACTAGCTCAGGGAAGATATTGCCGCTACAACGCATGTCCTTTCTTTGACAGTCAGAGGAAGGATATTTTTATGTCAAATAATTCTAACGTTCGATTATTCACCAGTGAGTCGGTCTGTGCGGGGCATCCTGACAAGATATGTGACGCTATCAGTGACGCCATAGTTGACGCCGCCTTGGCTCAGGATCCTAATTCTAGAACTGGCATTGAGACGGTGGCGGGCGCAAACCAGATTTGTCTATTTGGTGAGATAAAAACCACTGCTAAGTTGGACTATGAGACGATTGCCAGAGATACGATTGCCCGCTTAGGCTATACCAAGCCCGAGTGGGGGTTCTCGACTGAATCTGTATTTAGCAACGACATTCATCAGCAGTCCCCTGATATTGCTGTTGGCGTAGATAATGATGGAGCGGGTGATCAGGGTATGATGTTCGGCTACGCTTGTGACGAAACACCTGAGCTGATGCCATTACCTATAGCCCTAGCGCATGCGTTGGCTATGCGAATCGATGAAGCTCGTGAGACAGGCCTAATATCTTGGCTCAGGCCAGATGGTAAAGCACAGGTGACGGTTCGCTACGAAGATGATAAGCCTGTAGCTATAGAAAAGCTGGTGGCGGCAGTGGCTCATGATGAGTCTGTAGATGCCGAAGTTGTACGCCAAGAAGTCATCGAGGCCGTATTTAAGCCAGTTCTAAGTCGCTACAGTCTAGCGCTGCCCAGAGAAGAGGATATAGTGGTGAATGGTACTGGCGTCTGGCATGTGCCTGGGCCTGAGTCTGATGCGGGTCTGACAGGACGCAAAATCGTTGTAGATACATATGGCGGCTACGCTCGTGTTGGTGGTGGGGCATTTAGCGGCAAAGATCCAAGTAAAGTTGATAGATCTGGTGCTTATGCTGCACGTTATATAGCAAAAAACATTGTTGCCGCAGGCTTAGCCTCAAAGTGCGAAGTTGGGCTGGCCTATGTAATCGGTCAGCCCTTACCGTTAATGCAAACAATCGAGACCTTCGGCACAGCTACAGTATCCGAAGATGAGCTGCATGCATTTAAGGACAATTTAATAGATACATCAGTAAGGGGTATTACGACCAAGCTAAATCTACGACGGCCAATATACAGCCAAACGTCAGCTTACGGACATTTCGGAAAAGAAAACTTGCCCTGGGAGCAAGTTGTTGACGGCGCCAATAACCAATAATCCTAGTTAGAGATGCTTGAGCGAATATCACCAGATGTACTGACAGTGGCAGGAGAATCGGTCTTCTGAAGCGCTACAGCGGTTAGTATGAGCAAAGTAAATAGCACAACTGTGCCTAATCTTCGTTTCATGTGATGACTACTGTACTCCTTTGAGTTGAATATTGCAAGTGTTTAGACCTACTCCACCCCTGTTAATTCTGTTCATAAATTAGTTACTTTTTGGTGTTAAAAAGCTTGATATCGGCTATTTCTGGCGGCAAAAAGCCATCTTGATGTTTGAAGCCCGCATCCCATTTGTAGTCTTTTTGGTAACCCAAATCTTTCATAAGTTTGGTGGTTGCATTTCTTAGGTGTAGGGGAACGGGCAAATCTGGGAATTCCTTGGCAATATCTTTGACTCTGAACATCGCATTAGTAGTTTCACGGGATTTGGGTGATTTTGCTAGCACTGTGGCACAGGTGTACATGGCATATTCACACTCGGGCATGCCGAGTCTTTCGACCGCCTGAAAGGTGCTAATGGCCAAGTTTAGGGCGGCGGGTGCAGCTAGACCAATATCCTCAGATGCAAAAACAACCATTCTTCTGGCAATGAACTTTGGGTCTTCGCCAGCCTGCAGTATTCGGGCCATATAGTAAAGCGTTGCTTCGGTGCTACCGCCGCGCATCGACTTTATGAAGGCACTTATGAGGTTATAGTGGTTCTCTCCAGCCTTATCGTAACCTGGAACTCTTTTTTGAGCGGCACTAGTTACTATCTCTGATGTGACAGCTTTGTCCGTAAGCCGTAGCGCCAATTCTAAGTTACCTAGGGCTACTCGGGCATCACCGCCAGATAGTTCTGCCAGCATGTCTAATGACTTTTTGGGTAATCTTTTGGCCGATATCTTTTTGTGCTTGGCAGCTCGCTTGAGTATCTCGATAATCTGTTCCTTGCTAAGTGGTTCTAGCACTAGCACTCTGGAGCGGCTCAGTAGGGGAGTTATAACCTCAAAACTTGGGTTCTCAGTGGTTGCGCCGACCAAGATTATAGTCCCATCTTCTACATAGGGGAGGAAGGCGTCTTGCTGGGCTTTGTTGAAGCGATGAATCTCATCGACAAACAAAATAGTTTGCTCACCTAATCGATTGTTGACCTGGGCATCTTCTACAACCTTACGAACATCGGCTTTTCCAGCGGTAACTGCGCTTAGCTCAATAAATTTGGCACCAACTTCTTGGGCAATGATTCTGGCTAAAGTCGTTTTACCGCTACCTGGTGGCCCCCAGAGGATTAAGCTGGTAGGTTGCTTGCGCTCAATAATTTGTCTGATGATTTTGCCTGCGTCAACTAAATGAGATTGGCCAACAACCTCTTCTAGTGATTGTGGGCGCATTTCCTCTGCTAACGGCCTTATACTCATGGACATAGTATAACCAATTTCGTCATTTAAGGAGTAGGCATTGATAAAATAAGCAGATTATGCCATAATAAAAGTTAATATTTTTCAAAAACCTCACCGTGGTGAAGGACGGTAATTACTCCTATGACTCAGCAAACACAAGACCCTAGCAAAATTCGTAACATAGCCATAATTGCCCACGTTGACCATGGTAAGACAACTTTGGTGGACGGGCTTCTTAAGCAATCCAAAACCTTTCGTGATAATCAAGCCGAAATGAGCCAAGAGTTGATTATGGATAGTGGCGACCAAGAGCGTGAGCGTGGCATAACGATTACTGCCAAAGTTACGGCTGTGCAGCATGATGATTATCGTATAAATATTATCGATACGCCCGGTCATGCGGACTTTTCTGGGGAAGTTGAGCGAACAATTAACATGGCAGATGGCTGTATCCTGATTGTGGATGCTCAAGAGGGTCCGATGCCTCAGACCAAGTTTGTGCTTGGCAAGGCGTTGGCCGCTGAGCTTAAGCCGATTGTAATTATCAACAAAATTGACAAGCCCGCTAGCCGCATCAAAGAAGTTGAGGATGAGTTGGCCGACTTATTCCTGGAGTTGGCAGTTCACGAAGATCAGCTCCACTACCCCGTTTATTACGCAGTTGGGCGCAGTGGTAAGGCATGGAGCACGCCTCCATCTAATCCCGATGAAAACGCCAATCTCGATGTCATTTTTGATGCAATAATTAATCAGATACCAGCCCCTAAGGTGGAGATGGATAAACCATTCCAGATGTTAGTGACAGCGTTGGCTTGGGACACCTACAAGGGTAAATACGCAGTTGGGCGTATTAGTCGAGGCAATGTCAAGGCTGGTGATTGGGTAGCGCTGTGCAAGAAAGATGGCTCAACGGCCAAGTTCAAAATTGATCAAGTTTACATGAGTCACGGTGTTAGTAAATTTGAAGTCGGTCAGGGCGTGGCGGGCGATATAGTTCAACTGACAGGCGTAGCTGATGCTAAAATTGGCGAGACCATAGCGGATTGCGATAACCCTGAAGCGCTGCCAGTCCTTGAGGTAGAGGCACCGACTCTTCAGATATATCTTGGCCCAAACACTAGCCCATTCAAGGGCAAAGAAGGTGACTTCACGACTAGTCGCCAGATTGGTGAACGCCTAACCAAGGAACTTGAGACCAATGTTGGGCTTAGAGTGCTTGATAATGGAATTGGCTTCTTGGTCTCAGGGCGTGGTGAACTACATCTTAGTGTCTTGATTGAAACTATGCGCCGTGAAGGTTATGAGTTTGAAGTTGGACGCCCACAGGTAGTAACGCACGAAGAAAACGGTCAAATCGTTGAGCCTGTTGAAGAACTAATCATAGAAGTTCCAGCTGAGCACGTTGGTACTGTTCAAATGGAACTCGGCCAGCGCCGTGCCAATCTTAAGGAGCAGTTTGCTAGTACTAAAGGCGTGACAAAGCTAGTATACGAATTGCCTACCAGGGCTTTGCTGGGTCTACGCAATATACTTATGACCAATACTAAGGGTACTATTGTCATGAACAGCTTGATGACGGGCTATCAGCCACTTGGAGCGCCAATGCAGCAGCTTCGCAATGGTGTCTTGATTGCCTTCGAGACGGGCACAACTATGCCTTATTCTCTAGAAACGGCCGAAGATAGGGGTACATTGTTTGTGGGCCCAGCCCTTCAGGTATATGCAGGTCAAATTATTGGCTTAAATACACGTCATGACGATATGGAAATTAATGTCTGTAAGGCAAAACATCTAACAAACATGCGCAGTAAGTCTAGCGATGGCGTGGTCCAGCTGACTCCGCCTACAATCTTGAGTCTTGAGCAGTGTCTGGATTTTATCGAGAACGATGAGCTGCTTGAAGTAACGCCCAAGAATTTGCGGCTGCGTAAGCGCGAACTTGACCCAACAAAACGCAAGCGCGAAAAGAAAATTTAATTTACAATAGTAGTTAATATGCTAGCAATAAGTGATAGACAGTTTGCGATGCTTGTGTCTGAAGTATTGGACGAGCTTCCAGAAGAGCATCGTTATGCTGCTCAAAACATAGCTTTTATTTACGACAATCAGCCGTCTCGCAGCCAATCCGAAAGGCTGAAGCTTCACAAGGGTCAGGAATTATTAGGCTTGTATGAGGGGGTCCCCTTGACCAGGCGCCAAGGCCGAACGGGCTATCCTCCAGATAAGATAACATTGTTCAAGATTCCGCTTCTTGAGCGTGCCAATACAATGGCTGAACTCAAAAAAGAGATAAAGCATACTATATGGCATGAATTGGCTCACTATTTTGGTCTGGGACACCCTGCAATTGCTGCGCTAGAGAAAAAAGGTGACCTGGCTGGTCCGATTTGCAGCGATATTCGCCGACAGGATAGGGAGATGGCTCGCAAAGCTCACAAGCATGCCCACAATACCAGTGGTCAGCTTAGCCGTTCTCTAAGGGAATTTTTCCATATTTTCTTGGATCCCGAGCTGCGTGGGTTTATGGTTCTGGGGGCTTTGATATTGGGTGTCGGTACAGGCTTTTATATGATTGTTGAGGGTTGGGATATTATAGAGGCCTTTTATTTTAGTGTGTCTTCGTTGACAACCGTAGGCTATGGAGATTTGCACGCCACCAATGATTTGAGTAGATTGTTTACTAGTATCTATGTCCTGACTGGGGTTGGATTCATACTTAGTTTTGTGAACGTTATAGCGCACCAAGTAACCAAGCCTGTTATCAAACGAATCAGGCGCGCCTCAAACTTGCGTGGTGAACCTAGAGACATTAACGATTAGCTGATTATTTGTGGGCTTTGTTGGCGTCTATGCCAATCACCTCGTGGATGTTGGTGTAGCCGTCAGCTTTTAGTAGCTTAACCAGGTTTCTATTAATCTGGCCGACTAACTGTGGGCCTTCGTAAACGAGACCTGTTATAAGTTCGACTAAGCTGGCGCCTAGACGAATTTTGGTATAGGCGTCTTCGGCCGAGAATATTCCGCCAACACCGATAATCGTGAAGCGGTTGCCAAATTCTTGGTATGTTTTGCGGATTAGTTGGTTGCTAAGTGCGAATGTGGGCTTACCACTTAGGTTGCCATTTACCTCTGGGCTAAGGTCTTTACCCACAACGCTGCGGTCTTTGTTTAGGTTACCAATTGTCACGCCCGAGACTTTGTGGCGAGCTATAACCGTCAGTAAAGCCTTGAACTCAATCCAGGGTAGGTTGATAGGCATCTTAACGAATAATGGCTGGCCGAGCTTGACTTTGTCCGTGGCCTTGAGCAGTTCATTGAGGCGTTCTGGAGTAGTGAATGGTTCACCACCGTAAGTATTGGGGCAGGAAATATTAAGTGTCACTAGGTTACCTACGCCAATGGACTTTATGGCCTCTAAGCTACCAACATAATCTTCGATTGCACCCTTGTCGGTAGCACAATCTTTCTCATTGGTCTTGGCAACTGATATGTTGAGCGGAAAGCCCTTGAATAGGTTCTCGGGGTAGGACTTAATACGTTTGATGATATGATTAACGCCTTGATTTGCTAGGCCAACATGGACTACAAGCGATTTGTGTTTGGGTAATCGGTAGAACCATGGTTTAGGATTGCCATGGCACTCTTTGTACGTAAGTGAACCACCCTCCATAAAGCCGAAACCAACAGCCTTCATGAGGGGCATCAGTTCAAAGTTCTTGTCTAGCCCCGCCGAAAGGCCCACAGGGTTCTTGAACTCAATACCATGAATGTTTTGTCCTAAGGCTTTGGGATTTTTGTAGGACCATAATCTATCTAGGACTATCCTAACAACAGCTATTCGTTGAACGAAGCTGCCCGTTACTATCATTCCTGTATGGGCTTTATCGGGGTGTTGCTTGAAAATAATCGGCTTAGCAATCTTGCGATATATCAGACTGGTGAGGTTGCTAACTAATATGCACATCTTAAACTCGTTATGTTTAGTATACCTCATATGTCGGCTCACTGGTATAATCAGAGTATATGGAGACTCTGACGGTTATTTTGGGGCTATTGTGTGTTTCGATGCTCGGCCTAATTGTATGGCTAGTCTCAAAGGCTAGGCCCAGCCAAGATGCCACAGGATCAGCACTGATGCTCAAGGAAGATTTGAATCGGCTCAGTGATGACATTACTAAGTTCAAAGATGGCCTACAGAGCCAGTTGACTGATCGCCTAGACAAGAACCAAGAACTGATGCGTGAATCGATCATGAAGCAATTCACAACCAGTTCCAAGCTAATCACCGATGTTACCGAGCGTTTGACCAAGTTAGACGAGACGAATAAGCGTGTCGTCAACATTGCCGATGAGCTCAAAACACTGCAAAATGTCTTACAAAATCCTAAGCAACGCGGTGTTCTCGGTGAGTATTATTTGAGTCAAGTGCTTGAGAATGTTCTGCCACCAGACAGGTTTAAGCTGCAGCACAAGATTGGTAAAGATGACACTGGGCATGACCTAATATGTGATGCTGTTATATTGCTCGAAAAAGGCAAGATTCTGCCTGTTGACTCCAAGTTCAGCCTGGAGAATTATAACCGTCTTGTTGAGGAAAAAAATCCTGCGGCTAGGGAGTTATTGGCCAAGGCTTTCAAGGGTGACCTAAAGAGCCGTATCGATGAAACGTCGAAGTATATTAGGCCCAATGATGGCACTATGGACTACGCTTTTATGTTCATTCCCTCTGAGGCTATATATTATGATTTACTGGTCAACAAGGTTGGCTCAACCAACGTGGCGGCCCGTGATCTCATAGAATATGCCTTTAGGGAGAAAAACGTCATCATAGTCAGTCCCACGACCTTTATGGCTTATCTGCAAACAGTTTTACAGGGTCTCAGGGGTTTGCAAATAGAGGAGCAGGCCAAGGAAATCCAAAAGCGTGTGGGTGAGTTGGGCCGTCATATAAATATCTATCAGGGCCTGATGACAAAGCTTGGTGGTAGCCTAGGTACTAGCGTAAACCACTTTAATAACGCTCATAAAGAGCTAAAGAAGATCGATAAAGATGTCGTCCGAATAGCAGGTACTTCGCCTGCCGTTGAAGTTGCGCTCATAGATAAGCCGAACTTAGATGATTAGTGCTCAGTCTCCACCTATGACTTGACCGACTCTTTTTTGTGGGAAGGTTTTTTGTGGTCGTTACGTTTAATCCAATCTAGGACTATGGCGGCACTCCAACTAAACCTTGGAGCTCCGAGAGGGTCACCTGTCAGCGGGTTGAAGTATTCGTGGAACTGACCATCATTGCGAGCAAGCTCAAGCGAAACTTCTCTAATGGCCTCCGCATGCTCAGTGTATCCATATCTTGATAAACCGTCAGCGATTAGCCAGTTGGTGTTAAGCCATGTTGGGCCTTGCCAGTAACGCAACGGGTCAAACCACATCGAGTTAAGCGGTACACTTGGGATTGGATAGGCAGGCCCGAACATGTGCTCGTTCTCAATTTTCTTGACTAACTTAGCAGCTCGTTCTTTAGTTATGTGGCCCGCATAGAGAGGTAATAAGCAGGCTACGCTAGGCTCTTTTATGAGTTTGAAGGTAGTAAAGTCGCGGGAATAGTAGCTCTCGGTATATGGATCCCAGAGTTGTTCAAAAACTTGGACAGTTTTTTTCATGCGCTCTTCAAGCTCTTCAGGGAGTTTTTTGCGTAGAGTTTTAGCAATCGCCTGAAGATGTTCATTAGCGCGAATAAAGACTGAGTTGAACGCCAAATCTTCTATAGTGAACAGCGAGTGATTGAGTATTCTGTCTATATTGTACTCTTTGCGTCTGAGGCGCCTTTGGGTATCATATAGGGCCAGTGCGTCAACGTTCGAAAAGCGCTGCTCGGCGGGCACAAAACGTGTATCACGGCGGAACCAGCCCACGGCTTTCTCGAGCCTTAGTTTCTTGATGCCCGTAATCCACCAGGGCAGTAAGTGGTCATGCAGCTCTTTCATCCACGGTGGGGTGTTGTCCAGGCCTGTTTCCCAGGGGTGAATCTGCAATATAAGGCCCTCGCCGTGCGGGTCGCGTTCGTTATATAGCCACTGGTGGTGTGCTACTAGATTACTAAAGACCTCGTTGTACCAAGTTCGCCGTTCTGATATTGTGAGCTTTTCGCCAATTCTGACTACGGCCTCAGCCAGTAGCGGCGGTTGAGTGATGCCACTGGTAACAACATCGTCAGGAGAGTTGGGATTGACCCAACTGCGCCATGCTTCTCGGTCACGAGCATATTTTTCATCGGGTGAAAAAATAATGTGTGGGACCATACCGTTGGCCCATTGGCCTCGCAGCAGGCTTAGGACTTCCATTTTGGCTCGCTCTACATCGTAGTGCCTTTGACCAATTGCTATGAAACAACTATCCCATAGCCATTGATGGGGGTAGAGATTTTCGGCGGGAATGGTGTAAAGACCTTTATCGTTGTGTCTAAGAATTGCCTTAGCTTCCTCGGCCAAATCTTCTAGGCTCTCCGAATATTCTCGCTTGAATGTGACCGTCTCGCGGTCTTTTTCGCTCATGCTTAATAGTATAACTCAGGCAACTGCTTAGCGGTAGTTAGTAAAGCTAAGCGGAAAGTCAAAGTCTTGTTGTCTCAGTAGCTGCATGGCAGCCTGCAGGTCATCTTTGCTGCTACTCATAATTCTTACGGTGTCACCTTGAATCTGAGCCTTTAGTTTGGGCATCTCATCTCGGAGAAGCTTGGTAATGGACTTAGACTTATCTTGGTCTAGACCTTTCTTGAAGGGTACTTCCTTGGTTGCCTGTAGATTATTTTCGTGCAACTCTTTTGAGGTATCTAATACTTTCTGAGATTGGTCGCGGCTAGCTAATTTTTTGCGATATATATCGAGTATGGCTTCAATTTGCCAATCACCGTTGCCAGTTACCTTTATGCCTGTTTTGTCGCTATTTAGCCACTCAATAGCGGCAGGCGTGCCCTTGAAGTCATAGCGGTTTTGCATCTCACGTTGAGCTTGGTCGAAAACATTGTTCATTTCGGCCTTATCGTATTCGGAAACTACATCAAAAGAAAAATTTGCCATGACTCTATTCTAACAGATAGGTTATAATTTAAATTGATATGGAATATAACAATTCACGCATTGCTGAAGTTGCCGCTGAGCTAAAGGCCCGCCAGGCGGAAATGAGCAACAAGTCCGACATACTAAGGGCTGTGGAGCTCAAAGCGCTCTTTGCCGAAATACCGACATTGCCCGCTGAAGAACGGGGCGCTTTTGGTAAAGAGATTAACCAGCTCAGATCTGAGCTTGAATCTCTCGCTAACGATAATACAGGCGCAGGCAGTTCCAAGGCAGAGATTGACGTAACTGCTCCTTTTGATTGCAATGTTGATTTGTCTAGCCGTCCAGGTCTATTGGGAACCGACAGCGGCAGCGTTCACCCACTAATGACTGAGCTGAACAGGGTTCTAGACATCTTCTACAGGATGGGATTTACGGCAGTAGAAAGTCGTCAGATTGACGATGATTTCCACATGTTTGAGGCCTTGAACTTTCCTGACGGGCATCCAGCTAGAGATGATTACGACACTTTCATGACAGTCGAGACCGATAGCAACGGCAAACAGCTAATTGCCCCCGCTCATACCAGTACGATGCAGAATCGAGTACTCAAAAAGTATTCTCACAATTTGGAAGAGGGTCGTCCGATAGCGGTAGTCATACCAGGTCGCGTCTTTCGCAATGAAGATCTTGATGCTCGTCATGAACATACCTTTTATCAGCTTGAAGGGGTGTATGTCGACAAGAACATACATGCAGGCCACCTTATTGCCACTCTCAAGACATTCCTCCAAGAATATTACGAGCAAGAGTTAGAGGTTAAGACCCAGCCATTTTATTTTCCATTTACCGAGCCGAGTTTTGAATTTGCGTTGAGCTGTCCATTTTGCCAAAAGCAAGGCTGCCATATATGCGGTCAGGCAGGCTGGATTGAGCTACTAGGCTGCGGGATGATTAATCCCAATGTTCTTAAGATGGCGGGTATTGATCCATTGGTATATACAGGTTTTGCCTGGGGTGGCGGTATCGAACGGTTGGTAATGATGCGCCATAACATTGAAGATATTAGGCACTTTGAGAGCGGCAAGCTCGAATTCTTGAAACAGTTTAGGAGTGAGGTATAGGCATGGCAGATAGAACATTATTCGATGAAATAGTTGACGGTAATATACCCGCCTGGAAAGTCTGGGAAGATGACTCTCATCTTGCCTTTTTGACGCCGTTCCCAAGCACTCCTGGGTTAACTATTGTTATACCAAAGGTTAACCCAGGCGATTATCTGTACGATGTTGACGCCGAGGTTATGAACAGCCTTATGCTAGCTACCAAGAAGGTAGCCAAAATACTTGAGAAAGCCCTTGATGTGCAACGAGTAGGATTAGTTTTCGAGGGCACCGGGGTGGCTCATCTTCATGCTAAGCTGTACCCATTACACGGTGACCTGGCGAGCCAGACCAATGTGTGGAGCGAGCACCAAGAATTTTATCCAGAATATATAGGTTACATGTCAACAGTCGAAGGGCCAAAAATGTCAGACAGTGAATTGGACGCTATTCAGGCCAAGATTAAGGCGGTAGCAGATGAAAATTAGCCTCAACCAAATTCGTTCCTTTAACCGAGATGAGCATACCGCAGGTGATCCTGCTCCTAACGGTCTTGACGAATTGTTGACCAGTATCGGAGCCCAGCTTGGGGCCGTTGAAGATGTTGTTCATGTTGGTGATATGTATGACGATATCTTGGTCGTAAAGATTGTAAGCTGTGAAGATCATCCCAATGCCGACCGTCTGCACGTGTGTATGATTGATGACGGTGGCAAGGCTCGGGATGTTGAGCGCAACGAGAGTGGCCTGGTCCAGGTCGTCTGTGGTGCTCCAAATGCTCGCGAAGGCATAAAAGTGGTTTGGCTACCACCTGGCTCGACGGTTCCTGCCAGTTTTGGCGATGAACCATTTGTTCTAGAGGTACGTCCACTTCGAGGGGTAGTTAGCAATGGCATGCTGGCCAGCCCCAAAGAGTTAGCTGTCGGTGATAACCATGACGGTATACTCGAAGTTGAGGATGATGTAGGGGTTGGCAGTCTGTTCGCCGAAGTATATGACCTCAATGGTGATGTGATTATAGATATGGAAAACAAAATGTTCACTCACCGTCCTGATTGTTTCGGGGTGATTGGTGTAGCTCGAGAGATTGCTGGTATCCAGCGGCAGCCGTTCAAAAGTCCTGAGTGGTATAGACATAATGTATCGCTTGAAACTTCAGATGGAGACCTAAAAGTTGAAGTCGTTAATGAGATCCCAGAAGTCGTGCCGCGTTTTGTGGTTTTGCCTATGTCGAATGTGACTATCAAGCCCAGCCCAGTTTGGCTGCAGGTATCACTAAGCCGATTAGGCGTTCGTCAAATCAATAATGTTGTTGACCTGACGAATTACTACATGCTACTGACGGGCCAGCCGCTTCACGCCTATGATTATGACAAAGTAGTTGCTCAAGATGATAGTGCAGACAGTGCCTTGTTCACTATCCGCTACCCTAAGGCCGATGAAAAACTACTCTTGCTAAGTGGCAAAGAGATTGAACCAAGGTCCGAGGCAATAATGATTGCAACTCGTGACAAAGCTATAGGACTTGGTGGTGTTATGGGTGGTGGCGACACCGAAGTTGATGAATCGACAAAAAATATTATTTTGGAGTGTGCCAACTTCGATATGTATTCTATTCGTCGTACTAGTATGGCAAGTGGCGTCTTTACCGATGCCGTGACCAGGTTCAATAAGGGGCAATCACCGCTGCAGAACGTTGCCGTCATTAAGAGGATTGCCGAAGATGTCGCAGAATTGGCTGGTGGTCGCATAGCGGGCAAACTCGTGGATGATAACCATATTTCGCAAGATGTAATTGATCGTGGATATCTAGAGGATCGTGTCGAACTATCTCGTGACTTTATAAACTTGCGCCTTGGCTTTGACCTGTCGGCACAAGAGATGTCTAGATTGTTGGAGAATGTTGAGTTTGATGTCGAGATTAAAGATAATAATCTGTCGGTAGCAGCACCTTTTTGGCGAACAGACATTGCTATCCCTGAAGATGTGGTTGAAGAAGTCGGACGACTTTATGGTTTTGATCATTTGCCAGTTGAGTTGCCTTGCAAGGATCTTACGCCTGCCAGTCCCGATCCGCTGCTAAGCTTCAAGGCTAAGCTGCGAAGTATCTTGAGTCGAGCAGGGGCCAATGAAGTTCTTGGATATAGCTTTGTACATGGCCGATTGTTGCAAAAAGCCCGTCAAGGTACCGAAAACGCCTACCAAATTGCTAATGCTCTTAGCCCAGATTTACAGTACTATCGCAATACCTTGACTCCAAGCTTGTTAGAGAGGGTCACCCCTAATATAAGGGCGGGTTATGAGGAGTTTGCTCTTTTTGAAGTCAACAAAACTCATATAAAGAGTCACGGTGTCGATGACGATGGACTGCCCAAGGAGATTGAGATGCTTGGGTTTGTCTATGCTGTTAGCGACAAGCTGGCTGAGCAAAAGGTTGGCGCGGCTTATTATCAGGCAAAGCACTATTTGGAGTACCTAGCCTCAAAGTTGGGCATAAAGCTGGAATATAAAAAATATGAAGATGATGCTGGGCGATCCGTCACACAACCATTTGACAACTCTAGGTCTGCTCTAGTTATGATTAGTGGTACCGAAGAAATTCTTGGCGTTGTTGGCGAGTACCACAGAGATGTATCAAAGTCTTTGAAGCTGCCTCGATATGCTGCTGGTTTTGAGGTAAGCGTCGAAATGCTGTTGGAATACTCTGGTGGTCATTCATATGAGCCTTTATCGAGATATCCCAAGGTTGAGCGCGATATTTGCCTACAGGTTGATTCATCAACGGATTACAGTGATTTGGCCGAGTTTGCTCAATACATTTTGCCAAAAGTCTTGCCCGAGGATGCAGACTTTGTTCTGAAACCAATAGACATATATAAGCCTGAGGCTGGTAATAATAAGAATATAACCCTGAGAATTGTCGTCAATTCATCACTGCGCACCCTTACTGCCGAGGAGATCAACAATTCAATTGATAAGTTGGCTGCCGAGGCTGCTGCTAAATTGAACGCCGAGCGCTTGTAGACAGAGTAACGCTTAGGGGTGATTAGCGCAATTAGCCTCCCGACCGCACGAACTATAAAAACGGCGTTATATTTTTAGACCTGTTGCTTTTATTGCGCAGTTCAGGTGGAGCCTCTAAGCGCAAGCTCAAAGAGTTCGAAATTACTACATAATTTTCATGACTTCGGCCTGATTTTGGGTTAGAATGGTTTTAGTTATGAGGCAATCTGTGAGGGCAATTGTCGTGCGCGGTGATCGCACGCTGATGATGTATCGAAACAAGTTCGGCAACGAATACTTTACTTTAGTTGGTGGTGGAGTTGATTTTGGTGAGACCAAAGAACAGGCTCTAGCCAGAGAGCTAAAAGAAGAAGCGGGTTTCGATTTGACAAGCCATAGGTTGGTGTTTGTTGAAGATGCCGGTAGTTTGTACGGACCACAGTACATGTACCTGTGTGAAGTGGATGGCGATGATCCAGTGCTAAGCCCCGACACAGAGGAGGCCAAATCAGTACCATTCGGTAATATATACCAGCCAAAATGGATGGGATTGGATGAACTATCAAACATACCGTTCAGGTCAGAGAACCTTAAGCGGGCTATATTGCATTGCGCCAAGAACGGTTGGCCCGAGCAGGAAGTATTATTAAATGATGAATATGTTCAACAGATAGCTAGGAATAGGGAGTAAATTATGGCTAAAAAATCGGAGAGAATCTTTGCACTTGTGATGGCCATGTCATTTTTGCTGACAACCGTGGGTGTTGGTGGAATATTTATTTGGCAGATTATGCAAGACAAAAAGGCGGCTGATCTAACTAGTCAGACGACAGACGCCAAAGATACTAAAGATACTAAGGAGATTAAGAAGATGGACAACTTTACCCCAACAACAACTAGACAGACAGAACTCAAGACCGAAGACACTAAGCTAGGCGCTGGAGCTGAGGTTAAGGCTGGTGATACCGTTACTGTTGACTATGTTGGTGCCGTTATGGCTACAGGCGCAATTTTTGACAGCTCATACAAGCGAGGTGAGCCTGCGACATTTGGTCTCAATCAGGTCATTCAGGGATGGAAAGAGGGGCTAGTAGGCATGAAAGAAGGTGGCACTCGCCGAGTGCTTATTCCTGCCAATCTAGCATATGCTGCTAATCCACCACAAGGTTCTGGTATACCAGTTGATGCCGACTTGGTGTTTGACGTTACCCTACACAAAGTAGGCCAATAATATCGTAAAAAACACAATATATAGCGGTATTGACAAGACTTGATACACTAGGTGTACAATAGAGCATAAGCGTCATCGCTAAAATAAAAATGGCTAAAACATCTTTGTGGAGGAGATAATTATGCCCAAGAACGTAACTATTTTTACTACCAACACTTGCAGTTATTGCAGTATGGTTAAGCGCTACCTTTCGGCTAAGGGCGTTAATTACGATGAGATCAATCTGGACCAGAACCCCGAGCGTCAAGCCGAGGCAACTGCCCTAAGTGGTGTTACCACAGTTCCCGTGACTGTCGTTACGCAGCAAGATGATAGTCGCGAAATTGTCGTTGGCTACAACTTAGCTAAACTTGCACCAGCAATCGCTGCATAGTTCAATATAGACCTAATTTTAGAGAGACAACAATATGCCATCATTAGAGGATACTACAAGCAAACAGGTTCATGATGTTCTTATGATTGGCGCAGGGCCTGCGGCATTGACGGCGGCAATCTACACTACTCGTGAAGATTTAGATACTGTTCTATATGAGAAGGGGGTTATTGGCGGCATGTCGGCAATAACTGACTGGATCGACAATTACCCAGGCTTTCCTAAGGGCATTGCGGGATTAGAGTTTGCAGATGGTCTGCGTGAGCAGGCTGAGCGCTTTGGGGCCAAAATTGAGTTTGGGGAAGTTAGTAAAATCATTGACGAGGGTGCGCTAAAGCGCATTGTCACTACTGATGGTGAAGTCTTAGCCAAGAGCGTGCTTATATCTACCGGCACAGAATACAAGAAGCTAGGTATCCCAGGCGAGAGTGAGTATTATGCTCGTGGCGTTCACTATTGCGCTACCTGTGACGGCGCATTCTACAGAGACAAGAAATTGGTCGTAGTTGGTGGAGGCAATTCGGCGGTTCAGGAAGCCATATTTTTGACAAGGTTTGCTTTGCATATCGATTTGATGGTTCGCAGCGAGGTGAAGGCCTCAGAAGTGCTCCAACACGAACTACGTGAAAAGTATGCAGACAAAATTACTGTTCACGTTGGAACCACCACAGATGAAATAGTGGCCGAAGACGATAAGGTCGTAAGAGTGGTCGGTACCAATAAGTCTACCGGTGAGAAGGTTGAGATTCCTACAGATGGTGTATTCATATTCGTGGGCCTAAACCCTAACACCTCTTTCCTGAAGAATTCGCAGATTAATTTAGATGAGATTGGCTTCGTTACCACAGATGCTAAACTCGAAACTTCTATGCCTGGAGTTTTTGCTGCGGGCGATGTTCGTTCGGGGGCAACGATGCAAATTGCTACGGCCGCGGGCGAAGGCGCTACCGCTGCGCTAAGAATCCGTGAGTATCTTGAAGAACTTGATAGAAAGTAATATTTAAGTGCGTTGTTTGCGAGGCGTACGCGGCAAACGACGTTTGCTTTTGGCGACCACTTTCGCTTTAGGTAGTGGTCGTTTTTTCTTGCCAACAAATTTCTGAGGATTATTGGTGTAGAGGACTATACCGGGATAAATCTTTTGGAGTAACCTTCCGAGTATGGCGTGATTAACGGTATAAACCCGAACCTCTAAGTTGCTACGCCTGGCGAGCCAATACGTTAGAGGGTTCATTAACCACATATTGAGGCTAATACCCGAGGCTTTCATGCGCTTAGCGGTCTGAACCAACTCTACGGGGTTTAATAAGTCTCTGACAAAAATTGGTATATCGGGGCGCTTGTCATGTAGTTTATTTAGCTCGGTGTACTGCAATGATGTAAAGCTTACCTCAGCAAGAGGATTGCGGCCGATGACTCGGATTATTTCGTCAGCTGAATTATGATCTTTTATATCTATGACCATGCTGATTTTTTCGGCTAGTAGGTCAAATACCTCATCGAAAGACAGGATGTGTTGACCATTATTGAGCTTGATTGCTTGCAGCTCGGCGAGGGTTTTGTTACCAATAAGTGTCTTGTGCTTAGAAATTCGGCCAGTGTGTCTGTCGTGCAGGACTACCAGCTTGTTGTCTTTAGTACGCCTGACATCAAACTCGATGGCATCGATGTTGTGATCGAGCGCCGCAAGTAGGCTCGCTTTACTGTTTTCTAAGGCCAAACCAGCTGCTCCGCGGTGGCCAATTATTCCTGTTTTTTTCATGCCGTTATAGACAGTAGTGTACAATATGATTGAAGCAAAGAGCAATTAATCACAAGGAGATATCTGTGGCTGACTTCAACCAAGTTCTCGAGACTGGCGACTACCAAAATGGTGTTGTTAATACAGTTGTCGAAATCCCCAAGGGATCATCACACAAAATTGAATGGGACCGTAAGCGGGCTTGTTTCATGCTCGATAGGGTTGAGCCACAGATATTTGCTAAGCCATGTAATTATGGCTTTATTCCACAGACTCTTGACGAAGATGGTGATGAGCTTGACACACTAATTGTCACTGACGAACCTTTGCCAACAGGTGTCTGGCTGGAGGCCAAAGTAGTTGGAATCCTTAATTTCATAGATGATGGCGAAGCTGATCACAAAGTAGTAGTTGTGCCTGCCGATGATCGCCATACTGGCGACAGTATAAATAGCCTGGATGATCTTGGTGAACGTTGGAAGCAACAAGTCGAGCACCATTTCAGCCATTACAAGGACCTCAAAAAGCCTGGTACTACTAACGTTCAGGGATGGGGTGATGCAGAGGCTGCAAAGGCCATTATCGAAGAGTCAATAACTCGTTATCAAAATAAGTAATCTTAGGAGGGTGGTACATGAAAACACGAGTCGCAATTAACGGTTTTGGTAGGATCGGTCGCAATGCCTTCAAGATTGCATTTGAGCGTGAAGACGTAGAAATCGTTGCTATAAATGACTTAACAGATACAAAGACTCTCGCGCATCTGCTTAAACATGACAGTAGCTATGGCACCTACCAACACGATGTCTCGGCCGATGACAAGAATATTATTGTGAACGGCAAGCCAATCGTTGTATTGGCCGAGAAGGACCCCGCAGTCCTGCCATGGAAGGATATGGCAGTTGATGTCGTGATTGAGTCAACCGGCTTCTTCGTTAACCCCGAGGCTGCTCGTGCCCACATCACAGCAGGTGCTAAAAAGGTAGTGATTAGTGCGCCAGCCAAGGGTGACGGTGCCACGACTGTTGTTCTGGGCGTCAACGAGGACGAGTTGTCCAAGCCTGAGGCCTCAGATATTATCAGCAACGCTTCTTGTACAACGAACTGTATTACGCCGGTAGCAGCTGTCATTGAGAGCAATTTCGGTATTGAGAAGGCCATGATGACCACTGTTCACAGCTATACTGCTAGCCAAAAGTTACAAGATGCCCCCGCCAAAGATTTGCGTGAGGCCCGTGCTGCGGCCGAGAACATTGTTCCCACTACTACTGGTGCCTCAATCGCTGCTGCTCAGGCATTGCCTGCGCTTCAGGGTATATTCGGCGGTCTAAGTGTGCGTGTTCCTACCCCAGTGGTTTCGCTAAGTGATTTTGTAATCATTACCAAGCGTCCAGTCACGGCCGAGGAAGTCAATGATGCTTTCCGCAAAGCCGCAGCTGAGCCCTATTACCAGGGTATTTTGGGAGTGACCGATGAGGAACTGGTCAGCAGCGACTATATTGGTAATAGCCATTCTGCGACTGTAGACACCAAGCTTACTGCTGTAATCGGCGGTAACATGCTGAAAGTTGTCGCTTGGTACGATAACGAATGGGGCTATAGCAACCGATTGGTCGAAGTTGTAGCTGACGCTGGTCGCCTTCTCCATAGCGCTAACGCCTAACACATAAGCATAACAAGTTTGCAATAACACAAAATATATTGCAAAGTAAGCATATCAGCAGTATAATGCGGATATGTTGAGGTGGAAGATTTCTCCCGGTGGTGTTCATGTTAGCCTGACGGCATTGATAATTGCTGAATTGTTAGCATTGGTTATGTCGCCTATGGTATCGACGGCACTTATTGCATTTTGCATATCGGGCAAGATCCCAGGCACTAACCTATTCCTAAGCCCAGAACAGACTATGCAGCTAGTTATGGCTGCATCAGCTTTCGCTATGGCCGCCATATTCTCCAGCGAGATAGCGCAGCTAACGACCAAAATCTCCAACAAAATTTTATTTTGGCGCCTGCATTTGTCTAACACCAAGCAATTACTAGATCTCTAAAACTTACTTTCTAGTAAGCGATTGTACTTATGGTTATAATGTAATCATATGAAGATTTATATTGGCGCTGACCATAACGGTTTTGCTCTAAAGTCAAAGCTTATTAATGCTCTTAGGACCTCTGGCTATGAAGTCGAGGATGCGGGGGACAAACGCCACAACCCTGAGGATGATTTTCCTAAGTTTGCTGCTGAAGTTGTCCATCGCATGCGAGCTGATGCCGACAAAGATGTAAAGGGTGTTTTGATTTGCGGTAGCGGTCAGGGCATGTGTATGGCGGCCAATAGATTCAAAGGAATACGAGCTAGTTTGGTGTGGAATTATGGCGAGGCTCAAGCAGCCCGAAATGATGATGACAGCAATATTATAGTTTTACCTGCCAGATTCATCGATGAGGGTCAGGCGATTAAGCTTACCGAGACTTGGCTACATACTCCGTTTGCGGGAGCTGCAAGGTTCGTTCGTCGTATTCGTGAGATGGATAGTCTGGAGTAGATAGTGAGTACTACTATTTGCCCAACTGTCTTGGCGGCCGATGCTGACGAATATAAGAGTCAGATGGAACGGTTATCTGGTTTTGCCACGCGTGTTCATATTGACTTGGCTGATGGTCAGTTTGCTCCCAGTAAAACGCTCAGTATTGACCAAATATGGTGGCCTGGTGGCGTGAGGGCTGACCTACACGTTATGTACAAGCGCCCCTTTGAGCTGTGGCGAGATTTTATTGCTCTTAGCCCCCAGATGGTGATAGTACACGCCGAATCCGATGGCAATTTTTTGCCTTTTGCTGAACTCATGCATCGTCATGGTATAGAGGTGGGTGTAGCACTATTGACGCAGACGCCCGTATCGGCCATTGAGCCTGCACTAGATGTTATAGATTATGTTCTTGTTTTCTCTGGAGATTTGGGTCACTTTGGTGGTCGAGCTGATATGCAATATCTTGAAAAAGTTAGACAACTACGACGGCTTAAGTCGACTCTTGAGATTGGTTGGGACGGTGGTATAAATGATCAGAATGCCCGCGAATTGGCTGATTCAGGTGTAGATGTTTTGAATGTAGGTGGATTCATCCAAAAAGCCGAGCAGCCAGAGGCGGCATTTTTGCAGCTCAGCCGTTCATTAATGTAGCCAAAAGAACCAATCTGTTCTAAACTATTATTAGTAAAACATAAACGCAATAGATAGATATTTACCAAGAGAGGGTTATGGCATACATCCACGATATTACTGAGCTAGAGCTCAAGGCTGACGAGATTCGTCAGGATATCATTACCATGTTGCTTGAGGCAGGTAGCGGCCACTCGGCAGGTCCCTTAGGCTTAGCCGACATATTTACGGCTCTCTACTTTAATATCATGAAACATAATCCCGAGAACCCTGAGTGGAGTGAACGTGATATTTTAGTCATGAGTAATGGACATTGCGCACCTGTTCGCTATGCTGCAATGGCTCATGCAGGATACTTTGACCGAGAAGAGCTAAAAACTCTGCGCAAACTTGGCTCCAGACTTCAGGGACATCCTGAGAGGACTAAATTACCTGGTGTAGAAACTACTAGTGGCCCCCTAGGTTCAGGATTGAGCCAAGCGGCAGGCATGGCTCTGGCAATGCGCATGGACAAAGAACAGCATCGTTGGGTATATGTAGTGGTTGGTGACGGCGAGCTCAATGAAGGAAACAACTGGGAAGCTATCATGACGATTAGCAAATACAAGCTAAGTAACTTGATTGCCATTGTTGACCGAAATAATATTCAGATAGATGGCCCTACAGAGGTGGTTATGCCGCTCGAGAATCTCCGTGACAAATGGGAATCGTTCGGTTGGCATGTTATAGAGATTGACGGTAATAATATAGAGTCAGTTATCGATGCCTGTTCAATGGCTAGGGCTATCGTCGAAAAGCCTGTAGTTATAATTGCCCACACCGTTCCTGGCAAGGGTGTAGATTTCATGGAGTATGACTTCCATTGGCATGGAGTTCCACCAAATGCCGAACAGGCCAAAGAAGCTCTTAGCCAACTGAGGACATTGCAAGGCAAGATTAGGAGTGAGGCCGAATAATGAGTGACTTGCACCTAGTTACAAGCGTTCGTGATCAGAATATCAAGCAGGAGCCTATTAGGGCTGGCTTTGGTGCGGGGCTGCTAGAGGCGGGTCGCAAATATGACAACGTAGTCGGTCTTTGTGCTGATTTGACAGATAGCACTAAGATGTCTGATTTTGCCAACGAGTTCCCTGATCGTTTTGTAGAAGTTGGCATAGGCGAACAGAATCTAGCTACCCTGGCCTCAGGTATGGCAGCTATGGGCAAAATTCCATTTATTGCAGCCTATGCGGCGTTTAGCCCAGGCCGTAACTGGGAACAAGTTAGAACTACTATTGCGCTCAACGAGCAGCCAGTCAAGATTATTGGTTCTCATGCGGGCATCAGCGTTGGTCCAGACGGCGCCACGCACCAGTCGCTTGAGGATATAGCAATTATGCGGGCTATGCCAAATATGATAGTTATTGCTCCGTGTGATGCGGTGGAGGCCAAAAAAGCGACATTAGCGCTGGCCGCTGATACCGAAAAGCCTGCATACATGCGTTTGGCACGTGAGAAGACGCCTGTCATAACGACCGAAGATACACCATTCGAGATTGGCAAAGCTCAGCTTTTCCGCGAAGGTTCTGATGTGACTATAGTGGCAACAGGTACAATGACATACCATGCAATGGTTGCTGCTGAGATTTTGGCTGCTGATGGTGTCCAAGCCGAGGTTGTTCATGTGGCAACGGTCAAACCCTTGGACAAAGACTCTATTCTCGCAAGTGCTCGTAAGACTCGGGCTGTAGTCACCGCAGAGGAAGCCCAAGTTATCGGGGGTCTAGGCGGAGCGGTTGCCGAACTGTTGTCAGAGGAGGCTCCGACCATTATGAAGCGTATAGGTATACAGGATAGGTTTGGTGAGTCGGGCGATCCTGTAGAGCTTTATGAGCATTTTGGGTTAACGGCGGCAAATATTGCGATGGCCGCACACGATTTAATAAGCAAACTTCATCAATAGATTTAAGGGGGTGGCACAAATGGATCATCAAAAACTAGAAGAGATAGCAAAGGCTTTGGTTGCTCAGGGCAAGGGTTTGTTGGCTGCCGATGAAAGTAGTAATAGCTGCGCCAAGCGTTTTGATGCTGTAAATGTTGAGTGCAACGAAGAAAACAGACGTCAATACCGTGGCTTGCTTGTCACAACTCCAGCAGTTGAACAAATTGTCAGCGGCGTTATTTTTTATGATGAAACCTTTTGGCAAAGTACTGATGGCGGTCAAGTTTTTCGTGAGTACCTAAGCGCCAAGGGTGTTATGCCAGGCATAAAGGTTGACCAAGGCCTTGTAGACTTGCCAGGTTTCCCCAACGAGAAAGTTACTCAAGGGCTAGATGGTCTATCTGAAAAGATGGCAACCTATGCAGGTGCTGGCGCTAAATTTGCTAAATGGCGAGCAGTAATTACCATTGGAGATGGCATACCAACTGATGAATGTATTTGGGCCAATGTCTACACACTTGCGCGTTACGCTCGCATTTGCCAGGAATACAATATTGTTCCTCTAGTTGAACCAGAGGTGCTTTTTGATGGCACTCATACTATTGATCAATGTGAAGCAGTCATGGCTAGAGTTTTTGACTTGTTGTTTGACACCATGAGATCCTATCGAGTTCACTTGCCGGGGGCAATTCTCAAAACAAGTATGGTGTTGCCTGGCAAAGACAGTGGCGTAGCCATCGACCATATTGATGTGGCCGAAAGAACTGTTAGAGTACTGCATGAGCATGTTCCTGCCGAACTTGGCGGAGTTGTATTCCTGAGTGGTGGCCAGACACCAACGGATGCTTTCGCTAACCTGAACGAAATATCACGACGTGGCCCGCATCCTTGGGGGCTAACTTTCTCATACTCACGTGCGCTTCAGGATCCAGTTCTAAAAGCTTGGGCACAGAATAGACAGGCAGTCGATAGCGCTCAGGCTGTTTTTGCTAAACAACTCGAAGTAGCCGCAGCCGCAGCTCGCGGTCAATTAGACATGTCAACTTTGGATACTGATAATTTTGTATCACACAGCCAGGACTTATAGGGAAAGGAAAAATATAAAATGAGCACCAAAAATTCAGGACAAATTGATATACTGTCTGTCGGTGACGTCGTAACAGATATATTTATTAAACTGTTGGACGATGAGGCGCAGGTACAAAAAGACTCTTCTGGCGAATCTTGGCTTTGCATGCCTTTTGGCACAAAGCTACCTTTTGAGAAAGCCGAAACCGTTAAGGGTGTCGGTAACGCTGCTAATGCAGCAGTTGCTTTTGCTCGCCTCGGTCTAAAAACAGGTTTCGTAACCAACGTCGGTGGTGACCAAGAGGGACGGGGTATCATCGAGGAGCTTCACAAGAACAAGGTGGACACGCGTTTTGTTCGCATTAATCATGACGATAAAAGTAATCTCCACTTTGTACTATTGTACGGTGAAGAACGTACCATTCTAATTAAGCACGAAGACTACGACTATCACTGGCCACACCTGCGTCCTAGTGAGGTGCCACGATGGATTTACTTCAGTTCTGTTGGCGAAAAGGCCATTGATTACCACGACCAGTTCTGTGACTGGTTAGAAAAACATCCTGACGTAAAGCTAGCATTCCAGCCAGGAACATTCCAAATGCAGGTTGGAGCTCACAGACTACGAAGAGTTTATCAACGTACAGAAGTACTTATTCTTAACCGGGAAGAAGCAGTTTTGGTTGGCGGCGGTAAGCACGAAGATGTCCACGACTTATTCGATAAACTTCACTCCTTGGGGCCAAAGACGGTAATTATAACTGACGGGCCCAATGGTGCATATGCATCGGACGGTCAAACTCGTATTGCGATGCCACTTTATCCTGATCCAGCTCCGCCTGTCGACCGCACTGGCGCTGGTGACTCGTTCGCTTCTACATTGGTCGCAGCATTAGCCAAGGGGCTTAGTATACAGGACGCTGTGCGTTGGGCACCAATAAACTCAATGAGTGTTGTGCAGTCAGTGGGTGCTCAGGCGGGTTTGCTAACAGAGAAGCGCTTGCTTGAGTGGCTACACCATGCGCCCAAAAACTACCAGCCGACGAGCCTTCGATAATAGTCAGTTAATCACGCTTGTGGTAATCTAGATGTAATGACACGTTTCTTGTCTACCGCGTTGGGGGCGCGACAACCACTTTTTGGGCAGATGGTTTCTTCGCTAGAAAGATCTAGCGGTTTGCCTGCGGCTGATATTCAGCTTAGTTCAGAGATTGCTCAGGTTGTACGGAGCAAGACTATTGAATTGGGTATGGACCCCGATGATACGACAGCGGATGAGCTGTACACTGCATTGCAAGATCGATTATCTAAGGACGAGACTGTTTTTCATGAGGCCTTAGGTATAAGTGATTCCGCAACTAGTGAAGAAGTTTTGTCTATCGTCCAGAAGTATCTATCCAAACACGAAAAAGTTTCATGCTATGCACTTAAGACTGCTACCGCCAAACGTCTCATAAAGAAGCGCGCTCCCAAAGCAGCTATGAAGAAGCTTGGCTATCGATCCCTGGACTCTATGCTGCGTCACGAGGCTGTCGCGCATATTTATGCGGCTATTCAGATGTTTGAATCGCAAGCTTGGCAAAAAACCTTCTATGATCAGTACGCCAAACTCAAGGCGAACGACTTTGAGCAACGTGAAATAGCAGTCAGCCTGCCAGTTTCCAAAAAATGGTCAGGGGTCTGTGATGAGTATACGGACGAAAATAAGCATAATATATTGTGCTTTAAGGACCTGGGACAAGTGGTTATTCTGCCTCTAGCCAATGGCATTAACGGCCTTGCTCTTATGACTTTCCTGCTAAGTGTTCATTACATAAATGATATACACACCTATGCTTCATATCTTAAATTGCAACAGGTTAACCCCGATTTTGGCAAGGTGGTCCAAGAGTCTATAGGTAGCGATCAACTGATTGCTGCACTGCCTAATGGTCAGAGTGTATCCTGGCGTGTAGTGCAGCGATATTATGGTCGAACAATGGCGGGCGGGGCAGTCCCATCTAGTTTTCAGCCACACATACAGGATGCTGTCGATACTAGGCTTAATTTTTGGCAAGGTACTCAATATATATGCGCAGTCAAAGACGACCAGCCAGTTTCGTTCAATATTTTGGACATTGCGCTAGCTAAGTGTAATGAATTGTCTTTCCGAGAGAGAGTGGTACAGTTTGGCCGAGAACATTTATGGTCGGAGCTAATGACGCGTTACGTTCACAAGGACAATCTCGAAGAAAATGTCGAGAGACAATTAGCTGGCGATGTTTCTGCCGATTTAGCATTAGCATAATAAGCTCTAAAAAAGTATAATCTATAACAACATGTCTTCTGATTTAAAAGAACTAAAACAATTACGTTATTCAATATGTGTATCCGGTGCTGCGGCGGGTGATACTGTCGTCGGGGCTAAGGATTTTGCCGTAGATTTGGGCAAAGCTATTGCCCACAGTGGTCATATCTTGACTACTGGTGCAACTGTCGGACTACCTTACTTTGCTGCTCACGGCGCCAAGGAGGCTGGTGGTACGAGCATAGGCTTTTCGCCCGCATCGTCGCTGAGGGAGCACTTGCGTAAGTACAGGCTGCCACACGATGTTTTTGATTTCATCAACTTTACAGGCATGAATTACGTGGGTCGAGACCTTTACTTAGTGCAATCAAGTGATGCTGTGATTACGGTTGGCGGCCGTTTTGGTAGTCTACACGAGTTTACATCGGCGCTAGAGGCACATAAGCCATGTGGTGTTCTTCTTGGTAGTGGCGGCACGGCCGACTTGATACCTGAGCTTATGAAGACGCTCCAAGCCCCAGATGATGATCTGGTAATATTTGATGATGACCCAGATAGGTTGGTCCAGAGGATTGTCGACTTACTCGACCGCAAGTACAAAGATATTCATGAACAGATAAAGCGTGATGAGCACTGGTACCTCAGGCGTGACTTGATGCAGTCACCGCCACCGCGCGCAGGCTAGATTATTACTCGATCTCATTATAGCTGTTACAATATCTCTTGTGACGGCTTTTTCTTTACAGAGTAAATACCAGCCAACTGGTGATCAACCAGTGGCGATTCAGGCTCTCAGCCAGGGGCTAGACAGTGGGCTACAACACCAAACACTTTTAGGTGTTACTGGTTCCGGTAAGACCTTCACCATGGCCAACCTGATTCAGCATGCTCAGCGTCCAACCTTGGTTCTTAGTCACAACAAGACACTAGCAGCCCAGCTATACTCAGAGTTCAAAAACTTTTTTCCCAACAATGAAGTTCACTACTTTGTCAGCTACTTCGACTACTACCAGCCAGAAGCCTATATAGCTCGTTCAGATACATATATAGAAAAAGACAGCCAGATAAACGAAGAAATTGACCGTCTGAGGCACGCAGCTACCGATGCTTTGTTGACGCGACGCGATGTCATTATAGTGGCTAGTGTGAGCTGTATATACGGTATTGGTTCTCGTGAAGATTATGGCAATATGCGTCTGACCGTACAGGTCGGCGAACAGCGCAAGCGCGATAAGCTTATGAGGCACTTGACCGATATTCAATACGAACGTAACGACATTGATTTTCACCGTGGTACTTTTAGGGTGCGTGGTGATGTAGTTGATGTATATCCCGCAGGTGAAGAAGTGGCCTATAGGATAGAGTTTTTCGGAGACGTAGTTGATCGAATCACAAAAATTGATCCGTTAACGGGCGAAATTATCAGCAAGCCCGAAAGCATATCAGTTTTCCCAGGTTCGCACTATGTCACGCCGTACGATAAGCTAAAAGTTGCCTTAACTCACATCGAAAAAGAATTAGCTGAGAGGTTGGACTGGCTTAAGTCTCAGGGTAAGTTACTTGAGGCACAGCGTCTCGAGCAAAGGACCCGTTTTGATATCGAGATGTTGACCGAAACAGGTTTTGTAAAGGGTATCGAGAACTACAGTCGCTACCTCACCAACAGGAACCCAGGCGAACAGCCTGCGACTTTGCTCGACTATTATCCTGATGACTTCCTATTGCTAATTGATGAATCTCATATGACTATTCCTCAGTTAAGAGCCATGTACAACGGTGACCGTGCTCGCAAGGAATCTCTAGTGGAGTACGGATTTAGACTGCCTAGCGCATTAGATAATCGTCCACTTACTTTTACGGAGTTTGAGAAGCATGTTAACCAAGTTGTATATGTTAGCGCTACTCCTGCGCAGTATGAGCTGAGTCGTAGCCCTGAGCCTGCTCAGCAGGTAATTAGGCCAACGGGCTTGCTTGATCCACTGATTGAAGTTCATCCTATAGAACATCAAATAGATGATCTGCTCGACAACATCAAAGATACAATCAACAAACATCAGCGCGTACTGGTTACTACTCTCACAAAGCGAATGGCCGAAGATTTGACTGATTATCTAAAAGAAGCAAACATCAAAGTTGCCTACCTCCACAGTGATGTTGATACTTTAGACCGTAGTGATATCCTACGCGATCTGCGTCTGGGTGTTTATGATGTTCTGGTTGGCATAAATCTGTTGCGTGAAGGCCTAGATCTGCCAGAGGTAAGTCTAGTCGCTATTCTGGATGCTGACAAAGAAGGTTTTTTGCGTAGCGAGCAAGCGCTGATTCAGACAGTTGGTCGTGCCGCTAGGCACATTGAGGGTCGGGTCATTATGTATGCCGATCACATAACAGATAGTATGCGTCGGACAATCGACGAGACGAACAGGCGCCGTGAAATCCAAACTGAGTACAACAAGCTGCACGGCATAACTCCCAAGGGTGTTAGCAAGGATATCGAAAAAGGCCTGCGCCCCGACTTACCAGAAGAGGCCAAGAGGGCAAAACTCAACCTCAATAAAATACCTGCTGACGAGTACAAGCCTTTAGTAAAAGACCTAACGGCACAGATGGAATTGGCCGCCGCCAACCTACAATTCGAGCAAGCAGCTGAACTTCGTGATATTATTACTGATATAAAAGCAAAAATGAACCGAAAATAATACTTGGATATGCTGGTCACGGAATCAGCAGATTAACGAGGATATATGGCAACACTAAATCGAGATGATGTATTAAAATTGGCCCAGCTTGCAAAACTTGAGCTGTCTGATGAAGAGGTTGACACCTTCAAGCAGGAGCTTAGCTCTATCCTTCAATATGTTGAACAACTTGACGCCGTGGATGTTGAGGGCCTTGAGCCAACAACTCAGGTCACCGGATTGAAGAATGTTATGCGTGAAGATGAGGTTATCGATTACGGTGTAAGTCATGATGACCTTCTGCGTTTGGCACCATATAGCCAAGATGGTCATATCAAGGTAAAAAGGATGATTGCCTAATTATGAGTGATTGGTTACCTGTTGCCGAGATTGCCGCTAAGGTTCAGGCGGGTGAGCTAAAGGCACTCGATTTAGTTAATAAATCACTCGCAAAAATTGAAGAAAAGAACGAATACAATGCCATCATCGCTACGATTACCGAAAGAGCACGCGAGCGAGCTGTAAATATTGATGCTGCAATTGCGAAAGGCGAAAAAGTCGGACGACTGGCTGGTGTTCCGTTTATTGCGAAAGATAACTACCTTGTCTTTGGGGCCAATACAACTGCTGCCAGCAACATGCTCAAAGGCTTTGACGCTCCCTATCAGTCAACGGTTATAAATAGACTAGAAGAAGCGGGAGCTATCTGTGTAGCCAAGGCTAACCTCGATGCTTTCGCTCATGGTGGTAGTACCGAAAATAGTGATTTTGGAGTAACAAAGAACCCGCATGATACGAGTCGAGTGCCTGGTGGTTCTTCTGGTGGTTCGGCGGCTGCTGTCGTTCTGAACCTAGCACCTTTTGCTCTGGGATCTGACACTGGTGGTTCGATTAGACAGCCCGCAAGCTTTGTGGGTTGTGTTGGATTGAAGCCGACCTATGGAACTACTTCTCGCAGTGGTGTGGTGGCGATGGCCAGTAGTACTGATGTAATGGGCCCACTTACTCGCACTGTCGATGATGCAGCCATTGTTTACGATGTGTTAGCAGGCCCCGATCCTCTTGACAGCACGACCATTGCTCGTGATGACCTAGGCTATTCCAATAACCTAGACAAAGACCTCAGGGGTAAAAAAGTTGGCGTAATTACTGAGTATATGGGTGATGGCCTAGATGATGTCGTTAGAAGGCAGATTGACTCAGCTATTCAAAAACTAAAAGATGCAGGTGCCGAAATAATAGATGTAAGCCTACCGTCAATATCCTTGGCTCTAGCAGTCTATTATATTGTTGTTCCCGCAGAGCTTTCCAGTAACCTTAGTCGTCACGATGGCCAGCGATACATGTCAGCATCTGGTAAGGACGAAGCCGACCTAGAGCATAGCTACCTAAAGAGCCGAGGCTTAGGCTTTGGACGTGAAGCTAAGCGCAGGATTATGATTGGCACCTATGTACTAAGTAGCGGTTACTACGACGCCTATTATCGTAAGGCTCAGACGGTACGCACTAAACTAATTAACGAGTTCAATGATGCGTTCAGCAAGGTAGATTTTATGATTGGCCCAACTGCGCCAACCGTTGCCTTCAAGATTGGCGAAAACACTAGTGACCCACTCAAAATGTATCTATCAGATATCATGACAGTTGGTCCAAGCTTAGTAGGTATACCAGCAATTACCATACCCGTTCCATCTACTGATGAATTGCCTGTAGGTGTCCAGATTATGGCTAAGCAGCGCGACGATAGATCACTGTTGGGATTTGCCAAGGGATTAGAGGAGATTTTGTAGATGAAAACTGCTTACGTAGCCATAGCTTTGGTCGCCATATTGTTAGTTATTGTTGTATCAATACTGCTTATGCTAAGGAAGCGCAAACAAAAACGTCTTTCACCTGAGTCTTTTCAAGATAAGTGGAAGGATATCCAGAAACAATGCGCCAACAAGGATACATGGCCTGATGCAGTTGCCGCAGCAGATACTTTACTAGACGAAGCCCTAAAAAAGAAGCGATTCCGAGGAAAAACCGCAGGTGAACGTCTAACGAAAGCTCAACGTGTTTTGACTAACAATGAGGCAGTCTGGTTTGGACACAAGCTTCGCAGCAAGATAGAAAGCGGCGTAATGTCTAGGCTCCAAGAGAAGGATGTCAAACAGGCACTGGTTGGTATTAGACAAGCACTTAAAGATCTGGGGGCGCTGAAAAGTAATGATAAGTAAAGAAACCAGAGATTCATACATCGTCACTATTGGTATCGAGTGCCATGTTCAGCTTAGGACGGCTACTAAGTTATTTGCGGGTGTTGGTAATGATGCTCGTGAGGCCGAACCAAACACCTTAATTAGCCACATATGCTTTGGCCTGCCCGGTGCCTTGCCGGTGCTCAACAAAGAAGCAGTTCATCTGGGTATGAAGGCTGCTTTTGCTTTGGGTACTGATCCGCAGAAGTGTAGCGCTTTTGATCGCAAACACTATTTTTATCCTGACTTACCGCTTGGCTACCAGATAACCCAGTTTACTCATCCAATAGTTCGTGATGGCTTAGTCGTTGTCTCTTTGACTAACGGCTCTGAGCTAAATGTCAGAATTCATGAAGCTCACCTCGAAGCTGATGCGGGCAAGAGTACTCATCCAGAGGGTCAAGATTATAGCTTAGTTGATCTCAACCGCGCAGGTACACCATTGATTGAGATAGTATCGGAGCCTGACATCCATAGTCCCGCTGAGGCGAAGGCATATGTACGTGAACTATACCTACGAATGAGATACGCTGATGTCTCTGACTGCAATCTTTACTACGGAAACATGCGTTTTGATGTGAACGTCAGCGTCAGCAAAGACCCATCAAAACTAGGCACTCGCACCGAAACCAAGAATCTTAACTCTTTCCGAAGTGTAGAAAAGGCCGCTGAGTTCGAAATCAACCGTCAGATTGAGGTTCTCGAGAAAGGTGAATCTGTAGTCCAGGAAACACGTGGCTGGAACGATGCCAAGCAAAAAACTTTCTCTCAGCGTGGTAAAGAGAATGCTCATGACTATCGATACTTTCCTGATCCTGATTTGCCACCGGTCGAGATTAGTGATGAGCAGATAGAGTCTGTACGAACAGAGATGCCTGTAATGCCCGATGAATGGCGCCGCCGACTTGAAAAACTAGGTATTGATCGTCCATCGATGGAGACATTGCTTGAAGCGGATATCGAGCAACCAAACGTCAAATACTTAGCACTAATTGAGGAGTCCATCGATGATTCTGAATTTGCTAAGACACTGGCCAATTGGTTTGTAAATATTGAGATTCCATTGCGCCGTGACGAGTCCCAAAGACTCAGCGAAGACCTAACCAATCAGGGCAGGCTTTCGATTTACAGTCAGGTCGCCAAGTTGGTCAACGAGGGCAAGCTCAGCTCATCCAATGCTAAGCTCTTAATCACAAAGCTACTTGAAGAACAACAGGTTATAGAGGATGTTGCCGCCTATGCTAATCAGCATAATTTAATTCAGCAATCCAATGAAGGTGAAATAGCCAAGATTGTAGCCAAAGTCCTCGAAGAGAATCCCAAGGCAGCCGAAGATGTCAGGGGCGGTGAAATGAAAGCTATTGGTTTCTTGGTTGGACAGATTATGAAGCACTCACAGGGTCGAGCAAACCCCCAGATGGCTCAAGACCTAATCCGTAAGCAACTCGGGCTCTAGGTTGACTATGAATATTGAGTGGAAACGCATTGAGCCTACTGATATCGCCAAAGTAGGTTGGCGAACAATCATTACAAAGACTTTTGAGCTACCCGATGGTAGCACTGCTGAATATGCCACCAAAGATAAAGAAAATACTCACTGTATTGCTACAATTGCCATTACGGATACGAATCAAGTAGTTGTTGCTCGGCAGTTCCGCCCAGGCCCCGAAAAAGTGATGAATGAGTTGCCTGGTGGAGGTGTGGAAGCGGGTGAAGATTATGCTGCCGCTGCCACTCGTGAATTGCGCGAGGAAACTGGCTATGTAGCTGGGGCGATGACTCACCTGGGTGATGTTTACAAGGATGCATACACTAATACGATTTGGCATTTTTTTATGGCAACTGACTGTTCACTGCACCCTGAGGGTGCGAATCCTGATGAACGGGAATTTATTGACGTACAGCTTGTCAGTATCGAGGAGCTTCTTGAAAACGCCCGCACTGCTCGTATGACCGATGTCGAGGCTGTATTCTTGGCTTATGAGCAATTACAGGCACTTCGTAGCGCCGACTAGATAGTAAAATTAAAGGAGGGTATATGGATTCTAGAAAAGCACCAACTAAAGCTGTTATTGCTGCTGCGGGTTTTGGAACTCGTTTCTTGCCGCAAACCAAAGCCATGCCCAAAGAAATGATGCCGCTCATCGATAAGCCAATCATCCAGTATGTAGTCGAGGAGCTAGTCGAAGCGGGTATAAAAGATATCATCATTATTGGTTCTAGCAACAAGCGGGCTATCGAGGACCATTTCGATATTCCTAACGAAGACTTGCTCAATAACCTCCGAGCTGGTGGCGAAAAGAAGAGGCATTACATCGATGAGATGGAACAGATATCCAACATGGCGAACTTCATTTATATCCGTCAAAAAGGACCTTATGGCAATGCGACGCCGATTATGTGTGCAGCCCATTTGATTGGTGATGAGCCATTTATATACACCTACGCTGATGACTTTTTCGTGGCCAGTCCATGCCGCACCAAGCAGTTAATCGATACCTATGTAGAGCATGGTGGATCTGTTCTGGCATGCCGTGAGGTGTTGGCTGACGATGAATACGATAAGTACGGCATCGCAGGCGGTAAAGAACTTGATTCAGTCACATTGGATGTTGACCAAATTGTTGAAAAACCCGGCAAGGATAAGGCGCCTTCAAACTTGGCTAGTGTCAGTGGTTATCTATTCACTCCCGAATTACTGAGCTATATAGAGAGAGCCACCGCAGCTCACTCCGATGGTGAGCTGATGGTTCAGCCAATATTGCAGAAAATGATTGCTGATGGTCACAAAGTATTTGCACGCAAGATAGAAAATGGACGCTACTATGATACTGGCGACAAACTTGAGTATCTCAAGACTACCCTAGCTTTTGGTCTGGCCCATCCAAAATTAGGCCCTGAACTGAGGACATTTATAGAAAAACACATATCGGCGAAATAATTTACAGGCTAGATTTGCAAATATAGTCTATAATCACAGATATGGAACTAACTACTGTTCAACAAATACTGCTCATAATATTAACTTCGGCTTTTGCTGTGCTGCTAGTCGTATCAATAGTGGCTACGGTACTTGTCATAAAAGTCTTAAAAGCCGTTCGTGCGGTTGCCAACAAAGCCGAGAAGGTCGTTGAGTCGGCCGAAGCAGTCGGTGAAATATTCAAGAAGTCGGCGGGGCCAATTGGGCTTCTGCAGGTTCTCCAGAATCTGTTGGGCGTGGTAACAAAATATAAGAAGTCTCGTAAATAGAAAGGGTATACAGATATGAGTAAAACATCAGGTAAGTGGGCGTTAGGTGCACTTTTTGCGGCGGTAGCGGGTTTTGCTGCTGGTATTTTGACAGCCCCCAAAAGTGGCAAAGAGACTCGTGAAGATATCAAAGTTGCTACCAAGAATGGTATGGCTGAAGCCGAGAAGCAGCTCAAGAAACTTCATACTCAAATGAATGATGTCATGGCCCAAGCAAAGGATAAGGCCAAAGGTCTTAAGGGCAGCGCTCAAAAGGACCTGCAAGCTGCCATCGACAAGGCAGGGGTGGCCAAAGAAAAGGCTCGTCATTTGCTCAGCGCAGTTCATGAGGGTGGCGCTGAAGATAAAGACCTCAACAAGGCTATTGATGAAGCCAACAGGGCTATTGATCACCTTAAGTCTTACCTTAAGAAATAGCTAAATTGTGTTGTAAAACAAGCGGTCGTGCTTCCAGTAAGCACGACCTTTTCGTTATAATGTAGTTACGACAGGGGGATATAGAGTGGCTAAAGAGCGTGAGTTAACGCCCGCTGATTATGTGCATTTGCATAATCATACCCAATTTAGCTTGTTAGACGGTTTGACTAGGTTGCCAGACCTTGTTAAGTATGTCAAAGATGAAGGCATGTCAGCTGTTGCCATGACTGATCATGGCACTCTTTCTGGTGCTATCGAATTTTACAAAGAGGCCACCGAAGCGGGCATCAAACCCATTATTGGTATCGAAACTTATGTTGCTGCTCGTAACCATGATCAAAAAGACCCCCAGAAAGACAAGCAACGCTATCACCTAGTCGTATTGGCTATGAATGACGTTGGTTATCGTAACCTCATGAAGCTCAGTACCATAGCTAATCTTGACGGATATTACTATTACCCACGTGTAGACCACAATTTGTTAGAGCAGTACAATGAGGGTTTGATTGTCACTAGTGGTTGTTTGGGTGGCGAAATAGGTGATGCCCTCAAAAATGACCAATATGACAAAGCTGCTGAGATTGCTAATTGGTACAAGGGCATTTTTGGTGATAGGTACTACTTGGAGATACAGGACCATGGTCATCCTGATAATCCCCTGACTAACATCGAGCAACAGAATGTTAATCGTCAGGTATTAAAACTCGGGAAAGAACTTGATATCAAGGTTATAGTCACCTGTGATGCGCACTACTTACGGCACGAAGATCAGGATGCGCATGAGATCCTACTATGCATCGGCACCGGATCTTTCCTGAGCGATGAAAAGCGTATGACCCTCAAGAACTATCCGCTTCATGTTGAGCACCCGAGCGAAATCATTAAGCGCTGGGGGCCAGAGCACCCTGAAGTCATCACGAACACCAAACAAATAGCCGACAGGTGTAATATTGATATTGAGCTCGGCCGTATACTTATTCCTCAGTTTCCAGTGCCTGAGGGCGAAACCGAAAAATCTTACTTGGATAAATTGGTTTTTACTGGTTTGGCCTGGCGTTACGGAAATGTAGACGAAGAAAAAGCCTCTCAAATGTCGGTTGTAGAGGCCAAAAAGCACATTCCCAAAGAAGTCATGGAGCGTGCTAATTATGAGCTAACTATTATCGACCAAATGAACTTCAATGGTTACTTCTTGATTGTGTCTGACTTCATAACTTGGGGCAAATCAAGGGGTATTATCTTTGGACCAGGACGCGGTAGCGCCGCTGGCTCGATTATCGCCTATGCGGTAAATATAACAGAACTTGATCCGCTTAAGTATGACTTACTCTTTGAGCGATTCCTTAACCCCGACCGTATTAGCATGCCTGATGTTGACATCGACATTCAGGACACCCGTCGTGATGAGGTTATTCAGTATTGCTCCGAAAAATACGGCGCCGACAGAGTTGCCAACATTGTAACTTTTGGCAGGATGTTTGCTCGCAACGCTGTCCGTGATGTTGCTCGTGTGATGCAGGTTCCGTATGCCGATGCTGATCGCTTGGCAAAGATGATTCCACCACCAATTCAGGGCCGTCATATCCCGCTGGCAACGTCAATAGTTAGTGACCCTGACCTCAAACAGGAGTACGAAAATAATCCTGTATCAAAAGAAGTGATCGATCAAGCCATAATACTTGAAGGAACTGTTCGCAGCCATGGTGTTCACGCATGTGGTGTCGTAATCGCCCCCGATGAGCTAGTGAAGTTTATGCCACTTGAAATGGCTCAGAAGGGCGTCGTAACTACACAGTTCCCGATGGGGCAGGTAGAGGATCTCGGACTGCTAAAGATGGACTTTTTGGGTCTAAGCAACCTGACAATTATCAAGAACGCCTTGCGTATTATTAAAAAGGTGTACAAGCAAGAAATTGATCTTGGCTCAATTCCGCTAGATGACAGAGAAGCTTATGAACTATTTAGTCGTGGTGATACAACTGGCGTATTCCAGCTTGAATCAGCGGGCATGAAACGTTACCTCAAGGAGCTAAAGCCCTCGGTTTTCGAGGATATCGTAGCTATGGTAGCCCTGTACCGTCCTGGCCCAATGCAGTTCATTGACGATTTCATCGCCCGTAAGCACGGTGAGCGTGCCATTACCTACCCGCACCCAACAATGGAGAACTCTCTCAAAAACACCTACGGCGTGTTGGTCTATCAGGAGCAGGTCATGCAGATTTCCAAGGAAGTCTGTGGCTTCACTGGTGGTGAGGCTGACACATTGCGCAAGGCTATTGGCAAGAAAAAGGCTGATTTGATGGCCAAGATGAAAGACAAAATGATTGAAGGTGGACAGAAACATTCGGGTATCGATAGGGCCCTGATGGAGAAGTTCTGGAAGCAGCTAGAAGATTTTGCGGCCTACTGTTTCAATAAGTCTCACGCAGCGTGTTATGCATTGATAGCTTACTGGACTGCTTATCTAAAGGCTCACTATCCATCGGCATTTATGGCTGCACTCATGACGAGTGATTATGATGATACTGATCGCTTAGCTATTGAGATATCAGAGTGTCAACATATGGGTATTGACGTATTGCCACCTGACGTAAATGAATCGTTCCATGAGTTTGCTGTTGTCCCTGATGGCGACAATCGCAAGGCACCAATTCGCTTTGGTATGGATGCCATCAAGAATGTTGGTAGTGGGGCGGTTGAGGAGATAATTAGGGCTCGAGATTTGGATGGTAAATTTTCTGACCTAGAGGATTTCTTCACAAAGGTCAACGTGAGAATCGTTAACCGTAAAGCGCTGGAAAGTCTCTCGAAGGCGGGTGCCTTTGATAGATTCGCCGATAGGTCTCAGCTATTATGTAATCTTGACAGTGTATTGGCTTATGCGTCGCGCATCCAAAAGGCGGCCCTGAGCGGCCAAACTGACCTGTTCGGAAATTTGATCGAAGACGATACTACAGTGCGGCCCAGGCTAATTCTGGACCCCGCTAGTACACACTACACTCCTAGAGAGCAGCTTTTGTGGGAGAGGGAATTACTTGGCCTCTATCTGAGTCAGCATCCATTGTCGATGTACGAAAGTTTCTTGGTCGAACAGACCATGCCTATGCTGGAGTTGATACCAGAGCATGACGGTCGAGCTGTCATAGTTGGTGGCGCAATCAACGATGTGCGGGAGATTACCACCAAAAATGGCGCCAAAATGGCTTTTGTGAAGCTCGAGGACAAGACTTCTGAGCTTGAACTAATTTTATTCCCAGGAGCCTACCAGCAGACAATAGGTCTTTGGCAACGTGACACGGTGATTTTGGCCAGGGGTAAAGTATCTGCCAAGGATAAGGAGGGCAATGTTGGCCAAGAAGTTAAGATTTTGGTCGATGATGCCCGTGAAATTACTGCCGAGCAGGCTATGGCCTACAAAGCTACAGGCAAGAAGATGCGTTCTCCAGCCAATAGGCGAACGAAGGCCGCCAAAGTTACCTCCACGAGGCCAAAGATGTCATCAAACTCTAGCGCTAATTCGGTTGATAAGATGACAGATTCTGCCCTAATGGCTAAAACGATAATTGAACCAACAACCCAGCGGCTTTATATTAGACTAAACGACAGTAAAGACCAGGATTTGTTGGTCAAGCTAAAATCGACAATTGATTATCATAGCGGCTCAACTGATGTAGTAATTGTCCTTGGCGAAGGAAGCCGAAAACAGATTATAAAACTACCGCAAGGAATTGACTGTACGGATGAAGCGGTCGATGCGCTTTGCGAACTAGTTGGCAAAGATAACGTTAAGCAAAAGTAACGAGTAAATTACTACTGAATAAAACCACTGGCTCTTGTCAGGACAAAACCAATCACCCCAATGGCTACAAGTATGGTGTCGAGGAGGGGGTGCTTGATAATGAATTGTTCACCTTTAGCCAGATAGCGTTTCCACATGCGGCCGTGTCTGAGCACGAAGCCTAATATGCTGATTGTTGCTACGGTCGAGACGGCCAATGAGGCCCATTGGATATTGCTTCTGGTCATTACATCAATGCGTGCTATCTCCTTAGTAGATAAGACCTGAGCTTTTTGTTCTTGTTCGACTGATTCGCGTGACGGTGGGGCAGTGACTTTGGCTACTGCCTTAGCGCTGTCGGTATTGGTCATTGTTGGCTTTTCGATCGCTGGTGTCTCTGGTACGGGCGCCGGTGTTTCTGACTTGGGCGGCTCAACGGGAGCAGCTTCAGCACTTTTGGCGGCGGTCGAGGCTTTGGTCGTGGTTTTCGTTGGCGCTGGTGGTGTTGATGCGGTTGGCGCTGGCGCTACCTCTAGTGGCTCTGCATACATAGCAACCACAATGGTTTGCTCACCATTACTCTGGTAGTTGGACGAATTGGCGACACCGAAGCCCACTTCCTTGTAATTTGATTTCATTATATTGGCACGGTGATCAGGGCTGTTCATCCAGCCATTGATTGTCTCGGAACTAGTATCGAAGCCGTAGGCTAAGTTTTCACCAGCAGATTGGTACTCATAGCCTGAGGCGATAATAAATGACCATGGTTGCTTGCCGTCAGGTGTTACATGGGACCAATAATCACGCAGTGCCATGTCGTTGGCTTTAGCTTGAGCAGCTTGAGCCAGTTTGCTGTTGGATGTTAGGCGGCCGAGTCCGCCCTGAATTCTTTCAGTGTTAGTTAGGCTGAGTAGTGAAGAAGTGCTCATTTCTGTAGCGTAGCCAAGCAGCCCACGGCTGACGTTCCACGATAAATTGAGTACCATGCCGAATAACACTACTAAAAGCATCGGCAGATACGGCCAGTATGTGCTGCTATATCGTTTGCTGGATCGATGGTGTTGACCAGTACGCTTGAGGCTATGACTAGTAGGCTTCTTTTTAGCTTTTTGTGTTAGTGACATTTGTCTGCATTATAACACGCTTATGTCAATAGCAAAACTTACGAGTAACGGCAATGATAAAGCACCATAGCAGCTGCCTGGACGACATTGAAGGACTCTTTTTTACCAAGCATAGGTATCTCTAGACAGCGGTCGCACTTGGCCAGTATTTTATTGTCTAGGCCCTCGACTTCACGCCCCAATATAATGGCAATTTTCTGTGGAGGGTCGTACTCGTGCAGAAACACACTGCTATCACTTTGTTCTAGTGCAGCAACAGTATAGCCATCAGCTTTTAGGGTAGAGATTACATCATATATATCTTCTGAATGTTGCCAGCTCTGAGTAGATTCTGCGCCCAAAGCTGTCTTAGCAATTTGGTTGTGAATCTTTTGTGCCATGTGAGGTAAGCGAGGGTCGTCCTTGTACTTAGGGAACGGAGTATAACCCGTCAAGTAGACGTTCTCAACTTTTATGCCCTCGGCAGTTCTGAGTAATGAACCAACGTTGTGACAGCTGCGCATGTCGTGGGCGATAATTACGATTTGTCGCATGAGCATACTATAACTAATTTGCAGTTATGGTGCATATTGCTTGTGGTTATATCATTGGCACTTTATAATTGTGAACATGAGTCAAGATGCGCGAAGGGATGCCGAAGACGCAACCCTCAGGCGGGCACGCCTCTTGGGTTTTAACTATGTAGATACTTCTGTCATTCCGCAGAAGCAGCTCTATAAAGATGTCCTGACAAATGATGAGATGTACCAGCTCAGGATTATCCCGTTACAAGTCGATCAAAGCAATATTATATTTGGTATCACCAATACAACTTCGCAACAGACGATCACTAACATGCAACAGCGCTTCAGTGATCATGTGACCGATTTCGCAATTATTTCTGACAATGGCTACAAAGAGTACATGCAACTCTATGACCCACCAAAGAAAGTTGAGTATCAGGACATATCTTTCGGTGGGACAAACCTCCATCAGGATAGTGAACCGACCGACCAGCAATCTTCTGCGCCAATAGACAACGACACCCTTGTGCGACAAGTAACCGCGACACTCAACGAAGTTCGTGCAGATGATATCTTGGCATATCTAGTCCAGCAGGCCTATCAGCTTAAGGCTTCTGATATACATCTCGAGAACCAGGAACAGGATGTTCGTATTCGTTTTCGAGTTGATGGTGTTTTGCACCCCATTGCTAACCTTGCCAAAGATAAGTATCGACAATTGCTGAGCGCTATTGCCATAGCAGCCAACGTCTCAACCAATGCGGATGATGCCCAGACGGGTCATATTAACAAAACTTACAAACTAGCCACAGGTAATGAAGTCACTGTTAACTTGCGTGCCGAGACTGTGCCAACGGTTTATGGGCAGGACGTGGTAATGCGTATTTTCTCAATGAAGATGGAGCTCTTGACACTCGAGAGCCTAAAATTGTCAGAGCGTGAACGAATAGTAGTCGATGACATTATTCAGCATCCGTCAGGCATGGTTTTAGTCGTTGGGCCCACCGGTTCAGGCAAGACCACCACTCTGTATTCTCTAGTTAATACACTAAATAATCCCGAGCGAAAGATTTTGACACTCGAGGACCCGGTCGAATATTTCCTACCTGGTGTAACGCAGATTCCCGTGAGTGGTGATACTAACGCTGCGGGCTTTGCCGAGAAGCTTCGTGCTGTTTTGCGCCTGGACCCAGATGTAGTTATGGTTGGCGAGATTCGTGATCAAGACACCGCCAAGACGGCATTGCAGGCCGCTCTTACAGGTCATCTCGTTTTGAGTACTTTTCACGCATCAAGTGCAGCGGCAGCTTTGACTCGTTTGCTGGATTTCATTGGTGTTAACCCGCTGTTCGCTTCGGCTATACATCTTATTATGGCTCAGCGTTTGGTACGCGTTCTTGACCAAGAAACCAGACAACCATATGAACCTGACGAGGCCATGGCTAAGCGTATTCGTGAAATCGTAGCGGGTATGCCTGATCATGTCCAGAAACCTGACCTGACCACAATTACTTTATATCAGCCAGGTACCTCGGCCGAGCATCCTTTTGGTTATAGCAGCCAGGTACCGATTAGGGAACAAATGCAGATGACTCCTGGTGTTCAGCAGCTGCTACGTTTGCCACCGACACAGATTACAACCGATATGCTCGAACAAAAAGCTCGTGAAGATGGTATGCTAACCATGCTCGAAGACGGCGTGCTCAAGGCCTTGGCGGGCCAAACTACAATTGAAGAAGTCTACCGAGTAGTTGGGTAGAAACTATTGCCTAGGTGTAATCTGGCTTTAGGCTGAAATGGAAATTGCTACTTAATTACCGCTGCGATTTGTGGCACAAGTTTGTCATTTAGCACAGATGGAACAATATGGTCCGCATCTAGTTCATCAACAAGCGAGGCTATTACTTCGGCAACCGCAATTTTGTGCTGATCGGTGATTTTTGTGATCTTATTGTCTAATGCTCCACGGAATATGCCAGGGAAAGCAAGGGCATTATTCACTTGGTTGGGAAAGTCACTACGACCAGTGGCCATAATTGCTACACCTGCTTGTTTCGCTACATCGGGCATTACCTCAGGCGTAGGGTTGGCCATCGCAAACACGATTGGATCCTTGGCCATAGTCGCAATAAGTTCTGGAGTCAGTAGACCTGGCTTGGATACGCCTATAAAAATATCTGCCCCTTGGAGTGCATCGGCTAGACTACCACTGATATTCTGAGGGTTAGTGAATTCTAGTAGTTTTTGCTTCTCGGGGTTCAGGTCACTTCGACTACTCGAGACGATACCTTTGCTGTCGACTGCAAGAATGTTCGGATGAGCATATAAATCCAGCAGCTTCATTATCGCCGTTCCAGCTGCGCCTGCCCCTACAACGACTATGCGACAATCACCAAGGTTACGCTTAGTGAGCTTCATGGCGTTAATAAGACCTGCAAGCGTGACAATAGCAGTACCGTGCTGGTCATCATGCATAACAGGGATGGTCAGCTCATTTTTTAGCCGCTCTTCAACTTCAAAGCACAGTGGTGCGGCAATATCCTCTAGGTTGATTCCACCAAAACTTGGCGCAATTGCTTTGGTCGCAGCCACAATTTCGTCAGCTGTGTGAACATTGAGCACGATTGGCACCGCATCTATGTTCGCAAAGTGCTTGAAGAGCATGGATTTGCCTTCCATAACGGGCAGCGCGCCGTAGGGGCCAATGTCACCCAAACCAAGCACCGCTGAGCCATCGCTAACCACTGCGACAGAGTTGTTGAGCCAGGTGTACTCACGGGCTTCGTTGGGATGTTTGGCTACATACGAACTGACTGCACCTACCCCAGGAGTGTAGTAAATAGAGAGCTTGTCTTTAGAATCCAGATTATCCTTAAGTATCATACTGAGCTTGCCATGTAGCTCTTTGTGTTTCTGAAGCGCTAGCTCGCCGTAGTCCATACAAAAATCCCCTAATAGTCATCTAATTGTACCACCTTCAATTAAGGAAATGCCCCCTCTATAGGCATCATAATGTTCACATCAAGTAGGTATAGACGAAATTTAACAGATATGGTAAACTACGTTCCAAGCGTAATAATGTGTAATAAAGCGTAAGATAGGTTAGGGCTGTTAGCTATGCAATCTGTTATCCAAAAAATCGAAGAAAAATTCAAAAAACACTCTGTAGTTGATGTTCAGAGTGGTGATACTGTGCGTGTTCACCAGAAGATTAAGGAAGGCAACAAAGAGCGTGTCCAGGTTTTTCAGGGCCTAGTTATCCGTACTGATCGCAAGGGTAGCCACACTAGTCGTATCACTGTTCGCCGCATTTCAAGCGGTATCGGTGTTGAGAAAAGCTTCTTGCTTCATAGCCCTCTAGTCGAAAAAGTTGAAGTTACTAAGCGTAGCAAGGTCCGCCGTAACTATTTGACATACATGCGCAATCGTACCGGTAAAGCTGCTCGCTTAACTGGTGTTGATTTTGATAAAACAGCAGTCAATGCAGTTGAAGTTAAGCCTGCTGAGCCAGAAGCAACCTCCCCCAAAGAAGCTGCTGACGAAAAAGCCGAAGAATAAGGTTACACAAACCGCATCTCAAACCTCCCAAAAACTGGGAGGTTTTTTGTTGCGCCAAGGGCATAGTGTGCTAGACTGCCGACATGGAAGTTATAGTTGGTATAGATGAGGTTGGACGTGGTTGCTGGGCTGGCCCTCTGGTTGCGGGTGCAGTAGTTCTAAGCGACCCGATCGAAGGACTAAGGGACTCTAAAAAACTTTCAAAGAAGCGGCGTGAACAGCTGGCTGCTACCGTAGAAGTTGAAGCATTGGACTATGGGCTAGGCTGGGTCAGCCCCGATGAACTAGACCAAGTTGGCTTGACCAAAGCCGTCGAACTGGCAATGAGACGCGCGCTTAATGGAATCAGGGTTAATTATCAGAAGGTGATAATAGACGGTAATCATAACTATCTGCCCGATGTTGAATTTACGGAATGTCTGATAAAAGCTGATGACTTAGTGCCAGCAGTTAGTGCGGCGAGTATATTGGCCAAAGTTGCTCGTGATAATTATATGGCAGATATGTCTACCCAGTATCCAGAGTATGGTTTTGATAAACATGTTGGCTACGGTACGGCACAGCATATAAAAGCCCTCAAAGAATACGGGGTCTGTGATATACACCGCAAATCTTTTGCGCCGATTAGGAGCCTAACTGGTGGCGGCGCATAATGACTCGGGCCGTAGGGCTGAGCTAACTGCTGCCAACTATCTTGAGCGTCATAAGTTCAATATTGTTGGAATGAATTGGCGAACTAGATACTGTGAGATAGATATCATTGCTGAACGGCGCGGAACAATTTGCTTTTGTGAAGTAAAGTATCGTCAAAATGCTAATCAGGGCTTAGGCTTGGATTATATAACTCCTAAGAAGCTGCGGCAGATGAAATTTGCGGCTGAAATGTGGACATCAACAAATAATTGGTGGGGCGCATACAGGCTTTGTGCCATTGAAGTCGTGGGTAGTAACTTTGTTGTGACTCGAGCTATCTGGAACGTGACTTGAAGTATTCAAGCACGGCTGCGCCATCTCGTTCAAGCCATTTAACGCGGTTCTCAAGCTCTTCGATACCAATTGTAATGTTACGTGATAGTGCGGGTTGGTCACTTAGTGGTACAAAGAAATCTTTGTATTCTTGGAGGCGCGCACGAGTGTTCAGTGCACTGGCGGCATATCTGGGCAGGTTATCATAGGACTTGTCACCTCTGAAGGCTTCGGCAATCCAGCCCCACTCGGAACGTAGCCAGGACCAAGCTTGATCTTGGGCGAACCTGTTTCGCAGCAGGCTGACTAGCCAGTAATCTACATCTTGCTTGCGAACCGCATCAGCATCTTTAATTCGTTCTAGCAACATTTCTATCTGTGAATTGTCAGAGGTTGTCGTTAGGCCGTTCAGCACATCTTGTTTGAGGTTGACATTAGTGGTTGTGCCATCTAGCTCGAGTAGATATTCAAATGCGCCAGCGGCCTTGTGCTTGACTGCGGCGCTGAAAATAATGCCTCTCAACTCAGAGGGTACGGATTTGTGATCCTGTTTGAAGCTCTCAAAAAGCTCAATCGCTCGTTTTGTGATGGCCTCATGCTCCGAGTAAACACCTAGGCCGATAATAGTGGCTCGAAGTTTGGTGTCTTGGCTTGGCTCGTTCGGCTTTTCTTCCCAGCCCAACTTTATATGTTGATCCTCGATAAGTTCACGAATAAGTACCTTAATTGAATCTTCTAGCTCTGGCTCATATGATGCAAAACGCCTAGCATCACCGATAACTAACGACATGATGTCCCAGACGGGTTCAGAGTCTTCGGCAGTATAGTTTTCGAGGAGCCTCAGGGTATCGGCGAAAGCTGTGTGTCCAGCCAGTGATAGTTGTGAACTACTATTTAGGAGCATTAGCCTATCGGCTATATCCAGCGACTTATCACGAACCAGCTTAGAAATTGCATCATTGTGTTTGGCTTCAGTATAGTGCACCAAGTAATGACCGATGGCGCCCTTGTTTAGACGAATATATTCAGCTTCAGATAGCTCAACAGACGTAGACTTATCGCTGAACTCACTTGGCAGGTCATCACCATCAAGTAGGGGCACGGGCCACAATCTGTTATCGGCCTTGGCGGGGTCGGTCAAAAAATGCTGCTGAGACAGATCGAGTGATCGGCCTTTTTGAGCCACCTTAATTACGGGGTAGCCTGACTGAATTAGCCAAGGAGTCATAAATTCGGAAATATGTTTGCCACTAGCTTTGGATAGTGCCGCCCATAGATCATCACCGCTAGTATTAGTGTAGGCGTGCTTGGCAAAATAAGCTTTTAGCCCCTTGCGAAAATCTTCAACACCAACGTAGTTCATTAACATGTTAAGTATTCTTCCGCCCTTAGCATAGACTATTGATGGATCGAACAAGGTAGCTATTTCATCGGGATGGCGTACTTCGGTGCGAACAGCTTGGACGCCTGCTATAGCATCACGCCTAAGTGCCGACAGACCCTCTTGAGTAACGAAGTCGTTCCAAATATGCCAATCGGGGAACAAGGCGTCAGTGGCTACATATTCCATTACATTGGCGAAGCTCTCGTTTAACCACAGATCATCCCACCATTTCATTGTTACGAGGTTACCGAACCATTGGTGAGACAACTCGTGGCAAACGACGGTGGCTATGCGCTCGCGATTGCTCTGGGAGGCGGTTGCAGGATCGGCCAATAGACAGGTTTCTCGGTAAGTTATTAACCCCCAGTTTTCCATAGCGCCTGACGAAAAGTCGGGTATAGCAACGTGGTCACATTTACTAAGAGGATAGGGTGTATCGTAGTAGTCGATATAGAACTCAATACCTCTAACGGCCACGTCTAACGCAAAGTCGAGTGCATCGGTAGGCTGAGCCTTGGTTGCCCAGACTCGAACATCGACGCCACCTTTTGTTTTTGCGGACTTGTTCTGCAAATCACCATATATAAAAGCCAAGAGGTAGGTAGACATCTTGGGTGTTGTCTCGAATGTGGTAATCAGTAGCCCGTTTTCTTCGGACTGAGTGGCGGCAGGCATGTTACCCAGCGCGACTTCATCGGCAGGCGACACTAGCGTTAGATCGAATGTAGCTTTGGCCTCGGGCTCATCAATACAAGGGAAAGCTTCTCGGGCGTGGTGGCTCTCAAACTGAGTGGAGACCAATGTTTTTTTGGCGCCATCAATCTCAAAATTACTTACATATATGCCATGCATACTGTCCTGAATCTTGGCCTCAAATTCAAGCTCGATGCGGTATTTTCCAGGGTACATCATTTCATCGCCGTGCAAGCGCACTTCGTCGTAAGATTTGTGGTGAGCTATGCGGCTGATTGAGACTGCAAACTCGTTATTTTTGTCTATTTTTGTAACTTTAGCATTGGTAACTACGATGTCATGCTGATGTAGTGTGATTCGCTGGGAAGGACGACCAATTTTTTGGCCCGTTATTACTACCGAACCCTTAACTTTCATTGTTGTTATGTCTGGCGCTAGTGACAGTTTGTAGTTATCTGGCCGAAAGCCCGCAGCCAGGCGCTTTACTTTTTTGCTCATATGTTATTTATGATATCACGGAAA
>CAZDAD010000002.1:84422-93400 GCA_964503715.1 uncultured Candidatus Saccharibacteria bacterium | reverse complement strand
GGAATACAGCTAAGGACGCCTATACAAATGTTGCAAAGGTCGTGAGTTTTATACGTACCACCTATGCTTTGAACACAAATTTTACATAGTTATCTACCTCTGTTAGAATATCTACATGAGTTCACTATCTATAGGCATCGTCGGGTTGCCGAACGTTGGCAAATCGACATTGTTCAATGCCCTGACAGGCAGCAATATCCTAGCCGCTAACTATCCATTTGCAACAATTGAACCCAACACGGGCATCGTTCCTATACCTGACGAACGCCTGAATAAGCTAGCCGACATGTACCACACCCAAAAGATGGTTCCTGCAACCGTAACATTTGTTGATATTGCGGGCCTAGTGGCAGGCGCATCAAAGGGAGAGGGCCTCGGCAACCAGTTCCTGAGCCACATTCGCACTACTAGTGCTATTGTTCACGTTGTTCGCGCCTTCAAAGATAGCAACGTTGTGCACGTCGATAACGAGGTATCACCTGCCAAGGATATAGCAGTCATCAATACTGAGCTAATCTTGGCCGATTTACAAACAATTGAACGCCGTCTGACCAAATTTGAAAAAGAGGCTCGTGCTAACCCCAAACTCAAGCCCGTGCTTGAGACTATGCAACGCGCCAAAGACATCTTGGACAGCGACAAGCCGCTTTCGGCAGTCAGTGACATTGAGCTTGAACATCTAAGTGACCTGCAGCTACTAACCGCCAAACCTGTCATTTACCTTTTCAACCTAGATGAAGCGGGACTGGCCGATAAGTCGCACCGTGAAGAAATGCGGCAGCTTGTGGCTCCTGCAAAAGCCCTCTTTGTCTGTGCCAAACTGGAAAGCGAGCTTCACTCTCTGGACGAAGCAGATGCCTCAGAGCTACTAGAGAGTTATGGTCAGAAAGAGTCTGGGCTAATCCAGCTCATTCATACCGCCTATGATGTCTTGGGGCTGCAAAGCTATCTCACCGCAGGTGAAAAGGAAGTAAGGGCTTGGACCATCAGGCAAGGCTCAACCGCTCCACAGGCAGCGGGAGTGATTCACACTGATTTTGAGAGAGGATTTATTGCAGCCCAGATAGTGAGTTATGACGATTTGATCGCCGCTGGATCTGAATCGGCTGCTCGAGCTGCAGGCAAGATGCGTACCGAGGGGAAGACATATGTTATGCAGCCCAACGATGTGGTAGAGTTTCGGTTTAACGTTTAGGGTAGCTACTATCGTGTAGCGGGCAGGCTAAACTTCGGAACCCTTTTCCTGATGAGTGGCGCATGGTGGAATGGTGAGGACTGACGATTTGACAGAGCGATATAGCCGACCGAAGGTAAGGTTGGTGCCACCATGGACTGCATTACAGGGTAATCACTAAACTCTTGGGCAGCATTTTGTCGCTGACCCTGACGTACCTTAGTGACCTGAAGCTGAATATAATCGAGTGCGTTGCGTAAGCGGCTTTGATCCCACGTGCTAAAGATTAACTTTCGGCCAGGCGTAACCACCCTCAGCGAACTCATGAAGGCCTGTTGACCATAATCCAGCTCCGTAATCATATCAAACCTGATATCTTCTAGCATCAAGAACAATGGCTTCTTATCTACCAACAGGGTGCGCTTATCAGTTACGCAAAGCATGCCGAAGCCGTTCTCGTAACGACCGTTGACGCACTCGGCTATCTCCTCGTCGGGCATAAGAACCTGCGTTAACTCGCGCATCTCGGTTCTGCCCCAGAAACGCATGCTACGACCAATCGCCCGAAGCTGCATTTCTACCTTTTCTATAGTTTGCATCTGTCCCCTCCTTTTCGACAATCGTCGATACTATTATTATGAGCTTGTTCTACAAATTTATCAGTGTATTTGGTCACAGCGTGACTGTGATATTTATCATATATACAGACTGGGCCTGATAATTGTGCAATAATAGATATATGCTGACACGCGGCAGCAAAAATACACCGTTACGAGATCTTTTCAGTGGCGGCAGAAGGTTAACCTACAAAAAGGGTGAGTTCATAATTAGGCCTGGCGAGATTACGCCAGGTGTTTTTTATATCGAAAAGGGCCTCGTTAAAGCTTGTGACATCACAAAATATGGCGAAGAAAATCTACTAATAATTCGTAAGGCTGGTGACATAATTGGCCTGACATGGGCCATGACAGGTCAAGATAGAAACATAGTCTACTCTACACTTGCTCCAACTGAGTTGACCTACGTAACTGGTGAGCAGTTCCGAGAGAACATTCGCAATAAACGGGATTCAAGCGTTGCGTTAGTCGAAAAATTTACTGAGATGTACAGACTACATTCTGAACGTATAATCAGCCTTGAATATAGATCCGTACGGGAAAGGCTCGTATCGTTTTTGTTGAGCATGGCAGACCGCTTCGGTAAACGTTCATTACGAGGGATTACTATAGAAGTGCCATTAAAGTACCAGGACATCGCAGGCTCAATCAACGCTAGTCGCGAAACAGTTAATCGTGAACTAATAGGTCTTGAAAGAATGGGCTTGTTGAGCTGTGATAGCTCCACAATAACAATATTGAACAAAAGGAAAATGAAAAAATATTTAGAATAGAGCCTGTAACTATTACTTCCAGTTGGCTACTATCTCAGCTACAGTACGAACAACTTTTTCGTGCGATGGTACATCCTGCGTATCGTAGTAATGATCATTATCCATGTAATCCTCCAACACGCTCAGGCAAAATATATCGTCTGCCAAGATGTGCATGCGATCCACTACTGGTATGCTAGCCAGCGGCGTAACAATAATCAGCTTCTTGATACGAATGGGTTTTAGGTACTGCATGGCGACATCAAGGGGAAAACTGTCTTTTAGGCCATCAGAAACCAAGATAACGTTACGGTCCTGAATCATGCTGCGCTTAATTAGCACCTTTGATCCAAGTGAACGGTGCAACTCCTGAACCTTAGAGACTTTTTCTTGTTCGATGTAGTGATAATACTCAGATACAAACTCTTCAATCTCACCTGAAGAATAGCGCTGATTATACGCAAAGGAACCGTCTTGGCTGACGCCAGCCAATGCGGCATTCTCGCGCGGAATTTGAATAGCCTCGGAAGCCAGCATGGTTAGGGCACAGTGGACTTGCCAGGCAATCTGAGCGCCAATCATAACACCACCATCACTCAGGGCAACCACAACACTGTCGTTCCCTTTGTATTTTTTGGATATTTGTTTGGCTAGTTCCCGACCCGCCGCAGTGCGACTTTCAAAATACATAAGCGCAGTTTAACATCTTGAGACCTGCTTATTCAACGATTATTACTACCGTTACAAGGGTCGCAGCAAATAAAAACGCTCAAGGTTACCCTTAGACCCTGCAATCTCGGAGTCGGCCTTTGCTTCGATATAAAAATACCTAATGGACCAATCTTCAAAGCCTTTCAGAATATCTCGGCGCATCCTGTCGTTTTTGATAACACCTTTGTGCTTGAGGTTACTGGCAACGGCCTCAAACTGCGGCTTAACCATGGCCACAATTTGGGTCTGTTTGTGGCATAAACTCTTGATATGAGGTAAGACATCCCTAAGACTTATAAAAGACACGTCAATAAGCACAATATCTATAGGTGATGATAATGGTGGTTCCATACTTCTGATATCAGTTTCTTCGTGCAACTCAATTTTGGGATTACCATGCAGGCTAGGATGCAGTTGGTTCTTCCCAACTTCAACGGCAATTACTTTTGTGGCTCCGTGCTGCAATGCGTAATCGGTAAAACCACCGGTTGAGCTGCCAACATCGAGCATAGTCTTACCCTTGAAATCCAAGTTAAGCACCTCGGCTACGGAGGCGAGCTTTAGCCCTGCTCTGCTGACATATCGTTCATCTGCTTCGAGCTCTATTTGAGCAGTCCCACTAACAAAATGGCCTGGTTTGACAATCTGTGTACCATCGACCCTAACTCGACCAAGTTTAATCCAGCTCTCGGCCTGGCTACGTGACGTGACAAGCCCCACCCTAAGCATTGCCTGATCTAGTCTTTGTTTATTGGCCATATAGTTGGGTCACCTGGGCAGCTATATACTTTATTCCTTGACCCGTTCGCGATAAGCACCACTTGAAGTATCAACAGATATAACATCACCTTGTTTTATAAAAGCAGGAACTTTTACGGTTATCCCCGTCTCCAGAGTTGCATCCTTGAGAACACTACTGGTCGTGTCACCCTTTACTACATTTTCAGTGTAGGTAACCAGAAGAGGAACATTCTTGGGCAATTCGACGTTAATCGGACGATCATTAAAGAATTGTAGCTGAACTTCGTCACCTTCTTTTATGTAGCCCGCACCATCACCAACCATATCAGCCGAGACTTCAAACTGCTCAAAAGACTCTTGGTTCATGAAATGATAGATATCGCCATCATTATACAGATACTGGACATTCTGATTGGTAACATCGGCTGTCTGGAGCGTCTCGTTACCCTTAAAAGTCTTTTCGAGTACTTTGCCGTCTATCACGCTCTTGATGCGAACGTTTACAATCGAGCCACCTCGGCCCATAACCTTTTGGTTATAGTCAACGACCCTGTAAGGCACGCCTTCAAGCTGGAACAAAGTCCCTTTCTTTAGATCTGTGATGCTTAGTGCCATACTCGAGCTCCTTTCGTTGGCAATTAGATTGCTAGGTTATGTGCAAGTTGATGTTCTCAATACGAGCTGATATCTCAGCCAAGTCTGCTGCACCGATTAGCCCAAAACCACTAACTTTTAGTAGTAATACTTGAACGTTCTTGGCTCTATCCCTAGCCTGAGCGGCCTTTTCAAGCTGGTGTATACGGGTATCGGCATACTCATAGTCTTGGACATCTAGACGCAGGTCTTCGATTAGCCTATGTAATTCTTCTACGGCTGAACGTTCGATTTTGGGCATAGCCGACACATCTAAGCCAGAAAGAGTAGACTTTACCCTACGAGCCACATCCTTAACCTGATCATGCAGTGTTTTTGACTGCACCCAATATCCCCCACTAGCTTTAATGTACTAATTGTTGGCCACAAAAGGCAGCAAAGCAATGTGCCTAGAACGCTTGATAGCAGTTGCAAGTCGGCGTTGCTGACTCTCAGTGAGACCTGTCTTTTTGCGAGTCTCAATCTGTCCATAGACATTCACATAACGCTGAAGTGTTTTGAAATCTTTGTAATCAAAAAATGGAACGTCTGTTCGGTGTTTAAAAATTTTTGCCATAATAGGTTGTTTCCTTTAAATAAAACTAAAATGGAATATCATCAAGGTTGATAGGCTCATCGCTAATATCTTCGATGACTTCTTCTTTTTCCTTTGAAGAACCCTTTGAAGAGTTATCTGAGCTAGCGGGCGCACCAGAATCGGTGCTGTCACCACGACCATCCAAGAATGTTACATCGTTGGCTAAGACCTCTAGCTTACTGCGCTTCTGGCCATCCTGTTCCCAACTGCGGCTCTGTAGTCGGCCTTGCACCAAAGCTTTGCGGCCCTTGCTCAGATATTGAGATACGCGTTCAGCCAATGGGCCCCAGGCAACAACGTCGACGTAATCGGTTGCTTCTTGCCACTCACCTTTTTGGTCCTTGTATGCACGGTTAAGCGCTAGGCTAAAACTAGTCACACTCTGTCCGCTTGGCGTCTGCCTAAGCTCAGGATCACGTGTTAGGTTGCCCATAAGTATTACTTGATTAACGCTTCGTGCCATAGATATTCCCTCTCTTTGCTATATAAATTACTCTTCGGTCTTGTCTTCCGACTCGACGCCTTCGCCACGCTCAGCAGCCTTCTTGGCTTTTTCAGCCTTGAGGGCCTCAGCCTTGGCGATAGCCTTGAGGTCTGGGCGCGTAATCAAGAAACGAATAACCTCATCTGTAATGTTTAGGGTCGATTCAATCTTGCGTACGCTTTCAGCGGGAAGCTCAACCGTGTAGAAGACGTACACAGCGTGTTCGTTCTTCTTGATTGCATAAGCTAGCTTACGCTTCCCCCAATTGTCAACGTTTTTTACACTGCCACCGTTATCAGTAAAGATTTTCTCTACTTTTTCGGTAGCTTTGTCGAGATCTATCTCTAGATCTGGGTGGTACAATACGGCAATTTCGTATTGGTTCATTTACTCCTCCTACGGAATCCGCTTGCCATTGTGAGCAAGTCGAATGCGTAAAACCTTGAGAGCCTCACGCAGGTTAGTTATTAACAGAGGTAATTATACCTTATACCGATGCATTTAACAACCTCTGCATCTGGTTGGACTTGAGTCAGGTGGTTTATAAGAACTGAGGAGGCTGAGGAATGGTATCGGCTTCGTCTGGCTCATCATCGTCTGAAGAAGGGTTGCCAAATACTTCATCCATGGAACTTACTAGCACATCACGCGGCCTAACGCCATCGGCTGGGCCTACTATGCCCTGCTCCTCCATGGTCTCAATTAGTCGTGCAGCACGTCCATAGCCAATGCGTAGACGACGTTGCAACAAGCTAGTGCTAGCCTTGCGACCCTCTATAACAACTCGGACGGCATCTTCCCACATAGAATCGTCAGCATCATTAGCTGGCCCCGCATCAGCTACAACACCACCCTTACCGTTCAATTGAACAGGCTGGCTAACTACCTCATCATCATAGTTTGGCTGGCGTTGCAGGCATATGAACCCAGTGACTTTAGCGGTTTCGTCATCGCCAATGAAGGCACCCTGCACGCGAACTGGCTTAGGCATGTCACTTGTTAGTAGCAGCATGTCACCAGTACCCAGGAGCTTTTCGGCACCAGCTTGGTCTAGTATGGTGCGACTATCAACTTGACTCTGTGTAGTGAAGGCAATGCGGCCAGGAACGTTAGCCTTAATCAAGCCAGTAATAACATCGACACTTGGACGCTGAGTCGCTAGCACGAGGTGGATGCCTGCCGCACGAGCCTTTTGAGCTAAACGAACAATCAAAGCCTCAACATCGCGAGCTGCGACCATCATCAGATCTGACAACTCATCAATGACAATAACGATGTAAGGCATCCCCTCTTCTTGTTTGAGGTTGTTATACTCGCCAATGTTTCGCTTGCCAACCTCCGCCATAGTTCGCAAACGGCGTTCCATCTCAGCTACCGCCCACTTGAGGGCACTAATGCACTTTTCGGGCTCGTGGATAACGGGAGTTAGCAAATGGGCCATATTATTATATGGAGTCAGCTCAACCTGTTTGGGGTCCACCAAGATAAGCTTGAGGTCACTGGGTGTGTTCCTGTATAGAAGGCTTGTCAAAATCGCGTTAATCATTACGGACTTACCAGAGCCAGTCTGACCTGCTACCAAGAGGTGCGGCATCTTGGCTAAATCACCTACGACTGGCTTACCAGTAATATCCTTACCAATTACAAAGCTTAGTGGCTTGGTTTTGGCGTCGGCCCAAGCTGGCGATTGCAAGATCGAGCTAACACGAACGATGGCTGGTCGTAAATTTGGCACCTCAATACCTACGGCTCGTTTGCCAGGTATAGGTGCTTCCATACGAATAGATTGCGCAGCCAAATCGAGCGCTAGGTTATTCTCGAGAGCAGTGATTTTGGTCAATTTAACACCTGTCGGAGGCTTCAGTGTGTACTGCGTGACGCGAGGGCCAACGTTAGCCCCTTCCATCTCCACATCAATACTAAAGTTAGAGAAAGTATCCTGAATAATCTGAGCATTGCCGTTAACGTCACCTGCGTCAGCCTTGTCTTGGGTTTGGTTGAGTAAGCTCGTACTAGGGAACTTCCAATCTGGATCACTAGCTGTAGTGAGAGCCTCATGGTTCTCGTTGATAGTTAGTTTCTCGGCCGTATTCTTGAGCGATGCTATACGTGGCGGCTTTTCGGCAACCTTGGCATTGTGTTCCACTGGGACACCCTCAGTTAGCTTAAATTCATGATGCTCCTGAGGCTTAGATTTCAAAGCGGCGATGTCGGTATCTTCGGATTTTTGACGCTTAAATAAATTGCCTATTTTGGTCAGCACCATAGGCGATATGCCAAGGGCAAAAAAGACCGTCAAAACAATCAATACCGCAAATAGTACAGATGCTGGAAACTTATCCAGCGCCCCTCTTGCAGCGACACCGAGCCACTCACCTATATGCCCACCATGGCCACCAATATACGAACCGTCAGGCTGCTTATTGGCAAAGGCCGTAAATAGCCAAGCGGAGGTAAATGACATTAATGCGATTAAGCTAGCCAAGCGACTAATCGGCATACGATGACCTTCAGTTTTGAACTTCATCACACCCCAGTAGACTAGCGCAAAAGATAGAAGGTAAGCAGCGATACCGAATAGCCATTCACCACCCTGGAATAGACCTTTTGGCAGTGGCCCGCCCGCCCCAAAGCCACCAAGCAGCATGAACAAAGCTGCTACAAATAGCAGGACTGCAGCTGATAGCTGCCAGAATGGTGAGTGCTCCTTAGGTTCAGGCGCGGGAGCAGCGCGACGACGTGTTTGTTTTTTCTTCCTAGACATATGCGTTTAGTTTAGCACGTTTACCCTTCAATTGCTGAGTGGCGCTATCTGTTGATAACACCACATATTATAGCAATTTTTACAACTTCTGTCAAACTGCTTACGCTAGGTATTCTTTAGAAGGTTTATGTACTCTGGGCAGGCATAAATGTATCTATTCTTTCTAGCCTGTCGCCTTCTAAGCACTATCCCTTTATCAAGCAAACAACTTAAATATTTTCTTGAGGTTACGTACGACACGTTCAAAGAATCTTCAAATTCACTTCTTACAAAGAATGGATGAGCATACAGAAAATCCGCCACTGCATTTGAGTGCCCCTGTCCTAGCACTGACTCAATCTTCGGCACAAGACCTTTTTTGAAGTAATTAATTTTTTGGATGACTAGCACAGTGTATTTAGCCTGCTCCTCTAAAGCCTCTAGCATATAAATAATCCAGGGCTTCCACTCGCTCCTAAATGTTACGTTTCTAAGCAGCTTGTAATACTGTTCTCGATTTTGCAA
>CAZDAD010000002.1:0-84412 GCA_964503715.1 uncultured Candidatus Saccharibacteria bacterium | reverse complement strand
AGTAGAGGGACATCTAAAATATCATGTTTTGTAAGATACAGTGGTATAAGGATTCGACCCGTACGGCCATTACCATCAAAAAACGGGTGTATTGCCTCAAATTGATAATGCAGTATTGCAGCCCTCATAAACACTTCATGTGGTGATGGTGAAGCATTAAAATATTCCTCGAAGTTCTTTAGCAGACGCCGAATATTCTTTTCACCGTTAGGTGGGGTATAGTAAATCTGTTTTGTTATAGGGTTAGATATTTGTGTGCCAGGTATTTTGCGAATACCTGGTTTTTTTGGTTCAAGAACTTTCTGAATTTCAATATATTCGTTGGTCGCAAGATACCCTTTTTTGCGCAATGCCCTTGCGCCATTAATCAGCGCGTCCATATAGTGCATCACTTCTTTATTTTGTGGGCTGACGCTATCTGCGTCCATTAATCGAGCCTCATATACGCTCTCGTTAGTCGTTACTATGTTTTCAACGCTAGAGCTCATAACAGCTTCTGGCACATACAGCGGGGACATCAAATCCATGCTGTAAGAAATACTGTTGTTGTCAGCTTGCATAGTTGCATTTAAGGACGCTAGAGATTGAGCAACTGATATAGACTTCTTTAATATTTCGGAATCGTCAGCCAAACCACCTATCGGCGGCAGGTTAGGTAGTGAGTTATACGGTATCCGGGGATCGGGTGTATTTATCATACTGTATACATAGTACAATAAAATATACAGTTGTACAGCCAAATTGTATATATTCTATACAATTCTACTAGTCGGTGCGAGAGTCTTGGTTGAGCAATCGAGCACGCATTTCCTGAAAGCGCTGCTGTTGTTCTTCGGCCATCTCGTGCTCGGACTTTGGCGGCTGGGCATTTTTGGCATTATTGCCATTTTGACCGTTTTGGACCTGTTTTCCCTGCCCGCCCCCAACGACATTGATCACTGGTATAACAATTGGACTGCGCTGAGTTTGGTCGAATAGGAAATGAGTTACATGATCCTTGAGCTCGACTTTGAATCGGTCCAAATCTACACGCTTGAATCGCTGCTGAACAGCTCGGCGCAACTCTTGGCGCAAGTTATTCATAAGGTCTTCATTGTCACGCATATATATAAAACCACGGCTGATAATGTCGGGGCTAGTCATCAAATTGCCAGTCTTTTTGTCGACAGTTAGAACAACGGCCACAAGGCCTTCTTCGGCCAATAGGACGCGATCTTTGACAACCACATTGTTGACAATGGCACCCGTCTGGTCGACCAGTACTGTTCCATGAGGAATCTCACCACTTACCTCCATTTTGTCCGCTGTAAGATTGATAACTTCACCATTCTCGACATTGGCGCAGTTAGCGCGCGGAATACCATTCTCGACAGCTAAATCTACATGGCGTTGCTTGACACGGAAAGCTCCATAAATTGGCACGAAGAACTTCGGTTTAGTAATCTGAATCATCTCGGCGTACTCATCACGTGAAGCGTGACCAGAAACATGCAACGGACCGACATTATCAAGTTCGTGATTGCGGTGTTCAAATACATGAACACCTTTTTTAGTTAGACCATCAACCATTGTTCCAATTAGGGCATCATTGCCCGACTCGGGGATTGGTGTGCTCGAGAGTATGACAGTATCCTGTTCTTTGAGCTTAATATGCTTGTGGTCACCACTAGCCATACGCTGCAAGGCGGAGCTAGGCTCACCCTGGCTACCCGTACATACCACGACTACTTCGTGATCTTTCATACTAGGAACGTTAGCGATTGGCACGAATGTACCCTTTGGTATACGCATGAAGCCGTGTCTAACCGCCATTTCGAGGGTGCTCACCATGCTGCGGCCATCCATTGCGACTTTGCGGCCGTGATGCACTGCGGCATTAACTATCATCTGAACACGGTTCATGTTGGTTGAGAACAAGCCAATAAATATTCGGCCTGGGGCCTGATCAATAATATCGACAAAGCTCTGTTCAATTGTGCTCTCTGAAGGAGTTCGACCAATACGTTCAACTGTAGTACTCTCGGACAAAAGCGCCAAAACACCTTAGTTACCAAGCTCTTTTAGCCGTTCAATATCACTGCGCTCGTGGTCAAGCGGGTTTGGGTCAAAACGGAAATCACCGGTGTTAATGATACGCCCGACAGGAGTATCGACAACCACACAGGTACTGCCGGGAATGGAATGGGTTATACGAACTAGTTCTACGTAGAAGCTGCCCACCTTGAGGCGCTCATGGGTGTTTTCGTTCATTATTATGGTCTGTAGCTCAAAGCCATCGGGCATTGGCAAGCCAAAGTTCTCGAATATTTCTTCGACACGGCCAATTGAGAAGTTGGAACCATAGATTGGCGCAGGAATTTTGGGAACAATGTGCGGCAAACCACCAATGTGATCAAGGTGACCGTGAGTAACTACATAGCCACGGAGCTTGTGACGAATTGACTCGAGGTAAGTAGTGTCGGCTATACCATAGTTAATGCCTGGAAGGTCAACACCAAGGTCGTTGCCTGCGTCGATAACCAAAGCGTCATCTTTATACTCGAGCAAAATCATGTTCTTGGAGCCGCCACCGTCCATACCACCTAGGCCGATGACACGAAGGCGTGGTGAATCATCTATGAAGTTTGCACGTCGCTCTTGCTGTTCATTGACGGGAGCCGCTGACATATACTGATTGGCAATGCGCTGGGCATCAGCCTGTGAGCGCTTTTGGGCACGCATAGCCGTACCGCGCGAAACAGATGCAGATATTGGTTTGAGCGCCTGGCCACCACGAGCAGTGCCATTTTGGCCATTGTTACGGCCGCTTCCATTTTGGCTGCCTCGGCCACCCTGAGCGCCTCGTCTAGCGTTGCCCTGAGTATTCGGCTTAGGCCTGTTTTTTTGTCGGTTATTCTGAGTTGGTTCACTCATATTTATATTATTTCCTTATTGTTACTTTCTTTATTGATTAGTTTTATAACGTTTGGTAGGCGGCTGAAGTCATCAATGAGTGTTTGCCTCATACCTCCGTTATATAGCGCTGCGGCGGGATGAAATAGTGGCATAATAACTATCTCAAGCACGTCACTTGCCTCGCTCTTCATTGCGAGCTTAATTCTTTTGGGCTCACCATGGATCTGGGATATTTGTAGATCCGGCAAGAAGCAATTCATACTGTGTCGGCCTAGGGTCGCTATAACTTTTGGCTGGATTACTTCTAACTGGGCCTGCAAATATGGCAAAAACTCTTTCTTTTCTTCGGGCAATGGGTCACGATTGTTAGGCGGCCTGTATTTCACGATATTGGTGATATATATGTCTTCGCGCTTCATGCCTATAGAGTCAAGCATTTCGTTGAGGAACTTACCTGCTGCACCAACGAATGGTATGCCCTGTAGGTCCTCATTTTTGCCAGGTGCTTCGCCTATGAACACAATATCCGCATCAGGATTGCCGTCACCGAACACTAGCTGAGTTGCCTGCTCTAACAGATTGGGGCAAACCTTTTCGTCGATAATAGATTGTTTAATCTTATCGAGTTGTTCTTGTTTATTGATCTTGGTATCTGCCATAAATTATTTTTTGTTCAAGCGAGGCCTCAGCAATCTGAGGACTGCTATAACCAACGCAATGAACACACCATAGGCAATCAGGCTGCCCGTATCGAATGCAACACGCAGTACATAGTAACCCAGTCCAAGATAGACAAAAGCTAGTAGTATTCGCCACTTCCAGCTCAACAACTTAACTTTAGAAACCTTTGTGCTGCGTGTTGTTCGACTCATCGACTATTTACTTCCCACCTAGTTCGCGGGCAGCAGCTTTCATACTCAACTGCAAGCGGCCGCGATCATCAATTGCTATTAACTTAACTGTAACCTTGTCACCTTCTTTGACGACATCGCTAGGCTTAGCGACACGCTCTTCTTTCATCTCAGAAACATGAACGAGTCCGTCCTTGCCTGGCAAAATTTGTACGAAAGCACCGAAGTCCATAACACTAACTACAGGTCGGTCATAGTAAATCTTGCCAACCTCAGGTTCCTCGGTAATGTCACGAATCCACTGGATAGCCTTTTCGATGCTAGCACCATCAGGGCTAGCGATCATAATCGTTCCGTCATCCTTGATGTCAATCTCGGCACCTGTTTCGCCAGTAATCTTTTGGATAGTCTCGCCACCCTTACCGATTACTTCGCGAATCTTATCAGGATTAATCTTGATACTCTCAACACGAGGAGCATAGGGGCTCATCTTATCACGAGGCTCGGCAATAACACTGAGCATGTGGTCAAGAATGAAAGCACGACCTTCCTTGCCCTGCATCAAAGCCTGCTTGAGGGTCTCGACTGGCAGACCATGAACTTTCATATCCATCTGTAATGCAGTAATTCCCTTACTCGTACCAGTAACCTTGAAGTCCATATCGCCCGCAAAATCTTCGGCGTCGGCTATGTCGCTCAAGATGACCGTCTGATTGCCATCGGTCATTAGACCCATTGCAATACCGCTAACAGGAGATGTGAGCGGCACACCGGCATCCATCAAAGCTAAACAACTGGAACACGTAGCTGCCATAGAGGTAGAACCGTTCTGACTCATAATCTCGGTAACTGAGCGAATGGTGTACGGAAATACATCCTCGGCGGGCATAACAGGTAGCAGCGCTCGCTCTGCCAGGGCGGAGTGACCAATCTCACGGCGGCCAGGCGAACCGAGACGCTTAATCTCACCCACCGTATAGCCAGGTGCATTGTAATGGTGCATGTAACGCTTTTCTTCGTTACGCTCCATCGTATCGATGAGCTGCGCATAGCTCAAAGGTGCCAAAGTGACTATATTCAGAGCCTGAGTTAGACCTCGGGTAAATAAACTGGAACCATGAGCTCGTGGGAGTAAACCAACCTGGCTTGAAAGTGGTCGGATCTCTGTAAAGTTGCGTCCATCAGGTCGAACACCGTCCTCAAGAATACTCTTACGAACGTCTTTGTTGGCAGCACTAGCGAAAGCGTCTTCGTAATCACGCTTAATGGCGTCCCACTCTTCGCCCAGTTCCTCAGCAAAGTGATTCAACATGTCCTGGCGAAGCACACGCATACGCTCATGGCGCTCAGCCATTGGTGCACGTAATTTTTCGCCCATCTTACCATCAAGGTAAGCATCAACGGCAGCCTGTACATCTTCGCTTGGCAAGCTAAGTTCATACTCTTGCTTTTCTACACCCACCTTGGCAATTAGCTCTTTTTGGAGAGCGATTGCGGGCTGCATAGCCTGCTGAGCAAATTCCAGCGCAGTGACAATCTCATCTTCACTAACCTCGCTAGCACCTGCTTCAACCATCATGATGGCATCTTCAGTACCAGCGACTACTAGATCTAGTCCGTTCTTGAGCAACTGGTCAGCCGTCAAAAAGGCGGCCAGTTGATGATTGTCGTCATAACCGACGCGCAAACCTGCAACGGGACCATCAAACGGTGCACCTGTTAGCATAAACGCTGTGCTCATGGCTATCATGGCAATCATATCGGGACGGAAAGTCGGGTCCATACTGAGCACCGTTGCCACGCCCTGAGCCTCGTGTCGGTAGCCCTTGGGCCATAGAGGACGAATCGGTCGGTCAATCAAACGGCCAATCAAGATCGCTTCGTCAGAAGGACGGCCCTCGCGCTTGATAAAGCGTGAGCCGCTAATCTTACCCGCAGCATAGAACTTCTCTTCGTAGTCGATACTCAGAGGAAAATAGTCGAAACCTGCAAGGGCGTTTGGGCTGACCATTGCTGTTCCGAGGACTACTGTTTCGCCATAGCGAGCTAAAACTGATGCTGATGTACGAAAACCAAGGCGGTTCACCTCAAGACTCAGCGTTTTACCACAAAATTCGGTCTCAACCTTAATGATTGATTTACCGAAAGGGTTAATTATTTCCATGTTTGTTAACCTTTCATCGCCAGTGAATCGTACGAGGATATAGCAGACACAGTGCAAATATATGAGGCCCCTTGTGCTTTTCGGGAACATATATCTGGTCTCTGTCGACTACATCAAACCCCCTGGGCGTTAATGTGCACAAGCTTGTGGTCTTGTAATCTGTTCGTAGATGAACAAGACCAGTAGTCTATACACTAACGGCGGATGCCGAGCTTCTTGATAAGCTCAAGGTAGGCCTTGCCATCATGCGCAGCAATATATTGCAGATTGCGCTTGCGCTGACCAACTAGCTGAAGCAAGCCACGACGGGCTGCAAAATCTTTCTTGTTAGCCTTGAGATGCTCAGTAAGCTCCTTGATGCGCTCGGTAGCAATACCAACCTGAACGGCAGCACTACCAGTGTCTGTCTTGTGGGCTTGGAGGTCTTTTACGACCTTGCTTTTCTTCTCACTTGTAATCATATGCCAGTAGATTATATCAGAGAGAGACCGCCTGAGCAATAGAGGTGAACAAAATCAGTCAACCAGCACCAACCTGTCGGACAAAATTTCGGCGCTAACATCTTCTATACCAACCGAGTTACTGATATCAAAATCACCGACCTTAGTTCTACGGAGATCTGTCATGTAAGCGCCTGTGCCAAGCTTCTTGCCAATGTCCTCCACCAAGGAACGGATATAGGTTCCGCTTGATACATGAACAGTGAATTTAACTTCAGGATATACATAGCGAAAATTAGAGATTGAATCGATATGAACAGGTCGAGGTTCTAGCTCAACTTCCAGACCCTTACGGGCAAGTTTATAGGCCCTTTGCCCATTAATCTTTATTGCCGAGAACTTGGGCGGTGTCTGCATTGTGTCGCCTACAAAACTATTCAACACATCATTAACTATTGATTCAGCGGGTTGAGTATCAGAGACATTGGTCTTTTCGCCTTCTTCATCACCAGTTGAACTAGTCACTCCAAGGTTCATAGTTACTTCGTAAGTTTTGTCGAGCTTGGTTAGGTTGGGGGCTTTTTTGGTGTATGTACCAACAAGAATAACCAGCAAACCCGTAGCCAGTGGATCAAGTGTTCCTGTATGGCCAACCAAGTACCTCTTTCGACCAGTGGTGTTGAAGCCCGCCTGTTGGCAGAGTCGTCTAGTTCTATTAACCACATCAAAAGATGTCCAGCCCTTAGGCTTGTCAATTAGCAGAATCCCACTTGTAATCATGGCGTTAGTATAACCTCACTAATGCCTATTGGAAAACTTTGCCCTAGATTGCACCTGTTGGGGGCATCATAGGGGGTGGTACTGGGGGTGGACTATTGGGATTGTATTGTGCAGCGGCGGGTGATGGAATTGCAAAAGCAGGTTCCACGAGCTGGCCGTCTTCGCTAATTACAATGTCTTGTCGGGGAGCTGGAGGCGTGATAACGATTGGTGCGGGCGCAGGAGCTGGCGGTTGTGCTAACTCTGGCTGTTCGCCCGAAACCTGAGCGACATCGTTAGGCACATTCCCTGCTCCAGTCGAGTCAACGCCGTCTAGAGCGTGTGGGCTGCTAAGCTCTTTCTCTAAGTCCGCCAAAGTCCCGCCGAGCGGAGATACGGGCGCTGCCGCTGGAGGCGTGATAACGATTGGTGCTGGCGCATTATCAATAGTCGGCTGAGCGGTTGGCTCAAATACTTCGGAGTTTGATTCTACCCCCCTTGGCGTTCCCTTGGGCTGACCTGGGGCATGCGCACCAATAATGAAGCCATTACCACCTGCTGCACCGCCCGAAGGTCCTTCGACATCTTCATCGTCATACGGGCTGGGACCATTAGATGGTCCGTTCATGCCCTCTGGCGGGGACATCTGCATCAAATTATGCTCTTTGATAATCTTGGGAGTTTCTCTGGGTTCCTCATCGGGTTTCTGATCGTGAGGCATCACCGTTCCATGCTCGTCAATATGAATCTGTGGGCTTAACTCTGGTGGCAACCCATCTGTCGCTTGAGGTTGTTGTGGCTCAGGTGCCTCATTCGATACAGTGTCCGATTGATCATTAGGCTGGTCCGCTGTGGGCTGACCAATTGGTTGCTGCTCAGTGCTAGCCACCTCTGATTGTTGAGACTCTGCGGGTGATAAATCGGGTGTATTTTCGTCTACGGTGGACTGTTCGGCCTCTGAATTTGGTTGATAATCTTCAGATGGTTCGGGCTGTTCGTCCGATTGCTGCTGAGATTCAGCACCCAAACGAGCCGCCAATTCAGCTTCATCATGAGATATGTCCAGTGTACCTGGTTCGGTAACCTCTTCGGTTGGAGCTTCGTTAAGCTCTTGGGCCTGCCCGCTACCAAAATCAATAGTATCCTCGGCAAGATTGCTGACATCCTCATTCTCAGGCTCGGGCTCAGAGGCTGGTTCAGCCAGCTTAAGGGCTACCAGTTGTTGATCTGCGCCTGCTGTCATAAGCTCGGCGCTAATACTCATCGCCTTAGGCGAAGTCTGCATATTGCTAAACCTATCAGTTGCAGCCACTATGCCCGTTAATAGAGCAGTCGCAATCTGGTTATCTATCGTCTTTTTGTCCAGAGCGTTCAATATTTCGGTTGCCAATTGGCTCAGACCACTTGCCGAAGGATCGAGCAAAGGTAAGCCCCCCAAGTCATCACCGCCTGGTTGGTAATTGATAGTTATGACTGTAGCGTCATGCAGTATGCGTCCATGGGCTGTGATGACATCATCCAAGTCAGCCTGATTATGTACACCCAAGGCCACAATAGCGTCGACATTGAAGTCACCCTGGCTGAAGGCCAGGTCCTGATCACTAATCGATGTCTTGTAGGGCGTGATGAAAATCCTAACCACCGAGTCCTCAACTTTATAGCGCAGCTTGTCGGCCTTCGACCTGTCAATCGCAATGATAAAATCACGCAAAGAATCGGTGTTCTTCTCGATAGTCTCTTCGGGCTTCAAAAATTCGATGGTTGAGGGAACATTACCGCTAAAAACAGCCGTAGCATGTTTGCCCATTTTATTGAGTGCTAGAGTAAAGCCTATACAGGCGGCCAACTGATCGACGGTGGGATCGCGGCTTACAGTAACCAATACATTATTGGCCTCTTTTATCTTGGCTATAACCTGTTGTCTTTGTGGATCCATTTTTTATTTTTCCTGTAGCCTATAAATAAGAACTTAGACTCCTAGGCTCAGAGTATCATAATAACCATAAGCTTGTCGAGATACATTTTTGACAAGCTTACCTGTTTTCATGTATAGTTTACTTTGACAAATTAACAACAAAGGTCTAGATAAGAAATGCCAATCATCAAATCTGCCAAAAAGCGAGTGCGTGTTGCCAAGAAAGCCGCTGTTCGCAATAGCAAAACTAAGCGTAGCCTGAAGGAAGCCGTAAAGGCTTTTCATAAGGCAGTTACGGGCAAGTCCAAGGACGTCAAAAAAGCTCAAAGCAAAGTTCAGAGTAGCATCGACAAGGCTGCCAAAAAGAATGTGATTCACAAAAACAAGGCTGCCCGCAAGCAGAGTCAAGCCGCTAAGGCTGCCAAAAAGGCCGCTGGCGTTACTAAGTCATCACCAGCAAAGGTAGTCAAGAAGGCTGCGACTAAGAAAGCTGCACCAGCTAAAAAGGCATCAGTAGCCAAGAAGGCTGCACCAACAAAGACAGTCGCCAAAAAGGCCCCTGCTAAGAAAGCACCAGCTAAGAAGACAGTCGCCAAGAAGCCTGCGACTAAGAAATAGTTAGACGCAAAGTTTCAGCAGATATAACTGCAAAGCCTCATCGGCATCGATACTGGAACGCTTGGACATTAGATCCAACTCCGCAAGATCGCCGATGAGTTTTTTTATGTCAGCAAAACTCTTGTTTTTGACTAGGCCTAGCGCTTTTCTGATTACGAAGGGCTTTTGACCAGTCTTGTATGCAATCTCATCAACATTAGAGCTACCCGTAGACTTCACTAACGCTAAAGCGTGCAACTGCCAGGATATAAGGCCAACAATTACTTGGGGTTCGACTTTAAGCAGGCGCTGTTCCCTATAGAGGTTCATGACTTTTTCTTTTTGGCCCGCAAACGCAGCATCAAGTAAATCAAAAGTAGTGCTTTGCGGCAAAGGCTCAGTTAGCAATTCAATACTAGAACGAGTAATCTTAGAATCGTATGACAACAGTTTGTCTAGCTCACTTTTAAGCAGCTGCTGGTTGGTACCAATTCTTTGAACGAGAAAATCTACGTCACCAGCAGATATAACTCCGCCCATCTTAGACGCATATGATTTAGCCCAACCCTCTAGTCCCCTGCTATCCAGTTCCTTGCAGTCTTTCAGGTTAGTCTCTCGCAGGAGCGTCTTATAGTAAACGCTGCGACGATCAAGTTTGGGTTCGTATATGATTACATCGGTTGTCTCATCAGCGGCGGCAATAATATCTGAAACGTTATCAACAAATTCCTTCTGTTTATTGGGCTCACGAAGTACAACTAGTTTCTTGGTAGCCAAGAACGGCAAACTTTGGACACCACCAAGCATTTGAGCAAAAGTGGAGTCTTCACCGTCAAACTGCTCAAGAGCCATATCGCCATATTCCTCAACAAAGTCAGTGGTCAACTGCTTCAGTATCTCTGTTCGCTGGAAGTCATTATCGCCAGTAATTGTGGTAATCATTTCTTTTCCTTTTGGCACTTTGGGCAGATATGAGTGCCCCGCCCTGCTACTCGTAGTTTGACTATCTCGGTTCCACAGCGCGGACAGCTCTGCCCCTCCCGCCTAAACACATTGGCAAACTTCAGATAGCTGCCACGCTTGCCCTCGGCATCAACGTAATTCCTATCAGTTGAACCGCCTTTGTCGATACTAAGCTGCAACACAAACCGAATCGATTCATATAGTGACTCTACCTGCTTTTTGGTGAGCCTCTGGACTGAGGTAGACGGGTGCACAGCCGACAGCCAAAGACTTTCGTCGGCGTATATATTGCCAATGCCAGCGACTACGGTCTGATCCAATAAAACAGCCTTTATAGAGCTCCTTTGGCGTCTAGCTAGTCTGGCAGCAAGAACATTAGGTGAGAAATCATCACTTAGCGGTTCAGGGCCGACTTTTTTGAAGAAGTCCAGCTCGGCAATCTGCACTGTCGGTAAAAGTCTGATCCACCCAAACTTCCGCTGATCATTAAAGAAAATCTTGCTCCCATCTGTAAATTCACAGACTACACGAGTCGACTTATCGGGCAACTCACCAATCAAGCTGTCGTTCGGATGCCCCGCCCCAAAACTATCATGAGATCCCCTGAACACCAACTGACCTGTCATTTTGAGATGAACAACTAGGCTGTAGCCGGTGCTCAGATCAATTATCAGGACCTTTGCCCTACGCTTCAGCTCAGTTATCTCAGCCCCTATCCAAAACTGCTCGACATCTGCGGGCGCATTGGGAAAGCCCTTTGGCCAGTCGTGAGTAACACTCTTAACTACTTTGCCGACAAGTAGCTTTTGCAAGCCACGACGAACTGTCTCAACCTCTGGTAACTCTGGCATAACTAACATTATACAAGAGGTCAATAGCTTTGGCTTGAGTTAATAGGCTTGCTATAGTAGAAACATGGACAGTATGAAAGATATACTGGCTAAATTGCCATCACATGACAAAGAACCGCCAGAGGTGGCGGCTATCAAAAGATATATTAATGATAGTTTTGGACTCGAGGCCCAAGTTGCAGCTAAAGCAGAGTCGATAAGTATCATTGTATCGAGCGCAGCTTTCGCAGGAACGCTAAGACTTAAGATAAACGACATAAAAAAGGCCGCCAACACAAAGAAGCGAATCTTTATACGTATTGCTTAGTTGGTTGGATTTAGAGGTTCAGCGAAGAGACTAGGGTGTTGAAGTCTTTGGACGGAACCTGACGATCAAAGAGACGCTTCACCTCTGTAGCATCGCCCCTGAAAGTGCCACGAATATTGCGGCAATTGCTGGCCCAAAAACGTTGATTTACAGAAGAACCACTTACAACCTCGAAGGCGTAGACGCGTCCGTTGGCACATACACCCCTATCGTCCTTAGTATCAGCAGGTGCATTGCTAGCACCGTTCATGTAGCCTGCAAAGTCAATGGCCCGTAGGAATTCTGCGTAGCTCTCCTGAGTATTGGTGTAGGTGCGGCTCTCTATAACTTGACCGTCATAACCACGATAGGTGTTAAGTTGAACGGCACTACGACCAACCGTAATCTTGTACGACAAGTGTTCCTGGTCGGCAATTATTCGACCGCGCACGTTCATGGTGACTTCAGTATTAGTATTAGCGTAGTTTACTGCTTTGGCAGTCGATTTGGTGGTGGTAGTTGTAGTTTTGTTGCCGCTAAAACCCCTGATGATCAAAAAGAACATCAAGACAATTAGACCAACAGTGATAAGAAATCCGATAAAATACTTCACTTATTTAACTCCTACCCCTAAAGGTAATGTTTAAATCATACCATAATGAGCAGTATTTTTCAAGTTTTTGGACCCTAAAGCCGCTTTATAACATCAGATCCGACATAGCTACCTAGAACTACTGTTTCGCAACCTAATTGTTGGAGTCGATCTACTAAATTTTCTGTCTCAGGCTTGTCCAACTTGGCCTCAATGTCAACATAAAACAGATATTTGCCTGGCTTACCTATTATTGGCCTGGATACTAGCAAGCTAAGGTTGAGGCCTTCATGCTCAAATACGCCCAGTGCGGCGTAGAGCGCCCCAGGTTTGTGGTTGGTAGTCAAAACTAGGCTAAGCTTATTAGCATCATCATTCCAGATAGTTCTACGAGACAAAATCGCAAACCGAGTGTAGTTATGATGGTCGGTTTCGATAGAGTTAGCTAGGATTTTTAGACCGTAGTGCTCGGCAGCGGCCGCTGATGCAATTGCAGCCCTGCTTTTGTCGTTACTCAATCTCACTAGATTAGCGCTACCCGCAGTGTCATCGGCAGCATGTCTGGTTGCATGGGGCAAGTTAGAGTCTAGATATTGTTCACATTGCGCCAAAGCGACAGGGTGGGAGTACACATCTGATATGTCTGCTAAATCAGCCGATGGTAGACCGACCAAGCATTGTTCAATGTGTAGAATCACTTCGCCCATAATCCAAGTTTTGTGCTTGAGTAATAAATCATAGACCTCAGGTATAGAACCGTACAAAGAATTTTCGATTGCACAGACCGCATAGTCTGATTCTCTGTTAATTAGCTTATCGAACACCAGCGAAAAAGGTAGGTCACAACAAACTAGTTCGATATTATCACCAAAAAACTGTCGGGCGGCAACATCATGGAATGATGCAGGTTGACCCTGTATCGCTATTTTGTTCATTGTTACAAATCGCCCCAATTGTCTGCCGTGTGAACATCTACCCTCAGACTAATTGGCAGCTCAGGGTAAACATTTTCCATAATATCTACCAGAAGTTCCGAGACCTTTTTGGCATTACCCTTAGGGCATTCGACCATAATACTATCGTGTATTTGTAGTATTTGTTCACCAAGATTTTTGTTGTTCAACTCGTCCTCAACACGTAACATAGCGATTTTCATCAGGTCAGCTTCTGTGCCCTGGATAGGCATATTTGCTGCCGCACGCTTTGCAGCCTCGCGAACTACATAGTTGCTACTCCTCAAGTCAGGTGTCGGTCGACGGCGACCGAAAATTGTCTCAACATAACCCTGCTCCGCTGCATCACTAGTAATCTTTTCAATGTAATCAGCAACGGGCTTGCGAAGTGAAAAATACTTATCTATAAAGGCCTTGGCTTCAACCATCGACATGCCCGTTGACTCGCTTAGACCATGAGCGCTCATCCCGTATAGAACTGCAAAGTTAATTGTCTTGGCGTTACGCCGCTGCGATTTGGTGACCTTATCCATAGGTACTTCATATATCTCCGAAGCCGTCTTGGTATGAACATCCAGATTGTCGTTGAACGCCTCAATCAAGCCCTTGTCATCAGACATTACTGCAGCCAGACGAAGCTCAAATTGGCTATAGTCGGCACTCACGAATACATTGCCCTCATCTGCAACAAACGCCGAACGAATAGCCTGACCTAAATCTGTTCGAGTAGGAATGTTTTGCAAGTTTGGATTATTGGAACTCAGACGTCCCGTAGCCGCCACATCAAGATTAAAAGTAGTATGAAGTTTGCCGTTCTCATCTACTAGTTTTGGCAAAGCATCGATGTAGGTACTCTTCAATTTAGTATACTCACGATATTCGGTAATAAGATTGATTATGGGGTGTAGGTGCCGAAGCTTAGCTAACTCACGGGCACCAGTCGAATAACCATTTTTACCCTTTTTGATACCCCACTTTGGCAACTCAAGATCTTCGTATAAGACTACCGCTAGCTGCGAGGGTGAACTAATGTTGAACTCCTTGCCCGCCTTGGCGTAGATGTTACGCTCGAGTGCACCGATTTTTTTCTCGAACCTTTGGCTCATGTCTCCGAGATAGGAGCTATCAAGCTTGATACCACGATGTTCCATTTTAGCTAGCAAGTATATGCTAGGGAGCTCGATCTCATTGGCCAGCCTCCTAATCTGGGGCAAGCCATCCAGCGCCGTTTGTTGCTCGGCATAGAGCTTCCAAATTGCAGCCACTACCTGTCCGTGTTCATTCGTATCAATCTTTTGGTCTAAGAGGTCGCTTAAATCCCTAGAACGCTCAAGCGCATTGAGCAGGAAGGCAACTATCCGCGTATCGTGCGCAACAACACCTCTCCACTCTAGATTTGCCGACAACAAAGCCCTGAAAACCCTCTTCAGATCATGTCCGATAGTTGGGCCATTAGCTATGACATCAACATCTCGCTGGGTTAGGGTCGATATATCCACACTGGACCAAACACCGTGCTCAGTGCTAACAATTATCGAGCCTGAGTCATCGCTAATGTCTAGCAGCCTTAACTTGTCTGGAGGGATTAAGCCAATATCAAAAGAGGCTTCTTTAGCCGTAGGCAAAGTTGTTGGTTGGCTATCGGGCGAATGTAATCGGCTAGCCTCAACTTCTCTAAGCAGACTCCTGAACTCCAGTTTCTTGAGCATGGCTACGAACTCATCCGAAACACCATCAGTAACTTGGGCATCAGTGAGGCTAATCTCGATTGGGGCATCAGTTATCAGTGTTACAAGAGTTTTGCTCAGGTAGGCCATGTCTTTATCTTTTAGCAATTTGTCTCTGAGGGTGGGCTTGAGCAATTCAACATTCTCATAAACCCCCTCAAGACTGCCGTATTCAGAAATAAGTTGCAGGGCTGTTTTTTCGCCGACCCCCGCTACTCCTGGAACGTTGTCTGAGGAATCACCTTTGAGTGCTTTAACATCCACCCACTGCGTTGGCTCAATGCCATATTTTTCACGAAAATGTGTCTGGTCGAAAAGCTCAATGGAGCTGAGCCCTTTTTTGAGTGTATATATATGAGTGTGCTCGTTAACTAGCTGTAGAACATCCAAGTCCGATGTAACCAAAAAGCTCTCCACACCCTGCTCACCTGCTTGTCTGGCAAATGCACCCATCAAATCATCGGCCTCAAAGTCGTCAGCCTCATATAGAGGCCAGCCTAAAGCATCTAGCAAATTGCGCAGCAGCGGAATCTGCTCGTAAAAATCTGGTGGTGGCGCTTTACGGTTAGCCTTGTACTGGGGATATAGCGCAATGCGAGAACGAATATTGGTCTTTGCCTTGTCCCATGCGACACATACATAGTCAGGATCAAGGCGCTTTACTACCTCTAGAGCCAACACGGCAAAGCCATATACGCCACCCGTGGGAGTACCATCTTTGGTGCTCAAATTTGGCATAGCGTAGTAGCCTCGATAAAAGACCGACTTGCCGTCTATAATCACCAAACGCTTCGACATAGTTATAAGTATATATGCCGCTGCTCAAACACCAAAGATAAGCGGATTGATGTGGTGTTGATTTTTTGACATGGTTTTATTGGTATTTTTGCTTGACGGCTTAGGCAACCAGGCCCATTCTTGACGCGTCACCAACTTAAGCGAAAGGAATAACTATGCAACAAAGTGTGTTAGGACGGCTTGATACCAGCGCCTACAGTGAGAAGGGCGTCGGTCCCATCGTTGTGGCACTAGCTTTCGTAATAGCCGTTGGCGGCGTAACTGCGGCAGCAATTTTGATTTGCGGATGGGGCCACATTAAAAGTACTGCGATGGACTGGTCTCGCAGAAAAGTTGAGATTGTTTGTAAGTAGCGACAAGTATGTTTGAGCGTGAATGTCCATATGTAGCCCCTGATGACAAAGTATCCCTGTCGCCTACCTTCAAGCTACAGTCGAACTCCCTTATGGACGTTCGCCTCGGCATTAAACACCCACTTTCAACCACGGGGCGACTTATCCTCGCCCCGCTGGTCAAACCGACTAAGATTGGCAGTATAATTACCAATCTGAATCAGGCAGATATTGATGAAAAATATCTGTACAGCATGTTGGGATTCCTAAATATTATTGGTGCGCTAATAATCAAATTGCCAACACACCCAAGGCCAAATGACAAATTATGGCGCATCTATTGTAGCTCCAAGTTTGCGGCCGCTAGTGTAAGGAAATCGTTCAGCCCAATAAAGCTGGCGGTCAGCCTAATAAGAGCATCTTGGCCGCTTATCATGGCAATCGCTGTGGTTTCGATACTTGTTGCTGAGATCAAAAATTTGTCTTTCATAACATCCTTTCAACTGGCCGTGTTCAGCTCAGTGAATACTTTTTTCTCGATGTATGTGCACGAAATGTCTCACTACCTAGCGCTGAAACATATTAGAGCAAACACGGTCGTTGACATCATCCAAGGACGCTTGAGCATACGGCTAATACACCCACCCTTAGGCAGTAATCATGAAAGATTGGTGGCTTTGTGCGGGCCGATGGCGGGTGCTATGTTCGTACTTCTTGTATCACTTTTATCAATTCGCGTTAACATGCCACAAATAATAATCCAGACGAATTTGCTTATCGCTATTTTTCATCTTGCTAGCCTAAGCCCGACAACTGCCGATGGATATTACATATGGAGAAACAAAAGGAGTTAAACCCAATGCCAGTACTAAAGATAACCAACCTTAAACACTCAAGACACAAAGGTTTTACACTACATATTCCAAACCTTGAAATGGATGAAAGGACAATATTTGCCATAGTTGGTACCAATGGCAGCGGCAAAACAACACTACTGGAGTCATTAGCCTCACTCCATGCCGAAACTAGAAATTCGATTGAAGTAAACGGCAAAATACTTTCAAGCAACTTATACGATGTCAGGCATAACATCGGTTTTATACCCGATGATGAGAACTGGTTAATCAGCGGCCTGACCGCACGTGAATATTTCAGCTTGTTAGCAGGAATCTATTCCAGCGCAGGCAGAAACAAAATCGACCTTCTCAATAACTCTAAACGTCTTTGTAAATTACTGGACTTAACTAGACTTGATCAGCAACTTTCATCTTTGAGCCATGGTAATAAAAAGAAGGTTCAAATTGTAGCAGGTGTTATGCATCAGCCTAAAGTCCTGTTGGTGGATGAACCGCACAACGGCCTGGACCCATTTGCCGTAAAGGCCATGACCAAAATCATTTTAGAGGCCCGTAATGCAGGTGCATGTGTGGTGATTAGCACACACGACTTAGTATGGGCACAAAAGTATGCTGACGTTATCTCAATTATGTCTAACGGCTCAATTCGAAATCAAGTAAACAACCCTAGAAGTATAAAGGCAAAACAGAAAGCCAAGAATGAGACTTTATCTACGGTTCTATAAAGCTCTATTAATCTGTGCTATTGGGAGCAAGCGGTATTACCTGAAGCTCTTAGCGCTTGCCTCCAGCGCAGTAGTGGTATCAATCACTGGCTTTATTTTCGTTGGTAGATACAAATTAGTTTTGTATAATCTTCCCCACCTAAATTGGATTATTTACTCAACCGTTAGTCTGTCTGTGGCGTTTTGTCTTTTGCTAGGTATCCAGATCAATACGAGACTCAATCAGTCTACAAGGCTCTTAGCGAGCCTGCCGCTATCTCGGGCCCAACGCTGGACACTGAGCCTTGCTGGCGACCTACTAATTGCGTTGTTTTATGCAGCGTCGATTATCGGTCCCATAATTATTGTGTCTAGCCTGGCACATCATTGGCTACAGGTTATCGTCATAGCCGTCCTTGGATTATTGACAGGTATTGCGGCAAATTATATGTACAAGAGTCGGTCATTCGTGGCCAGGCTAGTGGGCGTAATAGCCATTGGTGTTTGTATCAAAACCACCGCCAACCATATTCTAGTTATGGGCGAGTTAAGTGTAATCTTAGTAATCTACCTTATATTCACTATTGTTTTTGCAAGAGCCTTATTTACACAGCAATCTGTAGCCTCCCGCCTACCTATAACAGAAACTAATAGGTTCATGATTAAGATAAGTCCATTACCTTGGCCGCTAAAACTTGCCGTGCGTTTTAAGCCATTAATTATGAGTATGACAGTATGCCTAGGCTTAGTGCTGTCGATTATATTTTTCGCTAAAAAGAATAATCTTGTCCTAGACAATTCAATACTTAGCATTTGTACGTTGTTCATAGGCTCTTCAGTGGCTGACATAAGGTCGGTATTTCGAGTAAGCAAGCCCCCCGAAATAGCATGCCTCAAGGGTACACTATACTGGTTCATTAATTATACGCTGAGCTGCATATCCATAGGTGCATTCCTTGCCCTACCCGTAATAATTGTCTTCCCACTATCATCAATAGATTTGGCTATCGAGATTACGCTGGCTATTAGTATTGGCATATTGTCTAGTGTCACAATTGGCAACTCCCAAAAGGACATGTCGTCCCAATTTATGACAAACCTCCTAATACTTGCTCTGACATACTGCACAAAAAGACTTGACTTAACAGCCACTATACACAGTGCGGCGTTAATAGTAATCGCCATCGGCATGAGTTTATTAATTGAACAGTTCAGAAATAACTTCATATGGAGGAGAGTAGATGAAACAGTCACGAACTAATAAAATAGCTAAGCATCTGTCCATCGGCATGATTGTTTGTGTGGGCATATGGGTTTGTCTACTAATTGTGAGTGCATACGGTTTTGGCAATAATTTGAATGCATCCGTCCAAAATATTAATCTTGGCCCACTGACGCTAAGCATACTGAGTCGATATACCGATGGTGGTGTGAACAAAGTTAGCATAGCCGCAGGGCCTGACCTTATCAAATTCTTCGCCATAGGCCTTGTAATTTCTATTGCATGGTTATTCTTAAGCGAATACAGACACAACAAACTAGACCACAGTTAGGCCTGAGCCGTATAATGCTTATGAATGGAAGATAAAAAACTACACTATTACCGCAAAAATGGCGATGAATGCCTCAAGGAGCTAGGGTCTAGCCTAGATGGCCTAAGCCACAAGGAGGCCGCCGAGCGTCTTACGAGCTACGGTTCAAACGTTCTTCAAATCAAGCCGAAAGAATCACGGTTAGTAGCATACCTCAGGCAGTTCAAAGACCCTATGGTCATCCTACTGATTGTAAGTGCGGGTTTATCTTTCTGGCTAGGCGACAGCAGGACGGCTATAGTCCTAATAATACTCATTTTATTCAATACTACTGTCGGCTACCTTCAAGAATTCAAGGCCGAAAAAGTTATGGAATCACTTGAGAAGCTCGTTATTAGTGAAGCTCCAGTTATTAGAGATGGCCTGAAGATAACCGTCCCTACATCAGAAATCGTACCTGGTGACATGATTTACCTAGAAGAAGGCAATGCCGTGCCTGCCGACCTCAGACTCATTGAAGAAGATGAACTTAGCACCAATGATTTTGCCCTTACTGGCGAAAGCAGTCCGAGCCGCAAGTTCACTCACGCTATACAAGGAGATGTAGCCCTTCCAGCTCGGCACAACCTTGCTTTTATGGGAACGACTGTGGCTACAGGCCACGGATATGGCGTCGTTATTAGTACGGGTATGCACACCGAGCTAGGTAGAATCGCCAACCTCAGTCAAACGATCGAGCTACAGACTAGCCCTCTTCAGAAGGAGGTAGGCCATATTGCCAAGCGCGTAACGCAAGGAACAGTCATCCTGTGTGTTGTATTGTTGCCATTGGCAACTTCTTCTGGTCTGAGCCTTAAAGATGCATTCTTGTTTGCTATTGGCATCGCCAGCTCAATAATACCCCAGGGCTTGCCAGCAGAAATAAGTACTGCGCTGGCACAAGCAGCAGGCAAGTTAGCCAAAGCCAAAGCGTTAGTCAAAAAATTGTCATCAGTCGAAACGCTTGGTGCGACAAATATAATCTGCACAGACAAAACTGGTACTTTAACCAAAAACCAGATGACCGTTGAGCAGTTCACGATAGGCAGCAATGTATATGGGGTAACGGGCAAGGGCTACGAACCAACAGGTATGATTGTAAACCACAATAATGACCCCCTAGCTGTACATGAACAAAAAGAACTTGAGCTCTTTTTTGCCGCAGGTCTTTTGGCAAGTAACGCCGAGATTAATCCACCCGATGCCGAGCACAATGAGTGGCACTGTGTAGGTGATCCTACCGAAGGCGCAATTGTCACTTTGGCCGAAAAAGCTGGCCTAAATAGTCAGCAGCTTAACCACCTCCACCCTGAGCTAAAGGAATTCGCCTTTGACTCTAGCCGCAAGCGTATGAGCTCTATACGTCGCTATGGGCCTAAAGACCGCTTATATTTGTTCGCCAAGGGCTCACCTGAAGATATTCTAGATAAATGCACGAGCATATGGACAAACGGCAAAGAACGCAAGATTACAGATAAAGACCGTGCTTCTTTACTCGCACACAGTGAAGAGCTTGCAGCCAGCGCAATGCGCAACTTAGGTATAGCCTACCGAATACTGCCCGCTAACACCAATCCCAAGTCTATTACTATGGACCGCGCCGAAAGCAAAATGGTTTGGTTGGGACTAGTCTCAATGATAGACCCACTGCGCGAGCAAGTTCCAAATGCTATGGATGCAGCTCGAGCGGCCCACGTTAAAGTTGCCATCATAACAGGTGACCATGCCATCACGGCTAGGGCTATCGCCGCTCGTGCACATCTAGGCGCTAAGCCCGAAGACATCGTCACCATTCAGGGCGAGGAGCTACAAAAACTAAATGATACTCAGGTTCTCGCATTTGCCAGTAGGGGCAGTGTTATATTCTCTAGAGTTTCACCGGAAGACAAGCTGAGAATCGTCAAGCTACTCCAGGATAACCACCAAGTTGTTGCGGTTACTGGAGATGGCATAAATGACGCTCCAGCGCTCAAGCATGCCAATATCGGCGTAGCAATGGGTGTCACGGGCACTGATGTAGCCAAGCAATCAGCTGAGATAGTACTCCTAGACGACAGCTTCACGACATTAGTAGGAGCCATCCAGGAAGGTAGAGTCATATTCCAAAATATCCGCAAGGGAGCTCTGAGCGCCTTTACGAGTAACGCCGCCGAACTAATTGTTAATCTACTTAGCTTGGCTGCCGCCACCATACTCCACATACCTTTGGCTATGACCGTCATGCAGATTCTAGCTATCGACCTGGTCGCAGAGCTCTTCCCTATTGCTGCATTAGGTAAAGATAAGGCTGATGGCGAGCTAATGCACGACAAGCCACGCAAACTTGGTGATCATATCCTCAACCGTGGGTCTATACTCGACTTGATCTGGTGCGGTATCCTGATGGGTGGCTTCGCTTTTGCAAACTATATCTTATTCTTCTATAGGAACGGCATAAATCCAGAAGGCCTAACTGGCGGAACAGAGATACACATGCAAGCAACAGCACTGACCTACCTAACCGTAGTACTTTGTCAGCTTGCTAACATAATTTATCGCAGAACCTCAGCGGGTATCTTTAGCAGGTATCAGCTGCACAACAAACAGTTTTGGCTGGCTATTGCCCTATCACTGACATGTGTTCTTACAATAATCTACAACCCAACTGTTGGTGGCTATTTCCATACCATGCCACTAACACTTATCGACTGGGGATATGCCTTGGGCGCGACAGGCATATTTATAGCAATACGTGAGTTCCAAAGACACAACCGCAAGCATCACCGTTCAGCAGTGATTGAGCTGCACAGAACCGTAACTACAGATCAGTAAATCTGTTACACTAAGGCCATGAGTGAGATGAAAATAATTGCCTTGGTAGGCATGCCTGGCGCAGGAAAAAGCACTTGTGTTGATTACCTTAAATCCTTGGGTTATCCTGATGTCTATTTTGGTGGAGTTGTAGTAGAAGAAACAAAAAAACGCTTTGGAGAAACTAATGAAAGGCTTGAAAAAGAAGTCAGAGAAGATCTCAGGGTGAAGGAAGGTAAACAAGCCGTTGCTGTTCGAATAATCGAACAAATCGGCGCCCTAACTGACCAAGGCGCAAAGAGAATAATCGCGGACGGTCTATATAGTTGGTCAGAGTACAAACTATTCAAAGAAAAGTATGGCGATAACGTTCTCATAGTAGCTGTTGTTGCCAGCCGTCAACTAAGGCACGAACGAATCGCTAAACGTCCGATTAGGCCGCTCAATGAAACAGAGATAACTGCACGTGAATACGCCGAAATCGAAAACATCGAAAAAGGTGGCCCAATCGCTAATGCTGACTACACCATTACCAATGATACTACCCCCGAAGAAATGATTGGACAGCTTGACCATGTCCTTGTCAGCTGTGGTTGGTAAAACTATTTTTTGACAAAAACACAACTTACTTCTTAGAATATATCTATGGAAAAACCTTCCCCGATGCATGGAGCTGAAGGTGGTGGGTCGAGTGTTGCGACACGCAACCATCTTAACTATGTGCTGAATAATATGTTCACTAATGTTTACCCTGATGATGTAGTAAAAGGGGAAGCAATAATTGGCGGTGAAATTAGATACCCTTTCGAAGTTCTGAAGCTGCACTCTTTGGACCCAAAATTCAGAGGCAGAATAATCAGTATCACTAGGCCAAGTACTAAAGGGCCGAGTATAACCAAAAATGGCTTGATTCCTATAGAGGGTGTCGTTCATATTGCCAGGCAGCGCGAGATATTGTTAGGCCTAGAGAACTCCACCCACTACACCATCATCAATAATGGTAGGGAGTTGGACGTTGATCGTAAGGCCGAATCCTGCGGAGAAGCAGCTGAGATGAAGCCAACAGATGATGAATTGCTATCAATCATTGCGGCGCTCAGGCATAGTGAGCCAATATCAAGAGCTCCATCAAATGAGGTCAAACACAGATTTTATATGAAAGTTCTCAGTAGCTTTATGGGTGATGAGATTATGCTGGACGATGTGCTACTGGCACCCACTAACGGCCTGGGGCCACTACGTATGCTTAGATATAACACGACTGTCAAGGAATTAGCCGCTGCTGACGAACTTGGTCAAGTTGAATCTGACGATGGCACAGATAGTGAAGATTTTCTTGCAGATATTCTAGGTGAATACTCAGATTACGGTGAACCATACGCAACGGTAATTGCCTATCCCAGCCCACGAGAAGGGCAAAAACTAGACGACCCAACTGCGGCAACGCTCATCACAGCAGGCTGCGAATCAATTTACTCACTTTATCGCGATATATCGAGTGGGCTCAAAACAATTATCAAAGAAAAAGCTTACAGCGATGAAACACTGAAGCTGCGGGACCAAGAGATAATCAGGCTTACTCAAGCAATCGCCACAGCTCGTAAGCTGCCGCTAAGTAGGTTTGAAAAATTCGACCCAGAACCTACCGATTACTTTATGTAGTCATGAAGCTTCTTGGCATCTTTATGCTTGCGGAGTTTGGCTAGAGCCTTCGCCTCAATCTGGCGGATACGCTCACGCGTTACACTAAATTCCTGTCCAACTTCTTCTAGAGTGTGCTGCTTGCCATCCTCAAGACCAAAGCGTAGCTTTAGAATCTTTTGCTCACGCTCCGTAAGAGCTCCAAGCATACCCTTAACCTGCTCTTTGAGCAGCTGATTAGTTGCGGACTCTTCAGGAGAAATAGTATCTTCATCTTCGATAAAGTCAGCCAGTACTGACTCTTCTTCATCATCACGAATAGAAGCGTCAAGACTGGAAATATCCTGCTTAATCTTCATGATATGCTCAACTTTTTCGACTTCGATTTCCATTGCTGCCGCAATCTCTTCGTTTGTTGGCTCACGGTTGAGCTCCTGAGTTAAGCGACGTTGTGTGCGAAGCAGCTTGTTGATAGTTTCAACCATGTGCACAGGAATACGAATAGTGCGAGCCTGATCAGCGATGGCACGAGTAATTGCCTGTCGAATCCACCAAGTCGCATACGTAGAGAACTTGAATCCCTTATCTGGATCAAACTTCTCAACAGCACGTAGTAGACCAGTGTTACCCTCTTGGATGAGGTCTAGTAGGTCTAAGCCGCGACCAACGTAGCGTTTTGCAATAGACACGACAAGTCGCATGTTGGCTTCGGCCATTTTGTCCTTGGCAACTTTGTCACCAGCCACGACACGGTGAGCCAGTTCAAGCTCCTCCTCGGAGCTAAGCAAAGGAATCTTACCAATTTCACGCAAATAAAGGCGGACAGAGTCATCAGCAATATCATCCAAATAACGTTGATCTTCGACAATAACTTCTTCACCATCTTCGAGCGCCCACTCATCACTCATAGTATCTTCAGAAATTATCGGAACCTCTTCTGTGGTGTCATCTGACTCTGCAGTAACCTCAACATTAGCATCGGCTAATTCTGTGTATAGACTATCTAGTAGTTCTGCATTCTCTGGCGTATCTGGTAACACAGCAACAATATCACGTTGATCAATGGTTCCACGCTTTTTGGCGGAGGCTACAAGAGTGTCTTTAATCTCGTTTAGGTCAGCTGGCTGCGACTTATCGTCATCTAGTTTCTTTTTTGCCTTTGGCATAAGTTACATATCTCCTCTATGGGGCTTTAATAGCGCATCTAATTCTTTTACTTTGCTCAAGAGTTTTGTGTCGGCTGCATCGCCCAAATCATCATATTGGTGCAGCAATAACTGTTTTTGAATTTTTACGTATTGGCTTATCAACTTGGTTCGTCTTAGCTCAGCTTCATATTGAAGTTCGCGCAGTTCGATATCCTGATAAAGCATCTCATAATGCAATGCCAGCATCTTAACATAATCTGTTAATGATTGCAATTCGTCCACCTCTGTTGGCTTACCCGTAAACTCGGGGTGAGCAGTCAAAAATTCAAATAATTGTCGGGCTTGGCCCTCAGTAAACATATCTGCTGATAGCCCTGATAGGTTCGGCCTAAGGCTGGGCTGCATAAGGGCCAGGGCGAGTATATGATTCTGGGTCTTTATGTAGTCCAGAATGTCCTTTGGCGGCAGAACGATATCAGTTTTTTTCTTTTTAAGCCTAGGCTTAATTTCAACTTTGCCGCTAAGTTTATCAGCCAAAGCCTTACGACTTACTCCCAAAAGTTCGGCTAGCAGCCCAATGTAATGTTCTCTTTCTACTTCGTCGTGCAGACCACGCAGGGTTTCAATCATCTTATCACTAAAAGCTTTTTTGCCCTGTGCAGAGGTTATGTCAAAAGCCTTTTGGTAATGCTCAACCAACCAGTCGACAGCGTATTTAGGCCTGCCAACTAAGTCTTGCCATAGCTTTTTATCCTGGCGAATTAGTTCATCTGGGTCCTTGCCGCTAGGTATATCGAGTATACTCAGCGAAACCTCAGCGGCATTGGCAATTGGCACAGCCCGTTCGGTCGCGCTAACTCCTGCGGCGTCGGCATCAAAACATAACCTAATATCACCAGTGAATCGACCTAAGGTCTTGAGCTGCTGTAGTGTCAATGCCGTACCCGCAGTAGCAACAACCTGCTCTACCCCAGCCTGATGGCTACTAATTACATCTAGGTTACCTTCGGCAATCACAACAAATTTTTGTTTGCGTATAGACTCTTTGGCCAAGTGCAAGCCGAATACATGATTAGACTTATCATACAAAATTGTCTGCGGTGTGTTGATGTACTTGGGAGCTTTAGGGTCATCGACCAATAATCTTGCAGTAAAGCCTATTATCCTACCCTGTGGATCTGCTAAAGGAATCATCAGTCTGCCACGGAACATGTCACCTAGACCATCGTATCGCTGAGAGGTCAGACCAGCTTGTTTAAGCTGGTAGTCACTAAAACCTTTGCCCTTCAGGAAGCTTAGTAGTGCCCTGCCCGACTGCGGGCTATAGCCCAGCCGCCATTCTAGCACCGTAGCTTTGCTGAAGGCACGCTTCTCGATAACATACTTCAGCGCCGAATTATTATGTTTGAGCTGAGTTTGGTAAAACTTAGTGGCCCACTCAAGTATTTCATACAATTTTTCTTTGTCACGGTGTGAATCTGATGATTGGCTGCTTCGATATTGGCTAAGGTCTATACCTGCCTTACGAGCTAATAGCTCAAGGGCACCTCGAAAGTCCAGACCCTCCATCTCCATAACAAAGCTGAACATGTTACCGCCCTTGCCTGAGCTAAAATCATGCCAAATTTGCTTTTCGGGACTAACCATAAAGCTAGGCGTGCGCTCACTACTAAAAGGGCTCAACCCTTTCCAATTACGGCCTGAACGCTTGAGCTCAACATACTCACCAATCACCTCTTCGATGCCGAGTCTCTGTTTGATGTCCTCTACTGCATCCATATTGCCATTGTACCCTATATAACCCCTGTAGAACAGAGGTACGACAATTTAAAACAAATCCATAACCAATGGAAACATGTCCCTGGTTATGCTTAAATAATGTCATGGATCCAAACCAACAGTTTCAACCGCAGAATCCCGTCACGCCACCCACGCCTCCAGCACAGCCTGTATATCCCACGCCAGTGCCTGGCGCACAGGGTCCGCAAAACCAGTATGATTTCATAACTAGCCCACAGAAGCCCGTAAAAAAAGGCTTCAATTTCGGAGGTGGCAACTTTGGTGTAACCATTGGAATTATCGTCGGCGGGGCAGCCGTACTGATTATAATGTTGATTTTGATTATGAATTTACTCTCTGGTGGTGGCAACAGTAGCAAGGCCAGTCTTATTGGCTTGGCCCAGACTCAGAACGAAATTATTAGAGTTTCACAGAAAGCTGAGGCCGCCGCTACACTACAGGGAGTCAAAAACTTAGCATTTACCGTTGATACCTCAGTCACCAGTCAGCAACAACAAGTGCTAGCAATACTCGCAAAAAATGGTGTTAAGGTAAAGGGCGACGAGCTTAAGCTCAAAATAAATGGGGCAACCGACCAGAAATTGGCCACCGCCAAAAGCACCAGTACCTTCGACAAAACCTACTCCGAGATTATGCAAACCTCGCTCGAGTCGTATGCTAAAACACTCAAACAAATTAATGCCACAACCAAAAGTAAGACCGAAAAAAGCATAACCACCAGCTACATTGAACAGACAGAACTACTAATCAGCCAGATACCCTACAGCCAAGAAGAGCAATAGTTACTTGTTGCTAGTGACGAGATTATAAGACAGCCTAATTAGGTCCTGAACTTCGTCCCAACCTAGCTGTCCTGACAGCACGATTGTATTCCAATGCTTTTTATTGAGGTGATAACCTGGCATAACGGTCTCATATTTCTCGCGTAGCAATTGAGACAAGCGTGGGTCACACTTCAAACTTAGCCTCAGAGGATTGCTGTCCTCGCTGATAAGAGCGAACATTTTATCGTCAGCAGCCTTGTAGACGGCAACGTCTTTGCCAAATGGGTAGTCTAAGCGAGTGTTGGGGAAACTTAGTATATAGTCTTCTACCTGTTTATGATCCATTCTCGTTCCTAAGCCAATCAATATAGTATTGCAGTTCGGCGATTGAGGCCTGTATGTCATCAAAAGCTCGGTGAACCTCTTTCTTCTCGAATTCTAGACCGTATTTGCCCTGCATAAATATCTTGAGTGAAGTCACGTCGAGCATACGATAGTGAAGTTTGAGGTCAAATTCTGGCCACCAGCGCTTGATGAAGTTTCGGTCGTTATGTATAGAGTTGCCTGCCAGAATAGCAGGCTCACTGCCGAAGTGTTCTTTGACCAAATCAATAAGTTCCTGCTCTACCTGATAGAGTGGCTTGCCTTTGTCTAGATTATTGACAAAATCATCTCTGTTAGACGGGAATTCTTGCCACCAATTATTTTTTTGCATACGAGCCACAACTATATCTTTAGGGTGAGAAACTCTAGCCTCATAAGTTGCAAGAGTCTTGAATTCAAAGTCGGTAACCTCGACTGCAATCTCGAGTATAACGTCCTCGTCAGTAGACAGGCCCGTCATCTCTAGGTCAGCCCAGAGTAGTTTTTGGGGAATTATTGAGACCTTGGGCATGCTATTTATCCTCTTTCTTCTTGTCTAGTCTATCTAGCTTTAGACCCTTGAACACGTAGTATACGACCGCCGAGACGATAACGAAGGTTAATAACGAGCTGACAAATGCACCCCACGTAAATACGCTGGACTTATGCAAAAGGTGTACAGTTACTTCTTTGGTCTTGAGGGTTCCACCCCCCGGTAGCAGCAGACCAGTCAACGGATTAATAAAGCTAGTCATTAGTTGGTCTACCAATGCCTTTGCTTGAGTGCCTAGGACAAGTCCAATTGCTAGGCCAACTACACTCTGTTCACGGAGAAAGTCAACGAAGCCATTAGGGGCCACCTTCGCAGCACGCTTGCTCACCCTTGAGACGCGTCTAGGGCTCCCATTCTTGGCGGCACGGTTTGACGTGTTCTTGATTGGTTTGTCTACTGATTTTTTACTGCTGGTTAGCTTATCTGCCATAATCTTTACATGCTTTCTGGGGCGTCAATACCCAATACCGCTAGACCACGCTTGAGTGTTGAGGCGTAACACTCTACTAGAGCCAGCCTTTCGGCCTGCCTGCTATCACCTATAACTCGGTTATGCTCATAAAAACGGTTGAAGACTTGAGCTAGTTCATATAAATAAGTGCATATATGATGTGGCATCAATTCTTGGGCTGATTTAGCAAAGGCGTCCTGGTACTGACTAATCTTGCGTGCCAAAGCTCGCTCATCGGCTTCAAGCTCAGTTATATAGACACTGCCAGTTGTCTCTGCCTTACGCAAGATGCTTCGGGCTCTAGCATGTGCATACTGAAGATACGGTCCGCTATTGCCGTCCAAACTAATCGCTTCGCTAATGTCAAAGATAGTATCGTTCTCGACTCGGTTTTTGAGCATTGTATAGCGCAGAGCGCCGACTGTTGCCATGGCAATATTGTCGGTGGCTGCCCCACGTTCCTTGAGAGCCTTTTCAATCTCCGTGAATAACCAGCCAATGTTTACCACATCGCCAGTTCGGCTGCTCATTTTGCCAGTGCTGAGTTTGACTGTTCCGGTGGGTATATTACAAGTTTGGTCAGCTTGTTCGGGCAAACAAAGTGATGCTGCCTTCAGAACCACATTGAAGTATTCTTTTTGCTCGATTGCAGTAACAATGTAGCTTGAATCAGGGTGGTACTCGTCGTTCTTGATAGTCATTAGACCAAGGTCGCGAGCCTCATACAGAGTAGTGCCACGGCTCGAAATAAATACTCGTGTATGCAAACCAAAAGGTTCGCCCTTGAATACAATCGCACCATCGCTTCGCTCAAATACATCGTCAATATGCTGCTCTACCACTGTGCGGCCAATCTTATCAGTCTCTCGCTCCAGGTAGCGTCGCTCAATAGGCTTACTACCAATCTTCGAAAATACCTCGCTAAAGTAGTCAAAGCTCCATGTCTTGCAAAGTTCGTATATTTCTTTGAAGTAATCATCATCAAGACTGAACGACTGCTGTGTGTAAGACTCTATCTCCTGCTTGGCAAGGTCATCGTTTTCGTAGGCTGTGGCGCCCTCGGCATACATCTTGCTCAAGAAAGCGGGTCTATCGGAGGCTGGCATAGATTGTAGACGGGAAATATCACCCGATGCATACTTAAGAATTGCCCACATACTCTTGCCAACATGTAGGCCGACATCGCCGTGATAGCTAACACGATGCGTTTCGGCGCCAGCGGTCTCTACCACATTAGCAATCGTGTCAGCAATGATTGAGTTATAGGCATGACCAATATGCAGATCCTTGAAGGGATTGGGGTTATTTGTCTCAATAACCACTTTTTTACCCGCCAGCATTGGCGCACTGTCAACTGTTTTGGCCGCTTCCATAATAGCTGCATCGGTTAGTGTTATGTTGATGAAGCCTGGACCCGCAATCTCTATATTTGAGATGCCTGGTATATTGAGCTTCTTGAGCTCTTCGGCTAGCTGCTCCGCAACTTCACGAGGGTTACGACGTAAACGACCCGCCAATTGCATTGATACATTGGTAGTGTAATCGCCAAATTGCCCATCAGGGCGCGCTAACTCTGGCACGATGTCGATGGCAAATAATTGCTCTACGGCACGTTGAAGCGCGGTCGTTAAAGTCTCCATAAACTACATTATATAACAGAGAGGGCTTATCTAGAACGTGATGAGCGCAAAACTGTCAGATTGGCAAAAGCCCAGATCAACAAGTAAAAGCTAGCGAGCAAAACATATATACTGGCCGTGATTGATATCATGGTTGGGTAAGAAAAAATGTGCAACAAGCGATCAGAGATATCAAATACCAGCGATGGGAAATTCGTAACTATGTCCCAGGTGTTCCATCTAAGCACCCTGCCGACGTAAATACCGTAGCTGCTAGCCAAAATTACCAGCTGCACGAAGAGCATAGCCACCCGAGCAGAAACTCTCTTCAAGAGTTCACGGTGTACCAAAAAAATGCTCAAAAAACCTAGGATTAAACTATTGATAATAAAGGAGGTAAACAAAGCGACATAAAAAAGCAAGCTATTAACGGGCACTGAGCGTAAGTGAATATAGTCACTAATCATATAAAAGGTGTTGGGCAACAACACTAGCCAAAAAGCACTTATGCCAATCCCCAGCCAGCTTGACCACCGAATACGCTTGAGCACAGTCTGAAGCAACAAAGTTGACCCAAATGCAGCCCAGGCAATCAAGAGGTTGATTGGCAGATAACTAAAGGTAGCTGCTTTACCAGAGAATAGTACGGGCATATACAACAAAAAACTAGCCCCGCTAGAAGCTGCTAGAGACCAGAGAGCTAAGTCCTTACGGCCCATGAACAAAGTCTTCATAACAACATTATATCAAGTTGTTTTAGCTACAAGAGGTAGCATAACCTCAAACTTGGCACCACCACGCTTGCTATTTTCGGCCGTAATATAGCCACCGTTCGAGGTAGATATCTCTTGCGCCAAAGCTAATCCCAAGCCGTACCCAAAAGTTCTTTTAGAACGAGCCTTATCACCTCTATAAAGTCGATTGAAAATATACGGTAAGTCCTCTTGAGCGATACCTGGCCCCTTATCAATAACAGCTATGACATACCATTTGCCCCTTAGGGAGCCATTGACCGATACACTTTTGCCCTGGCCACCATGTTTGACGGCGTTATCTATGAGAATAGACATCAGTTGCTTGATACTGTCAGAATTAACCATAATCTTGGCGGGCGCAATCTTGTGATGAACCTTGATTTTGCGTGTAGCGAACGTAGACTCATGTTGATGCAGAACTTCTTCAATCACAGGTGCAATAAATGTTGGCGCTCTATCAAGGGTTACCTGTCCGTATTGGTGAAGAGCTAACATGGTCAGAGATAATTTCTCGAGGCGTTGGACCTCCTCAAGGTTACTCTCTATCTGCTCCTTTGCCTCCTGAGGAGTAAAGCTTTTTTGACGCAAAAAGATTTCATTTTCAAGTCGCATATTTGCTAGCGGCGTTTTCATCTCGTGACTAGCGTCTGCTGTGAATCTAGCTTGCAACTCCAAAGCTTCTTTAATTGGGCTCAGTGCCCTGCCCGCAAACCAATAGCTTAATATGCCACCGACTACAAAAGCACAGAGATTAATAACCAGGAGGTTCTGGTTGAGATGCTGGCTAACTATTGTAAATTGTCTGTCCTGAATCTTTTCGACACGATTCTGATAGTCGTTACCGTTAGCGAAATCAGTATCATTCAATCTATTTACGGCAGTCTGTTGTTCTTGTACGGCCCAACGAAACTCCCTTTCGGCCAGTACCCTTGCGCTAACTGTTACCAAAAGGTTCAGCAGTACTATGATGCCAAGGTAAAAAAGCGTCAGCGAAAGCCGCGCCGAGTTGAACATGTTTAGGCGTCTAACCCACTTTATAGCCATAGCCTCTGACTGTTTCTATAATTTTCCCTTGTTTGCCTAGCTTACGCCTTATGTTGGCAACGAAAGTTTCGACAGTGTTACGCTGAACTCGGTCTTCATCGGCCCAAAGCTGATTGAGTAGCTGATCCTTGCTAACAACCTGTCCATTACTGTGAAACAGATATTCAATTAATCGAAACTCTTTGGCTGTCATTTTGGCATTTTTGCCATCAACAAATACGGCCTTAGCACCCGAGTCCAATCGTACGCCACCGATTTCCATGACAAGCTGTTGATCGGTTACGGGCCTGCGTAGTAGGGCCCTAATTCTAGCCAATAGCTCATCGAATGCAAACGGTTTAGGAAGGTAATCATCAGCCCCACTATCAAGCCCCGCAACTCTATCACCAATAGCAGTACGGGCGGTAATCATTAGAATTGGTGTGTTTTTCTTTTGTTTGCGCCAAATCTTTATAAGCTCAGGGCCATCATGACCACCGGGAATCATCCAATCCAGCAAGACCAAATCGTAGCTGTTGGCATCGAACAATATTTCAGCAGTCCCAGATTCAAGGGCCAAGTCAATGACATAGCCCTCAGCCTTAAGCCCTTTCTCGAGGCTTTTGGCAATCTTGATTTCGTCCTCTACGACAAGCAACCTCATACAGTTCTAAGTATAACCTCGCTTACTGAAGAATCGCTGAACTACTACATACCCCTTTGGATTTTGGCATGCTTGGCATATTCAGCGGCTCGCTCCTCGGGAGTTTGATTACCTCGGGCAAAGTCATCCTCTAGGCGCCATGTCGTGCCATCCTCAGGAGTAGAGGCTTCGATTATATCGCAGTCAGTTATGCCACAAAGACGATGCTTTTGACCAACTGATGTCCTATAGCCAACGTTCTTCTTTAGCTCGGTGGTTATCAGTTCCCCCTTATTGTTCTCCCAAATAATTGAGGCTCTGCCCGATATCAAGAAATAAGCTTCTTGTTTGATGTCATGAATTTGCATACTCAGACGTTTACCCGCATTGATGTGCAAGAGTTTACCCATGTATGGCAAGCCCTCGGGTACCCAATGTATTTCATAGCCCCATGGCTTGTCGGCCCTACGAACATAAGATGATGTGTCGAACTCAGTCGGGTCAAAGTATGGTGCAGAAGATGTACCGGCCATTATTTTCCTAGCTCCTGTTTAAATTTCTCTACAAGGTCAACTGGTGCAGGGTTAAGCCCATTCAGTAAGGCCAAATACAGACTAACGAAATCACCAAATGCGACCGTCCAAACTAGCTGCTGAAAAGCGTTTTCACCCTGTGCCTGCACAACGTGCGGCTGCGGACGCATACCCGACAGTAGCCGTTCAGTTACCTCAAAACGCTTTGTAATACGTTCGTGCTCACACGAACCCCTTAGGTCAACAACGGCATATGGCTTGTCTATAGGCTGCTTACTCCAGCCAATGAACTCGTTGTGATTGAGCTCAGGGAAATAGTTCCACCAAGCAACCTGCTTAGCATTTTCGTTGATACTTATTTTCCACTTGTAGGCAGCGGGTGCTAACTTCGGCCCAGCGTACACCACCACTGATTGACCCATAAGTTCCTGGGCAAGCTGTTTGGCGGGGTTCTGGCTAGTAGGAACAGTTGGCAGCCATTGCTTGACGGCCTCCGATAGCAGGCCTGATGCTGCTTCTAGATTAGACGTATAGTCAATGTTTAAGACGTTTGCGGAACGCAGCAATTCCAATAAAGCCTTAAAATTATATAGAACTGCGTAACGAGGTTGCGCAGCTTTCGGTAGCATTACTCTAAGGTAGTTCTTCTCTTCCGCCGCAGCCCACAACTGACCACCGCCAGCAATGACAGCAATTTGTGCCGACTTACTCTCGGCCTGCGCCAAAGTGCTAAGAGTCTCCTCAGTATTTCCAGAGTAGCTGGCGCAAATTACAAGCGTTTCAGGACCGACGTATGCGGGCAGATCGTAATCTCTAACAATCTCAAAGGGAATATCAAGCGTTGGCCAGGTATGAATAAAGGATGCGGCCAATGCGGAACCACCCATACCTGCATAAACTACGTTCTTAATACTCGCTGTTGTATGTTGACCGAGTAGCTCAAAACTTGCGAGTAGTTGTTCTGATTGTTTTTCGGCAATTCCTAAGGCATCAGCAGCATCACGTTCATGAATCATCTTCAAATCGTCTAGCATATTACTCCCCTCCTTGTGGTATCATGGTAGTAGTTATCATTATATTCCAAAAGGCAATTAGGGGGGAAACATTACATGTTTGGGCAGCCAACAAATGACACATCTTTTTCAGGGGCCACATTGCAGCCAGCGTCCAAGGACGAGATGGCCAATACGGCACCCGCAGACAATACCACTAGCTATGTAGATGCTATCAGCGCTGTGGCGCCAACCGTAGCACCAGCAGTTGACCAGACAGTGCCTGTAGTCGAGCCTCAAGTTGCCTCTCCTGCTACAAAAACACCTGCACCGTCTATGTTCGATCAGACAACCGCTACTCCATCACCATTCGATAGCCCCGTAGCTGAACCTACAGTGGAGCCAGCTCCAGCACAGGTAACACAACCAGTAGCACCAGTTAGTGATGACTTAATTAACATCAAACAGCAGGCTCTTCAACAACTAGGGCCACTGGTTGGCCAGCTAGATCAAGATCCAGAGGAAAAATTCCGCACTACTATGATGATGATTCAAGCATCTGATAACTCAGACCTCATAAAAGAGGCTTACAGCGCCGCCACACAGATTCAAGACGAAAAAGTTCGTGCTCAGGCATTGTTGGATATAGTAAACGAAATCAACTATTTCACACACGCCAAAGAAAACAACGCTTAATCTATATGAATTTCAGAATATAGAGCAGCATCTATTACGGTGTATGTCGCTTATGGTATGATACACACAGTTGCTTAATAACGAGGGAAACACAATGGTTAGCAATTTTGCTGAACTGTTTGGGCTTGGTACGCCTGAACTAATAGTTATTTTCTTAATTGTCTTGTTGCTTTTTGGTAGCAAGAAGTTACCAGAACTTGCCCGCAGTGCGGGTTCATCAGTGCGCGAGCTTAAGAAAGGTTTGAGCGATGGCACTCAAGAGAAAAACTCAAAGGAAAAAGACGGCACTCCACGCTCGGGACCAGCAGCGTAAGACCACTCTAGGCCCAGAAAAACAGCCGTTTATTGCCCACGTCCGAGAACTTCGCACGAGGTTGATTTACATTGCTCTTTCTGTTGCTATCTTTGCAGGTCTTGCCGCCTCCAACCAGGAGGTCTTGACGAAGATACTTCTAAAACCTGCTGGTGACCAGCAGTTTATCTTCACTACCCCAGGTGGAGGCTTTGACTTTGCCTTTCAACTCTGTATAGCAACAGGCCTGCTAGCTAGCATTCCTGTAATTGTCTACCAGCTATTGCGGTACTTATCCCCACTGGCCTCAAACACGACAGTTGGCTTCTTGGCACGAGTTGGCATATGGTCATGTGTTTTAGCCGTAATTGGCGTGTGTTTTGGTTACTTTATAGCCCTGCCCTCGGGGCTTAACTTCCTATTACATGGCTTCGCCAAAAACCAACAGATTGAAGCCCTTATCAATATCCAATCTTATTTCTCGTTTGTCCTAGCCTACCTAATAGGCTCTGGTTTACTATTCCAGCTCCCCCTAGTCCTGATAACCATCAACAAGATACAGAGGCTCAGTGCTAAGAGGCTAATGGCCAAGCAACGATGGGTTATATTGTTGTCATTCATAATTGGCGCGATGATAAGTCCCACTCCTGATGTCCGCAACCAGGCTATTCTAAGCCTACCAATTATCCTGATGTATAACCTCGCCGTAGCGATGATATGGATTGTAAATCGTAGACTCGATCGCCCCGCCAGAGTAAAAAAGCTACGCGAACAAGATGCCGCCAGTCGCGAGCAGCGCCTGAGCGATTTCAGTATTGCCCAGATGAATTGGAACGACGAACTTGATACAGAAGAATTAGAGCAGTCTAATAACCAGTACGTAGCCTCAATTGCCAGTAGCCCACCAAAACCTAAGGCGGCAGTAAACGCCACACTTAAGCTATCAGCTAGACGAACCACTACTCAAAAAACCTCGACATCATTTGGAGACAGCGGCACAGAGAGGCTACTTGACTTATCCAAGGTACAGCAGCCAACAAATATGTCCCCATCCCCACAGAGACAAGCTAACAATTCGCCGATTGCTGCACAGTTCGTACAAGAAGTTGCTCCAGTTGGCCAGAGGTTAAATCCAGTATCATCAACGCCTATTCGCAAAGTAAGTTCTGAAAATAGTACACGTCGGCCCAGCAAATATATCCGTGAATATGAACGCCGCCGCTTTCGTTCGTTTACCGCTGAGATAGATTATTAAATAGCCTGTTGACAATTTTAAACATTAGGGTTATCCTGACCTTAGGTTTTCCAAAAATAAAAAACCAAAAACAAAAGGTAAAACAGTGCAGCAGTTTCATAACCTCCTTGAGAGGGAAGTTACACGCAAGGAATTTCTCGCGACCGTCGGCTTTGGCATAGTCGCTGTTCTTGGCTTTGGCTCTGTTCTCGATTTTCTCGGTAAACCTAACCCACTCAAAGAAGTACGACGTGGAATCGCCACAAGTGCCTACGGCGGTATCAAGCGCACATTATCCTAGATTTTTGGGCATCGCAAACTAAAACACCCCTCACAATAAGGGGTGTTTATATTTTGTGTAGACAATTCTACATCATTCCCATTCCGCCCATAGACGAGCCTGGGTCTTTGGCTTCGGGTACGTCAACAATCAAAGCACCCATAGTCATACTAGTACCTGCAATTGACACGGCGTTCATCAGTGCCTCACGAGTCACACGAGCGGGGTCAACGATCCCCGCTGCCTTTAGATCTACTAGTTTTGTGGGGTGATTAACGTTTAGGCCGTGTCCTGGCTTGGCTGAACGCACCTGTGGTAGCCACTCATCGGCGTTTAGCCCAGCATTACTCAATAACACACGGAAAGGCTGCTCTAGGGCGTTCCTAAGCAATTGGCGGCCTGCGACTATCGATGGGTCATCATCAGTCTTGGGTTTGCCAACCGCAGCCGACTCGAGGTTTACTAGGGTGACACCACCACCAGGCACAATGCCCTCGGCAAGAGCTGCCTTTACGGCGGCTACGGCATCATCAACACGGAACTTCTTTTCTTCTATCTCAGTTTCGGTAGCGCCTCCAACCTTGATTACAGCCACCTTGCCAGATAGGGCAGCACGGCGCTTATCCAACTTGGTCTTTTCGTAGTTACTCTCCGCCTGTTGCGCCTGAGCAGCTATCTCCTGAATGCGTAAATCAACGGCCACACTAGAGCCTGAGCCTTCAATGATAGTGGTAGAATCCTTACCAACAATTACCTTACGGGCAGAGCCTACGGCGTTTAGATCAGCATCTTCGAAAGTGTAACCCTTGCTCTCACTAATGACTGTAGCGCCAGTTAGAGCAGCAATATCCTCTAGCCTGTCTTTTCGATCACCACCAATATCCGATACCTTGACGGCGACTGTATTGAACACGCCCTTGAGTCGATTCAAGACTAACGTGGTCAGTGCCTCTCCGTCTACATCTTCGGCAAACAGAACTAGGTCCTTCTTCCCAGATTGAGCTAATTTCTCTAGTAGCGGCAAGAACTCCTGAATCGAACTGATCTTTTTGTCAGTAATTACTACAGCAGGTTTGTCATATACAGCGACTAATCTTGTCGTATCTGTAGCCATGTACGGGCTGACGTAGCCACTATCCATAGTAAATCCATCGACTATCTCACTCTCGACAGATAAACCCTTGCCTTCTTCTACAGTGACAACACCATCTCGAGTCACCTCGTCCATAACGTCGGCTATTAGACTGCCAATCTCAGCATCGCCTGCAGAAATTGTTGCCACCTCAGAGATGCGCTTCTTGTTCGCTGCAACATCTTCACGCATACCATCAAGGGCCTCTAGTACGTCTGTAGCGGCAGCTTCAAGCCCTTTGCGTAGAAGCATTGGATTATGCCCAGCGGCTATCAACTTATTGGCTTCATTCAGGATAGTGTATGTCAGAACGGTAACCGTGGTTGTACCATCACCTGCTACATCGTTCATCTTGGAGGCGGCTTTTTTGATTAGCTCCGCACCGACTTTGTAGCCCAAAGTCTCGTCATCGACTTCGGCTACATCAACACCCCTCGCTACAGTCACACCATCATGTGTAACAGTCGGCGCACCATAGGCCTTGCCTATAACAACATTGCGCCCTCTTGGCCCCATAGTTGTCTTGACTGCATCATAGAGCAATTTAGCGCCGCCCAAGACACGGCGACGTGCTTCGTCATCATAGAAAACTTTATTAGACATTCTTAACCCCCAATTACCGCAATTAGGTTTTGTGAATTTACGACTGTGAAGGACTCACCGTCTAACTTTACGGTTACGGCCTCATACTCATTCTTATATAGAACCCTATCTCCAACTTTGACATCTTTCACCTGCGTGCCAATAGCAACTATTTTGGCTACTCTTGGTTTTTCGCTAGCACTTGGTGGTAAATATAGCCCACTTGAGGTTTTTGTTGGTGCCTCTTCTGCAACAACCACAACATATTCAGCAAGCGGCTTAACTTTTGCGCTCATAAATTCCCTCCTAAACAAAGTGATTTTCATCGGAACTGGCACTTAAAGCAAGTGAGTGCCAACCCGCTGGCACTCACTATATACAACCTAATTTTTAGCGTCAACCGTTAGTCGGCGGGGCGGAAGGAGTCATCTTTGAGGGCCTTTGCCAAGTTAGACAGTGCCGATCGGCGAGCAGCCTCTTGATCGCGTTGTTTGTTAGCCCATTCCACACCCCAGCGTGCCATTGTTTCAGCCTGCTCAAACATTCGTAAGTCGCCGGTAGCTTTAGCATATGGCATTAATAGATCAGAGCAGAGCATATCTTTGAATGCATCATAGTCTTCCTCAAAGACACCAATCGACACCGCTAAAGATCGGGCCAAGCTAAGTAAGTCATTCTGCTTATCAACGATGAACTGAAAGTTATATTTATCATCTGGGTTATAGAGTTTTACGAATTCAAGGTCAAAAGGTATAAGTTCGCCAGATGGGACTTTGCCGATGTTTTGTAGAACCAAATCGTGATAGCCAATCCCATTTCGATGTAAGTCACCAACATAATGAGCCACATCATGCATTAGGTTAGATAAGTGATCGCTGTGTGCACCTTTTTCGCCACGCCAAGTCCGACGGTAATCTCGCCAATCAACTATATTTAGAGTCTCTAAGCGAGGTATCTCCTCGGTAACCAGTGCAAAACCGTGCTCTGATATGTCGAATACACCTCGACCAATTGGGTTCAGCCCATCAAAGCCTCGGTCCTTCACTGCTTGAATCATTTCCTTCTCGTAGGCAGCATCTTTTTTGTTACGAAAACGCTTGACGTACATAGACGAAGTGGCGCCATCGTGACCGATCGCACTCATCCTAAATACATCGTGTCGACTGTCTTTCTTACCAGGAGTAACACCATTGACTACCTGCTTAAAGCGTACGCCAGTATCTTCCTCGATTGCAGGTCTTATCTGGCGAACGATATCATGCTTTTGCGATGGGGTCAGCTCATCAACCTGAGCAATCCGAATCTCGGGAAACTCCATTTTTGGCTGCTTGTTAGGCTTCATGATGCACCGCCACAGTAAATAGGTTACGGACCACTTCCGCATCGTCTGTATCTTCTCGAGCCGCCATAACCTCCGCTAGCTCTGCAACGGCCCCATTGGCCGTCACCTCTTCAGAGGTACTATAAGGGGGTACGAATTCAACACTGTCAGTAAATTGGTCATACGCAATGCCATCACCACCTGATACAAGGGGAACAAAGCCTAGTTGGGCCTTGGTTTGACGGTAGATATTAACAACCTTAGATAGAATAATTAGCGCATCATCGTAACTGCCGCCAACCCTAACGGCATTCATCAAAGATGATAGAGTAACAAGGTCGCTCTTATGTCCGAAAGCTACATACTCATTTGAACCATCGGCAGTGGCAATACGCGCCTGGCTTAAGCCAGCCTCAACTAGTGCCTGAGTAGCTGCATAGTCGTGTAGAGCTAGAGGTTTCACGTAGATTGCTCCCTCATTATCAGTAAATGTATCGGCTTTGCCATCGTTGCGCACAGCGTGAGGGAAACTGACTTTCCTCAGATTGTCTGGTGCAGTTATATAGCTGTTACCGTTCATAATTTTTGTCCAAGTATTTAACCACTTTATCAACAACTAGCTCTTTGGTCATATTGTCATCGATATCACCAAGATACTGATAGGCATCTGTCATGGTTAGGGCCATAGGATCACCAGAGGCTATCTCAAAGATAACTTCCGCAGCCCCAATGGCTTCGGCCCTTAACTCACCGTCTGAGAGTTCGAAGACCTTCTGATCCCGCATCTCCAAGAAGTCAGTGAAAGGGCTATACGCAAAGTCCCATCTTAGCAGCAATTGTTTTAGAGCAGCCCAGTTAGTCATACCCTTATTCTACTCCAAACCCTTCATGATTTTTTTGGTCGGAGGTATGCGGTGCACAACACTGGTCAGTGTGTAATTGCTGCCATCGTTGCAATACTTGACAGACACAATTGTAGACTCATAAGCATATTCTCGGCCTGCACGTCGAGTTAGCGGTGTATCAAGATTCTTTACATAGCCATGTTTAACAAAGTTGAGCACCACGCCATCTTTCCAATGGTTAAGAGCCTGCGGGTTCTGCGACTGGTCTGGATATATTTCGTCTGGGCGGGCCAAGATTGTGGCCAAGTTGTAGTGAAATGTTGGGTCACTCTGGACATCGTCCCAACTAGTATGATTTTGCTTGTTCTTGGGACCAACTTCAACCATCTTACCAAAACAGTCAACACAACCATACTTAATCTTCTCGTTGCCCGTTAACTGTTCCCAGGGGGTCCTCTTGTCGAATCCTAGGAATAATAATTTTTCACCATTTTCTTTGGTCACTATGCCTGGAGTGTGTTCGGCAGCCAGCTTGTCTGGGGCGGGGTAAACCATCGCCCATTCGGGCATCTTGTGAAGTGTCTTGTCGCGCCTAATAGCAACATCCGCCATTGGCGGAGCGACACAAGCTATGACAACTTCTTTGCCACCCACTTAACGCTTCCCTCTTCGAGATTTAGGTGCAATGTAGCCCTTAGGCATTGCAACTTGGTTGTAAATAGCGTTCCAATGTCTATCATCATCGAGTATGTCCTCAATGCCACCAGCATATACATAGGCTGCCATAAAATTCTGCAATACAAATTCTTCAAACTCGTTACGATTGCCGATATCATTCTGATGCATGTAACCTTCGCTAACCAGAGATTTCAGCAAGGTTGTAACATCTTCACGACAAGCCTGGCTATATTCCTGTCGGGTAGAATTATTATTTGGATCAAAAAACTTCGACTTCTCTGGGTCAAAAAAGACCGGTTGGCCCCATGAAACACCTAGTTCTTGAGATAGACCGCTAGTCTGCATGAAGGCAGCATTAAATCGCTGACCAATATTTTTGGGTTGTAAATCACCAGATATGACTCCACGGCCGTGAAGAAGCCCTGCGAAAAGACCCATGTACTGTAGTGCGTAGGGCCATTCTGCCTGAGTCATTCGATGCAGCTCATGATCCATCGTTACTAGATTGGGTAAATAGTCCGTTGTCACTGCAAAACCATATTTTTCAACAGCGTAAACCCCTTCCTTGTGTGGCCTTATAACATGCATAGATAGACCATGTTCATCTGTGCTTTCAAGTATAGTAGCGGCACGCTTGAGATTTTCAACTTCATGCTGAGCTTCTTTGCCCTTGCTGGGCATGTAATGTTTTACAAACACCTGGTTACCATTTTTGCCAGATAGAGCGTTCATGTCACATGCAGGGAACACATTATGACCACTACTGACCTTGGCGGCATTACGCTCACGAGTAAAGTAAAGTTTATCGTGCCCTACATAGCCCAGAGCGTCGTTCAAGCCGTCCAGCAAAGCTAAGCGATGCTCTGTCTCGGCCATAAAATTGGGGTTAGCCAAAAACTCACGTCCTCGAAGTTTGTTATGGCGCTTACTCATCGTAGGCCTCCCGAGCGTCCATGAAGCAGTTATGAACAGTGCCAGCCAACACTGGGCTTTCTGCGAACATTTTCATAGCGCTTTGCTGGATGGAATCGATGACTTCTTGGGGCAACTTGGTCTTGTCCATGAGGTATGGGGGTAGTATTTCGACACGTCCAGTAGTTCTATCAAAAACGATATCATCGGTATTATCGATGTTTGGAAGAGCGCCAAGGTGGTCCTTGATGGCCTCAAGCTCACGGCGTAGCTTGAGAGCTACTTCAGTGATAAATCGCTGGCCTTCTTCGTCATCAATAGAAGAACTAAGTAATGCGCTGAAGCTAACCAGTTCAGACTGCTTAGGATATGCTACGGCCTGTCGACCGTCATCAAACTTAACCGGCCGACTGATAGACAGACCTAATTTGGAAAATTCTACCATGGCTGAGAAGTCGTGTTCTGAGCGAGGAACAACATAAACTGTCTGATTAGTGCTTAAGTAGGTATCCGCAAGGTCATCTCGACGTAAACTAAACGGAACCCCTACCTTGGCTAGGTCTTTTAGGGCTATAATGGGTATGTTGTTTGTGTTGTCCATATCTTGTCGCAATCGGAATCAAATACCTATTTACATTAGCATTTTTATGCTATTTTGTCAATCTAATGATATACTTAGCATTACTACATGAGAGAAAAACAAAATAAGTCCCCTATCTATGTACTGCCGAGAGTTGGCATTGATATTGGTCGAGTCGTGATAGGTGATGACCCACAGGATTACACAAAATCCCTATTAAGCAAGAATTACCTCGAAGCGCCAGAGGTAAAAGGTGCTATTTCGGCAATTGGTGACCTGTGCCTAAGCCCCCGTTGGGATCAAGTCCACCTGATATCAAAATGCAGCGAACTAGTTGAGCAGCGCACAAGAGAATGGCTCTACGCCCATCGGTTCTTTGAGCGAACAAAGCTCGATGAGGCCAATCTACACTTTTGCAGGGCAATCGAAGACAAAGCCCAACTTGCCCACAGACTATACCTCGGCAGTTTTGTCGATGACAGAGCCGATACCCTGTCACTCATGCCGCTCTGTACTGCTAACCGCATACTCTTCAATCCGACAAAAAAGCCAAAACCAAAAGATCTCAAAGTGATGACCGTTGCCACAAACTGGGAGCAGGTCAAATGGCTACTAGATAATCCCCAATACAAGGATATATAAGTCCCTTGTGGCAGCCTTGCGTGGTATCATAAACGCATGAATGAGACCGAAAAAACTCCTCTAACAATTGTTGGTGTACCAATGGATTTGGGCGCTGAGAATCTTGGCGTCAGCATGGGCACGGACACCTACCGATACCAGGGTATTGTAGAAAAGCTCGAGAGCGCAGGCTTTAGCGTCCAGGATATGGGCAACGTTCCCGTGAAAGATCGTCATCTTGTGCCTGTGGGTAACCCTAGACTCAGGCGACTTGACGAAGTTGTGGCTGTATCAGAGAAAACCGCTGGACTTGTTGACCAGGCGGTTCGTAGTGGCAGTAAGGCTGTGGTATTAGGTGGAGATCACTCTATATTCCTGGGTGCGTGCTCGGGTGCGTCGGTAGCTGTAGACGGCAAAATAGGCGTTATATACCTCGACGCTCATGGAGATATGAATACTGACGACAATACTCCGACAGGCAATATCCATGGTATGCAGTTGGCCTCGGTAATGGGCTTTGGTTCACCCGCCCTAGCGCATGTCTATGGCGAACAAATTAAACTGCCCAAAGAGAACTTGCTACACATAGCAGGCTGTGACCTCGACCAATCGGAGATTGACCTCATAAGAGATGAGAATTTAGCCGCTTTCACGATGCTCGACCTCATGAAATATGGTCTGGCACCGCTATTAGACAAGATTGATGAGCTAGCGGTTCGAGTTGAGAACATCTGGGTTAGTATTGACCTGGATTCAATTGATGCAGTCTATGCGCCAGGTGCAGGTATGCCGAACAAGAAGGGCCTAACATACCGTGAGGTAACAGCTATCGCTGAGCATATCGCCTCTAAGGCCAACGTGATTGGCGTGGATGTTGTCGAGTACAACCCTCTACAAGACATAGAGGGCAAAACTGGTGAGCTAGCCGTTGAACTCATAGCTACCCTGCTGGGCGGCAATTATAGTTGGTACACCCACTACCTCGAGCGCAATAAGAACTAGTTCGCCCTAGTATCTCTCTTAAGTCGATTCAACACAGCAGCGCGAGCTGTAGCAATTTCGTCCCACGGAAACTCGGTCACTCTGTCGGGGTTATGGTCATCTTGTTGAAGGTGGCGCATTTCGGCCGCCTTGGGACCGTTGCGCAATATATCTTTCTCATGACCTTTACCAAGCAACATAACCGTATCGCCCTTGCCCGCTCTGTCGATGGCATACTGAATAGCTTCGGATCTATTGTGGACAAGGAGCATATTCTCATCACGTACTTTGCCAGCCGTTTCGGCACCCTTGGCAATCTGATCCATAATTTCATCGCCATCACAATCACGATCGTCTTCTTCGGTAATAATAACTTCGTCGGCATATTCGCCAGCCAACCTGCCCTGAACTGAGCGCTTGGCCTCATCACGACGACCAGCCGAGCCAAACACAACAATTAGCTTGCCTTTGACCACTGGTCTCATATCTTTAAATAATTTCTCGAAGCTGTCGGGGGTATGAGCGTAATCTACGATAACGCTAAAGTCTTGGCCCTCATCGATTCGGTTCATTCGACCCTCGACTCCTTCTAGCGCACCAATACCCTGCTCTATCTGTTCAGTAGTGAGACCTAGTGCCTCACCGACTCCAATCGCCGCCATTGAGTTGTAGACATTAAAGCTACCTGGGAGGGCGCATTTGATGTGATAAGTCCTATCAAGATGGGTTGCCGTATATTTGACACCATCTGGTGAGAGGTCGATGTCTGTCGCTTTGATATCGGCACTATCTGTACCATAGGTAACAGGATTTTGAATAGCCGCCGAGAACAGATTAGCGTTAGGATCCTCGGCGTTGATGATGCCAATTTTGCGACCTTTTTTGTTGTGATTAGCCAAAACGAACAGGCTACGCTTGGCATCTATGTAGCGCTCAAACGTTCCGTGATAATCAAGATGCTCATGGGTCACGTTAGTCATGACTGCTATCTCGAACGGTACACCCCAGACTCGGTGCTGTGCCAAAGCGTGGCTTGTTACCTCAAGAACTAGCCACTCCGCGCCTTCAGAGCGCATCCATTTGAAGCGCTTCATTAGCTCAGGAACGGATACGGTTGTCATGTGTTCAATTTGGGGTTTGATCTCCATACCAACGCCGTAAGCAACGGTTGTCATGAGCCCAACCTTGTAACCCGCCTCATGCAGCATTCGGTGAATTATAAAAGCCGTACTGGTCTTGCCGTTGGTACCTGTCACGCCTATGACTTTTAGGCCTTTGGCAGGAAAGTTACTGATAGCGTTATAGATTACGGCTTCAGCCAAGTGACCCGTTGGGGCAATTTCTTGAAAAGCTTTTCGAGGTATAAGTTTCTTGAGTAATGATCGCATGGTTAACAGTATATAGCCTGAGCATAGGTCGTGACTACGCCCATAGGGGTTGGCGTGCTAGAATATCAGATATGAAAGTTCTGGGCATAGAGTCAAGTTGTGACGAAACTGCGGCGTCAGTCGTAGAAGATGGCTATCGGTTACTGAGCAATGTAGTCGCTAGCAGCATGGATTTGCACGCCAAGTACGGTGGTGTTATCCCTGAGATTGCAGCCCGCAGTCACATCGAGGCCATTCTGCCCGTTATCCATGAAGCCCTAGAAGTTGCTGATTGTGATTGGGACGATATCGACGCTATTGCCGTCACCTATGGTGCAGGCTTACTGGGCAGTTTGCTGATTGGCGTACTAACCGCCAGGACGCTAGCCCTCACCCACAACAAGCCGCTCTATGCCGTCAACCATGTCGAAGGCCATATCTACGCCAACTTCTTAACTGAAAGCACTATCGAAGGATATGCTTTGCCGTCCAAGCAGCCAGAGTTTCCGATGTTAGGCGTGATTGTGAGTGGTGGACATAGTCAGTTAGTATTATGGCGAGACCACTTCGATTACACCTTACTCGGTCGTACTCAAGATGACGCCATAGGCGAAGCCTTTGATAAAGTGGCAAAAATCATCGGCCTCCCCTACCCTGGTGGTATAAATGTTGCTCGCCTAGCAGAGTCGGGCAACCCCAGGTCGTATCAACTGCCCAAGGCACATATGCAGGGGCGCTATGACTTTAGCTTCTCAGGCCTCAAGACAGCCGTTCTAAGGCTTTCGCAAGAATTAGTGGGAAAAGACTACTCTCTGCCCTCAATCGAGCTCCCAGGGCTTCTAAACGCCCCTCAGAAGGCAGATATCGCAGCCAGTTTCCAGTCGACAGCCTGCGAAACAATTGTCGACAAAGTTATGCTTGCCTTTGAGGAGTTCTCGCCACGTTCAGTTGTAATCGGCGGTGGCGTAGCTGCTAACACCGAACTTAGGCGTCAGCTAGCAGAAAGATTACCTATCCCCATTAGATACACCGACCTAAAGTTATGTGGTGATAATGGCGCAATGATTGCCGCTCTCGGCTCGTTCCACCATCTATTAGATCGTGCTCCTGCCAATCCTCTCACCCTAGAGGTAAACCCTAGCCTGTCAATGTAATCTAAGGGGACTAGCGACCCTCAACAGCGTAGGCTGCCTCTATAGAGGCTTTCTCACCCTGCCACCAAGCTTGATTAGACCTATACCAATCAATAATCTCATTAAGCTCACTCAGTAACTCCGTACGCTTAGGCCGCCAGCCTAGCTCACGCTGGATTTTTGAAGTATCTATCGAGTATCGACGGTCGTTAGCTGGCCTATCAGAGGTATAGTCAAACGCATCTTTTGGTTGGCCCATCAGTTGCAATAAAGTTTCCATAATATACTTATTGTTTTGCTCGTGCCCGCCGCCAATCAGATATAGTTCGCCTACCCTTCCCCTTTCGATAATCATATGCACTGCCCTGCTGTGATCATCTACGTGCAACCAATCACGAACACCCTCTCCTTGACTGTGCAGCTTTGGCCGATAGCCCGCAATTACGCTCGTTATGACCCTAGGAATATACTTTTCGATGTGCTGATATGGTCCGAAGTTATTTGAACAGTTCGACATTGTCGCCTGAATGCCGAATGATTTTATCCACGCCTTGACTAACATGTCTGAGCCTGCCTTGGTAGCCGAATACGGAGTCGATGGATTCATAGCCGAATTCTCCGTAAACTGGTCATCAGAGTCAAGCGCTAAATCGCCAAAGACCTCATCGGTCGATACATGATGAAAACGCTTGTTGAATCTGCGCACCGCCTCAAGTAGTGTTGTCGTACCGACCAAATTAGTCTGTACAAAAATCATTGGGTTACGCAGTGAGTTATCGTTGTGACTTTCAGCGGCAAAGTGAACCACTATATCGCACTGCTGGACCAGACTATCAACTAGGTCCTTGTCGCAAATGTCGCCCTCCACGAAGTCGAACTGCCCTGCTCTATCACTGAGGTTGTTGATGTTGCCAGCATAGGTGAGCTTATCAAGCACTGTAACTCTGTACTCAGAATGATTATCGAGTGTATAGCGCACAAAATTTGAGCCTATGAATCCAGCACCACCCGTAACCAACATATTTTTCATGACCCCCATTGTACCCTAAGACGTTAAGATAGCAACCAGATATGGCCTTTCACGTGAAATTTATCTATTCGTATTAGACTAGACGATCTGCTGCGTGGTTTTCACGTGAAAGATGAACAGAGGTAGAAATTGAGGCAGAGAAGTGTTATTCTGGTATCTGTTACAAACTAATAAATAGGGACATGCTATGAAGCTACCAAAAGTGTACGAGCCCGCTGCTTACGAGGCCGACATTTACGCCCTCTGGGAAAAATCAGGGGTCTTCCAACCATCTAAAGCCGAGAAAAGCTTCACAGTCGTCGTCCCACCACCGAATGCCAACGGCAATCTCCACATCGGTCACGCCTTGACCAATGCTCTACAGGATATTTCTGTCCGCTTCCATCGAGCTAAAGGGGAAAGCGCCTTGTTGCTACCGGGAGCCGACCATGCTGGTTTTGAAACTCAAGTAGTGTATGAGAAAAAGCTAGCCAAAGAAGGAAAAAGCCGCTTTGACTTTTCACGTGAAGAACTCTATGGCCAGATATGGGATTTTGTATCCGATAACAGGCATGTATTCGAGAACCAATTCCGCCGCCTTGGAGCAGGGGTAGATTGGAGTCGATTTACCTTCACGCTAGATAAAAAGGTTGTTGATTTAGCCTACGCTACCTTCAAGAAGATGTGGGACGAAGGGCTTATATACAGAGGTGAACGATTGGTAAATTTCTGCACCTTTCATGGAACCGCCTTTGCCGATATTGAGGTCGCCTACAAGGAGTCAAAAGGCAGTCTGTGGTACATTAGCTACCCCCTTTCTGACGGCAGCGGTTCGCTGACCGTTGCGACCACTAGGCCAGAGACTATGCTTGGCGATACGGCCGTGGCCGTGCACCCCGATGACAAGCGCTACTCAGCATTCGTTGGCAAAACAGTGGCACTGCCACTAACAGATCGAGAAATTCCCGTGATAGCCGATGACTTCGTTGATACATCTTTTGGTACTGGCGCAGTAAAAATCACTCCCGCACACGACCAGAACGACTTTGATGCAGGGCAGAGGCATAATCTACCAATGATTACGGTAATCGACCACGAAGGCCGTATGGCAACCGAAACCGTTCCAGAAGAGTTTCGGGGTCTAACATCGACCGAGGCGCGCAAGAAGATTGTTGACATGCTCGAAGAGCAGGGGAGACTGGAGAAAACTGAGGAACTGGTTCATAACGTAGGTCATTGCTACAAGTGCGGCACAGTCATAGAGCCACTACTCCGAGAGCAATGGTTTATCGACATGCAGCCTCTAGCCAAACCCGCCATTAAAGCACTCGAGGCAGGGGAAATAGCATTCTATCCCGAGTCTAAGCTAGAGCAACTAGTTAATTATCTTAAGAATCTGCGGGACTGGAACATATCTAGACAAATTGCCTGGGGTATACCTATCCCTGCATTCCAAAACATCAATGACCCATCCGACTGGATCTATGACGAGCGTGTTAGCGAGGAAGAAATTACCGTAGATGGCAAAAAATATCGCCGTGACCCTGATGTCTTTGATACATGGTTCAGTAGTAGCTCTTGGCCTTATTCTACCCTAGGGTATCCTGACAATGATGATTTTGCCCACCATTACCCCTTGAGTCTAATGGAAACAGGCGGGGAAATACTCTACCCATGGGTGTCTCGAATGATTATGCTTGGTCTTTATGTAACGGGTAAGGTTCCTTTTGAGGCAGTTTACATACACGGCTATGTACTGGCAGAAGATGGAGCCAAGATGAGCAAGTCAATTGGCAACGTAATCAATCCGATAGAAGTTATAGATGAATACGGTTCAGATGCTCTGCGAATTGGCATTATAGCTAGCCGAGCGCCAGCCGTTAACAGAGGTTACGACCCCCGTAAAGTCGAAGACGCACGAAACTTCTGTAACAAACTATGGAACATCGCCCGTTTTGTTGAGGGCAGGGTTGGTGATAGGGCAGGGCTAGGTTCGGTACAAGCTCAAACCACTGCCGATCACTGGCTCCTGCGAGAGCTACAACGTACTGCCAATGTGGTGGCTGATAACCTAGATAATTACCGCTTTGCTGAGGCACTGGACACGCTCTACCACTTCGTATGGGATGATTTTGCCGACTGGTACATAGAAGCATCTAAGACCAGTGAAAATTTGCCACTCCTAGCCTATGCGTTGGAGTCAGTCTTACGCATAACTCATCCATTCGCGCCATTTGTGACCGAAACAATTTGGCAGACACTAGCCTGGGAAGAGGGAACGATTCTGGCGGCTGGTCTCTGGCCACAAATCATTGACAGCGATGCCGAAAAGGCCGCTGAGTTCGAGGTAGTCAAAGAAGTTATTACTGAAGTACGCTCAATGATGAAGAATTTGGATGTGAAGCAGGCGCCGCTAGAGTATCACGGCAGTGCGGCGCTGGCTAATAACGCTGATGTCATCAAGCGTATGGCTCGCCTGAGCTCGCTAACCGAGGTAAATGACTCACAAGGCCTCAAGCTGACCCAATCACCAGTAACTGCATGGCTACTACTAGACGAGCACGTTGCCGCTAACTACCTAACCAAAATGCAAGACAGCCTACAGGCTGAGTTAGCCACCGTTGAACGCCTCAAAGGCAGGTTAGCAAACAAGGGTTATGTAGCCAACGCACCTGAAGCCGTCGTAGCCCAAACACAGGTTCAATTAGACGAGGTGTTAGCCAAGGCTGATCTAATACAGGCCGAAATTGATAGGTTTATAGACGTTAGCTAAAACACTGGTCTGCGTTCCACAATAAAAGGCTCCGACTTATTGTATGGAGCCTTTTAGTTGGTGGGTGTGGAGATCCGTCTAGTCTAGTGCGGCCTTGATACGATTTATTGATTGGTCAAGGGCGTAATCACTGAACTGGAGCACGTGCCACCCCTGTTTTTCGGCCGCCATCATATTGATATTGGTATCGTCTATTAGCATGATTTCACTGGCAGAGCAGCGTGCCCGTTCGGTGGCTATCTCATAGATACGCGATTCGGGCTTGATTGTTCCCTCTATAGAGGAGTCAACAATAGCATCATAGGAAATATCAGGGATGAAGCCCTGTTTGCGCATAGCATTCACAAAGCCTGGCATGATGTTGGTCAGGAGGCCAACACGATAGTTTTGGCTAGCCCAACGTAGTAGGTCGTGCATCTCCTTGATTGGCTCGATGGCTTTCAAGTAGTGGCTCAGCCAGTCGATTTTCTGCACACCCAAGGCCTTGGATATTTTTTCGTCAAACTCATCCATGGTCATTTCACCACGACAGGCTCGATCATTGTAGTGCCAAAAAGCCGTCTCTATTACGTCACAAGATAAGCCGCTTACCTCTGACAACCTCGTGAAAGCCTGCTCGTAAAAACGCACCAGGCAACCGTTCACATCAAAATAGACAAAGCTCACGCCGCTTTTGGAATGCTTCTTGGGCTTGTCAGTCGGTAGGGCAGGGGCAAGTAGCGAATCAATACCTACGCCAAGAGCACCCGAGATAGACAAAATAGTAAAAACAGAGGGGGCCTTTATAGCGCCTCTCTCGATCTTGGTAAGGGTAGAGTAGCTCAGACCCGCCTTGTGGCACAAATCCTGCTGAGTCATGCCTGCGCTCTTGCGCGCCGCCTGCAATAGGCGCCCCAACCCTTTCTCATCCATAGCCTTATAATACTAGTTCTCGGTGGCGTGCGCAATCACATAGAATAAAAAACTCCTCTGTGTGAGGAGTGTAGCCTGTGGCGGAGAGGGAGGGATTCGAACCCTCGATAGAGTTGCCCCTATACCGCATTTCGAGTGCGGCGCACTAGACCAACTATGCGACCTCTCCATCGCCAACAGCGGTATTATACCGCAAGGTGTTGCGTGGCGGAATGTTAGACTAGTATTTTATGCCTCCCTATGGTATCATTACCCCTGTTACTTATCTTGAGCACCCGTAGCTCAGCTGGATAGAGCGTTGGCTTGCGGAGCCAAAGGTCGTAGGTTCGAATCCTGCCGGGTGTACCAAGTTGAATTAACAGCGACTTCTTTTCAGGATAAGACAATTTAGCGAAAGTGCAGTAGAAGCCCTTATTATTGAAAATGAGGGTTTTTGTTTGGCTTAAGACCATGGCCTATTCAAATAGCTCAACATAGTCTTTATAAACCCATTTTTGGGCGTAGACGGTGTCTCCAATCTTCGTAGGCACAAGGATACCCATTGCCACCAGCCGACCTATGGCCAAATAGCCGCCCTTGTCCGTATAGCCAGTCCACTTCACAATGTCAGCAATTCCAACGATAGGCATCTTGTAAAGGTTCTCGAGTATTTTCAATGTTGCCCCTGAAGAAGTTCGGTTCAGTTTCTGGATCCTGGCCATGTCACGTTCACGAAGCTTGGCAATTTCGGCACATATTGAAATTGCCGAGTTAGATACTTCGATAACACCATCAAGGAAAAACTCTACCCATTCGATAACATTGTTGTTGTGGTAGCCCTCAAGCTTCTCGTAATATAGCGACTGGTTCTGTTTGAAATAAGACGAAAGGTATAGTATGGGCATTTCTAGAAGCTTCTCATACCATAAGTACATAGTTATCAGCATGCGCCCCGTGCGACCGTTCCCATCATTGAAAGGGTGAATTGTCTCAAACTGTGCATGAAGCAGTGCAGCTTTAATGAGAGGCAAAAATTTGTCATCCTTATGGATAAACTTTTCCAGTTGGCTTAAGGCTCTTTTCATCTCTTGCACTGGAGGTGGAACATACCGAGCATTATCGGGTCGTGTACCCGAAACCCAATTTTGCTTTGTGTGAAACTCACCAGGGAACGGTGAATTGGTTATGCGGGCATCTGTCATAAGCTTTTCATGCAGTTCACAAATAAATCTAAGAGTGAAGGGGAAACTGGCGGCTCTCTCTAGACCATAGTTTAGAGCTTTAATGTAGTGGATAATATCATCAACGTCGGCAGGCAATGAGCTGCTTGGCTCGACATTTTCTCTTTCGATGGAATCCATCATAGTGGCATTCGTGCCCTCAATTTGACTAGACGACGAGGCATCTTTACGGATAAACATAGCAAGGAACCAGTCTTTATCTGGAAGCAAGAAAGTAATACCATCAAGCTTGCCCAACAATCGAATCGCTTCAGTATGCTTGGAAGTTATTCTGGTATTTAGATGAATATCTCCTCTGGGCGGAAAGTCGTTTGGTATAAAAGCCTTGAATCCCTGGGGTTGTTTTACGTATTGCCCAATTTTAAATTCGTTCATATCACATGCTCCAATATGAACATTATATATAAAACTGTTCATATTCACAAGAATGTGTATACTTAAAGACATTGTTATGACAAAGCAGGGAACTCCAACGAAATTTAAGCTATCTCCAGGTTGGAAGATAAGACAAAATAATAACTCACTGATTGTATCGGGCGGGGCAGATGCTATATATGAAGTCGGATTGTCTGACTCTAGGGAGTCATTCCTGGCATCACTGAAGTCAGGTAAAGATTTTTTGCGGTCTAATGTGCCCGCTCAGGAGCAGCCAGTATTCGAAGAGTTGGTCGCCGCCGAGGTTATTGTCCCAGTTCTGCACAAGGAGCCAAAGCTACTTATATCGGTTATCGGCGACCCCAACAAGCTTAATCTCGGACCGATTTCGGACTCCAGTAAAGCAAATTTATTAGTGCTGATCAGAACAACTAGCACTTTATCTGATCTACTCGAAAAAATTGATTACATTGACATAAAAGTGCCTCATCTATTTGTTGATGTAGCATACAGAAACACAATATCTGTAGGTCCGCTTGTGTTTCCTGGGGAGACAGCATGCATTGCATGTCTCCAAGGAAGAATTACCAAAAGGTGGGGAGACGAGCAGCCACCAACAAAGCCGCGAGCGACTGACGAACTGATCGAAGTGGCCTCGGAGTTAGTCAAGATTGAGCTCCGCAGAATTGCCAATAATGACACTAGCCTGTGTAATTCTACTGTTAGTTGGAACCTAGAAGACAGAAAAATTGCAAAGAACCAGCTATTAAAGGTGCCTTTATGTCCAGTCTGCACAGTAAACGAGATTGACGGCACTGGAGTATTAGCATTACCATGGTTGTAGTATGAAAGCGCTGCCGACTCAGTTTGATAAAGATAGACTTTCTAGCGCTGTAGCTACGCCCACCTGTTCTTCGTGTTGCTGTTGCTGCTGTTGTCTGGCAACAACGATATCGACATCTTCGCTCTTGGCCCAAAAAATTGGCAAAGAAGGTGAGCTCCATCAGGTAAAAAACCGCCACCTACTGACGGTGCTTGCTGCACTATTCGTACCGATTGTGGCAGTCCTAGTATATATGGGGTATTGGATAATAAACATTGCTCTTGGCGGATGCATAACTGACATTACTCAGCCGCTCAACTCCTGTAGCGATGCAGGCCTAGCATATTTGATACCACTAGTGTTCATTGTGCCCCTGTTAACCCTGTGGTTTCTTTATTCAAGTGTCAAGATAGAGTATCCGCTAATGAGAGCAGTCCAGATAACTGGGCTTATTGCAGTCGCAGTAATTGGAGAAGCATTACTTGTAGCTCCATTGGTTTTTACTGGTGTTGGTGGAATCATCTACTTGATATCCATACCAATAATCGTAGGCTGGATATCGGTTTGGTATCACAAACGAATCGCAAAAGACTATGTCGATGAAGAGGTATCAGAGCCAGGCCAGTCAGGTGCATCAGACAACGCAGGTGCTGGGTTAGTTATACGACCAACAGCCAGTGAAAACATTCAACACGATGACGATACCCCTCAGCCAACGCCTCCTACTACAAGCGGCCAATAATAGGCACGGCATAACGCTTGAACCACAGCGTGCCATAACGTCGATGAGCGACCTGACAGGCATTGTTCATATGGGTGTACCTAGCTCGATAATTTCCCCATGGGAGAGCGCATCAGGTGGCGTAGGGTATGAGGTTGATGAAGCCAAACTTGCGGCCATAGGTGAGTCAATCGAAAGGTATGCAGCAACAATAAAGCAGCTACCCCTCAAATCGAAGACGACTATTCAGCCAGACTCAAGAATTGATCCCGAAAAGTGGTGCCTTTTTAGCAGACAACAGAGAGAAGACCCATCATTTCCTTTTGGCAATTTATACAAAGATACTTGTCTGTACACAAATATTTTTAGGTTGGCTGACAATAAGGAATATTGGGTGCCGCACCCTCTAGTCGCACTAAGGGATGACTTCCAGACAGGCGCGCCTACGTCATCGGGTCTAGCGGCAGGACCAACGCACATAATCGCTCTACTAAGAGCAATCCAGGAGCTAATCGAAAGAGATGCACTAATGATTACTTGGATGCATAGTGTTCCCGCAAGGTCCATCAAAGTCCCCACAGACAAAGCTGAGCAGGTAAAAACCCTAAACGGTGAAGTATGGGCATTTGATTTGACTCCTGAATATAGCCCGTTCCCAGTTATTGCAGTCGCTGGTGGCATCCCGAAGCAGGGTAGGTGGCGATATTCCCTCGGCGTAGCATGTCGCGAGACCGCCAGTGCAGCCCTAGACAAGGCCTTTCTCGAATGGAACCAGGGGGTATTGTTTGCGGGGATATACGAAAAACACGCTGACACATCTTCGTTGGCAACACCCGATAATGTCAACAACTTTGATGACCATGCCATATATTACACGGTTCATCCCGAGGAATGGCATAACCTACCGATGTTCAGAAATCGAAATATCATACTGCCTGTCACTAGAGATGGAAAGCAAGTTGCTCCGAGCGCCGCACTAGAAACCGTTATGAGACAGTTAGCCAAGAAAGGCATTGGGTTATACTACAGAGATATGTCGACCATTGACTGTCATCAACTAGGCATCCGAGTAGTCCGAGCGGTGTCACCAGATATGGCATCGATTTTTGCTCATCAGAATTGGCCGCTAATTGGTAACATTGAGGATAAGCTTGCGTCGAGATACCCTTGGGCATCGGAGGGGATTGTTTTCCCCAATAAACTACCACACCCGCTAGGATAGTTATGGAAGAAGAAACTTTTTTCGACAGATTCTGGGAAGCGTCTAAGTTAGATAAGTTCAACTCCAAAGAGTTTGCAAAACGGTTCAATAATTATAGTAGTAACGACAAAAAGCTATCACTGGAGTATCCTGTCAGATCCCTCAAGCTACCCATGGCCAAATCCCCAATCAACAAGGTGGCGCAAGTCAGAAAAAGTGAAAGATCTTTCAGTGGTCGGACTATGTCTACAAAAGAGTTATCGCTCGTTATGTCCAGCTTCTTCGCATGGAATGGTATAGAACATCGCTCTTACCCTTCGGCGGGGGCAACATATACGACAGAAGTATTCTGTGTAGCGTTTGATGTAAAAGATTATAGCGGACAAGTACTTTATTACGATAGTGTAGAGCACGGCCTAGTTCAACTACCCAAGAGGGCTCCGAGTTGGGAAGAAGCGCAAGATTATGCGAGCATAAAAACTGCTGGTTCTCCGAGTGCAATTATTGTATTTGTATCTTTTCCAAACCGAGCAACCGCTAAATACGGCGAAAGGGGTGGAAGGTTCTCTATGCTTGAAGCTGGAGCTGCCATGCAACAATTAGCACTCAACATAGCTTCTTCAAAAAACATGAGTGGCGTCGCAGTGGGTGGTATGCACGACGAGTACTGGAAAAGGGTGCTGGGTCTTGAGCAAACAGAGGCGATGGTAGTCCTTGGATACCTGGTGGGCCACAGCAAATAGTTTTATTTTGGCACATTACGGTGGCGCTTGAGCGATATTATACTTATACTTTAAAAGTATGAAGCAGCCAGAGAAGTCAGCGATAAAGACATGGAATCTGGGCGGAGAGCAATTCGTTGAGATTAAGCCGCGTCTGCGCAAAGAATGCGTGGTAGCAGTGTCTCTGGACAACCAAAAATACGGTCGCATTGGGCCGAAAGAAATAGCTCTACTAGAGCAAAATCATACAATGTCTCTGTCTAGGCGAGGTTTTCCTGTACCCGAAGTTCTAGGCTATGGTGAATTGCCTGATGGGAAGTGGTTTTTTACAGAAACATCGGTAGGGACGGAGCCATTTCATAAGAAATTTGCTCGTGAATACACCTGTGACGGCAAGGTGTCTGATGAGACTTTTGGTGACTACTTGGGTGTTATGTCAAAGTACGCAGATGCCCAGACTCGAGCAGAGAACAAGAGCAGCATATCGCCAACCGAGTTTATAAACACTTTGTTCACAGAGAACATGGTCGAATGGAATTACTCTTACTTTGGCTACAGCGACAAGGAGTACCAAAAAGCGCTCAATCTTGCAGTTGAGAGGCTCAAAGACGCGCCGATGGGAATAATCCAACACGACCTTAACCCATACAATGTGATGGAGCGTGGGATAATTGATTTTGAGCTATATGGCTTTGGCCCGATTGGTTATGACACCCTGATTTCAGCTCGATGGGGTGGGGGATGGTTCACGGACTACGAATCCAGGTATCCAGTCGCCTATAAGACTACTCGTGACCAGATTGCCCACAGCGACAAAGTGATTGACGACATTGCCGCTAAGGCAGGGCTAGAAAGGCCAAGCAAATACCTAGAAGAGTTTTTGCTGATCAAGAGTGCCTGGGCAGTATCCGATTGGGAAGGAGTTGACCCATCTTGGCCAAAGGACAAAATGGCCTTTAGACAATTTAGGGCTAGGGTGCTTAACAGCGCCGTGAAGTCCTATCTAAAGGGTGAACCAATCGACTACTGGAACTTCTCAAAGACTCCTATCGAGCAAATTTCTATCAAGTAGTCGACTTAGTTTCGTCTTCCAAGTCTGTACTGTATTGTTCGCCTAGTTTGCTAGCAAGCCAATTGGCACTAGGCTTGACTGTCCGCTGCATTGTGGCTCGATCGACAGCCACTAGACCAAACTTCGGCCAAAAGCCCTCAGCCCACTCAAAATTATCTAGCAGGCTCCAGTGCATGTAGCCTTTGAGTTCCACTCCTGACTCGATTGCACGGGACATGGCACCGATAGTTTCCTCAAGCCACCACTGGCGAGCTTCATCAGGCACGGCCGCTTCGGCAACACCGTTTTCAGTAACAATAATGGGCTTTTTGTATCTGTCGGCAGCTTGTTCGATAACAAACTCTAGACAATTAGGATCCATGTACCAGCCCAAGTCACTGCGAGGATCCTTGGGATTCTTTTGCTGTCCACGCCAGTTGTAGAAATTAGCCATATAGTAGTTGACGCCGACAAAATCCTGATAATTCTTGATCTTATCCAAAAACCACCAGCCCCAAATATATTTGGTTGTATGTGCGACCAACTTGTGCCAAGGTGTGTTCCTGAGCGGCTGACTCCATTCGATATTCTGAGCAATACCAACCTGCACATGTGGAGCATAATTTTTGATGATACGGTAAGCCTCTTTATGGGCGCACATCAAGTTCTTGTACACCCTACGAAAGAGTAGGGGGTTCGTTTGATGTGGCGGCCACATTCCCTGCAAATATCCTATAAAAGCGTATGAGTTGGGTTCGTTCAGAGTAATCACGTATTTTAATTCATCGCCGTATTCATCAATGACCTTCTCGACAAAAGCTGTGAGATATTTGATATTTTCACGCCTCTCAAAGGCTCCCATGTCCGTAAACCAAGTCGGCATGGTCCAGTGCCAAATATTTAAGATAGGCTCGATGCCACGCTGTTTGAGCTCGGCTATGTACTGACGGTAGTGTTCAATTTCTTTGTTGTCCCATTCACCCTGATTGGGCTGTAGTCGTGCCCACTCAATACCAAATCTAAAAGAGTTAAGGTTTAGCCCCTTGAGCGTGTCAAAATCCTCTTTGTAGCGATTGTAGTGGTCAACAGCGGTCGAGCATAGGTAGTTGCTTGGGTCTTCGGCCTGGGCCCTTATACTTGGCCAGACGCTAAGGTGTTTATAGCGCTGCTCAGCAGTTTGAGCTCGCTGCTCAGCAGTTTTTTGTTCCCATTCAGTCCACTGCGTATGATTACCACCCTCTACCTGATAGGCCGCAGTACTCGCGCCCCACAAAAAATCTTCTGGAAAACCCTTCATACCTCTAATAATAGACGTATTTGCCGTATGGTTCAAAGTGCTTTTGTCTATCTTGACAATAGGAGGTATGATGTTCTTATGGAAAAAGACTACCCTGAGTACACTGAATACAGTGAGACATACGCCGAGAATCAGCGCAGCCAACGCATTAGGCAGATTATCGCAGCTATAGTTGCTCTGTTAGTTCTGGCGCTTTTAGTGTGGGGTATTATATGGGCCTTTAGGGCGCTAACTAGCAAGAACAATAACTCAAAGTCCACCAAAACAGACATCGCCGTTCATACTGATATCGATACTTTCGCCGAAAAACTCAAGACTACCTATACGTCCGACGCTACATATCCGACAGAGCAGGGCTTGAAAGAAAAAGGCATATCTCCTACGAATGCCTACACTTATTCAGTTAGCGCCACTGACGGCGACACTTGTGATGCCAAGACAAAGCCGTGCACTCGAGCCGTGATTACATCTAAGCTAAAAGACAACAAAAATTACGTTGTCGTTCTAGATAAAAATAATATTACAAAGAACTAGCCATTAGCTAGAAGCGTAATTTACGAATTAGGCTATCAATTAGGTCTAGTTTATATTCTTCCATGGGCAAAAATGCCGCCAGAGTATCGACAATTTTCTCGGAATCCTCTGGGGCGTAGTAGATACTGATGGGTGGCATGAATCTTTTGAGGGGCATAAGCGTTATGTTCGAGAATGCTCCATCGTGTACGATGCCGAATGAACGAAAATCAGAGTAGGGGTAGAACTTGCCTGCGATTTCGAGGCCATTGCCATCGACCACATACTCCAGTACTCGAGGCTTGCGGCTAGCGGCAACCAAGAAGATTATCGTAGCCATCGCTAAAATAACAGGGGATAGCAGGTCCTTTGTGAGGAAATATATAAGCACCGAGAGAGCCGCACCGCCAGCGAGGACAGCAAGATACCATAAGGGGCTCCTGTCGTGTGCGATGAACTCCGAAGCCGTCCAACGGACCTCCTCATGTGAAGCCTCGGGCATCTGATACTTCCATTGCGATTCTGGCTCAACAGAGTCATCCTGTATAACAAAACTCTCTGTTTTTTTGTCCTCATCCATAAGCGTTATTGTACACCATGCTTGCTTCGAGGTGCAAAGTACAACAAAATAAGGAGCCCCGAAATGGGACTCCTTATTGGCGGAGAGAGAGGGATTCGAACCCTCGCGGGGGATTGCTCCCCCCTAGCGATTTAGCAAACCGCCCCCTTCAGCCTCTTGGGTACCTCTCCATTAGAGGTATTCGCCTTATTGTAGCGCGAATCTTATGTTGGCGGAAGGGGTGGGATTCGAACCCACGGTACCGTTGCCGGCACGACGGTTTTCAAGACCGTTTCCTTAAACCGCTCGGACACCCTTCCATTGACGGCTTCTTTGTAACAGGGGTAATTATACCAGTGGCTGAGCTTTCTGCCAAGGCAAAGACGCAAACATCAACACTTTTTGCGCCAGCTACTAATAACAACCTGGTGCACAGGGCGATAGTTGACCCCGTAGTGAACACATCATCTACCAGCAAAACCCTCTTTCCTGTGATTGCCTTTGGGTTTTTGGCAATAATCGAACCCTCTAATTGATACAACCTGCGGTTTCTATCGGAACCAATCTGACGCTTTTGATCTGTTTTTGTTAGGAGTTTAGCCTTTTTGACTTGCAGTTTCTTCGACAAGTTCTTGGCGATTAACTCGGCGTGGTCATAGCCCCTCACCCTAATGTGTGATGTTGATGTAGGGACGTAAGTTATAAGGTCATAATCTACTGGTAGTGGCATCATGATCTCAGCTACATTCTTGGCCGTATATTTAGCACGACCGAATTTTAGCGAATGTATAAGTTTTTTAGCGCTACCACTATAGTATGTGCTAATATTTAGCCTCACTCTGTTCTCTATACATGCATAATCTGACCTAAGCAGGGTTATTAGCGTCTGATATGCCATTAGTGTGTCTTCAACAGATATGGTACGCAAAGAATTGGTGCATCTTTGGCACAAAATATCACCGTATTTACCGCAGCAAACACATTGGTGTGGGGCAAGGAAACTAATAATTTGTTCAAACATAAGCACTGTTGTATTTATTGTGTTGTAAATAACCCCTTTGGTGTTGCGTCCTCTGTTAAAACTAAGCTATACTGCTAGTAACACAAAAATTCAAGACTGTTTTCTAAGAAAATAACCGTGGAGGGTAACAACATGGCGCGACGAAATCGCGATGACGACCTGTTGCTTGAGGAAGACGAACTTACTGCAGCTTTCTTGGGTGATGAGGAACCAGCACAAACTGATGTAGAAACAACTGAGGGCAACGAACCAACCGTTGCTAATGATGAGTGGGATGAAAGCGAAGATCTTCCAGGCCAATTGGCTGTAGACGTTTACGAAACCAAGGAAAAGCTAGTTGTTAAGGCTCGTACGGCGGGCGTAAACAAGAACGACTTAGACGTAAGCATCGCTGACAATACACTAAGTATTCGTGGCACGCTATCGGCTGGCAATGAAGATGATGTGATCAACTACTTTGCACAAGAGTGCTACTGGGGTGAATTCTCACGAAGCATTGCTTTGCCAGTTCCCGTAAAGGAAGAAGAGATTGAAGCTATGCTCAAAGACGGCGTACTCACTATCAGCTTCACTAAGGTCAAGCAAGACACCGTAAAGAAGATTCAAGTTCTCTAGAACCAACTTGGTGCAGTCTTGAATACAAACCACTCGTGAAAGCGAGTGGTTTTTCTATGAGTCATTCTCGATAATATAGGAGAAGGGGGTAGGGAACAGTTAAATCTATTGAGCAGTCACAGCGCGGTCATGGAGCACTCATGTGTGAGCAAACAAAAAGCGCCCTGTGCGGGCGCTTAAATTTGTTAGAACGTACGACTACTGAATAGTGGTAGCTTTATCTAGAATAAACTTAACGATTACCTGTGCAAGGACGACTATCACTAGGCCAATTACAGCATAGATAATTGTGTTCTTAGCTCCAGAAACCTTGCCCGAGTCACCACCAGAAGTGATGTAGCGGAAGCCACCGTAGATAATCATGATAACTGATACCATGCCCACAATAAGTGAAAAGATATTAACTACACTTGTAATTAGGTTGGTTATACCAGATGAACCTGATGATATATCAGTATTGTTGCCTGTTGGATCGAGATTCGAACCAGCCTTTAGATTGTCGGTAATGTTTGCTTGCTCAGCATAGACCGCCATAGGCGTAACAACTGGCGCTACCACTACTGCTAGTGTGGCAACAATTGCTAGCATTGTTTTTTTAATAGTACTAATCATTTTGAGATTCCTTTCTTAAGCCCTTTTGTTTACTTTATACCACAGGGGTAGATAAGTGTCTACTAGGCTCCGATGGCCTTCTCTAGCACAAACTTAACAATTACCTGAGCTAGAACGACAATCAGTAGACCAATTAAGGCATAGACAATTGTGTTCTTTGCCCCAGAGACCTTGCCTGAGTCACCACCCGAAGTGACATAGCGGAAGCCACCGTAAATAACCATGATTACGGATAGAGCGCCTACTACGAAACTTAAGAAGTTGACTACTGCAGCGATTAAGCCTGGGATATCCGTGTTTGAACCTGAGCCAGTTTGGTTAATGCCGTTCATGACTTCTGTCTTGGAGTCTGCAAAAACTGGATTTGAAGGAACAAATAGCGCCGCAGTAGCTACTCCTACGCCTACTAATGCCGACATTAATACTTTAGTGTTTTTCATCTTAGCTCCTTATTTAACCACTCTGCTCAGGACAAACCTCACGAGTGTCTGTGCTATTACTACTATTATAAGACCAATTATCGCATACATAAGTGTATTGCGCGCCGTTTTAACTGAGTTCGAGTCACCATGAGAGTTAACGAACATAATCCCGCTTATGATCACCATTATGACTGCTGCGATGCCAGCAATATAGCTAATGATATTAATAACTTTGGTTATTAGCCCGTTTGGACCGACAATTGGATTACTGCCAGATTGTTGACAGTAGGCCGAGCCACCCGTCCCGCCAACTCCACAAGCAGGATCCGTTACTACGTTCTGTGCCATAGCAGGAATAGACAAAAATAGCACTGCACTAGTAGTGACCAAAAGTGATAACAATAGTCTTCTCATAGCTTAAATACCCTTAATAACAAAATTAGCAATAGCTGTAGCAAAAATAATTACAACCAGGCCAACGATTGCATATAATATTTGGTTCTTGGATTGTTCAATTAGCCTGCTGTCGCCGTGAGAAATTATATATCTAAAACCAGCAAGTACTATAACCAGCACCGCCACTGCGCCCATTATGCCAAACACTGTATTTAGTATTGTTTGTATTGTTCCGCTACCAGCATTAACATTTGGAAGCTGGTTAACGGCATCAGACATTGTCGCTAGCTTATCGAACATCACCCTAGAGCCTTTCCAATAAATGACACAACCGCTGCTGCAATAACAGCAATCACTAGGCCAATAACGGCGCCGATTATAGTTTCCTGGGCTTTTTTGGTGGCGCCGGGGTCACCTTCACTGGTGATGTATTTTATACCACCATATATTATGAATATAACAGCTACTAGGCCAGCTACTCTCAATAATATGTCTAGTATAGCCATGGCCACCAACACAATAACCTGCGGCCATTGATTAGTCGTAAGTGTTGCCAATGAGCACCCACCTGACGCATCGGTGGTCATGAGACCTGCGTCGACAAGATATTTATACCAAGTTGGGATACCAAAGAAACTGTTGCTTGAGCTGCATGCAGCAGCTAATGTATCGATTATGCTAAGCACTAGAATAGCCCCCCTGGCATAAGCCAATTAAGAAACGTCAACAGGAACAACCAGGCAAGAAGGCCTGCTATTGTCTGAGATATGCGTTTCCTTGCAGCAGATATTTTTCCGGCATCTCCTTCGGCAGAAGAATATTGTATACCCGCGTAGACTATGGACGCAGTCGCAACAACGCCGACTAAGGCAGACAGAGCCTTAATTGTAGGAGAAACGTATCGGTCAATTATACAATCCCCCGTCTTACATGTGTCATCCTTTCCAGCTAAGGCAGGATCACTGGATTGAGGTGTACAGTTGGTGTCAGTAGCTTTCTGGCATATTTTATTCTCAGCATATACTACATCAGACTGCCCAGGGTAAAGTTTTACAATAGCAGTGAATAAAAGTGGTGTTGCGACCAAAATACCCACAAATAAAGCTGAGAGCTTTGTTTTCATATCTATCATTCTACTATACAAATTTTATCTTGTATAAAAATAATCATTAGACATATTTTAGATATACTCAGGTATGGGTATGTTGTATTATTATAAGTAAGATGAAAAAGCTTATGCGGAAGATGGTTGTTTTAGGCAGTATCGCTGTAGTTATGCTGACATATCAGGTTGCTAATGCGGTATCCGCGTCCTTCTCGTTTGAATCTAGAAAAGTTAACGCCAATACTTCTGGTTTAATAGGGAATGGCGGCAATAATACAATTACATTTTGGCAGAGAGGTGCAGATAATGACACTTTCAATCACTATACAACTGATAAACCGAGCAGTGCCGATGACTTCGAGAAGGCTCTCTGTCGCTTAGGTTATGCCATTGACAACAATAGCTACTCACTATCAGGCAAGCAGCTGTTTTATATTAAAAAAGCGACTAGTTGTGGTAGCTATATAGTTACTAGTGGAGCTGTCGATGATGAGCTGGCCACGTGGCTAAAAACTGGCCTCAGCAATGGTGCAGAAAAAAAACCTGAAGGTTTTACTATTGATGACCTTAGCACTTGCACAATGACCGTTGACTATTATAGGTCAAACGGTATACCCGACGAAAAACGAGCGATACTCTATGCGGAAGGAAAGAGAACAGATGTATGCCAAGATTACGGCCTTAAGCTACTAGGAATAAAGCCTGGAACAAAGACCTCCCCAAATACCATCAGTAAAATCGGAGGGAACGCGCCAACTAAAACAAATGCACCTATCCCCGACACGATAAAGAAACTAATCAATAGCACAAGTCAAACATATACTAATCCAGAGGCAACTATCGCTGCTGCTAGCGGATCTGACACAGAGAAGCTCGCTTGCGCAGCATCGATGAAAGGAGGGGTTGGTACTGTACTAAAGTGGTTTGCCTGTCCAATAGTTGATGGAATGGTGTCATTAGCTGCGTTTACAGATAATGTCATAAATAGCCTGCTCACAATAAACACCTCAACGATATTTGGATACTCGGACGCAGCAAAAAGTTACCATGATATCTGGGCTAATTTTAGAAACCTGGCTGCAGGTTTAATAGTAATCGCAGCACTTATTATGGTCGTATCACAGGTTGCTGGCTTGGAAATAATGAGCGCCTACACGGTCAGAAAAGTCCTACCGAGGCTACTTTTTGCAGTGGTTTTCATTGCCTCATCCTGGGCTGTATTGGGGCTTCTGATTTCCCTAAGTAATGACCTTGGTACTGGTATTAGATCTCTGTTCTACGGACCGTTCATACGAAAAGGGGCCAACAGCTTAAGTTTTGGTACAGCTCTGCTGCTACAATTCTTCGGCTTCACAGGTCTAGCGGCTGGAGTAGCTTACGGAATAGTAGCCTTTGGGTGGATAGGACTATTCCTGTTTGCAATTACTGCTGTTTTAGGAGCACTGGTAGCCTTCGCGGTGATTGTTTTCCGTGAGCTACTTGTAACAGTACTAGTTGTAATGGCACCTTTAGCAATTGCAGCATCAATACTACCAAATACCCAAAAGTTCTGGACGATGTGGAAGTCAGCCCTGTTGTCGGTTCTTATTGTGTTTCCTATTATCTCTGCGATGATTGCGGGTGGTCATGTGCTAGCTTTTGTGGCGGCAAGAGATCAGGGCGATCTCGCTAGACAGGTCGTGGGATTCATTGCTTACTTTGCGCCCTACTTCTTACTGCCTATGGCATTCAAGATGGCGGGCGGTCTCATAGGTACGGTCACTGGAATGGTCAACGATAGAAGCAAGGGCGTATTCGATCGTCTTAGAAATGCCAGGGGTAATATTGTAAAAAACAATATGGACAATCTTAAGCACGGCCAAAGGTTCAAGGGAAATACTTCTTTTGGGAGATGGGTAAATGACAAGGGTTTTGCTGCTGGTGCATTTGCCAACTCAAAAGATAAGTCAGGCTTTATTAAAGATGCTCTGAGGAAAGAGGCCATAAAGGACGATCAGGGTAATCTAGTGCGAGATAAGAACGGCAGGGTTATGTATCGAGGCGGAATACGCAACTTGGCACGCTCAGATGGTTTTTCGGCTCAAAGAACCAATCATAGTGGCTCCATGGGTACTGCTATGCAGTACCACTCTGCTCTAGCGGGTCAAAGGAGTATGGGCACAACATTAGGTAACCTATCTAAGTATGACGACGATGTGAATCGCGCCCTAGCCTCAGGCAAAACAGAGCATGAAGCTAGACAAAATATGGCCAAGATATTCAATTTAGACCTGAAGAATGAAAAAGATAAGGCCTACATAGATAGCACTATAAGCAAGGCTAGGGTCGTAGGGTTTGGCGCAGGGCAGCAGCAGATGGCCGCGACTCACTTAATCAAGAGTGGTACGGGCATAAAAGAGTTGTCTTCATTCAACAATATGATGTATGTAGTCAGTGATGGTAATAAGGAAGCCTATACGGCTCTAGCGGGCAACCTAAACTCTGCGACTGCGGAAGCTGGTCGTTATGACCTTAAAACTGGGGTGGGGAAGCATATTAATGCGTTTGAAGCGATTGAGAAAAGCGGTGGTAAGATGCTAACCGAGAACGATGGCATCGTCCAAGATAATTATGTAGCAGCTTTCGAGGGTAATACGCCATACCAAATCGTTAGCAGTAAAACTGTGGCTGTAGAAAACATATCTAAGGCATTAAATAATAAGCTAAATAGTGCCGTAGAGGCAGGTGACATGATAACAGCATCCAGGATTACGAGTGGTATAAATGAGTTGGATCAGGCCAGCAAGAACTATGCTTCAGGTGACAATGCCAGAGCAGCATATAGCAATGCAACGGTAAAAACGATTAATCAAAGAGAGCAAACTTTGGACTACTTAGAGAGTCCAAAAGAAATCGTAACATCTGGCATATCTGGAGAAGATAAGAAAATTATGTCGCAAGAACATCAAAAGGCAAGAGAAACTTACGCTGCTACAACCAATTCATATCAATTAGGACAACCAGTGAGCAACCCTGGTGACATAAAGACAAGTGCAGATCAGCTCAGGCGCAAAGCTACTGAAGCAGGAGTGGTAATTAGACCGAGTAATCCAAATGATCCAAATGACCCCACTAGCCCAATGTTCAAAAAATAAAGTAATGTATTTTGCATGGCAACATATAAAGTTCTACAAGACATAGAGGCAGAAGACAAGCTTCTTGGGCCGCTAACCCTTCGGCAGTTTATTTATGGGCTAGTAGCTGCATTCTTCGGTTGGTTGACGTTTACGGTCATTATGAAAGGTGCCACCTTTATGGCGCCCGCATTCCTGCTACCAACATTGCTATTCGGCTTCTTCGCCTTTCCTTGGGGCAGGGATCAGCCCACTGAAGTATGGGCGCTGGCAAAAGTCAGGTTCATGGTAAAACCCAGAAAGCGCATATGGAATCAAGATGGGCTCAAAGAACTCGTTACAATAACCGTACCTAAGAAAGTTGTTAAGGTCTATACTGATGGACTTTCACAGACAGAGGTGAGAAGTAGGCTAGCGGCCCTAGCAACAACTATTGACAGCCGTGGATGGGCCATAAAAAATGCACCTGCTGGCTATGGAGCCTCCGACCGACTAGTCAGCGCATCCTCTTTACCCCATGCGGTCCCAACACTAGACGACAGAAATGCCCGTGACATGTTAGACGAGAGCGATAACCCCATAGCCACTCAGTTCAACGCTATGATGGCAGCGTCTGCTAAGGCTAGGCGTGAAAAAGTCATGGAACGTCTCCAGAACCCCATAGCAGCACCGATTAACTCGCCAGTCGCTGCGGCGCCACAAACCCAACAACCACAGCAGCCCGCAAATTACTGGTTCCTCAATCAGCCACAACAGCAAACCTCAACCATACCGCAAGACTACGTTACATTCAACACTCAGGTAGTCGAACCGGGTCTTGAGCCTTCGGGTATGGTCGCGGCAGCCACGCCCACCGCTGAAGAAGAGAATTTTATACATAACCTCAATAACCAACCGCTACTGAGTACAAACTACAAAAACCACCTACACACAATAGATCCAATATCTGTGCAGCAAGAGAAGCAGCGACAAGCCACCGAAGAAGCAGCTCGGCAACAGGCGCAGATACAACAAATGCAAGCAGAACAGGCCCAAAAAGCCACCGAAGAAGCGGCTCGCACAGCAGTGACACACCAGCCCGACACTGCTATACTAGACCTAGTCAGAAACAACGACTTGGATGTGGCTACGATTGCGCGGGAAGCTCAAAAGCGCAAGAATAACCCACCAGACGAAGTTGTAATTTCACTCCACTAAGGAGTAGGGATGGGCGGGCATAAGGTATAGATGGACCCCAACACACAAAACAGCCAGAAACCAGTTGAGATACCTGTTTATGGTGGTGCACCACAGGTCGGTATGCCATATGCGCTGTCTGAAGCACCATCTACCGAAGTGGTGGCACCCGTTAACAGTAATCCCGCACCATTCGTGATGCCCGAGGCCCCGCAACCCACCGAACAAGTAGTGCCTATTGCTCCTCAGCCCGCTATACAAAAGCTGCCACCGCAGCAACCTCAACAGCCCATGGCGATGACGCAACCCAACTATCAGCCCATCCCCCAACAGACTAACTACCAGCAACCTCAGGCCCCTCAACCAGTTGCGGCCACACCTCAGACACAAGCAGCCAACCCCGGAGTAAAACCTGCCGCAACAAACCCGAATAGCACTCAGAACGCCCTCCAGATCGCTGAAATACGTGATGGCGTGGTCATCATGAATGATGGTTCTTTCCGTTCAGTAGTTATGGTGAAGTCGATAAACTTCGACTTAATGAGCCAATCCGAGCAAGAGGCCGTGGAATACAATTACCAAAGTTTTCTAAACTCACTGTATTTCCCAATCCAGATTTTTGTCCGCTCCCAGAAAGTTGACCTAACTCCATATCTGGAACGCCTCGATAAGATTCGCTCAGAACACGACAACATGCTACTGGCCCTGCTTATGGAAGATTATATTGGATACATATCAGCTCTGGCTCAACAGACAAATATTATGGACAAGAAATTCTACGTAATTATTCCTTACTATCCTCATGTTGAAGTGCAAAAGGCCCTTACTCAGAGTAAGAACTTCATTAGTGGCGTTACAGACTTGTTTAGCAACAAAGAGAATCATGTGGTTATTAACGAAGCAGATCTAGAGAAGGCAAAGACCGAGCTGCGTAATCGTGTTCAGGCCGTACTGGGGGGGCTGCAACAAGCAAGCCTACAAAGCCTACCGTTAGATACCCAGGAGTTAATCGAGCTTTACTATGACACCTATAACCCCGATACGGCCACTCGTCAGCAGCTCAAGAACTTTGACGATTTGTCGGTTGATGTCGTAACAAAGGGGCAGGGTAGCGCAGCCCAACCCAACCTTGCTAGGGAGCTACAGTAATGGGACTATTTGGCAAAAAAAATACGCAGATTACTGATCCTGTAGCACTCGCTCAGGCACAGCAAGCACGTGAAAGACAAGAGGTAGACGCTGCGTTTCGCAAGGGCATAACAGCCCTTCGTGACTTCATAGCGCCCAGCTCGTTGGAGTTCCAGAACAGCTATTTCCACATAGGCACCAGATTCGCACGAACGTACTACGTATTTGGCTACCCTAGGCAGCTATACACGGGCTGGCTAAGCCCAATGATTAACCTCGATGAGGTCATTGATATGTCAATCTTGGTATACCCCGTAGAGAGCCAAGTGGTCCTAGATAACCTACGCAAAAAGGTAACACAACTACAAGCAGGCCTAGACATTGACTCTGAAAAGGGACGTGTACGTGACCCAGCCAAACAGGCGGCGATTCAGGATGCTGAAGAGATGCGCGATAAGCTTCAGGTTGGCGAAGAAAGGTTCTTCCGCTTTGGTTTTTACTTCACCATCTATGGCAATAGTATGGAAGAGCTCGAGTTTGTGTCTCACAAGGTTGAATCACTGTTAGGTCAGCAGCTAGTCTACTCCAAAGCAGCCACCTCACAACAAGAGCAGGGCATGAATAGCACAGTCCCCCAGTTTGTTGATCAGCTACAAATTCGTCGCAACATGAGTACCGGCGCCATTAGCACGACTTTCCCATTCACTTCGGCCGACCTAAGCCAGGAAAACGGTATTTTATACGGCGTAAACATGCACAACTCGGGCTTGGTTATATTCGACAGATTCTCTTTGGAAAACAGCAACTCAGTGGTCTTTGCTAAGTCTGGCGCAGGTAAGTCATTCACCGTTAAGCTCGAAGCCCTACGCTCACTAATGATGGGCACGGAAATATTCATTATTGACCCCGAGAACGAGTACGAGAAGATGTGCGATGCCGTAGCTGGATCATACGTCAGACTAAGCCTAAACTCGGCGACACGCATAAATCCATTTGACTTGCCCAGGGTGGTGGATACTGAAGAGGCCGACAACGCACTTAGAAGTAACTTGATTACCTTGCATGGACTACTCAGGCTGATGATGGGTGGAGCACAAGCCCAGATGATGGGTGGGAATGCCATGATGGCACCAGCCCTTAGTCCAGTTGAAGAAGCCGATCTAGACGCCGCCTTGATTGAAACATACGCTAAGGTTGGCATAACTAACGACCCGTTAACTCATAGCTCACCACCACCCACAATCTCCGATCTCTATGACACACTGTTACATATGGGCGGTAGCGGTCCACAGCTAGCCCAGCGCCTACGCAAGTATACTTCGGGTACATTTGCAGGTATTTTCAGCCAGCAATCTAATATAGAGATAAATAACCCCTTGGTCGTGTTCAATATTCGCGACCTCGAAGACGAATTGCGTCCCGTTGCTATGTATATTGTGCTTAATTACATCTGGAACAAGACCAAGACCGATCAGAAGCGACGCATGCTCATAGTCGATGAGGCCTGGCAACTAATGAAGTACGAGGACTCAGCTAACTTCCTATTCAGCTTGGCCAAGCGCGCCCGAAAGTACAACCTGGGTATCACCACAATCACTCAGGACGTCGAGGACTTCATGGGTTCACGAATGGGTCGAGCAATTGTCGCCAATGCCTCGATGCAGGTATTACTGAAGCAGTCAGCAACTGCAGTTGATGTCTTGTCGGAGGTATTTAAGCTCACCGAGGAAGAAAAGAAGCGCCTCAGTCAGTTCCCCGTGGGGCAGGGTTTGTTCTTTGCGGGTCAAAGTCACGTCCATATTCAGGTAGTAGCCAGCCCGACCGAAACTGACCTGATAAGCACTACGCCTGGACGACAGCCTATGCAGGCAGCGCCTCAAGATATGGATATGGATATTTCTGGTGGTCAGATAGATATTAATGCACCACAATACGGTGGCATGTAGGTATTAGGCTATGGCCGTTTATGACAAAGAAAAAGAAGTAAACCACTGGGATCCAACTAGCGGTCGACCAGCAAAGTCTCCAGACTCCCTGTTAAGTGCCGAAAAGCAGGGTGGTGGCTCGCAAAACTCCACCGCCGCAGATAACGAGGAGAGATCTTCTGTGGCAGATAATTTGTACCAACCCACTTCTTCTGGTGGCAGGCTTAATAGGCTGTTCAAGGGCGGCTTAAATATAAAGAGTATTCTTAAGAATCGTAGGAAAGCAGCTGTCGTTGGAGCTGTTGCTAGCCTGGTTGGTGGTGGTTCAGTATTTGGTATATTCGCATTATTTTCTTTTATGAACGTTTTTCAGCTTGATCACCTCCTAAGTAATATTGATGCCAAGGCGTTTGTAAGGTATCAGGTGGACCTTGACGGTAGCTCAAAACACTGGGTGCAAGCATATATGCGCGCACGTCTTGCGGAGATGGCAACTAGTAGAGATGGTGATGCATTGAGTGAGATTCCAGATAGCAACAAGAACTTGCTATTCCGTGCTAACAAAGTTGATACCGGGCACCCTTTTAGGGATTGGTATAACTCTATGCGTACATCCAAGTTCGAGAAAGACCTATTCGAAAAACAAGGCATAAAGTTTGTAAGCGCCAGTTTCTATGACCCATCTATCAAGGGTTATAGGACAAGGCCAGCGGTTGTGCAGATAAATGGGCAACCAGATTTGCAGTTCAATTCTGGGCTGACTGATTCTGACTTAAAGAACCTGAACGCAGGCAAGCTAGATGACTTCAACAAAGGACTGAGTAAGTTTATTGATACTGAGGTTTTTGGAAGTGATAAAGAAGCAAGAAAGGCACTCCGTAAGGCCGTTAATGAAAACACTAAGTGGTACCAGGTGGCTAAGAGATTCTATCTAAGAAAATCTATTTCCAACATGACAGGTATAAAAAGTTGGAAGTTTTTTGAAAAAACACGCGAAAAGATATCAGACAAAAGAGTTAGTATCCGAAACAAACTCATCCTTAAAATATTCAAAGATAATACTAGCTCGGGCAGAATAGTTCAATGTGTATTCGCAGTTAGTGACTGTAGCAGAATGAATACAGATCCGGCAAATCCCGACAATAATGCAAATGCAGCTAAGCCAGGTGGACCTGATTGTGACAAAAACCCAGAAAAATGTGATACAAAACAAACAGAAAAAGATGGCGATAAAACAGTCAGCAAAAAAAATGACGGTGAACTTGTAAGGGGTATGGACGAAACTTTGACCGAAGAGGGGGTTGATTTAGCCGAAAAGGAAATTTTAGAGGAAAGTGCCGACGCGGGCGGTGGTAAGGTAGAAAAGTTAGTATCTGCCTTCATATCCAAGGAGATAATGAAAAAATTTAACATAGCTACTAGCATAATATCTGTGGTAGACACCCTCAATAAAATCAATGAATCAGTGAAGAACGAGTCCCTCGTTAAGCTTGTTTATATGGCGCGGGCAACACAAGCAATTGCCATTTACTCGAACTTATCAATAATGAGGGACCAGATAAAGTCTGGTGAGATAGGCAGTACCCAAGATGTAAACGATGCAATGGAAATAGTCGCAGGAGGAGGTAATAGTGCAGGCTTCGACGCCGCAACGGACAGGAACACCAGCAGGGCTTTTGCTGAACAATCAAAATTATCTGAGGCAACGGAAAAAACAGAGTATTGTGGAGCTGATCATCAGGCAGCGATAGAAAAACCCGAGAACACTTCCATAGCAAAGAGCGAATACCACTGGGTTTGTGACGACAAGAGGATTGGAAGCACTACGATGGCCAAAATGATTCAGGATGGCTGGAAGAACTCTATAGGGTTCCTTGTGGACCCCATACTATCTGTATATAATGCATCGGGCTTCGGAAAGATAGTGAGTTGGGTTGGCCAGCAATTTGATGGATTCATGGAAGCAACTGGTATGCAGGAGGCTATGGCAGGTTTTATAAAAGGTGCCTTGAAGACATTCGGGCTAGAAGATGATTTTAATGGTTTAGTAACAATGGTAACTGATAAAGTTGTAGCTTTCGTTGGAGCGGGGCCCCCAGTTAAAGAGAACTCGCCAGGTGGTCAATATGTGAATCAGGCCGCTATGGGTGCGGCCGCTTCGGCTGAGTTTGCGGCGAGAGGCAACGGTGCCCCTAGGACAACCGATGAATCAAAACAGCGCGCCAAGCAAGACGTTGTTGCTTACCTTAGTGAGCAGTCAGGCGATCTATCTATATATGATAAGTTTGCATCTCTAGATAGGCAGGACTCTATGTTGTCCAAGACTTTCTTTGCAATCTCTAGTAGCGGCGTCAGGCCAACTTTTAGCAGCACGTTGTCCAGTCTGTTCACTGGGTCAATCTTTACTAGAGCCCATGCTGATGACTCCGACCCTTACGCCTTATCTAGTCTGGCAGGAGTAGAGAGCTATGATTATCCAACAGTGTGCAAAGACATGGATCCACTCAGTATGACACCCCAAAACGCGACTAATGCAGATGAGCTCGGCGTAATAGACCCGAACGCACTAAACTGGGACATGGTAAAGAATGCCGAGACATTTAACCAAGAGATGTATAAGAGTAGTAAGTCTGAGGAAATCAAAAAACAGGTGTATAACTGTGCACTCCTTGACAGTGTTGCGAGCGGCAGCTTAGGTGCAGTATACAACTCATCAACACTGGGTGGTAACGCATATGGCCAGTAGATTTTTGCGGTATCTCCGCTCAATATCTATAATCTCGGTCTGCTTAATATCGGTGATATTCTCGCCAGTAACCTATGCAGATATCACAAATGACGACCTGAAGAGTCTAGATCAGCAAACAACTTTTTATGACGACTCTTGTAATAATAGTACTGGAGCCGCTTTGGTCGGTGCAGATAACCCGTCCAAAATATGGAACTACTTCATAGCCAAAGGGCTAAAACAGGAGCAAGTCGCTGGTATTATGGGTAATTTTCAACAAGAATCAGGGTTTAGGCCCACAGCTCAACAAGACAGAAGTAGTGATCCTTTTCCAAAAAACACAGTTGGCTTTGGTATAGCTCAATGGACCTTTACAGGCAGACAACAGCCGTTAGTTAATTTAGCAAACTCAAAAAATCTTCCCGCAACTGACCTGGGGGTTCAACTTGACTATGTATGGCAGGAGTTGACCGGTAGCTTTAGCAACGCCCTCAGGAATCTAAAGAACACTAACAGTGTGTCAGACGCCACGTTTGCATTTCATAGAGACTACGAGATATCAGCCGATACTTTACAGATGATTCAAGGACGAATCAAATTCGGCCAGGAAATATTCGATAAATACAAATCTGATTCACCATCAGGTTCATCACGCAGTAATATTTGTAACGCAAACGGTACTGCCTCACGATTTATGGATGGTTTTACGTTTTATGAACAGTGCGACAAGCAGTGGGGTGCTCAAATATACGGTGACGGTTTGAATATCTGTGCAGCAGGATGTGGTCCAACCTCAATGGCCATGATCATAACCAATTTGACTGGTAATAGCGTAACTCCTGGGGTAGTCACTGCATACGCCGCAAGCCAAGGTATGTGGGTAAGTGGATCTGGTAGTAGTTGGAGAATACCTGAGGTTACTGCTAAAAAATGGGGTCTCAAAGCTGCGGCTATTGGCTCCAATGAGGCTAAGATAAATGAAACATTGAGAAATGGCGGGTTTGTGGTTGTGGCCGGAGGTGGAGCGGCACCATTTACTGGAGTGGGGCACTATATAACCATAAGGGCAGTTAAGGATGGAAAGTGGTATTTGGGTGATCCATGGCCATACCGTTCTGGCGGTATGGATACAAATAAGATTGCTTGGTCCCCGAGTGATGTATTGTCTAGGGCCAGTAGTGGTAGTGTCTACGCCATAACAAAATAGGAGTGTATATGAATCAAAGGACTAAAAAAATTATATTGGTCATAGCTTGTATTGTTTTGGTAGTTACGATTATGGTATTTGCTAGTAGTAAAAACAAACAAAATAGTACTGACCAAGGAAGTACTTCACTCCAGCAGGACTCCTATAAAGACCCTTATAGTGGTGAAACTGTTGACTACCCCAAGGGTAAGGGACCCGACCAATATGGGTACAGTGCAGCAGGAACTATATTCCTGGGCTCGAGCCGCCTGTTAGATGAAGGTATATCCTTGGAGCAGCTAAAAAGCTATGAATACGCCGCATATCAATACTTCAAAACATTGTCTCCTAAGGTTACGGAGATAAGCCTAGATAAGTCCACGGTCAACTTTAAACTACACGACCAAAATAGCACAGAACCTAGAGATAATATAACGTTCACATTAGTTATAAATAGGACTACAAAATATAATGCTAGTTTGGATGTATTTGATAGTTCTTCAGTGCAGCTACGAATGTATGATCAAGAAAAAAACTCCCAAGTTTATGACTCGGGAGTTGTGACAAATAAATACCTTTAGTGAACTATTTCTCTTTTATCTCAAGTGTATCGAGAACCTTCCATGCTTTATCGATGTCAGTTTGAGGAATCGGGTTACTCGCACTATACCCATCTACACCGTGCATATCTTCGCATCGCATCTTAAAGACAGCATAATTACCGCTCTTTAGTTTTTCGGCACCAAAGTAAATCACCAAACCATTATTTGGGCTTGACGCTTTAATGGTTGGCAAAGTATATAGTTTCGACCCATCACGTGATTTAATCTTTGTGTCAGTGACCCTTTCAACAATCGGTGGATTATTCGTAAAATCTTTGTAGACCATAGACTGACTAATCCGTACATTATCTGCAATATCCCGGACTCCATCACCAAGCCACTTTGAGGTACTATCATACGCATAAGAGTCGTATTTTTTAACACCGAGTTCTACTGTGCAGTATGGTGCCTCATTATTAGTGTCCATAGCGTTCTCGAATACAAGATAGGCACCGTCATTCCCCTCAGAATGAAAAGCTCCATCAGTTTTATCTTGTGTGACGGTTGACGTATCATCAAATCCGCTAGGTGTCTTATTGGGAGTATAAACATCAAAATCACCGATATCACTGATTGGTACTTCTACGCGTGGTTTATTCTTGTTTTCGCTACTTGATACAACGGAAGGATTATTCAGAGCGCCGTTAGACTCGCCTAGATTACCTGAACCATTATTTTGGTTAAAAATTATACCAGCGCCTAAGCCTACAGTCACCAAAGCCACTGCTGTACCTATTAATAGGCCCTTCTTCTTGTCCTTAATAACATCCCTAAGACCATTCTTAACTCTATCCATAACGTCCCCCCGTGATTCAGTTATTTCCTGGCCGCGGCGAGAACTTTGTTGCATCTCTTTTCTCATGGCCGCATTATATCACATTTTGTTGCAAAACAATACACTTTATGGTCCGATATGTTTTCGGAACATCCAAAGTAGTCTACTCACCAAAGTAAGTATAGTTACAGTTTACATCGTCAGCGACTTAAGTGGAATAATATTGCAGTCTGTGAAGTGCTGCACCACAACATCTGCGTCGGTGGTGGTAATAAAAGTCTGGTAGCCTGATACATAAGAGGTGAGGGCTTGGCGACGGCGAGTGTCGAGTTCACTAAAAACATCGTCCAAGAGTAGTATTGGCGGCTGCCCCAATATATCCTCCAACAGTTTGAGTTCAGTGACCTTGAGCACTAGTACGATTGTCCTTATCTCACCCCTAGAGGCCACCTCAATTACTGGTTTGCCGTCCAAATAAACACCCAGGTCATCACGGTGTGGGCCATTGCCAGTAAATCCACGCTTGATATCCAGCTCTAACGAGCCCTCAAGCTTCTTCAGCAACGAGGTCTCATAACCCTCCAGTGGCAGCTTACTCTCGTAAACAAATGACAAATCCTTAGTGTCACTAGATAATGAGCTGTAAACTTCCTGGGCATAACTACTAAACTGCTCAACCAGCCATTGGCGTTCCTCGACTATTTGGCCTGCCAGCTCAGAAAGCCTCAGATTCCATACAAAAAGTTGCTGGGCAATACTAGTGGGATTTTGCTTCAAAAGGGCATTACGGTGGCCCAAAACGCGCCTGAACTGCTTCCTGATAGCACCATACTGCGGTTTGAGCTGCTCTATTAGGTCATCTATGAACAGTCGCCGAGCATCAGGTGAACCAGTTAATAAAGATAGGTGGTCGGGTTCAAACAAAACAACAGGCAACATTCTAGTATGGTGAAGTCTGGTGACTTTTTGGTCGTCAAACTCAAACACTTTCTCGGACACACTAGAATTGCCAATGTGTTTTATCTTAACCACCCGATTATGGGAGGGCAGATTAGCGTCCAACCTAGCCCAATCGGAGTCAAAGTGAACTAATTTACCGTCTTTGGTCCGATATGAACCACCTCTGGCTAGCAATAAAACAGCCTCTAGAAGATTAGTTTTACCACTAGCATTGGGTCCAACGATAATATTCACCCCTGGGCTGAGGTCGAAAGATTCATCAGCATAAGATCTAAAGTTCTGTAGGCGAATAGTTGTAATCATCTATAAGTATTGTAGCAGTGGCCCAGATAAACTAAGTCAGACAAAGTAACTACGACTTAAGGGGCATGACGATGTGAATATAGTCACTACCCTTGGGGTCGCGGATAACAATTGGCTCTAATTTGCCGTTGAACTCAAACACCACATCATCTCCAGATAGGGCATGAAGCGCATCCAGCAAGTATCGGGAGTTTAGGGTAATCGCACCAGTTCCGTTAACTTTGGCGTTGGCGACAGCGGTGTTCTCACCTAATTGTGAAGCAATAGACTTAACACTTAGATTCTGGTCATCTTCATCAATATTTATAGTAATACTACCAGCGCTTTCACGGGCGAAAAGACTAGATACCTTGGTTACATTGAGTAAGTCAGCGCGCTTAAGTGTAGCGCTAACAGCGAAACTCTGAGGAATAAGCTTGCGATAATCAGGATATTTGCCGTCTATTAGGCGGGCTACGAGTTCAATATCACCAACCTTGAATAATACTTGCTGGTCATCATTAGTAATCTCCACTTCATCCTCAAAATCACTAACTATGCGCAGTAAATCCTGCATAGCCGAAACAGGAACTAACAGAGACACCCCATCTACGCCTTCACTAATCTGCTTTTCGGCAAGCCTATAGCTATCTGTAGACGCCATATATAGCTTCTTGTCCTGAGTGTGAATTAGGACACCGGTCAGAATCGGACGAGCTTCGTCTGTTGAAGCGGCCATAACTACCTGTTGTAGGCTCTTTTTTAATTGTGGACCAGATATTTTCCACGATTTACCAGATTCGATAGCAGGCATAACAGGGAACTCGTCAGCCGAGACACCATTAATCACAGATTCGTATTGGTTGGTGGTTATTTGCAGGTGTAAATCATTCAACTCAAGGTTAATAACACCATCAGGTAGACTACTAATAAAGTCTTGCATTAGACGAGCAGGAACGGTTATTGCACCATCTTTACCAACTTTTGCACCAATATATTGAGTTATAGCAATATCTAGGTTAGTGGCTGCAACACTAAGTCGATTGTTAACAGTTTTAATAAGAACATTAGATAGTACAGGTAGTGTGCCACGAGTATTAGCAACTCGAGCTACTGTACCTAGAGCCTTGTTTAGATTTTCTTGTGTGACTTGCAGCTCCATAACCTATTTCCTTATTTAACTTAATTTATAGCTCTTATTATTGGTCTTGTGTAAACAGTGGATAAATTACTTATTAACAGATTGAAAATCATCAAATTGACTGTGTTTAAGGTGGCGTAAAAAGTGCGTAAAATACTGTAGATAACTAAGCCTTTAACCACAAAATGTATTCGGCCGAGCGTGTTGGTTGGGTACAAAATGTGCGCATTACCACAATATTTAGACACACTTTGCCCAAGGTTTACACAAGTTTTACACATGCAAACGCTCCTTGATGGTGGCGATAGATTCGCGTAGCTCAGGGTTAAGGTTCATCTCCTTGGCTATCTTTTCTACAGAGTGAATTGCGGTAGTGTGGTCTTTGCGTCCCAGTTCTTGGGCTATTTTGGGGTAGCTTAGATGCAGTTCACTCCTAAGGATGTACATAGCCACCTGACGCGGTACTACGATATCCTTGTCTCTTTTGGGACCAACAATATCATCAATCGATAGATGGAAGTGCTTAGCGGTCTTTTCGATAATCTGCTTAGCGCTGACGTGCTTAGGCCTAAGATTGTTGCTACTCATAATACTGACGACAACGTTCATATCTGGCTCTATGCCGCGCATCTCACAGATAGCGAGTAGTCTATTGAGGGCTCCCTCTAGTTCACGAATATTAGTGGGAACGTTAGTAGCTAGGTATTCGGCTACGTCTGATTCGAGATTTACACCACGGAGTTGAGCTTTGGTCTGTAGAATCGCACAACGAGTTTCGAAGTCAGGGTTTTGCATGTCTATACTCATTCCCCAGACAAACCTAGACCTAAGCCTCTCTTCGAGTGTGGGGATTTCACCGGGTGGGCGATCGCTACTTAGTATTATCTGCTTGTTGGTCTGGTGAAGGGCATTGAAAGTATGGAAGAATTCTTCCTGAATTTTTTCTTTGCCTGCCAGGAATTGAATATCATCTACTATTAGAACATCAGCCGTTCGGTAGTGATCGGCAAAATCAGTGTTTTTCTTGAAGCGTAGGGCATCGACAAACTCTTTTACGAACTGCTCACTTGTTACATAAACTACACTAGCTTTGGGGTTATTCTGGAGTACAGCGTTGCCAACAGCTTGTATAAGGTGAGTTTTGCCAATACCAACTCCACCATACAGGAATAGTGGATTGTATTTGATGCCTGGCTGTGATGCCACCGCTTGGCAGGCGGCGTAGGCTAGTTCATTTCCTGACCCAACGATAAAACTTTCAAAAGTGTACTTAATATTGAGACCCTGGCGAACTTCGTATGGGTTGGTTGATGCTTTTGTTGATGTAGTAGGCGAACCGAGTTCTGTTAAGGAATCGAGCTTTATGGGCTCATCGTTGCGAGCTTTATCTGCCGTGGTGCTATGGAGTGAGAAATTATGGGTTTTGTACTCCACTTTCTTGGGGTTGAGACCGTTCTTGCGAAGCAGGTCCAATATAAGTTGGTTATATTTACGCTCCATCTGTTGCTTGAAGAAAACATTAGGAACGCCAATGGTAACCGTATCTTCTGTTTTGTCGAGGAGGGCAGTGTTTTTGAACCAGGTGACATAGACGCCATGAGAAACCGAGACCTCGATTTCACCCAAAACCGCCTGCCACACACTGCTATGCACGTTTGTACCCTCTCTCCTGGTTATCTGCACACGTTGATACAACTAACTATAAACTAGTGGCGGGGACTTTTCCACACATTTACTGGTGTAAAAAAATCGATACCTACTTTTTCGACACACTAGGGGTGACTTATGCACAAGCACATATCTTATCTGTAAAACTGTGGAAACATCTTGGCTAAAAGTGGAAAACTTGCTATACTCACGGGGGTAAATATTGTTATTTTCACTTATTCTGGATTTAACACTGTAAAAAATATAAGTCTGTGGTATGCGGTATCAGCCGTTTGCCTAACTGACCTCAAATAAGGTAAAGTAGAAGTAATTATGCCAAAGCGAACATATCAACCAAAGAAGCGCCAGCGCTCTAAGGAACATGGTTTCCTAAAGCGAATGGCAAGTCGTGCGGGCCGAGTTGTACTCAAGCGCCGCCGCCTTAAGGGCCGCGTGCGTTTATCGCACTAGACCAGATTAATAAAAACCTAACGAGGACTGCTCGTATATGATCCACACGAAACATCGGTTTCAGGGACGCGGCAGTCTTCGTTTTGTTTATCAAAAGGGCCAAACAGTTCGTGGCCAGTACGCAAATATGCGCTATATACTCAATCGCCGCAATCAGTATTATCGGGCGGCTGTTGTTGTAAGTAAGCGGGTTCACAAATCAGCGGTGGTCCGCAATAGGATACGTCGGCGTATCTATGAAATTATTCGGACTGAGCTACGTGGCGATTTAGAGCCCTACGACATGGCCATTACCGTTTATAATGAGCAGCTGGCTAGCGTTCCTGCTGATCAGTTGCGCCAGATTGTTGTAGATTTGCTGAAAAAGGCTTCTATCCTCTAGTACATGCTATAGTATTATCATATGTTCACAACACTAATAGTTCAGCCACTATTTAATATTTTGGTGGCAATTTATGCACTTATTCCAGGTCACAACTTTGGTCTGGCAATTATACTGTTCACGATACTAGTAAGGTTACTTTTGTGGCCACTACTAAAGAAGCAATTACACCAGACTAAGCTAATGCGAAAGATTCAGCCTGAGCTGAAAGCCATCAAAAAGAAGGCCAACGGCGATAGGCGCAAAGAGCAGGTACTGATGATGGAGCTCTACAAAGAGCGTGGTATTAATCCATTTGGACAGATAGGACTGATGTTTGTTCAGCTACCGATATTGATTGGCCTATACTCTGGTTTGCAGAAGATTTTGGCTGATCCGCATTCTCTGGTTAGCTTCTCATATCCCTTTATTCAGCATCTAGATTGGATGAAGGAATTGGCAACCAACATTAGTAAGTTCGATTCAACCTTATTTGGGGCCATAGATTTAACCAAGTCAGCGCTTAGTGCGTCGGGGATATACTGGCCTGCACTAGTTCTAGTTTTGGCCAGTGCCATAGTGCAGTTTTTCCAAAGCAAGCAGTTGCTACCGAACGCTGGTGACCAGAAGAAAGTTAGGGATATTCTTCGTGAAGCGAAGGATGGTAAAGAGGCGGATCAAGGAGAGCTGAACGCTGCCATGTCGCGCAATTTGACATTCCTGTTGCCTGCAATGGTGGTGATGGTGACTATCCATCTTGCGGCTGCCCTAAGCCTCTACTGGCTAGTTAGTGGTATCGTGGCCTTTATACAGCAGACAGTTGTACTGCGTGAAGATGTTGAAGAGATGGAGACTAAGACTACAACAGCCGTTCAGCGTGAGAAGAAAGCTCAAGAAGCTCGAGTTGTATCTATTACAAATACCAAAACCTCTACTACAAAAAGCTCTGCAAAGGGGAGTAGTACTACCAAGAAACGGAGGAAAAAGTAGTGGAAGAATCAATTCAATACGCCAAAAAGTATCTTGAGGACATTCTGTCATTCTTTGGGCTTAATACTGATGTATATGCTACTAGCGAGGATGATGTGATCGAGCTTGACGTTCCATCGACGCACCTGAACGGCTTTCTGATTGGTCAGCACGGTGATACTATGCGTTCACTACAATTTCTGGTTAGCAATGCGCTCAAGAACCAAGGATATGAATATACTCGCGTTAATGTGGATGTAGCTGATTACAAAAAACAACGTGCCCAGAGAATATCTGACAGGGCCGAAGAGTGGGTTAAGAAGGTCAAAGAGACTGGTGAGCCGATGCATCTAAAGCCCATGAATGCCGCCGACAGGCGCACTGTGCACAAGCTGGCGCAAGAGTACAGTCTTTTGAGTGAATCCGAAGGTGAGGGTCGAGACAGGCATATCGTACTGAGAGCGTCTGAGTCTAGCCCTTCCGAAGAAACTGACGAAGAGTAGTTTTAGTCGTTGGTGTCGGGCTCGAGGACTTCTTTGTACACCAATAGGGTCTTTTCGGCCATGGCTTGCCATGAGAATTTTGTAAGCTGCTTCTTGGCGGCGGCTCTCAGAACTTTTTGACGCAGTTCGTCATCGATGACTTCGAGAAGACGCTTCGCAATGTCTTTAGAATCCTGTGGATCGAAGTAGTGAGCAGCCTCACCATAGACCTCTGGCAAGCAGGTCGCATTACTGGACACCACAACTGCACCATGCGACATCGCCTCAAGCCCCGGAAGGCCAAAACCTTCGCTGAGTGAAGGGAATACATAGGACTGGCAGTTCTCGTATAGCCACTTAGCTTCTTCATCGGGCAAGAAGCCCGTTATTATGACGTTCGCAATATTATTGCCCTTGACGTACTGCTCAAGTTCTTCGTAGTGGATATCTTTTTTACCAACCAGAACTAGTTTTAAGTTGGGCTTAGACTTACTTATAATCTTGAGTGCCTCGACTAATTTCTGGAGATTTTTGTGCGGAAAGGCATTGCCGAGGTACATAATAAAGTCATCAGCTTCATTGACTTCTGCGGGCCGACGGCTGCGCTTGGCTAGGCTTGGTTCACTGGCTTCATGTGTGACCTCGATTTTGTCCTTGGTAGAAGTATCATAGGCTGCTAAATCTTCGGCAACGTATTGCGTAGGGACAATAATTTTATTAGATTTTTTGTGGCTCCAATTGAATAAAAACCTGTATGCCAGCATCTTGATTTGGAATATGGGTTTGGGGGTATTGCCACGCCTGACGTATCTGAACATTGTCAGATCGTGAGTGGTCGTGACGATATTACCGAAGTAGAATATCGGCTGCTGGGTCATAGTGAAGTGAACTAGGCTCGGTTTGAGTTTGTGAAGCTGATGGACAAAACCTAGCTGTTCGGTGAGGTTAAAACTGAACTGTTTGTATTTACAAGGTACTGCTGTGAAGTTTTTGGCGCTGTGTTTAGGCTTCCAGGGGTCATCTGGCTGTATTAGAACGGTGTATTTATGGAAGTCATCTATATCTTGCAGGTGTTCGAGCAGGCGATCTGTGTAGCGTCCCGTGCTCGATCGGCGGATTCGAGCATCTATGACAA
>CAZDAD010000001.1:97150-102417 GCA_964503715.1 uncultured Candidatus Saccharibacteria bacterium | reverse complement strand
ATGAATGCTGTTGATCACCCACACGGTGGTGGTGACGGTGGTCGTCACGGTATCGGTGGTGGCAAGAACCATGGTTCTGCACCAAAGACTCCATGGGGTCAAAAGACTCTTGGTTACAAGACACGCCGCCGCAAGAGTACTAGCAAGTTTATCGTAAGAAGCCGTCACGCGGCCAAGAGAAAGTAAGGTAGGTAAGATATGAGTCGATCACTCAAAAAAGGACCGTTTATCGATCCAAAGCTTGCCAAGAAAGCCGCTGCTTTGGCTGCGAACGACCGAACGATTATCAAGACATGGTCTCGTTCATGCGTTATTGCACCAGAGTTTGTCGGTCGCACTTTTGCAGTGCACAACGGCAAGGTACACGTTCCCGTATTCGTGACCGAAAACATGGTTGGTCACAAGCTCGGTGAATTTTCACCAACCCGTAAGTTCCGCAGCCATGGCGGTAAATTAGCGAAGGGTAAGAAGTAGGTAATCTTATGGCAGTTAAAGCAATCGCAAAAGGAGTTCGCATCAGCCCACGCAAGGTGAGTGTTGTTGCCGCTCTGATCCGAGGTCGCACCGTCGAAGATGCTGTTACTATCCTCGAGCATACACCACGTCGTGCTGCCCTCGCAGTCAAAAAAGTTGTTGAGAGTGCCGCAGCTAATGCTGACCACAACCACAACCTTAAGCCAGGTACCTTGAGTATTGTTGAGATCAGCGTCAGTGCAGGTCCTCGTCTCAAGCGTTTCCGTCCTGCGGCTCATGGTCGCGCTCTACCTTTCCAGCGTCGTACTTCTCACATTCGTGTGTTAGTCGATGGTGAGGTTCGCGCCCCAAAGAAGCCTGTAGCAGCCAAGAAAGCTGAAGCCAAGACCGAGAAGGAGGCCAAATAATATGGGTCAGAAAGTTAATCCAATTAGCATGCGCCTTCAAGTCAATAAGGATTGGCGCAGCAAATGGTTCGTAAACAAGCGTGATTATGCGTCATTCCTAGCGCAGGACCTCAAGGTTCGCCGTGCTATCGCTACCAAGCTTGGTTCACGGGCCGCAATCAACAAAGTTGACATTGAACGCTCACCAAACCTAGTTACCGTTACTATTTCGACAGCTAAGGCTGGTGTAGTTATCGGTCGAGGTGGTTCTGGTGCTCAAGAGCTAAAGGCCATGATTGAAAAGATTTATGGCGTTCAGACTCGTGTAAATATCGAAGAGATAAAGAAGCCTGAGCTTTATGCCAAGCTAGTTGCCGAGAATATTGCACATCAGCTTGAACGTCGCATGAGCTTCCGCCGCGCCATCAAGAGCGCTTCGGCTGCAACTATGCGTGCAGGTGCTTTGGGTATCCGTATCGAAGTCGCTGGTCGACTTAATGGTGCTGAGATGTCTCGCCGTGAAAAGGAAGTCGCTGGCTCTGTGCCACTTCACACCTTGCGCGCCGACATCGACTATGCACAAGTCCCTGCCAAGACTGCCGCTGGTATTATCGGTGTTAAGGTATGGATTTATAAGGGGGAAGCATAAATGTTAGTCCCCAATCGTACTAAGTTCCGCAAAGTTCGCAAGGGTCGCATCAACGGTCCTGCCACGAGCGGCAACTACATAGCATTTGGTGAATTCGCTTTGCAGGCTCAGGGCCACGAGCGAATCACTAGCCGCCAAATTGAATCAGCTCGTCAGGCAATGACTCGCTATATCAAGCGTGGTGGTAAAATTTGGATTCGTATTTTCCCGCATACTCCAGTGACCAAGAAGCCATTGGACGTAAAAATGGGTAGTGGTAAGGGTAACCCCGAGTATTTTGCAGCCAAGGTTCGTCCTGGGACAATACTGTTCGAAATGCAGGGTGTTAGCGAAGAAGTCGCTCGTGAGGCAATGCGCCTAGCTGGCCACAAGCTACCGGTTAAGACAAAGTTTCTAGTTAAGGAGGATGCATAAGATGAAAGTTGCAGATATCCGCAAGCTCTCTACTGCTGACCTCACGACTGAGAGCACTAAGTTGCGTGAAGAAATAGCCGAATTGCGCCGTCGCCTGCATTCGGGTGAAGTCCAGAACGTTCGTGTTATCCGTGCCAAGCGCAAGGATCTCGCTCGTATCTTGACTGTCCTAGGCGAACAATTGGCAAAGGAGAGCATCTAATGGCTAAAGTGATTATTGGAGTAGTCTCCAGCAAGAAAACTGACAAGACGATTGTCATTACTGAGCAGGTTCGCTTAACTCATCCGCTTTATCGCAAGCAGTATACGGTGACCAAGAAGTTCATGGCACACGATGAGAACAACGAAGCCCAAGAAGGTGACCGAGTATCAATTATAGAAACTCGACCACTAAGCGCCCGTAAGCGATTTAAGCTTGATCGGGTTATCGAGAAGGCTGGTGTCAAGCACGTTGAAGCTGAGAATCCACTTGCCTCAGAAGAAAGCGAGGACAAGTAAGATGGTCCAGCAAGAAAGTCGTTTGGTTGTCTGTGACAACAGTGGCGCAAAGGAAATCCTTTGCATTCGAGTACTTGGTGGTACTCGCCGCCGTTACGCACGTGTTGGTGACGTTATCGTTGCTACCGTTAAGCAGGCTAACCCACAAGGTAATGTAAAGAAGAAGAGTGTCGTTAAGGCAGTTGTCGTACGCACTCAAAAGGAAATTCGCCGCAAAGATGGCAGCACCATCAAGTTTGATGACAACGCTGCGGTCATTATCGGTGAGGACAAGATGCCTAAGGCTACACGTATCTTTGGACCAGTACCACGTGAATTGCGTGATCTTGGTTACAACAAGATTATTAGCTTGGCTCCGGAGGTACTATAATGGACAAGCAAATCTACAAGATTCGTCTCAAGAAGGGTGATACCGTTATTGTCTTGTCAGGCAAGTACAAGGGCCAGACAGGCAAAATTACAGCTACCCATCCGACTGAGAACAAGGTAACTGTCGAAGGCGTTAACATCGTCAAGAAGCACATGAAGCCAAACCGTGCCAATCCACAGGGCGGCATCATTGAGATAACCAAGCCAATCTGGGTTAGCAAAGTAGCTATCGTTGATCCTTCTACCAAGAAGGCCAGCCGCATTGGCTACAAGTTAGCTACAGATGGCAGCAAAACACGTGTGTTTAAGGCTAGCGGAAAGGAGATCAAGTAATGGCTGACAAAAAAACCGCAGCACCAGTTACAACTGCTCGTCTCCGCCAACACTACAATGACAAATTTGTTGCCGAACTCGAAAAAGAGCTTGGTATTACCAACGTCAACGATGTTCCTCGTCTCCAAAAGATTACTTTGAACATCGGTCTTGGTAAAGCCAAGGAAGACAAGAAAGTAATTGAAACCGCCGAAAACACTTTGCGCAAGATTACTGGCCAAGCTCCAGTAAAGATTAACGCCAAGCAATCAATCGCAGGCTTCAAACTTCGTGAAGGCAACATGATTGGCATGAAAGTAACTCTACGCGGTGATCGAATGTACGAGTTCCTTGATCGTCTAGTCAGCATCGTCTTGCCACGACTTCGTGACTTCCACGGTGTAAGCAACAAAGCTTTTGATAAGCAGGGTAACTACAGTCTTGGTATGGTCGATCAATCTGTCTTCCCTGAACTAACATTTGATGAAACTACTACTACTCATGGTCTGCAGGTAGTCTTTACTATCCGCAGTCACGGTAAGGAACATTCAAAAGCTCTATTAGCTAAATTGGGTGTACCATTCGAGAAGGAGAATAAGTAATATGGCCAAGAAATCAATTTTGGCTCGTGACGAAAAGCGCCGCAAGATGCATGCCAAGTACGCTGCTAAGCGTGCTGAGCTAAAGGCTCTAGGTGATCAGGAAGGTTTGCACAAGTTGCCTCGCAACTCAAGCCCGACTCGTCTAAAGAACCGCTGTGTCGAAACAGGACGTCCTCATGCATACATGCGAACGTTTGGTCTTAGCCGTATCGCTTTTCGTGAGCACGCAAGCAAGGGTGAAATCCCTGGTGTAACTAAGGCTAGCTGGTAGAAAGGAGCATATCATGAGCAATATAGTATCAACCGATCCAATCGCCGATATGCTAACCCGTATCCGCAATGCTATCAATGTGCGCAAGCACGAAGTAACTATGCCTCACTCTAAAGTGAAGGAATCTGTTGCTAAGCTTTTGCAGGAAAGCGGCTTCGTCAATGAAGTTAGCGTTTCTGATGCAACTCTTGGCAAAACTTTGAAAATTGTTATTACCGAAGAGCACCAGAACGCTCGAATTACTGAGATTGTTCGCTTGAGCAAACCAGGTCGTCGAGCTTACAGCGGCAGCAAGGAAATCCCTGTTGTCAAGCGTGGTCGAGGTATCGTTATCATCTCTACCTCCAGAGGTATGATGACTGGTGACGAGGCCAAGAAGCTCGGTCTCGGTGGTGAGCTAATCTGTAAAGTTTATTAATAGAAAGGTAAATCGATGAGTCGAATAGGAAAACTGCCTATCCAGATACCCAGCGGTGTGACAATCACTGTCGACCCCGATTTCGTCACTGTTACTGGTTCTAAGGGAACCCTAAAGCAGTTCACGATGCCGGGCGTAACCGTTGAGGTAAAAGAGGGTGAAATTGTTGTCACTCGTGACAATGATGAGCAAGCCAATCGTGCCAAGCACGGTCTGATGCGTACGCTCGTTAGTAACATGGTCATTGGCGTAAGCCAAGGCTTTACTAAGCAACTCGAAATCAATGGCGTTGGCTATCGTGTGCAGCCTCAAGGGACTGATCTGAAGTTCAACCTAGGTTTTTCGCATGATGTTATCTACAAACTGCCACAAGGCATAACTGCTACTGTTGAGCAGAACAAGATTACCGTTGCTGGTATCGATAAACAGCAGGTTGGCCAAGTCGCAGCCGAAATTCGTGCCCTAAAGAAGCCTGAACCATACAAGGGCAAGGGCATTAAGTATTCCGACGAGCGTATCTTGCGTAAGTCTGGTAAGTCAGGAAAGGATAAGTAGGAAGCGTTATGAATAGTTTATTGCATAAGCTACAAAATCGTGCTCAGCGCAAGAACCGCGTTCGTGCCACCGTATCAGGTACTTCCGAGCGTCCACGACTTAGCGTACATATCAGTAACCGACATATTACTGCTCAAGTTATTGATGATACGATGCACAAGACAATTGCTTTTGTCTCTACGGTTAACGCCAAGGGCGCTAAAGGCTCCATGTCTGAGCGCGCTGAATGGGCGGGCACGGAAATTGCCAAGAAGGCGCAAGCAGCCAAAGTCAAGTCGGTTGTATTTGACCGAGGTGCACACATTTATCATGGTCGCGT
>CAZDAD010000001.1:53244-97140 GCA_964503715.1 uncultured Candidatus Saccharibacteria bacterium | reverse complement strand
TTAAGGCCTTGGCCGATGCCGCGCGTAAAGCAGGATTGGAGTTCTAATCATGGCTGAAGAAAAAACTACAGCTCCCGCACCGACCGCAGCTCCTACGCAGGCTTCAGCTCCAGCCGGTGCACGTGGACCGCAGCGTGGTCGTGGTGGACAACGTGGTGGTCGCAATGATGGTGGCCGTGGCCGCCGTCCAGAAATGGCACCAGAAGAGAAACAGTTTGATGAACGAGTTATTCACATCGATCGCGTCGCTCGCGTCGTAAAGGGCGGTCGTCGTTTCCGATTCCGTGCTTTGGTTGTTGTTGGAGATCGCAAAAACCGAGTTGGTATTGGTATCGCTAAGGGTGCAGACGTCACTGCAGCCGTTACCAAGGCCACTGATGTTGCTAAGAAGCATTTCATTACCGTTAATACCAAGAACGGCACCGTGGCTCATGAGTCTCAGGCCAAAGTTGGTGGCGCAAATATCTTGATTAAGCCTGCTGCCAAAGGTACTGGTTTGATTGCTGGCGGTACTGTTCGCACAATTCTCGAAGTTGCTGGTGTCAGCAACGCTTTGAGTAAGTCGCTAGGTTCGGCTAACAAGGCTAATGTTGCCTATGCAACTATCGAGGCACTTCGCAATATTGTTCCCGCCGAAAAGTGGGTTACCAACGCCGCTAAGGTGAAAGGCGAGGCTAAATAATGAAATTTCACGAATTAAACGTACAGAAGAAAAAGTCAGCTAAGCGTGTTGGCCGTGGCATTTCCGCTGGTCAGGGTAAAACCGCTGGTCGTGGTACCAAGGGACAGATGTCTCGTACTGGTAGCAGCAAGCGCCCAGGCTTTGAAGGTGGTCAGAACCCACTCATGCAGCGCTTGCCTAAGTTGCCTGGCTTCCGTAGCCTACGCACACCGCATGAAGTTGTCTATACTGGACAGCTTAATTCGCTCAAGGCTAAAGTCGTCGACAATGCAGTTCTAGCCGAAGCTGGCCTAATCAGCAGCAATCACGTTAACGTCAAACTTATCGTTAAGGGTGAGCTAAAGAACAAGGTTGATGTCAAGCTACAGGCTGCCTCAGCGACTGCGGTTGAAGCTTTGCAAAAAGCTGGCGGTACATTCGAGAGAGTTGAGCGTGTAGCACGTCCAGCTAGCAAGAAAAAGACCGAAAAAGCCGAAAAGAAACAAGCCAAGAAGCAAAAGTAGCTTCCACTTATATGGCACATTGAACCGCGGCCATAATGGTCGCGGTTTTTTGTTTACATAAGTATTTAATAGCCTATAATTTCTATTAATAGTAAGTTCATAAAGCATGACAACAACAAATATGCAGAAAAGAATAATCAGTCACACAACTGTAGTAGTGGCTATAGTTACAGTCGTTATAGGAGCGACTATTGGGGTTGTGATTTTAACTCATAAGTATAGCTTACATTCTCGCTCTTCTAAAGATAATAAGTCACAGCAAGCAGCTGCCTTACCGTCACCTTTTTCGGCTGATCCTCCTCAAGGTTGGCGTACTGGCCCGTCAAACGACACATCTATCGCACTGTTTGGCCCAGACAATGTATGTTTTGTTTCAATGGAGTACAGAAGAGGAGCTGTCGATGTTCCATCAGAATTAGCGAAGGTTCAAGCTGATTCCAGGGCGCTCGGCGGTGAAAGCGTTAAGCAGTCGATCAGCAAAATGAGTATGAACATTAACGGCGTAGAGAAACAGTACGACCTAAACCTATTCAAGCAATCGGGTGCTCAAGCCTTACGCATAATGGGCGGACTTGCAGTAGGGTATGTTCAACTGGCTGACGGCCATATTACGGCTAAGAGTAACTGCAACGACTTTGATAAGCTGACGACTACATTTGACACGCTCAAATCGATGAAGTTCAAGCAATAATTATTTTTTATCTAGCAGCTAATTCGAGACTTTGATGATGAGGCCTGCTATTTTATCGCTGGCTGGCGGCAGAATCTTCATCTGGCGATTGAGTCGGTCAAATTCAAATAGAAAATCCAAGTTTCCATCGGTACCCGCATCAGAGGTATATGCGCCTGCATCGACCATCCAATACATCACCATGGACATCAGGGCCTCTTGGGGCGAACACTTAGCTACGGTTACTATTTTATCGACATATTCGACAACCTTTTTATCATCGATTTCATTTTGGACGTATGCGCCGATGGCCTCATTACCCAGAACGGCCTGGGCAATTTTAATATCTTTAGCTCTGAAACCGAGCTTTTTTAGGGCGGCAGGCAAATGCTCGCGAAGAATCTCGTGCTGTAGTGTCTTATCGCCACGTTTTATGGCTTCAGGTTTGCCAAGCACGTCGTGAAGTGCAAAAAGTATTCTCCACTTATCAACTCCAATACCCAAGGGGAGTTTGGTGTGTGAAAAGTAGTTATCGAACTGGCCCAATACCATAAGTGTATGCTGTCGAACCGATAGGTTTTCGCGAACCATCGAATCAGTATCGTAGTCTTTTGAGATGTCTAGTGCTTCGGACAATGCGTGTATTAAGTTGTGGGGAGAATAATTATTGGTCAGAACGAGGTCTACGGGGTTTGCTTTGGTTACTTTATTTGCACTCATTTTGATATGATACTACGGAACAGATATATATAGGAACTTCGGCGATATTTCTGTATACTATTAACGAAGAACGAGTAAATAGGGTAATATTGGATATATGAACTGGAAGGTTATTTGGAAGTCGCTTAGTCATGCCGACATGCGCAAGCGCATTTTTGCTGTTTTAGGAATGCTCCTGGTGTTCCGTGTTTTGGCGCACGTGCCAGTTCCTCTGAGTGATCCAACTACCCTAAAGCAGGTACTCGAGAACTTATTTAGTAGTCAGTCTGATACACCGCAGCTCCTTAGTTTCATGAATGTTCTTACGGGCGGCGCACTAGCCAATTTCTCGATTATGATTGCAGGTTTGGGGCCATACATTAATGCCTCCATCATCATGCAGCTTCTGACTAAGGCAATTCCTAAGCTTGAAGCGCTTCAGAAAGAGGGTGAGTACGGTCAAAAGAAGATTAACCAGATGACGCGTATGCTGACTTTTCCTCTAGCCATTCTTCAATCAATTGGTGCGATTTACCTAGTGAGGCAGTCGGCGCAGCAGGTCGGTGGTATCGGAGATATTACTGCCAACACCTCAATACTGCAGTGGGTCCTTATGGTTGCATGTTTGACTGGTGGATCTATGCTTCTTATGTGGCTAGGTGAGCTTATCACCGAGCAAAGTATTGGCAACGGTATTTCATTGCTTATTACCGTTAGCATCGTTAGTAGTTTACCTGCAACAGTCGCCTCGATGTGGTCATCAGTGTTCGATGGCAAGAGCCACTGGATGTTATGGGGCCAGAACCTGCCTATTAGTAAGTCTGGCTTTATATACGTGGGCTTGACGTTCCTTGCCGTGGTATTAGTGACCTGGATAGTCGTTATGCTCAATGAGGCATCTAGGCGCCTGACTATCAACTATGCTAAGCGTGTTCAGGGCAGTCGTACATATGGTGGTATCACAACAGTGCTCCCAGTGAAGCTAATCACCGCAGGTGTAGTACCAATCATCTTTGCGGTAGCTTTCTTGAGCGTTCCGCCATTCGTTGGTCAAATACTGGCAACTAATAGTAACCAGCACGTTGCTGATATTGCTCAGAAACTAGTTACATGGTTCCAGGCTCCAACAGCCCAGAGTTATGCTAATGGTGGTTGGGAGCCTTATGTATACCCTGCGGCCTACTTCTTGCTAGTGTTCCTGTTCACATTCTTCTACACCAGCATTACATTCAACAGCAAAGAGATCGCCGAGAACCTACATAAGCAGGGCGGCTTCATTGATGGTGTCCGATCTGGCCACATGACCGAAAAATTCCTTAGCAAGACTGTCAACCGTCTCACACTATTTGGCGCAACAGCTCTGGGCTTACTGGCTATGGCACCAATTGTTGCCCAGGCTTTCGTAAAGACCAGTATAGCCATTCAGGGTACTAGCGTTCTAATCTTGGTTGCCGTATCGCTAGAAACCCTCAGAGCTATTGAATCACGTGCCCTAATGATTACATACGACCAGTATTCTGACCCTGAGTTCTTTGCCGACCTAGACGAAACCGAACGCCGTAACCGCAAAAAACGCTTCTTTAGCCGCATACCATTCCGCCGAAAGTCAAAAACAGCGTAGGACTGTTGTAATCTTTAGAGATAATTGATATAATCAACCAACAGTTATATATTTATGGCGAATAAAGAGGTAATCGAACTTACTGGTACTATTGTTGAGACCCTACCGGGGACTCAATTTAGGGTAGAGCTCGAGAACGGCCATCAAATAATAGCTCATGTCGCGGGGAAGATGCGAAAACACTACATTCGTATCGTGCCTGGCGATAGCGTTACGGTCGAGTTGACCCCTTACGATCTCACGAAGGGAAGAATCACCTATCGCAAATCATAAGACTTACTGTCTATGACTTCATTACGCGTAAAGTCATAAATAGTGAGTCCATATATTAAATTAAGCAGTGAGTCATCGCTGGAAGGAGCATGATCCGCATGAAAGTGCGTGCAAGCGTCAAAAAAATCAGCCCAGACGACAAGCTCGTTTGGCGCAAGAGCCGTGGCAAGGGTGGCAAAGCCAAGCTCTACGTTATCAACAAATTAAAGCCAAAGCATAAGCAGAGGCAGGGTTAGTATATGGCACGAATTTCCGGTGTTACTATTCCGCTTGATAAGCAGATTTGGGTATCACTTACCTACGTCTACGGTATCGGGCAAAAAACAAGCTACGACATCCTGACTGCTGTGAAAGTCGATCCGACCGTAAGGGTTAAGGACTTGACTGACGCAGAGATTGGTCGCATTCAGGACTACATCAACGAACACCACCTCGTTGAAGGTGAACTACAGCGTATCGTTACAGGCAACATTAAGCGCCTCAAGGATATCAATGCTTATCGTGGCTTACGTCACAAAAATAACCTACCATCACGTGGTCAGCGCACTAAGACTAATGCACGAACTCGTCGTGGTAAGAAGACCACTGTTGGTGGAACAGCTAAGAAGGCACCATCCAAGACCTAAGGTAAGGAATAAGATATGGCAGATACATCTACAACTACAGTAGCAAAGAAGAAAAAAGCCAAGCGATCTGTTCCTTTTGGACAGGTTCATATCTTGGCAACATTTAACAACACTATCGTGACTTTCACTGATGCTCAGGGCGGCGCACTGACTGCCGCTAGTGCTGGTGGTTGCGGTTTCCGTGGCTCCAAGAAGGGTACAGCTTACGCTGCCCAGGTAGCCACCGAAAAAGCGGGCCAGCTTGCTAAGCAAACACACGGTTTTTCAAAGGCTGATGTCTATATCAAGGGCGTTGGTTTGGGCCGTGATGCAGCTGTCAGGGCCTTGTCAGGTCTAGACATTCAGGTTGAAAGCATTAAGGACGTAACTGGTGTACCTCATGGTGGCGTTCGTCCAAAGAAAGCACGAAGGATTTAAGACATGGCACGAGATACACAATCTATTGTCAAAATGTCTCGCCGCGAAGGCTATGCTTTACACCCCAAGGCTCATAAGGCTCTAGTAAAGCGAACCAGTCCTCCTGGTCAACAGGGGAACGGACGCGGTATGCGCAGCAAGACTAGCCAGTACGCCCTTCAGCTTCGTGAGAAGCAGAAGGTAAAGCGTCTGTACGGCTTGCTTGAGCGTCAGTTCAGTAACCTCATGAAGGAAGCTAACCGCAAGCAAGGTCAATCAGGTGAAGTCCTGCTCATGTTCCTAGAACAGCGCCTAGACAATGCCGTTTACCGAGCTGGCTTTGCTCCATCGCGCCGCGCTGCTCGTCAGCTTGTGACTCACGGTCACTTCATGATGAACGGTCGCCGTGTTGACATTCCATCAATCCGCCTGAGTGCTGGTGATGAGATTGTCATTCGTGACTACAGCAAAAACACTGAGTATTTCAAGAAGCTTGACGACATCAGCCCTGCACCTAGTGCGACTCCAGGCTGGTTAAAAGTCAATCGCGGTAAGGTTCAGTTCCAGGTGACTGGCACTCCAACCCGTGATGATGCTGAACCAGAAATCAACGAACAACTAATCGTAGAATACTACTCACGCTAAAGGGAGGAATGAGTTAAATGTCTAAAGTAATTCACACACCGAGTCTCGTTAGCGTCGATGAACAGGATGCGGTTACCGCAACTTTTACCGTTGAACCATTGCACAGTGGTTACGGTATGACTCTTGGCAACAGTCTTCGCCGTGTACTGCTCTCTAGCATTGCTGGTGCAGCCGTTACAAGCTTCAAGATTGAAGGCGTAACCCATGAGTTTACAACTGTTCCAGGCGTGAAAGAAGACGTGGTTGACATTATGATCAACCTAAAGGGTGTTCGTCTCCGTGTTTACGGTGATGAGCCTCAGAACCTACGCATTGTCAAGAGTGGCAGCGGCGTAATCAAAGCTAAGGACATCCAGGTCAACGCAGATGTTGAAATTGTCAATCCAGAGCATGTTATTGCTACGGTTGATGATGCTAAGTCTAAGTTTGTTATGGACCTAGTTGTCGAGACTGGCCGTGGTTATCGAACAGTAGAAGAGGTTTCGGCTCGTAAGGCTAGCGATATGATTGCAGTAGATGCTGCATTTAGCCCTGTTTTGCGTGTCCGATACAAGGTAGAAAATACCCGTGTTGGTCAAATGACCGACCTTGATAAGTTAGTTATGATGGTCCAGACTGATGGTTCGATCACTCCTCGTGACGCTTTTGAAGAGGCTTCAGCTATTTTGGTCAATCAGTACACAGCACTGGCTGGCAAGACACGAGTTCAGTCCGCTGAACAAGCTGCTCCGACAAGCGCCGTATCTGGTGAGGCTGACAGCGATGAGCCTGCCGCACTAAGTACACCTATTGAAGATTTGAACCTGTCAGCACGTACAACTAATGCACTCATCAATAACGAGATACACACCATCAAGGATTTGTTCTCATTGAGTGATGCAGAACTACGTGACCTTAAGGGCTTCGGCAACAAGGCCCTCGAAGAGGTTAAGGAAAAGTTAGCGGAATTGGAAATTTAGTTCATGCACCGACATCAATATAAAGGCCGAAAATTGCACCGCGAGCGCGACCAAAGGGAAGCGCTAGTGAAGGGCTTGGCTGATTCACTCGTTAAGTATGAGTCAATCGAGACTACTCTTCCTAAGGCCAAAGAAGTGGTGCCACACGTCGAGAAGCTCATCACCAAAGCAAAGAAGGGTGATTTGCACAATCGACGCCAAGTAATTAAGGGTTTGCAGACAGTTTCTAGCGCCCATAAGCTAGTCGATGAAATCGCTCCGAAGCTCAAAGGACGTGACAGCGGCCACCTGCGTGTGGAGCGTACTCGCACTCGCCGTGGTGATAATGCCCAGTTAGCTCGAGTCAGCTTTGTCGATGACCTTCAGGCAGCTCCAGTATCTAAAAAGGCCGAGGCCAAAGTAGATGCCGCTAAGCCTGAAGCCAAAAAAGCTCCTGCCAAGAAGCCTACAGCCAAGAAGGAGACCAAATAATGAAGACTTACAGCGCTAAGCCATCAGACGTAACTCGCAAATGGTATGTTGTTGATGCTTCAGAAGCTCCTTTGGGTCGTGTGGCAACTCAAGTTGCCAAGCTTTTGCTCGGTAAAGATAAGCCAATGTTTACTCATCATATTGACACGGGCGACTATGTTGTCGTTATCAATGCCGATAAGATTAAGGTTTCTGGCAACAAGATGGACACCAAGATGTATTACAGCCATAGCGGCCATCCAGGTGGCCTCAAGGAAGCTACACTTCGTGAAAAACAGGCCAAGGATCCGGCTCATGCTATTACTCATGCTGTGCGTGGTATGCTCCCAGTCAATAAACTTCGTGATGGTCGTCTAGATCGTCTCAAGGTGTATGCTGGCGCCGAACACAATCACGAGGCTCAGAAGCCTGTATTAATATCAGTTAAGGAAGGTAAGTAGATATGGCTGACAAGAACCAGTATTTCTACGCTCTCGGTCGTCGCAAAAGTGCTACTGCAAGAGTACGCCTCCAAGGTGGTAAGGGTAAGATTACGGTTAATGGCAAAACTGCCGAAGAGTATTTCGATGGTAGCCAATACCTATTGACCGAACTTAGCAAACCATTTGTTGTGCTTCAACAAGAAAACAAGTATGACATCAGTGTAGTCGTTACCGGCGGCGGTCATGCCAGCCAGGTTGATGCTATACGTGCAGGTATCTCTCGTGCTTTGGTTCTATTGAACGAAGATCTTAAGGGAACGCTTAAGCGAGCAGATTTGCTTAGTCGTGATCCTCGCGAAAAAGAGCGCAAAAAGTTTGGTCTACGTGGTGCACGCAAGCAGCGCCAGTTCACCAAGCGCTAAGTTGGATATTACAACTCAGAGCGAACGCCAGCCCAACAGGGCTGGCGTTTTCTTAGTCTCAAAATTTGCAAAACATTAGAACTGTGCTACAATCGGTCGGTAATGCAACGACTATTAAACAGCATCGCTTATTGGTTTACCGGCAAAAAATTGGCGGTTTCTTATGTGCGTATCAAAAAATAACTCGTAGCATCAATAATCATTCAAGCAAACCGCCAATAAGGCGGTTTTTTAATATATCAAGGAGATATGAAGTGAGTGGAATCGAGACATTATCAAGACGAACAATAGCTAGGCAGGAGGTTGGAGACATTTTGGCTGATCGTCGGGAGGGTCTAGTGGCGATTATTGGTCAGTGTGCCGCAACTGCGGATAATCTGCACATTACCAACAGAGAGGGTGCTGCCCTACAGTCGCTGGAAGCCTCAACTAGGAATCTAGGCCAGACAGCATTAACAGTCATACATAGGATGCCACCGTGGAAGCCACGTAGTAATCCCGAAGATTGGCATGGGCTAGAGACGACAGATCTTGATATGGCCCTAGAACTACTCCATGGGCAGGCTCGGCTTGGCGACAAGGTAGCTATGGAGCTAGCGAAGCCCGAACATGTCGATCGATACGCCGATGCTCTTACTCTTGGGTGGACAGGCAGCCGAAACTCCGAAGAGCAGGGTCTACTAATCGATATAGCTCTCCGTTCGGGTAATCTGCCAATCGCTATAAAGAATGGCATGGATGGTGACCCCAGAAGCGCACAGGAACTTGCTCAAAAGATTAACCAGCGAAGGGCTGATATGGGAATTGATGCGCCCGCTGTTGTTATATACAGAGGTGGCACATTAGCCCAGACACCCGCAGCCTGGAAGAGACAATACCTTGAGGCTATGGAGATGACGGAGGGGCAGCTAATACTTGATGTAGCGCATGGTACTGAGATGGCACATGATCCTATGGGAAAGTTCCAAAAATCAGCCAAAGCTGAAGAGATAGCTCTGGAACATGCGACCGAACTTATCGCTGATGGTATTGTTCCGAAGGGAATAATGCTAGAGGCCAGCGATGCCACCACCACAACTGATCCACACATGCCATTCAGGGTTGCGGTTGATGGCGTGAAACGTATCCATCAATTAATCAACAGATAGACGGTGGCGGCGAGGGCCGTAAATACCGTATAATGAGAGATAAGATGAGTAAAAAGGTTATTTTAACGGGCCTAAGGGCCAATAACGATCTACATATTGGTAACTATTTTGGAGCTTTGCTGCCACTAATCGATATGGCCAAGACTAGATCCGAAGAATTTGATGTTCATTTGTTTGTACCTGATTTGCATAGTTTTACGACGCCAATTGATCACTCTCAATTGCATGAACAGATCATGCACAATCTTAGATTATACGTGGCCGCAGGACTACCACTAGATAACCCCAACGTGCATATATACCGCCAGAGCTATATTCCTGCACACTCTGAGCTAACTTGGATACTGGACTGCTTTACTGGTTTTGGCGAGATGAGTCGCATGACTCAGTTCAAGGACAAGTCAGCGAAGCTTTCGGGCGACAGGGTGAGCATGGGTTTATTCAATTATCCTGTACTTATGGCTGCCGATATATTGCTGTACAACACAAGTTATGTACCTGTTGGCGATGACCAAACGCAACATCTCGAATTTGCCCGAGACATAGCTGAACGTTTTAATTCGACTTTTGGAGAGGTATTTACCGTTCCGTTGCCAGTCAATCAGCAACATGAATTTTTTGGCAAAGAGCAGGGTCTGCGCATCAAAGACCTAGCGGACCCATCTAAAAAAATGAGTAAGAGTGACGAGCTGGGCAAGGGTGTTATATTCCTCAGCGAGAACCCTGATGCCGCTGCCGCTAAGGTAATGGCAGCCGCAACTGACTCGTTGGCTCAGGTGAAATTAGACTATGATAATCAGCCTGGCATTAGTAATCTTTTGCAGATACTAGCATTACTCTCTGGTAGAACTGTTGTCGAGGTAGCGGCTGAGCATGCTGGCCAAAATCGCTATGGCGACTTCAAGCAAGAAGTGTCGTCTGCAGTTAAGAAGTTTTTGACTGATTTTCAGAGCCGTCTGTCTAGTGTCGATGATAGTGTTTTGCTGGCAAAGCTACAGAGTGATGAGCAAGGCATGAACGAGATCGCCAAACAGACTTTGTTGCGAGCACAGAAAGCAGTCGGTCTGAGGGTTTAAACGATGATAGCAGTGGCAGGCGAAGATCAGAAAGGCCTGCGGCTTGATGTGGCCGCAGTTAATGCTATGCCTAACCTCAGCCGAGCCTTTATCCAGAAACTATGTTCTGAGGGTAAAGTGCGCATTAATGGTACTGTCGAGAAGCCAGGCTACAAACTCAGAGTCGGCGATAAGCTTGAGATTGATTATGATGCCGATAAAGAACAACAGGTGCCTGATATCGAGCTGCCAGTTGCTTATGAAGACAACGATTGCGTAGTAGTAGATAAGCCTGCGGGTGTCTTGACGCACGCTCAGGGTAAGCTGAGCCACGAAGCCACCGTTGCTACGTTTTTACGTAGTCGACTAAGTAAAAAGCTGGCTGGATCAGAATGGGGAACGGGTGAGCGAGTGGGAATCGTCCACCGCTTAGACAGGGCCACCAGTGGTCTAATAATTTGTGCCAAGAGCCAAGATGCATTGTCCAAACTACAAAAGCAGTTCGCTAATCGCTCGGCAAAGAAGACTTATATAGCTGTTGTTATGGGGCACTTACGTGAACCTGAGGCTTTGATTGATATGCCCATAGAGCGCAATCCCAAAGCACCTGCGACATTTAGAGTGGGTTCTAATGGTAAAGAGGCTAGGACATATTACAAAGTCCTAAGCGAGTCAGACAAGTATAGTTTATTAGAACTCAAGCCTGAAACTGGGCGCACACATCAACTACGAGTACATCTGATGCAGCTAGGCCACCCAATTGTTGGTGACTATCTATATGGCGATGCAAAGTTCGGTGACAGGCTTTTCCTACATGCGGCGGGTTTGTCCATAAAACTGCCAAACGGTCAATCAACAACTTTTGAATCTCCCGTACCAAGTGAATTTGATGATCTGATGAACAAATAATTACTATGGATGGCAAGATACTACTTCATAATCGCACACTGGAGCAAATCGAAAGGTTTTTAGACAACCCCAGTCATGCTTTATTGCTATCTGGTCCTGTTGGCACGGGTAAGGGTTACGTCGCTAAGTATATTGCGGGCAGGCTGCTTGGCTTGGATATGGCTATGCTTACACTTTACCCATATCTTACAATCATAGTTCCTGACGACAAAGGAACTTTATCAGTGGATATGGTCCGCGGATTACAACATGATCTTAGGCTCTCCACTACTGGAGATAAGCCAATCAGGCGGATTGTGATAATAGACGGTGCAGAAGCCATGAGTATCGAAGCCCAGAACGCCTTTCTTAAGCTTCTCGAGGAGCCGCCGTCAGACACTGTGTTTGTATTGACGGTTCCAAGTAGCCGCTCTTTGCTGCCGACTATCAGCTCTCGAACACAGTCAATAAGCGTTTCGGCCCCAAGCCAAGAGGATGTTTTGGCTTACTTTGCAACCAACGAACCAGATGCTCTGAAACTAAAACAAAACTACTTTTTGAGTGATGGTTTGCCTGGTTTATTGCATGCTCTGCTTGGAGAATCTCAAGATCATCCACTAGTAAAGGGTGTTGAACAGGCCAAGACCATACTTAAGAGCGATGTTACTGAGCGCCTGAAGATGGTTGATACATTGTGCAAGAACAAATCTGATACCGAACAAACGGTCAAAGGCTTACAGCGTATCGCTCAGGCGGGCATATCGCAGGTGGGTATGGGGGGAAGCTCTGCACAGCTAGAGCGTTGGCACAAGGTTCTAAACGCTAGCACAGCTGCCATAGAGGCTCTCAGATTCAACGCCAACACAAAGCTTACCATCACTAACTTGATGCTAAATATCTAATGAAAAACAGTCACCGTAAAAGTGACTGTTCTGTATAGGCAAAAGATAAATTATTTCTTTGGCTTTACTTCGTTGCGGCCGAGATTCTTCTTGGTCTCTACAAACAATACGTGCTTGCGTAGCTTCTTGCTATATTTGCGTAGCTCGAGCTTTTCAGGGGTGTTCTGAGAGTTCTTTGATGTGTAATACAGGCGCTCGCCAGACTCTTCGCTGACAAGACCAACAATCTTGCGTTTATCGTTCTTTTTTGCCATTAAATTTAACCTTTTATAAGTCTATTAGCACGTATTTTAACAGATACAGAAGCAAAAGTAAACTGGAGCCGTCACCGAGACTTGAACTCGGGACCCCTTCCTTACCATGGAAGTGCTCTACCACTGAGCTATGACGGCCTATTTACAAGAGTAAATTTTAGCAGATTAACGGTGTACAGTCTACTCTTTGGGGCGTTTTGTTGGCAGCGGTAGCGGGTCTGCGCCTACTGGGTTGAACCTGTGTACGAATGGGCTAAGGATGTTAGTTATTCGCTCAGGTATGTACGTTTTATACATCTTGCGGAATAGACCCTTTGGCGAGCGTTGTAGCTCAGCAAAACGCTCAAATGGCTCATATAGCTCCAATGGAATTACTTCACTTATGTTGCCTATTGATTCAGCTAAAAGCTCGGTGGTTAGCTTATCCTTTGGACGCTGATAGCGTATGGTCGCTAGAGCTAGAGCCGTCTGTGGATTGATAGTACGAGCTTTGATGCCAAATATGCCTTCACCTTCAATCGGTTGCATGACTCTAGGATCAAGCTTTTCCATGAATCCATGAACATCAGACCGCAGTATCCAGTCTGAACCATCAAAGTATAGCCCCATGACTGTGTTATAAAAGACGATATTATCGACCTTAAACGGATTGGTAAGGTGTCGTCTAGGGGTGCCGACAATATCAATATCACGTGCCTCGTTGGTATCAAAATGATATAGAGGGTCTTGTTTTCTGGCTTGGTATTCAAGGTATGGGTTGCCAGCTTTCTGCCTATGTATTACCGAACGACCAATAGATCCCATTATCATTAAGGCGGGATCCTCTATACACAACTGCTCAATCTGTTGGCGCAGTGCTTCAACAGTATGTACGTTTGACTTGTATCGACGTGATTCTTCTATATTCATAAACAAAAAAAACCGAGGCTGACCCTCGGCTAGATAATATTGGTGCAGGGAGAGGGATTCGAACCCCCGAAGGCATATGCCAGCAGATTTACAGTCTGCCGTGTTTGACCGCTTCACTATCCCTGCTTGTTAAATGGTGCCGATGGCGGGACTCGAACCCACGACCCGCTGTTTACAAAACAGCTGCTCTACCAACTGAGCTACATCGGCATAATACCTGATATTTAACTCGCTTATTTTACTACAGAACAGATAAGAATGGAAGTTTTTTATCAAGCTACGACACACGTCGCGGGCGAACCATACGCTTTGGCTTACCAGATGGAACAATTAGCTTTTTAAGCTTGCTTTCCAGATTTTTAGCTTCATCTGTCATATCACGGTCAAGGTATGCTCTATGTAGAAGTGTCAAGGTTTCTCGATTGGGCTCTAGTTCCGCAGCCTTGAGTAGAGAAGTAAAGAACATTTTCTCGTCGCCGAGCTTTTCCTGGACCTTTGCATATGCAACATGACGTGCGGCTAAGGTGTCCTCCAGCTTAAGGGCCTGCTCAAAAGCAATTGCTGCCTTTTGGTAATTTTCCGTCTCGTAATAGATGAGGCCCAAGTTGTGCAGGCTAGAAGGAGTTGCCTCGATACTACTGGCAATTTCGAAGCAGTCTATAGCATCACGGTACTCTTTTTGTTTGGCATACAGTATACCCAAGCGATTGTAGGCAGCGGCATTACGTTCGTCTATTTTTAGGATTGTCAGCAAGGCTTTCTCGGCCCGCAGGAAACGGTTCTCACGCATTCCCTGATGAGCGATATCCCATAACTTGCCGAGTCTATCTGTAATTTTGCGGGGTGCAGCCTCTGTTTCCTCGACTTTTGGTTTAGCGTTACCGAAAGCAAGGATTCCAAACAGTGCTACAAATGACAACCCGAGAACGTCTAACATAATCTCCCCAATTATAACAGATTAGAGCGCCATTTCTAATAGATAGCCTATGGCTTGGATACCTTACCTAGGTCGAGGACAGTGTTTATGAGCTCGGCATGGCTCCATACTAGTGGCATGACCGATACAGGCTCACCGGTTTCTGGATTTACTTGCTCCGCTAGGACACCACTGGGCTGAGCTCTATCAATGACCCAATCGATATATTTTTTGGCCTTATCAAGTTCTTTGGTGCGAATGTAATACTGTGCAAACCAAAGCGTAGTAATATGCCACGGGTTACCAAAATATTGCTGGTTAACTGCAAAATAGTAGTCATGTTCGTAGCGTCCTGAGCCTCCAGTGGGTGTGGAGTCTAGCAGGGTTGCTTCCATGGTATGAAGTGTTTCTTTGACTAGGTCAACACCTATATCTTGAGCCCAATACATCATTGAGCCGTATAGACTTGATACATCGAGCCGATCATTGAACTGTATGGAGCCATCTTCCATCAGGAGGAGTCCCTTACGGAATGAATTGCGAGAATCGCTAAACAACATACGGCTATTTTCGAGGATAGATTGGGCAGTGTTGCGCCACTTGACTGCATCATCTGGATACTCAAACTCTTCAGCAAACTCAGCGGCCGTGAGCAACGCCTGATATACGACTGCCGTAGTATATGTAGAAGTCAGGAACTGTTCCTCCCACAAATCATAGCTAGCGTGAGGCAACTTCGTAGTTGTGTCGATGAAGCTGCTCATGAAGTTAGCTGCGGGCTGGACTAGAGTGGTATATAGGCCATATACAAAGTCCCTGTCCTCGGAGTAGCGGTAGTATTCTCCAAGCATGAAGACGATAATTGCCGTCTCATCTTCCTGTATCGCTAGCTCACGCCTTTTGCCATGCAGTAACGGATGCCAGGTGCTGCCAATAGCTCTGTCGGGCTGGTATTTGTGCATCAAATAGCCCTCGGGTGTCAAAATATCACGACAGAACTCAAACATACGGCGTGGTTCATCACGATAGCCTAACCTAATGAGGGGCCACATTGCATAGGCTGCATCCCTTGGCCAGACGTAGCTATAATAATCTCGACCGTAGTTATATATGGAGGAGTCGCAACTGGCCACTACTCCACCTCGACGATCGCAATGAGCCTTGATTACCATTAATGACTTGCGAGCCATAGTCTTGTAGGCGTCATCCACTTCGGCTAGAGTTTTTTCGGCCGTAGCCATCCATTTGTGCCAATGTTCAACAGTTTCTGATAGACGTTTATCTATGCCATCACCTAGGAACTGATGATGTATTTTCTCGGCTGTAAACTGTGAGTCAGCAGCAATAATCCAATAATCAACACTGCCTGTTGTGTGGGCCCGCAGCGGACACGAGAATCGGAGCACGGTATCAACACCACCATGTTCTACGGGATTATTTGACAGCTCCCCATCCTCGGCATCCCTATATGTACCTTCTTTACCCTCAATGCCGTAGTTTCCAATTGCAAACTGGTCTAGAGGCTCGTTGTTGTCTCCACCTTGACCATATATCAGTAGAGCACAACGCCCCTTGTAATCTAAGATGTAGTTATCATCAGGGACGAACATTGCCGTGTCGGCACGCCCTGCACGTGAAATCTGAAATACCTGATGTATAAAGAGGCGAATATCACTGTCTATGTCAGTTTTGTTGTTTATAGTGATTCGTCGGCAGAAAGCGTTAACCTGGGTGTCTACAAAGTCACTGAAAGTTAACTCTACGCCTAGAGTCGAATTCTCGGCCGATATATCGCTAACCAGAGCATCTTCGCGGAAATTAACCTTTATTGCCCAGGAGCCATCATCTAGCCAACTAAACTGACCGTTAACCCAAACACCAACTTTGTGCCGCATGCTTCGAGCATTGGTCAGGTTATCTAGGCCAACGTTTGGATAGTAGAAGTCATGTACTAAGCCGTAATTATCGAGGCCCACCACTAGGCTCCCGTTGCTTAGCATAACGGGACGGCCTTGTTTCACGGTAGAAGGCCTTTTTCGTTTAGTCTGAACCTGAGGTCGTTATAGGCATTCATGAATGCAATGTATGCGTCGTATGGGTTTTCGTATGGGCTGAAGTAAGCATGTATATCGCCATCATTGAACCACTTGGTGCACATGTAATAGAAGTGATCAGAAGTTTGAAGCTTACGCCAGTCATTGATTAGATCATAGTCACCACTGCTTAGGACTTTGTCTTCAAGTGAGTATAGACCGAGTATGGCCGACGTTTGCATACTGTTACCCAGCCAGGCGCTAAGGTCGCGCTCCGTGTCGGCCCATGTAACGGTGTAGGGAGTATCCACATAATCAACTGCTTCGTATGAGTCTATGGCTTCACTAACTGTCTTGAAGGAGTTGTCGCCGTTCTTTAGCCATTCGCCCGGTAGGTGAGACAAGAAGTCGAAGATACCAGACTCATGCCACTGGTGTTCGCCGAAAGTCTCGTAGTCCATGAATAGGTTAAATACGTTGGCATCATATGTTTCGTTTAGCCAATGCGAAAACTTGTCGGCAGTCAACGGCCAACCTGCCCAGTTTTGGTCACCAAATCGAAAGGCAATATCATCGCTGAGCTTGTAGTTTTTCATTAGTAACTTGATGTTCTCTGTATAAGATGGACGGTAAACGAAATTTGGGCTACGCCAACCAAGCACTTTGTCCCAACCCTCTGATAGTATGCCTTTGTACCCAGCTTTATCTGCCCAGTAGGCCAGGTCATTGTTATAGGCTAGCTCAGTATTTCGAAATACCTGAGGTGTTTGACCAAATAGCTCCTTGACTTTGTCGGCATGCATTTTGACCTGGTTCTCAAAGTCCGTTCGGGAGTAGAAGAATGCCAGACTGTGATAATATGTTTCGCCAACTATCTCAACTCGACCTGTGCGAACTAGATCTTTGAATGACTCTAGAACGTGTGGGGCCCAGCGTTCAAGCTGCTCAAGGATAGTGCCCGTAATAGACATGCTCAGACGGAACTCAGGGTGTTCGTTTAGGAGTTTAAGCAGGTATTGGTTGGTCGGCAAATATGACTTTTCGGCGACTTTATGGATAATACGCTCGTTGTTGGTTCTATCATCATACGGTGCGTCAAAGTAGTCATGGCGGCTAGCTATATCAAAAACAGAATAATGCCGTACTCGATACGGCTGATGGACATGTAGATATAGAACTATTGACTTACTCACGCGGCCACACCCCCTAAGTGCTTATGGTAAACATTATACAGCTTGCTGGCCGATTCGTCCCAACTATGTCCGACATATTCCCTATAAGAATTGGCGTGGAGTTCGTCACGTAGTTCTGGGTTCCTGACGACAGCCACTATTTTGTTGGCCATCTCATTGACGTCCCAGAAATCGACCTTGAGAGCATTTCTTATCATCTCCGATACACCTGACTGGTGCGTTACCATCACGGGCGTGCCGTATGCGATTGACTCGAGGGCAGTTAGCCCAAATGGCTCAGAGACCGATGGCATTACAAATAAATCCGCTACTGAATAAGCGTCACGGCATTGTTTGCCTCTCTGGAAGCCTGCAAACAATACTTTGTCGCCAACACCGAGGTCAGCAGCCATCTGAATCAATTCGTTACGCTGTTCCCCAGAGCCAACAATCAACAGTATGGTTTTGGGCTCACGGTCAACTACGGCCCTAAAGGCTTGTAGCAAGTTGGGGAGACCTTTTTGGATAGTCAGGCGACCGACGTTGGTTATAACCTTGTAGCCCTGCTGACGCATTTTATCCAAATAACGGTAGGCGTTATCCCCTTCATCAGGTATTAAGTCATCAAAGTCAGAGTAGTTGTGGACAACTTCAATCTTTTCGGCTGGCACGCCATATTCTCTTATGATTGCATCCTTAGTATGCTGGCTTACGGCGAATACCTTATCGGCAATCATTAGTGCTAGGGCCTCAATCTCACGAACCATTGGGTTGCCGCCCATTTCTTGGCCAGAGCGGTCAGCCTCGATTGAGTGAAAGTGAACGAACAGCGGCTTGCCTGTAATCATTTTTGCACGAATAGCTGCCCGACAAGTAAGCCAGTCATGAGCGTGTATAACGTCAAACTCGGCCAGTTGGGCAATGCGGCTAACCGCTTCTTCGTAAATGCGAGTCTGACCAAATAGGTCGACCCAGCGGATTTCACCTGAGCCAGTTATGTACTTGAAGCTGTCATAGGCAATACCTGCCTTTTGGACTGTCTTTACATCTTGAGGATGCGCAGGATTAATTTTCATGAAGTTGATGTCGCTAAAATCGGCGGTATAAGGTAATACAAACTCTATATCAGCGCCTTTTCGGCTTAGTGCTTTGCAGAGTTGATAACAAGCCACGCCTAGTCCGCCGCTGTTGTGAGGAGGTAGCTCCCAGCCTAGCATTAATATCTTCATGACTATTGTTGTACCGAATCTTTTAGCTCTTCGTTTGGCTATATTATAAGCTTAAGCGTGAGCTCTTTACAACAGTGAAGTGTATGATTTTTTACAGACTTTATGGTCTCGTATGGTGGTATATTACTTACTAGTAGGTATATAAGTAACTTGAGGGGCAAAAAATGTTTTATATAGTGCTGATTGTAATAATAGTTATTGCCGCAATGGGCCTTTTTACTGTTCGCCAGCAGACTGCGGCAATAGTTGAACGGTTTGGCAAATTCAACAAAGTTTCGCAGGCGGGTCTAAACTTCAAGATCCCTCTAATCGACACAATTGCAGGTAGGGTGAGCTTGCGTGTTCAGCAATTGGACGTTCGTGTCGAGACCAAGACGAAAGACAATGTTTTCGTATTTGTTGTCGTCAGCGTTCAGTACTATGTACTGCAAGATAAAGTAGTCGATGCTTACTATCGCATGACCAACCCACAAGAACAGATTACAGCCTTCGTATTCGATACTGTGCGTGCCCGTGTACCTAATACCAATCTTGATGAACTTTTCCAGACAAAAGATGACATTGCTAATGCCGTAAAAGCCGAACTTGACCAGATGATGGATGACTTTGGCTACGGAATTCTTAAGGCTTTGGTCACCGACATTGATCCTGACGCCAAAGTAAAAGTTAGTATGAACGAGATTAATGCTGCCCAGCGCCTGCGTGAAGCAGCTGTGCAGCAGGCCGAAGCCGACAAAATCCGTGTTGTTAAAGCAGCCGAGGCGGAAGCTGAGAGTAAGGCTTTGCAAGGGCAGGGTATTGCTAACCAGCGTCGAGCAATTATTGATGGTTTGCGCGAGTCGGTCGAAAACTTTAGTGATAATGTTGGCGGCGCATCAACTCAGGAAGTTATGAATTTAGTATTGATGACCCAATATTTCGACACAATTAAAGAAGTCAGCACTAGCTCACAAACCAACACTATTCTAATACCTCATTCTCCTGGCGGGATGAATGATTTATCCGAACAGATTCGCAATTCTATGATTACAGCTGAGCAAGTGAATAAAGGCGTAAAACCTAGTCAGAAGTAAGATAGCCCGACCAGAATGCTCAGAGATTTGGGCTAGTTGGGCATTGAAAAAAACGCACATTCGTGCTACTATGCAACCATTAAGACGAATAGAGTTCCGAACGGTTAATTGCCTAAGGAGCTCTTTTCATATTTTGACCTTAGAATCGTTGTGAGTGCAATTTTCTTCTTGACATCAGCATCATCCAGATAGGCAAAATAAGGTGCACCTATTTCTTTGTAGAGTGATGATCTAAACTTCTTGTTTGGGAAAAGAATCTTTTCTAACTTATTCTCTTCAATAAGGTAATCTATCAGCATCTTGTAATCACCGTCACCAGAAACGAGTAAGATTTTATCAAAATTCGGGTCTTTCTGGAGACGTTTCATTATAGCGAAGATAATATCTGAGTCTACATTACCCTTTTTCTTGCCAACCATAGCTGCGTTGTGCTGCCTAAAAACCAAAATAAAGCCAGCATTTTGAATGTTCTCGTAAAGCTGTTCTATTTTTTCACCTGCTTGGACATAGCCTAGGTAGTAAAAGGCTTTAGTAACTTTATACTTTTCACGAAGGTATATTCTGAACTTGTACAGATCAATACGCCATGCAGGATCGGTACCAACTGTACCAAAGTGTAAATTCTGACCGTCGATGTATCAATAATTTTTCATCTTGAATGGCAGGGGAGACAGGACTCGAACCTGCGACACCCGGTTTTGGAGACCGGTGCTCTACCAACTGAGCTACTCCCCTAAAGTGGTTTACTGCGACATTATAACAAAGGTTTTCACTCAAGTGCAGGCTTTTTTGATTTAGATTATGCTAGTGCTTCCCAAGAAGTGCTAAATCTGGTAACTTATTATGTAATGGGTGCCAAAATATCTTCGAACAAACCACTTCTTATAATGCTTTACGGTTTTCCTGGCTCAGGAAAGACATATTTTGCTCGTCAACTATCCGATTCTATGCAGGCTGCGCATCTGCAGGGCGACAAAGTCCGTAATGAGCTTTTTGAAAAACCTCGCTATGATCGCGAAGAAAATGCAATCATTGCTCATCTAATGGATTATATGACCGAGGAATTTCTGTCCGCAGGTATATCCGTGGTGTATGACATCAATGCCATGCGCATGTCGCAGCGACGTTCATTAAGGGATATGGCTCGTAGAGCAGGTGCTGTTCCTCTACTTATGTGGCAGCAAATTGATGCTGATACAGCCTTCCAAAGGACTATTAAGCGTGATAGGCGTCGGGCTGATGATAAGTTCTCCCCCGTTTTAGATAAACAGGGCTTCGAACGCATAGCTGTTAATATGCAGAATCCAGACCTTAACGAAGACCCAATTGTTACTAGTGGTAAGCATGTCTTTACTACACAGTTCAACAGCTTGGTTAAACGTCTGCGTGACCAGAAGCTAATCAATCTTGACGATTCAACGTCTCATGTAGTTAAGCCTGGGCTAGTTAATCTTGTTCCCAAGCAAAATGTTGGCCGCGTCGACTTTAGCCGTCGCAACATTCAAATACGATAGGGGCTAGCATGGCCACCAAGCAGTTTGAAATACCCGATGTAGGTACAGTTAGTATGTACAAACGCCGTGGTAACCGCTCGATGCGTCTAAGCGTGACATCTTCGGGACAGATTAGAGTATCACTACCGCTGTGGGTACCTTATAGAGTGGCGGAGCAATTTGTTAGAGCCAAAAAAGACTGGATTAACCAGCAGAGGCCTAGTGATATTCAATTACTGAAAAATGGCGACAGAGTTGGGAGGGGTCACGTGCTTTACTTTGAGCAGAGGCCTGATGACGGTAGTATTACTACTCAGGTGAACTCTACGATAGTCAGGATAAGTTTTGGCAGAAATGAATTTATATCTTCAGATACAGTCCAGGCCAAGGCAAATGCAGCTTGTATTAGGGCTCTCAAGAAAGAAGCTGAGGCGCTATTGCCTCCACGACTCAAGATATTGTCTGAACAAACGGGCCTCGGCTATCGTTCGGTGGGGGTTAAGCCGCTAAAGAGCCGCTGGGGCAGCTGTGACAGCAACAAGGACATATTATTAAATCTGTATCTTGTCCAGCTACCATGGCACTTGATAGATTACGTACTTGTCCATGAGCTAGTGCATACAGAGGTTATGCGTCATGGGCCACCTTTTTGGCAAAAAATGCAGCAATATCTGCCTCACGCTAAGTCATTAAGGTCCGAAATGAAAAACTATCACCCGACGTTGCGTGTAAATAGCTCAGTTGTGCAATAATATAGCTTATGATTCATCGTATTCTTCATAGGGGTATATCTAGCCGTGCAAACATTGAACGTGAACGCTTGCTCAGCCTAATAAATAGTATGGCTGACGGTGTCGTGGCAGTCGACAGCGGGATGCATGTCATTATGGCTAATGGTGCCGCTCAGAATATTTTGGACCTAAACAGTACTCTAGTGGGCAAGCGCCTGAACACCGTATTTCATCCAGTTGACGCCAACAAGCAGCCTGTGGATATCGAGTCGATGATCAAACAGGTTAAGCTGCCGTATACCAACCGTGACCTGAGGCTTGCCTACTCCGATGGTAGCGTCAGCAATATATTCATGAGTATATCACCAGTTCATCTAGGTTACGGCAAGCGTGGATTGCATGGATATGTAACCTTGCTACGTGATATCACTCGAGAGAAATCCCTCGAGGAAGAGCGAGACGAGTTTATTAGTGTTGTTAGCCACGAGCTTAGAACGCCTATAGCTATTACTGAGGGTAATATTAGTAACGCTCAGTTTATCGCCGAGCGAACAGGTGATATTGAACAGGTGAAAGCAGCGCTACAACAGGCTCATGACCAGACTGTATTTTTGGCAAATATGGTCAATGATCTTGCAACCCTATCTCGAGCTCAGCGTGGCAAGTTAGTGGTCGAAGTGGCGCCAATCGATGTTCAGCAGTTTACGACCACGCTCGTAGATTCCTATCGCAAGGATGCTGAAGCAAAAAATCTAGGCATTGAGTTGCGTCTGTCAGATATGCCACAAACACTATATTCCAGTGAACTATATGTTCAGGAGATTCTCCAAAATTTCATCACTAATGCAATTAAATATTCTGAATCAGGCATGGTTGTAGTCTCGGCTGAGCCAAAAGACAAAGGTATACTTTTCACCGTTCAGGATAACGGCATTGGTATCAGTAAAAGTGACCAAGAAAGAGTCTTCGACAAGTTCTTCCGTTCGGAAGATTTTAGAACCCGCAAAAACAATGGTACGGGTCTGGGGCTATACGTTACTGTCAAACTTGCTCGGTTGCTCAACGCTGATATAGACCTCAAGAGTGAGTTGAACAAAGGCAGTACATTCTCTATATACGTGCCCAATCTCAAAGCCTAAGAGTTTTACGATGTTCTAGGGTGCGGCAATTGGCAGGCTTTTGGTAGCGTGCATAACTGGTTCAGATATATCACGACCCTTCCAGTTGACGTGATCAAATTCATATAAATACATCGACTTATTCAGCAAAAAGACATCATATATTGCTGCAAGCGGCTGAGCAAGCGGGCCGATTATATGATTGTTTAGCTTTGTATTGATTGCCACGAGCTGGTATGCGAGCATTAATGAAATGGCGGCGGATAGTGACATTAGGAGTGCAGTTATTCCGATGTCAACAGCCAGCCCGACCGCAGCGATTATTACGGGCGATACAAGGAATATTACCTCAAGCAGACTGAGCAGGGCTACATTCTCTGGACGCTTATGTAACTGAGGGTAACGCATCCTAATTGTCGTCGCTCTTTGTTCGGCCAGCGATTTGGTGCTCTTTACATCTAATATGGTGTTTGAGCGATAAAATCGATATTTATCCTTTTTGGCAAATAGCTTAGCAAAATGGGCTTCGGGTGTAATAGAGCGTGCAACACCAGCGAACATACCCGCATCGTGCAGGTCTAATCGATTAACAATCCAGCAACTACTCAGTACGGGTGGCCTACGAAACATAATTCTTGGCAGGGATAATTCCCACATGTACCTTATGGCCTGAGCAAAAGATGTGCCAAGGACTGAGCTATCATACCTAATAGGCAGTATGCTTAGCATTGACATATCTTTGTCGATTACTGTGCTAATCATATTTCTGATACTTGAGGAGCTGAATCTAACGTCAACACCACAAAAAACTATGTATTTACCGCTCGCCTCAGTTGCTAGTTTTTCGTAGGCCTGGTTTTTTGCCAGCCAGTGAGATTCAGGCATGTCACCCTGCACGAACCTCACTCCGTCATGGGCAAAACTTTTTATTATTTCTGGCGTACGTCGATTCTGTGACGAATCGTCTAGGACCAGAATCTCCAGTTTTGGATAATCGCTAGCCACTATACTACGCAGGCATTCCTCGAGGTCTGAAGTCTCGTTCCTGGCAGGAATAGCCACCGTAACAGACGGCAAATCTTTGTCGGTATAGACTTTAGAGCTTTTTTGCCAAATTGTTCTACTGAGTGATTTGTAGGTCGTAGCTAGGATAATTAGTGCTGCTACAAGTTGTAAGGAGGATACAATCGTCCATGGTGCGAATCCATGTGGGTCTGCGGTGTTCCATAAAACACCTATAGCCATTACTGCGATTTGTAAAATAAGCAAATACATCCAGGATCGTCTAGTCGTATGTGTTAGGTATTCGATGTGCATCCTGTTGTGTATGATTCTGAGGATATTTATCACTCTATAAAAGCTAATGGCCAGCATAGACAGTGACAATATATTAGGCCAAGCAACAACCAAAAAAATAAAAGGCGCCGGTATCATAAAAACGGCAATAACAGAGAAAAATTCACACAATAATCTGCGTTTTAGCCTGATGGTAATAAGCGACATGCCCTCAACCAATAGGCTAAAAACTACTAGCGCAGTAAGTGCTAATGTAAACATAACTAATACTATATAGTATTTGGGTTCAAGCGTTGATATGCGCCTGTGCTGGCCATTACAATCCCCTGAAGTCTACAAAGATTGTTCCATCGGGTAGGTAGCCAATACTCTCTTGCCCGTCTCTCAGCTGTTCGGCTAGGAGTTTTGGGCGGTCAAAAAGCATTTGATACGCCAAGGCTGCGGCACCACCTGCGGCCGCCCCTATAAATAGGCCAAAAGCATCTGCGTTGAGGTGTTGCATCATTCCATATTGTTCCATCTGATGCGACATAATTGTTTCGGTTGCGACCAGCGCTCCGATTGCTGCCACTGTCGTTGTCAGTCCCAGTCCCAGGAATCTAGTCTCCTTGTACTTACGGTGTTTAACGTGGTACTCAAATAGCCCACTGCCATAACGCAACATATCATCCTGGTAGGCTAGGCCCTTTTGTAGGCTCTTGGCGTTCAGGAGTATCTTATGCTTGCTTGAAGAATCGTTGTTGTTGCGTGATACAAAGCATACATCTTGCCACCTTTGCCATAAGAACGGAGCTTCATCAGTACCTGCCACGATTTCAAGGTTTGCTATATCCTCAGTACTAATACCCCTAAACGTTGACAGGAAGTTGTAGTAGGCCTCTTGATTGAGTAGCAGACGCTCATGAGTGAGCGTGTTTTGCCAGACCTTACTAGCCCTAATCTGAGGCATATAATCTTGTCGTGACGTAGACATTGCCAGAATATTATAAAACTCCTGAGCGCATTAACCATGAGCTTGTAACAGATATTGACAGTTCTGCATAGCAGTCGTATACTTGACACAGATGAGCTTACTGTATTGGTAGGCTTTTTTATATGATAGAGAGGATGGAGAAAGTGGCTGAGAGCAAACAAGCAAGCAAGAGCCGTCGCTTGGGTAAAAAGGTTGAAACTGTTCGCGAACGTGCCGATAAAGCTGTCCAAAAGCAGGACAATGCACAACCACGGCGTCTGCGAACCACAGGCAGACGAGTAACTGCACCGTTTCGATTTGTAGGACGTCAGCTTGCCAAGCTAGGACGGATCAAGCTCTTTAGGATTATTGGCTACATCATTGTACCGCCATATTTCCGCAATAGCTGGAAGGAGCTCAGGCAGGTTACGTGGCCAACTTTCAAGATGTCAGTTCGCCTAACAACAGCCGTCTTTCTGTTCGCTCTCACGTTCGGACTGCTGATTGCAGTTACCGACTTTGGTCTAGATAAACTATTTAAGCAGGTACTACTAAAATAATGAGTAAGAGATACGACGCTACCAAACAATGGTATGCAATCCACACCTACAGCGGCTACGAAGAGAAGGTAGCCGAATCAATTCGCCAGCGCGCCGAAAGTCTTGATATGAAAGACAAGATATTCCAAGTGCTAGTGCCAAAAGAGAAGATGATTGAGATCAAGAACGGTAAACGCCGTGTTGTCGAGAAGCGTATTTTCCAGGGCTATGTTCTTGTTGAAATGAAAATGTCCGAAGATGTCTGGTACATCGTTCGCAATACGCCTAGTGTCACTGGCTTCGTAGGCTCAGGTTCTGAACCAACACCTCTTGGCAAGGACGAAATTGAGAAGATTCAGAAGCGCATGGGGTTAGAGCAGCCTAAGCACAAGATTGACTATCGTGTTGGTGAAGTCGTCAACATCACTGACGGTCCATTCAAGGGCTTCGATGGTGCCATCAACGAGATTGACCCCGCCAAGGGCAAACTCAAAGTTTTGGTCAATATGTTTGGCCGTGAAACACCTGTAGAGCTAGATAGCCTACAGGTAAAGCGCGTCTAACATAAGCGTATTTGTAAATTATTTTACATAAACGTCAATTTCTTGGTATAGGATATTGACGTTTGTGCTTATTTGTGGTAATATAACAAGCATAAAAGAGACACACGTCAAAGCCGAGTTAAGATATAACGGAGACAAGGTAGTATATTATGGAAAAAATTAAGAATCGCGATGCAGGTGTTCAGCCATTTGTTGTTCAGCCTCGATCACCTGAGGATTATCGCCAAATGGCAATCGATCAGCGTGGTATTCGCCAGGCCGAAAAAGAACTTAAGCGTGAGAACCGAGCTGAGCGCGTAGCAAATGCTAAGGCCGCCGCTGTTGGTTTTGCTGGTGGCGCAGTTGTTGCTGCTAACTCACGTTTTGGCAAAATCAAAGATGCCATTACTGGTAAAGTTACAGAATTCAAGATTAATCGTGAAGCTCGTCGTCTAGAACGCGAGGCTAACCGTGATAATAACTCCAATAAGCGCCGATTAGCAGTGGCTGCTGCTGTAGCAGTACCTTTGATTGCACTTGGTACCTGGGGCGCTAATCATGGATGGTTCAATAGCGGACCTGCTGGCAAGGAAACTGCCAATGCTGCCGGTAATTCTATGTCTACAGAAGAACTACGACGTAACTTAACAGTAAAGTCTAATGAACAGAACTGTATAGCCGTAGTTAAGAATACTGGCGGTAAAACATTCAACTACAACAACTCCGAATATGTTAAGTTCCAGGTTGCTTCAAGCGAACCAGTCGTCGCAGACAAAGAGAGCCAAGACTCTCGCCTTTGGAGTGACGCAGTCTCTAATCCTATCGTAGAAAAAGACAACAAAGAAGGCGCTCAGCGCGAAATCAACCGAGCAATATGTGAAGACCCAGAAGTCGGCATTATGGTTGCCAATGCGTTCGCTCGCATGGAGACTGATGGTGTTAAGCTTGTTGATCTAAACCCATGGTTGGCTGCATATAATGTAGACCCAACAAACGCTCAGAACGAGCTAAATGATAAGGCCGCTGCCTTTATGCCACTTGAACAAAATCCTGGCATGGATCTCCAGACAGCCTTGGCAAAGAACGGCGAATACAGCCAGCTTGCTGGTAAGCTTGTAACTCTTTTGTCACGATTTAGCAACGATGGCCGAAAAACATTCGAAAGCAAGTATAACTACGAGCTAACTGATGCTGGACTAACTGTCGGAAGCTTTAGTGAGATTGGCTATAGCAAAGATCAGTACAGCGCTGATGTTAACCAATTCTCCATTACCCATAAGCCTGGCAATGGTCAGGGCAAAGACGGTGAGTGCAAGATGGTAATTGGCTTCAACGTATTTGATAAGCGATTTGTTGGTGGTGAGACGAACTGCGAAGCTCCAGCACCCGCTGAGCAACCCGCACAGCCAACTTCCGAAGAGCCAACCGCAACTCCTGAGCAGCCTGGATTTACTCCGGAACAGCCTCAGACATGGAGCGAAAAGAAGATGTACAATCCTAACGAGTGGGCTAAGCCACAGATTCAAGGCCCAGGCAGTGGTGGTACACAGGGCGGCGCTGGTACAGTTCAGCAGACACCTAGCACAAGCGGTGGCGCTACATACCCATCTACATCAGGTAGTGGTTCAACCCCTAGCAATCCCGCTACTGGCACAGTTACCGTTCCATTAAACCCACCCGTTGAAGCACCAGGGCAGCCAACTAACCCCAACGGTGGTGGCTACGTTGATCCGAATAGTTTGTAAGGCAAGTAAGAGGAGTAAAAAGGAATTACTATGAAAAACCTATTAACCCGCTTCTTCAAGAGCAAGAAAGCAATGTTGACAGCCTTTGCTGTGACAGCACTTGCCTTGACGGGCACAACTGCCTTTGCAGGCTGGGGCATCGATCGACCAACCTACGACTACAACAATGCAGCTGATCGCGTTGGCTCTACCCAGGGCCCAGTGTTCAACTCATTCATTAACACACCATACTATGGTGATGAGCGTGCTTTTCTTGACTCAAAGGATGCCGCCAATACGAATCCTGGTGGTTTTGCCGACGCTACTAATGTAGAAGATGGCAAAGAATACCTAGTTCGTATGTATATTCACAACAACGCCAACGAAGCCACCAACGAAACTGGTGTCGGCGTTGCCAAAGATACCAAGGTTCGCTTCAAGGTTCTGAATGATCTTGGTAATATCAACGGTGTTACTGCTTTCTTGAGTGCTAGCAATGACAAAACCAAGGCCGGTACTCCTGTAAATGGTGAGCTTTGGGACACGACTGATCTAAAGAACGTTGACCGCAAGTTTACCTTGAGCTACGTTCCTGGTTCAGCAGAGATCAACAACAAGTGGCACCCAAATGGTCTCAAGCTGTCCGACGAAATCGTAAACGGTGGCGTGCTTATTGGTGATGATAATATGGACGGCAACTACAATGGTTGTTTCCAATATCAGTCATACGTCACTATCCGCGTTAAGGTTACTATGCCTAAGCTTGAAATCTCCAAAAAGGTTCGCTTGGCTGGTACCAAGGAGTGGATGGAAAACGTTAACGCTAAGCCTGGTGATACCCTACAGTGGTTGATTGAAGTAAAGAACACTGGCACTATCAAGCAAACCGATGCTGTTGCCCAAGAACTGCTTCCTCCACATGTTGAGTACATTGCCGACACTGCTAAGTGGTTCAACTCTGAAAAGTCCAATATTCCTTACAACTTCGATCAGCTCGAAATAAGTGATGGTGACGGTGGTTTCATCTTTGGTGACTACGCACCTGGCGGAAACTTCCTAGTACGCTTTGACACAAAAGTATTGGGTGACTTCACGCCTTGCACAATGTACATCCGTAACCTAGCTTACGCTAAGTCGAATGAGAATCCTGCTTTAGTTAAGGATTCAGCCGATGTAACAATCACTAAGGAAAATTGTGTGCCTCCTACACCTAAATATGCCTGTGACTTACTAGATGTTACTCGTAGCGATAACCGAACCGTAACTGTTAGCCAGCTCAAGACAACTGCAACTGACGGCGCTACTTATAACAAGGCCGTAATAAACTGGGGCGACACAAAGTCCAACGAATATACCAATGCTGTTGGCCAAGCTCATCAGTACACTACAGATGGTACATACAAGGTCGTTGCTACCGCTTACTTCACAGTAAATGGTGAGACCAAGTCTGCAACTAGCGTCAACTGTGAGAAGACTGTTACATTCAGCCCTGCACCAGTTGTTCCTAAGTACGCTTGTGAAGTACTTGGCATAACAGTCAAGGGTCGTGAAGTTGAGGTTACTAACTTCAATACAACCCAAGATAATGCTACCTTTAAGCACGCTATCATTAACTGGGGCGATAACACTAGCCCGCTGACAACTAACTTGCCAGTTGGCCAGAAGCACACCTACAGTAACGATGGCAGCTACAAGGTCGTTGCTACCGCTTACTTCACAGTAAATGGTGAGACCAAGTCTGCAACTAGCGTCAACTGTGAGAAGACTGTAGCCTTCAAGGTTAACACTCCTCCTCAAGTACTTAGCACCTCTACTAGCTTGCCAAAGACTGGCGCCAGTGAAGTTGCTATCGCCGCTGCAGTCGTAACTGCAACAATCCTCGGTACTGTTGGTCACGCTATCGTCACCAGCCGCCGCGCCTAAGGTTTGACTGACCGCATTTATAACTAGACGGCCAAAGTCGCCTCTGGTAAAAATAAACAAGAGGAGCCCACATAACAGTGGTGCTCCTCTTTCTTTTTGCACTAATATTTGGTATAATTGACCACTAGTTACGCACTTCTATAAAGGAAGGAGAACTGGATGGGGAGCTTCTAGCCCTGAGGCCAGTTCGTTAATTAAAGGAGAGAAACCTATGGCTAAAGCCGTAAAAGCAAATCTAAAAATGAAAATTCCTGCGGGTCGTGCATCTGCTGCACCTCCAGTTGGTAGCTCACTTGGTCAGCACGGTGTTAATATGATGGATTTCATTAATCCTTTCAACGACCAGACCAAGGACATGAACGGACAGACTGTAACCGTTCATATTACAATATACGAAGATCGCACAATGAGCTGGCGTGTTGTTGGTTTGCCAACCGATGACCGTATTCGTGCTGCTCTTGGCATCCAGAAAGGCTCTGGTCGACCTAATAGCGAGAAGATTGCTAAAAAGCTTACTGATGAGCAGCTCACCAAGATAGCTGAAGAAAAAGCTGCCGATATGAACACCGATGATATTCCTGCCGTCAAGAAGATGGTTGCAGGTACGGCTCGTTCAATGGGTGTTGAGATTCAAGCTTAGTTAAAGATTATTAATGCGTGGGAGTTATGCTGTTGCCTAACGATTGCACCACACAAAGGAGACAAACCTATGGCAAAGGCCAAAGAAGAAGCTGTAAAGGCTGAAGAAAAAGAAGTAGTTGAAACTGTCGTCGAGCAAGAAGAGACAGTCGCTGAGAATGTTGATACAAAAAAGACTACCGCTAAGGCTGGTAAGCGCAGCGCTAAGGGCCAAGAAGAGGCCGAGTCTAAAGCCGAGAAGATTGAAGCTCAGCACAATCGTGCCGAAGAAAAGGCCGAAGAAGCTGAGAAGCCTAAGCAGCATGCTAAGCCTGCTCGTTCTCGCCTTGAGCGACAGGGCAAGAAATTCCAGGCTAGTGCCAAACTAGTTCAGGCAGACAAGGCCTATGGCTTGAGCGAAGCTATCGCGCTTGCGGTCAAGACAAGCCCTGTAAAATTTGATGCAACTCTTGAAGTCCACGTTAACTTGAGCGTTGATCCTCGCCACGCTGACCAGAATATTCGTGACAACCTAGTTTTACCCGCAGGAACTGGTAAGACTATTCGTGTAGCGGTTTTTGCTGACGACAACGTTGATAATGCTGATCTATCTGGTGTTGAGACCATCATCAAGCAGCTAGACAAGGGTCAGATTAACTTTGATATCTTAATCTCAACACCAGCAAATATGCCAAAACTCGGCAAATACGCCCGAGCGCTTGGTCCTCGTGGGCTTATGCCTAACCCTAAGAGCGGCACGGTGACCAACGACATCCAAAAGGCTGTTGCTGAGGCAAAGGCTGGTCGCGTTGAGTATCGTGTTGATAGCACTGGTATCATTCACCTTGGTGCGGGCAAAGTGAGCTTTGGCGCCAAGAAACTAGAAGATAACGTTCGTGCTATTTTTGCGAGTATCAAGGGCAATAAGCCCGCTTCTGTTAAGGGCACCTATGTAAAGGGTATCCACCTAGCCACTACTATGGGTCCTTCAATCACTGTTGCTTCAACTGAAATTTAGTAAGAAAGCACAAACTGGCGTAAAATACCTCGGCATAAGTCGAGGTATTTTTTACAGTTGTAATTTTATGTACGCTGCTTGCATAACGCTTTTGCCAAAACGTACAATATATGTAACTTCTGGAGGGGAGCGTATAGATGAGCGTATACAGCAATAAGCAGATTGTTGAAGCTATGGCCGAGGGCCATATAGTGTGTGTGCCGTTCAATGAAAAACATGTCAGTCACGCCAGTTTGGATGTTACTCTAGGCCACTACTACTACCGTACCGAGCGCAGCGGACATAAATCTCTATATAATCCCTTCGACCAATCGGACGTTAGCCGATATTTTGGTGCTGTTCAACAGGCCGTGCCGCACGGGCAATGGTGCAAAGACAATGGCTTTGCCTTAGTCGAAGGTATCCCAGAGGATCATCCTGTTATTGCCCTGGGCCCCGGTGAGCGTATACTCGCTCACACCCACGAATTCTTTGGTATTAAGCCACCCGGGGCATACGAGGTTAAGTCTCGCTCTAGTTGGGGGCGTAACGGAATAGCAGTTTGCTTTGATGCTGGCTGGGTAGACCCTGGGTACATTAATCGCCTAACACTCGAAATTTTTAACCTTAATCAACACGAAACCGTTCTCCTACCTGTTGGCGAGAGAATAGCTCAGGCTGTATTCCATGATACTGGCGAAGTGGATGGCAATTATGGTCGGGGTCGTGATGGTGGCTTTAGTGGCAAATACCAACAGGGGACTGATCTAGACACGCTTATTCGCACTTGGACGCCCGACCAAATGCTGCCCAAGGCCTACAAAGATAAAAGGCACATGCCTGAGGTAATAAAAGGTTTAAAAGCACTATGAAGCAATTAGATGATAGCCAAGGACTATTTATTGTTATAGAGGGTACTGACGGGTCAGGTAAGGGCACTCAGTTTGACTTGTTGGCAAAAAGGCTCCAATCCGAAGGTTATGATGTAGCATTGTTTGATTTTCCGCAATATGATGAGGGGTCTAGCTATTTTGTAAAGCAGTATTTGAACGGTAAATATGGGACCGCTGATGAGGTTGGGCCGTATACTGGCTCTTTGTTCTACGCCCTTGACAGGTATGAAGCCGCACCGAGGATTCGTGCAGCTATGGCCGAGGGCAAAATCGTCATTGCTAACCGTTTTGTTGGTTCAAACATGGCTCACCAGGGTACAAAATTTGCTAATGCAGCTGAACGTAGGGGCTATTTTATATGGCTAGATAATCTTGAATTCGAGATGCTCAAAACGCCTAGGCCGACAATGAGCTTTGTCTTACGGGTGCCTGCAGAGGTTGCTCAGAGCCTAGTGGACAAAAAACAGCAACGAAGTTATACAGATAAAAAGCGAGATATCCATGAGGCCGACCTGAGCCATTTGGAACGTTCCGTAGAAGTTTACGATGATCTCTGTCAGTTATTCCCTCGTGATTTTACACGTATTGACTGCGTTCGGGGTGGTGAGCTCATGTCTATCAACAATATTGAGGAGCTAATATGGAGTAAGGTTGAGGTCTTGCTACCCAGTAAACTCAAACTTGCCAAGACATCACCAGCTCGTAGTATTTCAAAAGTTGAAGTCGAGAACCCATATTTGCACAAAGCCGACGATGGTCAGTACAACATAACCGAGGCAGGTAAGCATTTTTTGGAAGAGTCGGTAACTGACCCATTGGGAAACGTATACGCTTTCACCCAAAAATTAGATTCCGTTACGGTAGCCGCTGCGATGGCTAGACTTAGCCGACGTGCTGATGACATGCGATTGACGATCCTTGATGAATTCGCTGGCAAGCAAGGCAAAGATTCGCAGCTACTTCAGAGAGTAATTACAGCTTACGGCGACGATTCGGTACAACAACTTACCGGTATTCATATGGTGGTTGAAAGGGCTAGTAATCTGCTGACCAAAAAACTGGAGTGGGGTCGCTTGGCGGCATACCTCGAGCAATCAACTAGATACATCTACTATGATGAGAAAGACAGCAGCGGTAGATACCGCTACCTTGTACCCGAACAGCTAGATAAGGGTACTCGACAGCAGTTTACGGCGTACATGGATAGGATATTTGATTTGTATTCCGACATGGTTCACAAATTAACAGATTACCTTAGGTCAAATACAACTGTTCCAAAGTCGGAGCAGGATGCTGCTTGGAGGAGTGCAATCAAAGCCCAAGCTTGCGACGCTATTCGTCCGACCCTTCCAGTTGCAACTATGTCCACTGTCGGTATTTTTGCTTCGGGTCAAGCCCTTGAGAGCTTGATAATGCATTTGCTTAGTGATCCACTTCGTGAGGCTCAAGATGTGGGGCGACAACTCCTAAACGAGGCTCGTAAGATAGCTCCTGCCTTTCTGGAGAGGGCAGATAAGCCCGAACGCGGCGGCGCAGCTATTGCTTACAGAGCTAATACTCGCAGTGCAGTTGAACAGCTTGCCAAGTCTGAATTGCCAGATAGTTATTCCCCTCCTACAGACTATGTTCAGTTGACGGATATATGGCCACGAAATGAACTCGATATAGTTCCAGACATGCTGTACGAGTTCAGCAATCTGTCCCTGGGCGATATTCGCAAAGAAGTTGCTGGATGGTCCTATGATCGTAAGATTAGGGTTTTGGATACATATGTTGGTGAGCGGCTCAACCGTCGACATCGACCTGGCCGTGCTCTTGAAAAAATTCATTACAGCTGGGACTTGATCTGTGATTACGGAATTTTCCGTGATCTACAGAGGCATCGCATGGTAGATGACATGGAATGGCAGGCACTAACTCCAAGGTTTGGTTATGAAGTACCCAAATTGGTTGAGGACGCAGGACTAGTCGATAGCTTCGAGGGTTGTTTTGATATGAGCTTGCAACTCTACAGCTTAATGCAACAAGCAGGATACCAGTTAGAGGCGCAATATGCCACACTGCTGGGTCATAGGATGCGTTGGAAAGTTACTTATAACGCCAGGGAAGCCTTTCATTTTCATGAACTTAGGACTAGTCCACAGGGGCATCCTGGTTACCGTAAATTGGTTAAGCAAATGCATGACAAACTGTGTGAAAAGCACCCGCTACTTGGCGAACATATGAAATTTGTCAATCAGGACGAAGATCCTGAGCTAACTCGTCTAGCCGCTGAACGCTACACGCAGTTTAAGCTTGACCAACTCGACTCTCAACAGGGGTAAATAATTGGCTTTTTAGAAAAGATGTGGTAAAATATATACCAAATTACTAGGAGTTTGAGATGGCCGAAAAGCGCTTGAATACATATCAAAAAGTTGGTCTGACTGCGGGCCTTGTTGGACTCGGTTTCAATGGCGCTGTTGGTTTGCTAACAAACGTTCCTGGCACGAGTGGCCGCTATCCTGGTGCGGACGAAGCACGTCATTCGACTGCCACAGCTCACGAGACTGTAAAGTCAGAGGCTGCAAAGTTCTACAAGACCATTGGCACACTGAGCCGACCATGTTCAGAAGTCGTTATTGATATGACCCAAGATATAGTTATACCGTCAGATTCCATTGTTAACCGTTCCGAGAAGGCCATTGCAGATGGCGCGTGTGCTAATGATAGCCAAAATGATGTTTTGGCAGGTGTCGTACGTGGCACTGAGTTTCGAGACGCCAAGGACTCATGGTTCCAAAAGGCTGAGGAACTAAAAACTATTGAAAACTCCAGTGTAGTCCGATTTGAAAATGATGTTCAAAAAGGTTTACGTGAATTTGCGACCTACCCATTTGGTGTTGGATCATTACTCGTCGGTGCAGCTATGTTTACGGTTGGCAGTGTAAAAAAGCGCTCCAACAAGGATTAGATAGAAAGAAGCCGCATAATGCGCACCACAGTTGATGCTAGCCCACAAATAGACACACCTAATATACTCGATATTAGGCCTGAGATTCCTGTAAGTGCGACTCGTAGGCATTCTTTCAAGAATCGTCTGGGCAGGGCCATGGTCTCGACCTCAATTGTAATTGCGGGCACAGGCGTAGGCATTATTGGTGGTGGCACGGCTGGTGAGGCTATCGTCCGCAGTGTGATACCTAAGCCATGGCAAACTGACCTTTGGTCGGGTAGAATTATTGGCGCCACACTACTTGGCATTCCCGCTGCAAGGATTTCTGCCGAGTACGCCCTATACAGACGCGACGACGAACGGCAGTGAGTGCCTAATATTTGTTGACTAACAGATAACGCAATAGTATAATTAGACCATTCTCATTACCGAAGACCGTAGCTGCGAGCAATCGCTTAATCTGCTACCGAGGAAGTGAAGCAACTATTTGTGGAACATTCTTAAATACAAAGTCTTTGGTTATCCATGGGAATCCAAGGACTTTTTTGTTCTTTAAAAATCTAGATAGGTCGAATAGATTTTAAAAAGTTATAAAGAAAGTAGAAAACATGGCTTTAACCAAACAAGAGAAGAACGAGGTTGTTGCTAAGGTTTCCGATTTGCTAGCGTCATCTAAGATGACAGTTGTAGCCAAATATCAAGGCACAACTGTGAAAGCGATTCAGGAACTACGCAAGCAGGCTCGTGACAATGGCACTAAGGTGCGAGTTGTCAAAAACCGCTTGGTTATCAAGGCTCTTCAGGCTAACGATACTCTCAAAGGTGTCGATACTGCCAGCCTCAACGGTCAGCTACTATATGCCTTCAATACTGAAGACGAAGTCGCTCCCGCCCAGGCCCTAAAGAAGTTTGCCAAAGAAAACCCAAGCATCGAATTTGTCGGTGCCATAACCGCCGAAGGCAAGTTTATCGATGCCAACGACGTTAAGGCTCTTGCCGATCTACCTGGCAAAGACCAGCTTATCGCTCAGGTCATTGCTACCCTCATGTCACCAGTTAATGATGTTACCAGTGCGCTCTCGGGCAATCTACACGCATTACTTGATGGCATCGAGGCTAAAGCTTCAAACTAAGAAAGGAATTACATATCATGGCTGATTTGAAGAAACTAGCTGAACAGCTCACTGGTTTGACTGTTCTTGAAGTAAACGAACTTAAGACTATTCTTAAGGATGAATATGGCATTGAGCCCGCTGCTGCAGCTGTAGCTGTTGCTGCTGCTCCTGCTGATGGTGGCGCCGCTGCTGCTGACGAAAAGTCTGAATACGATGTCGTTCTAAAGGACGCAGGTGCTCAGAAGGTTGCTGTTATCAAGGCTGTTAAGGACATTACTGGCCTAGGTCTTGGTGAGGCAAAGGCTCTAGTTGACGGTGCTCCAAAGCCTGTTCTAGAGAAGGCTAAGAAGGAAGACGCTGAAGCTGCCAAGAAGGCTCTTGAAGACGCTGGCGCAACTGTTGAACTCGCCTAGTCGATCAACTATACTCAGGGCTCGTGCAAAAAACTGCACGAGCCTTTTTGTATTTTTCCACAGGTAATTTTGGCTTTTGACTTGACTTTACGGACGTGGTAGGCTTAGGTATAGGTAAGAGAAACAAAGACTTTATGGAGCTTGGAGAGGCTTAAAAGGGAAAAGAGAGACAAAATGGCAGATGTAGCAGATAAACAAATCAAAAGACTAAGGGCCCTAATACAGGAGGCTGAGACTAACCTCAGTGCCGCAGTTGAGCTTTTGACTAGCCTTGTGGGCGATGATGAGAAAGTTGCCGCAGTGGTTAAGGACGAAAACATCGGTAAGGTTATCGAAGGTGTTTTTGACGGTCAAAACATGGTTGGGTCTGATGCCAAGACTTATCCTGTACCCGCTAACTATGCCAGTAAGTCCAAGCTAGTCCAAGGTGATATCCTTAAATTAACGATTGCTGATGATGGAACATTCCTGTACAAGCAGATTGGCCCAATTCCAAGAAAGCAAGTAGTGGGTACGCTCAGCCTCGAAAATGGGCATTATTTTGTAGCTGTGGGTGACAAAAACTATCGTGTGCTATTAGCTAGCGTTACATATTTTAAGGCTAAGCCCGGTGACCAGGTCAGTGTTAACCTGCCCGAGGAAGACTCCAACGCCGAGTGGGCTGCTCTTGAAGCCGCCCTGTAATTGTCAGATACTTTAATGCTTATGGCTGTTGTAGCAAAATTACAACAGCTTTTTTAATTTACTGCACGTATAATAATTGTTAATGGGGAAGGCGTTTTACAGAACTTACCGTTCTAAGAAGTTGTCAGAAATTGTCGGTCAGGAGCATATCACTACAGCTCTGGATCATGCTCTATCTAATGGCACAATAAGCCATGCTTATCTGTTCACGGGCCCGCGAGGCGTCGGCAAGACCAGTATTGCTAGAATCCTGGCTCACGAAATCAATTCCTTGCCATATTCTGACGACAATGCCCACTTAGACATAATCGAGATTGATGCTGCTAGCAATAGACGGATTGATGAAATTCGTGATCTTCGTGAGAAGGTGCACATAGCGCCCACAAGTGCTAAATTTAAGGTTTATATTATCGACGAGGTGCACATGCTCACCAAGGAGGCATTCAATGCCTTGCTTAAGACTCTCGAGGAGCCGCCAGAGCACGTTGTTTTTATATTGGCGACCACTGAGGCTCATAAGCTGCCAGAGACGATAATAAGCCGAACTCAACGTTATAGCTTTAAGCCAGTTGACCTCAAGAAAGTTCAGAAGCATCTAAAATCCATTGCCAAAAAAGAGAAGATTGACATTGACGATGAGGCGCTTGAGCTAATTGCGGCTCATGGCGAGGGAAGTTTTAGGGATAGTATAAGTCTCCTCGATCAAGCACAGAACACTACCTCGAAAATTGGCCTGGCTGATGTTCAGGGTATGCTTGGCATTGCTCCGCAGGAGTTAATTGGGCAGATTATTAGCTCGATATCCAATAATGATGGTGTATCTTTGTCAAAAGCTCTAGTTGCCATTCGACAGCAGGGCTACGAGGCGGCGCAGATAGCCAAGCAATTGAGCTCCAAGCTACGAAGTGCGGCCATAGAAGGTGATTCGAATATACCCAAGGAAACCTTGCTCAGATTGCTCGAGCAGTTGATAGGCGTTCCAGCTACTCTTGATCCTTACGTTTCACTTGAAGTGGCATTGCTCAATGCTGTTATGCGGCCCGAAGCCTTAAGTGTCCAATCTACCAATCGCCCTACCAAAACGTCAAAATTAGCCCATTCAGCGGTCGTTAAGCCTAACGAGTCAATGGCGTCGGTCGTAGACGTGCCTCATATATCGCAAAAAGCTAAGCGCTCTAGCCTAGCGGACAGTGATGGGGCTATCAGTGCGCCGTTAGAGAACGATTCTATTGTGGCATTGAATGCTAAAACTGATTTGGCTGATTCAATGGAGCTTGATACTGATTCTTGGGCTATCGTGCTCGGTGCACTACGCAAAGATCATGCTACGCTACATGGCATAATTAAGTCATCTGAACCTGTTTTTGGCCCAGGTGTCGTAACTCTAAGGTTCAAGCGCGATTTTGCACGTAAACAAGTTAGCAGTACCAAGAACAAGGAGCTAGTATGCTCTGTTATAGAGGGAGTAGTTGGCATGCCAATGCAGCTAATTTGTGAGTCTACAGATTCTACAACGCCAGTTGATACCATTAGCAATATCTTTGGCGGCGCAGAACTGCTAGAATCGTAGTATGAGTGACGGGGTCCGCAAGAATCAGCCCAGCAACCCAGAAGCTGAAGCCAGTTTGTTGGGAGCTATACTTATAGATGCTGATGCTTTGGTTAAGATTGCCGATACAATTACGGCTGACGACTTCTTCGAGGCTAAGCACAGGCGAATATACGAGGCCATACAGCGGCTTTATGAAAAGCGCAGTCCTATTGACGTGTTGACCTTGGCTGATCAGCTGCGATCAGCCGAAGTTCTTGACGCCATTGGTGGCGCTGCATACCTAAGTGAACTAACCAATTTCGTGCCTACGGCGGCTCATATTGAACAGTATGCCAAGATTGTAGCCGAGAAGGCTCTTCGACGCAGGCTTATATCAGCCAGCCAAGAGATTACTGATCTGAGTTATGATGAATCAAAGGAGCTAAAGGAGTTAGTTGAGGAAGCCGAATCGCAGCTATTTCAAGTTAGTCAGACTCAAATAAAGCAAAATATCGTAAGCCTTGAGTCTATACTAGCCGAGAGTTTTGAACGTCTTGACGATCTTCACAAAGACAAGAATAAACTTAGAGGTATACCAACAGGTTTTAGGGACCTTGATAACGTTTTGGCGGGGCTCCAGCGATCTGATCTATTTATCCTTGGCGCTCGCCCATCAATGGGTAAAACAGTTTTGTCGCTAAACATTGCTCACAATGTCGCTATGCTCTCAAAGCTTCCGGTGCTAGTATTCAGCCTCGAAATGAGCAAGGAACAGCTTGTGGATCGTTTGCTGTCTATGGAGTCGGGGGTTGATGCTTGGGCACTGAGAACCGGTAACCTTAACGATGGTGACTTTGACCGAATCGGCGACGCCATGGGTTCACTCAGTGAGGCACCTATATACATCGATGACACACCGGGCATAACGGTTAGTGACCTTAGGACTAAGGCTCGCAGGGAGGCTCATCAGCACCCGCTAGGACTTATAATTGTCGACTATTTGCAGCTAATGAGCGGTGGTAGTCGCTTCGGGAGTTCTGATAACAGAGTTCAAGAGATATCAGAGATATCCAGAGGTCTTAAGGGCGTGGCACGTGAACTAAATGTTCCTCTTGTGGCGCTGTCACAGCTAAGCCGATCGGTCGAAAGTCGCAACCCACCACATCCGCAGCTTGCCGACTTGCGCGAATCGGGCTCGATTGAACAGGATGCCGATGTAGTGGCCTTTATCTATCGAGAAGAATACTATAACCCTGACACTGAGCGTAAGAACATCACCGACATTATGATCAAAAAACATCGTAACGGTCCAACTGGTAACGTAGAGCTTTACTTCGACAAAGACAAGCAGCGTTTCAGGAGTATCGATACGCGGCACAGCAATCCTTTCGGTGAGTAGAATGGTATAATACCCTCAAGATGAAATTGCCCACAAAGACTGGCTATTCCAAAGAGCGCCTAATAAACTTTTCCAGCTATCTCTTGTTGTTCACTGGGCTAGCATTCCTTTTGGTCTGGAGGCTAAACACCTTGACCCCTGGCTATAATTCACAGGAGGTTGATAGCTATTTTGCGTCTCAAAGTTGGCAAAATTGGCTAGACAATCCCCTCAATCTGCCGTATCTAGTCCTAGTCAAAGTCCTTAGCCTACTACACCCGCACAGTTTCCTCGTTGTGCGCATTGCCTCTGTCATGTTTGCATTAGCTGGTCTGATGATTTTTGCCAAACTTCTCCATTCTTGGCAAGATATGCGTACTTCAATTATTGGAACGCTACTGGTAGGCACCTCTGCTTGGTTTTTGCATGTTGCACGTTTTGGCACCCCTGAAGTACTCAGTTTTGGTGTTTTTGCGCTTGTAGCTTGTGCCTTTTGGGCCAAACAATCAAACAACTGGCTGCCATTGCTATTATGCCTAATAGGCTTTGCAGGCTATATGTACGTTCCAGGCATGGTGTGGTTCCTAATATTCGGAGCTGTATGGCAATGGAAAGTTATTTTGCGTTTGGTAAAAGATCATGTTTGGGTTGTAGCAGTGGCCCTACTAGCTCTAGCCATCATCATTGCGCCGATAATCTGGTCACTCTATAAGACACCATCGCTAATCTTGCCATACCTAGGCTTGCCCCAACAAATGCCTCATGTATTTGAGATACTCAAGAATGTAATACGCTTCCCATACAATGTTCTAGTACACGCTCCAGATAACCCTGCGCTGTGGCTTGGTAGAGCGCCATTGCTTGATGCCTTTAGCACGGCAATGTTCGCTCTGGGTGGGTACTTATATCTTAGGCAGTACAAACTAGGTCGCACGCCTGTCTTCTTGTCGGTTATTCTATTGACATTGGTTCTGTCTTCGTTCGGTGGTTACGTTACTTTTAGTGTTGTAATACCATTTATTTATGTTTTAATCGCCGTCGGCACGTCCTATCTGTTTGACACTTGGCTTATGACATTCCCGCGCAACCCGATCGCCAGGACCACTGGTTGGGTGCTCATGACCGCATTGTTGGCAGTAGTTGTTTCCTATCATTTGAACCACTATTTCATTGGCTGGCCAAGTGCTGATGCCACTGCTGAAGTATTTAAGTCTATCAGACCATAGCTATCGTTGCTCTGTGACCTCTTATGAGGTAATATTAATAGGACATTATTGAACGGGAGCATACAGATGAGTCGATTTGACCAAGCTAAAATGTTACTTAAAGTAAAAAAGATTCAAAAAGAATTACAGAACCAGGTTATAACTGTTGAGGCAGGTGACGGAGCTGTTCGCGTAGAGATAACTGGCGAACAGAAGATTAAGAAGATTCATATTGATCCTGAGTATGTTGACCTAGATGATATCGGGCTTCTTGAGCGTTGGGTAGAAGATGCTGTCAAAGAAGCTATTACTGCCAGTCAAAAAGTAGCTGCCGAAAAGATGCAGCCCATGATGGGCGCTCTTGGTGATCTCGGCCTCTAATACTTATGAATATATTGCCGAAGGCACTCCAGGATGTCATTGACTCTCTTGGCGTACTGCCAGGTGTTGGCGCTCGTACTGCTGAAAGATATGCGTACTATCTGTTAAAGTCCGATGCCAGCAAAACTAAGCAAATAGCAGCCTCGCTAAACGCACTTCATGATGGTGTTAGTGTTTGCGAAAAGACATTTGCCCTTGTTTCGGCTGGCCAAAAGCTGTCCGAGCTTTATACTAACCCAAAGCGCAACAAAAAAATTGTTGCAGTTGTTGCTGAGCCGTTCGATATATTAGCAATCGAAAAGACTAACTCATACGACGGAACTTACCATGTTCTGGGCGGTTTAGTGTCGCCAATTGATGGTGTAGGTCCCGAGCAGTTACACATTGCAGAGTTAGTTGAAAGAGTTAGCGAGGACGGAGTTGAAGAGGTGATTCTGGCCACTAACGCCAGTGTTGAAGGCGAGTCGACAGCCTTATATATACAGCAACAGCTTATGTCTAGCGGTGTTGAAATTACCAGATTGGCACGCGGTCTTCCGATTGGGGTAGACCTCGAATATGCTGATCAGATCACACTAGGTCGAGCTCTAGAGGGTAGGCAGCAGCTCAAATAGTGACATATGAGCAATAACATTGTATAATATGTACAATGTTTGAGAAGAGCAAGAAGAAATATGGTGTTTTGGCTGCAGGTGCTGCCATAGGTATTGTCGTTATGCAGCCGAATATTGTCGGCCCTCCAGATATGTCCAGCATACCTGTTATTGAACAGTCAGTTAGCCAACAAATGGCGGCCCGCAATGAGGCTAGTGGTGCCGAAGCTTTGAGCCACTGCTATGATGTATCGACTATCGTTTCGTATAACGAGAATTCCAACGATGGTGATTTACCAATCGATATTGGCATGGATAGTAGTAACGGTAGGATACCAGCTAAGAGCGAACGTCAGGCATCAGTAGATGCAGAAGTCGAGAATTCAACTGTTAGGATTTCTGTTGCACCTCAGCTATTCGTCAAGGATAACAAAATATATATGTCTGGCAAGTTCTATGAGGGTAGTGGTTGGATTACGACAGACCCCGATGGGAATAAGGTTGTAATTACGGCGGCTCATGTTATTGCTAGTGCTATTCACGATAAATCTAGGATTACTATGACGACCAACTCGGGCAAAATAATCGGCGTGGCAGACGGTTGCTATGTCTACTCTGAGCTAGGCCAAGATATTAATTTCGATACCCAACTAGAGCCGCAGTTCAATTACACCGACTTTGACGATGTTGCGATTTTGAAGGCCAAATCTGATATCAGCGAAGCACCAATCAAATTAAGCTCAAACAAAGAAGTACAGCGGGGTCAGTCATTGTTTGGCGTTAACAATCGTGCCGATAGGGTTCTGAACATCCCGCGAACCTACTCTCTGATATCGATCGGTAAATACACCGGTGATGATAAGCATT
>CAZDAD010000001.1:0-53234 GCA_964503715.1 uncultured Candidatus Saccharibacteria bacterium | reverse complement strand
TATGGCTCTGAGTGGGCTGGACTCATCTTTAAGGGTGGGCAATGGCGACCAAACATTTGAACATGCACGGCCTGGGGCTAGCGGCGGAGCAGTTACAGATGCCAGCGGAGAGCTAGTCGGGCTCATCAATACTGGTAGTGAAGTAGATGGACCGTCCCTCAGTGATAGTTATCTTGTTAATGTAGATAAAAAAATATTTGAATCAGGACCAGCCAGGCCAGTTATCTCTGAAATAACAGGCCTGAATAGTATAAATCGCGCCCTATCTTCTGATAAGTACCGAGATAACAAATAACACTTGGTTTTGAATTTAGTTTTGGCGCACTATACAATATAGAACATGTACAGTGAGGCACAGGCAATCAATGAGTTAGTCAAGACTGCAAACACAATTGTAGTCGTTCAGGCTGATAATCCCGATGGCGATAGCCTGGGCAGTGCTTTGGCCCTGGAGCAGATCCTATCTGAGATGGGTAAGGATGTGTGGCTGCATTGTGGTGCGAACATCCCGCCATACTTACATTATTATCGTGGATGGGATCGAGTAACCAACGAGCTCCCAGCCAACGTTGATTTGAGTATAGTAGTAGATACTAGCGCTATTAGTCTGATGGAAAACCTAGCAACATCGAAACAAATAGACATTTTAGCGAGCAAGCCGTGTATAGTCATTGATCACCATGAAGTTGAGCCCACAATACCTTTTGCTACTATAGTATGCAATCAATCTGCAGTAGCAACAGGCCAGGTGATATATGAGCTCGCTAAAGATTTGGGCTGGTCTATTAATGTAGAAGCCCAAAAAAACCTCGTATCCTCAATACTTGCCGATAGTCTAGGCCTGACAACTGAAGCCACTTCAGCTCGCAGTATCCATATCGTTGCCGAAATGGTTGATAACGGTGTCAGTATTGCTGAGCTTGACCAAGCGCGACGCTCCCTCATGCAAAAGAGCCCTGCACTGACTCACTTCAAGGGTGAACTGTTGCAACGAGTCGAGTACTACAAGGATAATCGCATTGCTACGGTCACAATATCATGGAGTGAAATCGAAAAATATAGTCCCGAGTACAACCCTCCGATGCTTGTCCTCGAGGACATGCGCATGACCACAGGTACTCAGATAGCCATTGCATTCAAGGTATATAACAGTGGTAGGGTAACAGCCAAAATACGATGTAATCAAGGTGCGCCAATAGCCAATAAATTGGCTGAACATTTTGGAGGCGGCGGACATGCTTATGCCAGTGGCTTCAAAGTTCAGGATGGACGACCTTTTAACGAAATAAAATCCGAATGTATAAGCTATACATCGGAATTACTAAATGACGTCAAGCCGGAGCCAACCAATGAAGCTATACAATACACTATCGCGTAAAGTCGATAATATCCAACCAATAAATCCACCAGCAGTGACTGTCTATACTTGTGGACCAACCGTTTATGACTATCCTCACATTGGTAACTGGTTTACATTCGTTAGATACGATTTACTGGTACGTGCGCTAAAATCAAGCGGGATGAACCCTAAGTGGGTTATCAATATAACCGATGTCGGACATCTTGTAAGTGACGCCGACGAGGGTGAAGACAAACTCGAAAAAGGCGCTCGACGCGAGGGCCTAACTGCTTGGGAAGTCGCTGACTATTACGGCAATTATTTTGTTAACGGACTCGAGCACCTGAACATATCACAGCCTGACTTTATGCCTAAGGCTACAGAGCATATTCAGGAGCAAATTGATCTAATATCAAAGCTCGAGGCCAAAGGCTTGACCTACAAGATCAGCGATGGTGTGTACTATGACACCTCACTTTTTACTAAATATGGTGATTTTGCCAGACTAGATGTTGACGAGCAACAAGCGGGCGCCAGAGTTGAGTATAATCAGGAAAAGCGAAATATTACTGACTTTGCTCTATGGAAGCTCTCTCCAGAGGGCCAAAAAAGAGACATGGAGTGGGACAGTCCTTGGGGCAGGGGGTTCCCAGGTTGGCACATTGAATGTTCGGCGATGAGCATGAAATATCTTGGCGATACCATAGATATCCATGCAGGAGGTATTGATCATATACCTGTGCACCATACTAACGAGATTGCTCAGAGCGAGCCGATAACCGGAAAGCCATTTGCAAATTACTGGATGCATACCAATCATATAAGTGTGAATGGTGACAAAATATCTAAGAGTTTGGGCAACGGTGTTACACTTGAGGAAATTGAGCAGAGGGGCTTTAGCCCAATGGATTTGCGTCTGCATATACTTGAGTCACATTATCGAAGCCAGTCAAAGTTTAGTTGGGATAGTTTACAAGCAGCCAAGAACCGACTGAGGGACTATAGGGCTTTGGCTGATCTGCGCTTTCAGGTGCTAGACAATGGTTCGGGCACAGATTATGAGCCGGTTGGAGATCAACTACTTGCGGCGATTGCAGATGACCTCAATACACCAGAACTGCTCCGAATACTGAGCGAATTAGCTAATAGTCTCCAGACTCCACCATCTTCAGGCACGGTTGATAAGTTTATTGATGATTTAGCTGTAATTGATTCAATTACCGGCCTAAAGCTAACGCAGTCACAGGATATATCAGAGGATCAAAAGGAACTGATTCGTCAGCGCTCGGAAGCTAAAAATCGGTCGGATTGGGTTGCTGCCGACCAAGCCCGCGATAATCTTTTATCGCAAGGAATCGGCATAAGAGACACTTCAGTCGGCCCAATTTGGTACAGCGTTTAGCTATTCTATTTGTTGGGAGTGATATCTGTTACAGGATTGTTCTCTGGATGCTCGATAATTCTTTTTGTGTATAGATAATCTAGGGCTAATATCCTCAGACAGCCTGCTACAGGTATTGCTACCAAACCGCCAAAGAGTCCACCAAACTGTGCACCAACTATGACTGACATAAATACCAATAGTGGCGACATATTAGTTGAGTTAGCTTGTATCTTGGGCTGTACGAAATAGTTTTCAATCTGTTGGTATAGGATGTAGTAGCTCAGGATGATAAGTGCTGCAAAGGGTGAGGTGAACAGGGCAATAGTAGTTACAATAATTGCACCGATGGTGTGTCCGACCATTGGTATAAGGCCACATATGAAAACAATGAATACAAGCGCAAAGGGATAACTAATGCCTAGCGCTAACATCATAGGCAGTATCAGGACGGCTGCAATACTGGCCAATAGTACTTGCCCGTTGACGTATCCTTTTACGACCTTGTACATGTCCCTGATGAGCCTCTCGGTTCGCTCGTGATGCTGATCGGGAATTATATCTTTGAAAAACCTAAGCCATCTTGGGCCTTCGATAAGCATCATAAACGTTAGAACAAGCACAGTTAATACGGAAAATATGCTGCTACCAACCTTGCCAACCGTTGCGACTGCTGTGCCACTGGCAGATTTGAGCCTACTAGATAGGTCGCTCGAAAATTCATCAACATACTTCTCGAGCTTGTACTTGCGTATTACTTTACCAAGGCCACTATTCTCGTCTTTAGCCTGGGTCAGAATCTCGGGGGCAGCACCAATGAAATTATTGGTTTGTTTTACGATTGGTGGAATCACACTGGCGAAGAACGCAACAATAATAATAGCGACAAACACAAATGAGATACTGGTTGCTAGTTGTCGATTGCCCTTCTTGCTGCCAGGCAAGCGCTGGGCGAGAGCATAGACTGGTCCGTTTAATGCAAGAGCCAAGAACATAGCTGTAAAAATAAGTACTAGAGTAGGAGTGGCCTTATGGACCGCAAGTAGCCCAACGACTGTCACAACGGTCATAAGAAGTACCCTAACGATTGTTTTGTTCGATATATGTAGCTTGACTGTTTCCATCTTGTCTTTCGATTTTGCAAATCTAAACATAATACTATTAATTATGTATTACCTAGGGCGCTTATGCAATGCCGCTGAGTAAACCTTAGTAATTTGTTTGCATACGATATCTGGAGAGTATCGCTTAACATAGGTTTGTTGCCACTCAACTGCTTCTTGACGTTTCTTGGGGCTTGATATGAATTCACGAAGCTTAGCTGCAAAATCTTCTTCAGAATTGGGGTTAAATGTTTGCACGATTTGATCTCCCATCACACCCATGTAACCAGGGTTATTGCCTGCCAATACCGCTCCACGTGATGCCGCCATTCCCTCCAATAGCACTATTCCAAAGCTTTCACCACCAGTGCTGGGGTAAACTAGTACATCGGCCGAAGCTAGGTAGCTTGGCTTGTCATCCTCGCTTATGTAGCCAGCGAACTCCGTAATCTGCTCTAGTCCATGTTGACTTACGTATTCCTGGAGCTGTATCAGCATTGGTCCCTTGCCGCAGATTATGACTTTTGCCTTTGCGGGCAAGCTGCCTGTCCGCTTGAGCTCGTATATAGCCTTCAGAAAATGCTGACATCCTTTTCGTTCGACGAGTCGACCAAAGAACATAATATTGAAGGAGTCACCGTACTTCTCTATAGGCTTAGACTCAAAAAATGGTTTTAATTCTATAGTATTTGGGATTACTTGGCTGTCGATTCCAAAAGTTTTCTTCGCAAAATCTTGGGCCAGTGCGGAGACGCTGATAAGCTCGTCAAAACGCTTGAGTGAGGGTTTAACGAGCTTTCCTAGAAGTCTGTTTGCGAAATAGACTAAACTACCGTATGGTGCTACGTGAAAAGTGCCGACTACGGCGGTTTTTTTGGGAGCGGCTTTAATTATTCTGCCTGCCAAGAAGGGGCTATATGGCATTTGTATGTGGAGCACATCGAATTTCTCACGGCGCAGGAGTTTCTTGATGGCAATTCGGGACGAAGGTAGCGGCACGGACATACGATTCTGGTTGAAACTAACTTTGACATTGTGGCTTAAGCTATGGATATTTGGCAGATCAGTTCTCTCGGTTTTTCCGACTAAGTAGTGAATTTCATGGCCGTGAGCAATTAGCCATTGGCTAACATTGATTACGTACTGCTGAACGCCGTCAGTAGAATCTAATGAATCATCAAGCACAAAACCAATCTTGAGTTTTTGCATCTTTATCTTTCTGTCTTGGAGTTAACTTTATGGTCTCTGAGTGCATCATGATACACCGTCTCGTACTGGTCAACGATTGTTTTATAGCTATATTGTTTGAGCTCTTTGGATGCCCACCTTCGCCACAATCTTCGTAACTCTGGCTGGTGAATGAGTAATTCTAGTCGGTGCGCAAACTCACTATGATGCTTGGGGTTGACTAGCGAAATTGCCCCTAGACCCTTAAGGACGCTAGCATAACCTGGGTTATCACCTGCAACGACAACTGTACCTGTGGCCATTGCTTCAAGCAATACTATACCGAAGCTTTCACCGAACAATGCGGGCGAACAGTACACGTCAGCTGACCTAAGGTACTTTATCTTTTGAGCATCTGATATGTAGCCGAGAAATTTGTAGTCTTTGAGATCAAGGTCCTTTGCTAGTTCTTCTAATTTTTCCCTAGATGGCCCATCGCCAGCGATGACTAGTGATACGTGTGGGTCTAGTTGCTTGAGTTCAGCAAAGGCATACAGGAGGTGCTTAACCCCCTTACGAGGTTCGAGACGTCCAACATAAAATATTGTTTTTTTCTTGCTCGATTCATCGCGATTGGCTGGTGCTGTATATGTATCTAAGTTTATGCCGTTCGGTATGAGGGTAATATGCCTGTCACTCAAGCTGCGCAGGTATTCCGCTGCGGCGTCAGATACGGCGGTAAATTCATGTATATATTTGAGAACTGATTTTGTGTATGGTGTGACAACCTTGATCATAGTCCGCGTCATAATTGTCTCGGGTAATTTAGCGTGAAAAGTACCAATATTGATGCACTTTGAACGGCTTAGTATTTGGGCGCTAAGCATCGGCACCCATGGCTCATGAAAGTGCAAGATATCAAAGTTGTACTGGTCGAGGACAGAATCTATTGAGTCGTTAACTCCCGCTGAAACCTGGATTGTAGTACGAAGCGGTGAGTTAAAATTCGCTGCGCTGCCAACATAAATAATGTTATTCAGTTTGTTGTCAGGCATTTCTTTGGGCTGCGGCGTGATAATGTACACTTCATGGCCACGCTTCTTAAGTTCCTTCTGCGTAGCGAAGACATGTTCCTGAACACCACCACCTTTAGCCACATTGTAAGGACAAACTAGTCCGATTTTCATAATTAGCCTAATTATAGCACGCCCGAGCTACTTACCTCTTGGAGAGTAGGCGTCTTAACTTTGGTGGGACAAATGGTGCAGCAGCTTTGACATCGGCGATTATACTTGGCGCATGGCTGTCAGTCTTAAGAGTCGCTAGGAGCTGATATGACTCGAATATGATTTTGAGATGTTGTTCAACAATGCTGTTATCAAAATAGTTATCTGCTTCGACCGCAATATGATACACGGGCAGTTCAATCTGTCTTGAGCAGTTATCGAGGTTCAGGAACTCTCTTGTAGTGCGCATATAAGTTCGTACATCATTGTTCTGCCAAAGTTCAGTTTCAAAATCAATCATCCTTTTTAGGTCAGCCTTATTCATTCCAGCAAATTTTGTTTTAGCGTTGTGGGTATGCCTGTATGCATAACGGATTGCCAGTGAGTTGAGACACAGGTACCTAAATAGCAAACTTGGGATTCTTCTCGACACGATAGCCGAAGCGACGCTATAGAATTGATGCCTTTTAGGGCTAAATGTGAAATCATCTTTGTGGGCAAAACCTGCAATGCTCACAACATATTCAACTCTGTTTTTTAGTTCGGGACATCGCTGTAACATACGAGTTGCGATAACGAAGCCCAAACTCATCCCTGCAATGACTACTTTTTTGCGCTTGTAACGCATTTTTATGAATGATGCTAGGTAGTCGGCAAGATTATCGAGTGTGGCCTCTTCGCCAATTGTATAGAAACTAGACATGCCCCCAAAGCCAGGAAGATCAGGCATGGTGACAGCTGCATAGCGGTTGATATTTTCCATTAGTCCGAACCAACGTTCGATTGAAGAATGGTGGCCGTAGACGAAGAGTACCTCACGGCTTCTGCCCTTAGGGGCGGGCATGTGAAGAACACGACCTTGCAGGCCGTTCATATTTAGTGGTGCAACGTATTGATCGGCACTTAAATCGGCATGCTTCACGTTCAGCAAGGCCTTTCCGCTATTTTTATGAAACAGATTATCTTTTATTATAATGCAATATTGTTAAAAATATGCCACATTTTGCCGAAATAATAAGCTACAATGTGTCTATGACCAAACACAAGCATTATTTTTTCTGGCTTATTGTTGTGCTGTTGGTGTGTGCCATGCTGTTTCTTGTGGGCTACAATGTCACAAAAAAACGTGACTTGCCCAGGTCATCAAATAGCCCAGCGGTTAACGTAAAGAATACCGATTCTTCCGAACAATCTCTCGATGATCCATCAAGTACACACATTATCGTGAACAAACATCGGCAGCTAAGCCCCAAGACATATGAACCCTCAGATCTTGTGACACCTAATGTGTCGTTGCGGCGTAGTGGGTCAGATAGTCGCATGAAGCTGCGCAAGGAAGCTGCCTCAGCATTGCAGGATATGTTTGCACAAGCCAAAAATGAGAATATTGACCTGGTATTATCGAGCGGCTACAGGTCATACACTTATCAGGAGGCGCTGTATAATGGATATGTTTCAAAGCAAGGGCAAGCTGAGGCTGACTCTCAAAGCGCACGCCCTGGGTATAGCGAACATCAGACGGGGTTGGCTGCAGACATCGCGGGGGTTGGCGGGACGTGTGAACTAGAGGCTTGTTTTGCTGACACAAAGGAAGGTAAATGGCTGGAGAGCAATGCCTATAAGTATGGGTTTGTTATTAGGTACAGTGAGGGGCAGACTGCGATAACGGGCTATGTATATGAGCCTTGGCACATAAGATACATAGGGAAGGATACATCCTCGAAGGTGCAAACTGCACATAATATTCCGCTTGAGACGTATTTCGGTCTTGAGCCCGCTCCTAGTTATAAGTAAAGTATCCATCCATCAGTAGCGTCGGAGTTTGAAAAGGGCAGTGATTTGGGGTAAAATCTCCTTAGTCACATCTTCGAAGCAGCTGCTTCTAACGACTAGTATTGGGATGTCGCCAAGTGGTAAGGCACCGGGTTTTGGTCCCGGCATTCGGGGGTTCGAATCCCTCCATCCCAGCCAAATTTAGGCATTTCTATCCCTCGCAATTAAGCGGGGGATTTATAAATCTGAGTCTGATATCAGGTAGGAGCCAATCTGCTTGAGAGAGTTGTCGGCTTGCGTAGTGGATGAACTAGTGTGGCTAGTTGTAAGCATTGAATAGTTGTACTTTTTGCCAGTCGTTGTGTTTGTGAGTATACCGACATCGTGGCGGTTATTGCCATCCGTGTCGTCCAGTGACCCAATTTTGTTGACAAGCACAAGGTCAGCTCGGCCACCTAGTTGGCTGCGTACTCCCATCTGTGTCCAGGTATTAGTTTGCATGTAGTTAGTGACCAACTGTCCATAGGTATCCTGGATTGAAGTCAGTTTTAGCATCATTGACATAGATTCTTTGGCGGTAGTATTACCAAAGTAAAAGGTCTTATCCGCTTCGGACACGACTATAAGGTACGTGTTCTGAAGATTGTAGGTGTTTTTCCATATCAGATTTGTTGCTGTAGGCCCGCCAAGGACATAGTTGACAAGAACACGTGCAGCTGTGTTGCCAGAACGGTTGAGCATATCTTTTAGAAGTTCTTGAACAGTCGCCGATGTCTTAGCACCAGATTTGTCATATATACCTGCACCAGCACGCCTATCAGTGCGCTGCCAAGTTATCTTGGTATTTAGAGAAATACCGCCAGCTCTAAGTTTATCGACAACCGACTGAGCAATTGGTACTTTATTGACACTGGCAGCAAAGTGCTCGGTACCAGTGTTATAATCGATGACCACAGCACCAGTCGTCGCATCAGTTATCAGGACACTTGTAGCAATACCTTGCGAAACATTCTGATTGATTACGTTCTGTACATCGGCTGATAGCGTAGAGGCTGCAACACTAGTTAAGGAGTTAGTCTGAGAAGAGCTAGTGACTACAGTAGTTGTATTAATCGTACTAGGTGAATGATATGTTGGCTGCACGTAAAACATTTAGTCTTCTCCCCAAATTTATGTAAACATTGTACCATGGTTGAACCAGAGAAGAGTTGTTAAAAGTATAATTTGATGTTAAAGTATTTTACTACTATGCACCAACGGGACGACAGGGCTAACAAGCCCAAGCTGGATATTCCAGAGAATAATTATATTTGTGCTAAGCCGCGACAAAACCAGGTGTCGCAGTACAGCGGTGAACTCGGTATTCATCGAGACGTCTCAATTGATGATGAGATCGATGAATCTCAGTTGTCAGTTCATCCCGTAGATGGTGATATATCTGGAGATTCGTTCGAAGTATATTTTAGGGGCATGGACAAGCCTAAGCTGCTAACTCGTGATGAAGAAAGGGCCCTGGCAGATAGAATTAAGAGTGGTGATATCGAAGCACGCAACGAACTAGTAGCGGCGAATACTGGCTTAGTAGCCTCGATAGTAAAACGCTACGTTGGGCTAGGCCTTGATTTGCACGATCTTATGCAGGAAGGAAGCATCGGGGCAATGGAGGCCGCCAATCGTTTCGACCCCAGCCTTGGCTTTAAGTTCAGTACCTATGCCACCCATTGGATACGTCAAGCAGCAACCAGAGCCATATCCAACAAAGCAAACGCCATCCGAAAGCCTGTCCACTTTGATGAACGGATAAGGAAGATCCGAAGAGCCCAAAACGAGCTTAGCCAAGGGCTTGGCCGACAGCCTTCAATTGAAGAGGTTGCGGAAGCGGTCGAACTGGAAGTAGACAAAGTTCGTGATGCCATAAACCACGACCCCATAGTAACGAGTTTGGACACACCAGTGAACTTGGACGATAGCGATACGATGATGGTTGATTATATGGAGGACCAGACCGCTTTGAAATACGTTGAAGACATTGACACCTCCATAATTCATGACCAAATAATGGAGGCTATTGGTTCTCTTAGCTACAGGGAGCAGCAGGTACTGATGATGCGCTTTGGTATGCATCCCGACAAGGAGCCTAGACGCCATACATTGGAAGAAGTCGCCAACGAGTTTTGTGTAACCAGAGAGAGAATACGCCAGATTGAAGTAAAGTCCTTAGCAAAGCTCCGCAAAAATAAATCGATGGCAAAGCTAATTAGCTACCTCAGACACTAGCATCCTAGGCAAAAAGAATAACAATGCAGCCTAGTACTGCCAATATCGAACCTGTGAACCGTTTGCCAAAGTGTTTTTCGTGTAGAAAATAGTAGGCTATCACAACTACTATTAATGTCTCCAGGCGTTTAATTGCCAACACATAGCTTGGATTATCGGTTATAGCGATGGCCATTGATTGCATAATTGAGGCTGTAGTTGTACCCACGGCTACCGCTACAAAATGCCAACTATATTTAGTGAATAGCATTTTCATGTGTTTGATGCCACGTTTAGGCGGTGTTATTAGTAGAAAGATAGTTAGTAGAGTAAAAATAACAGTCTGGTATATCAGAACTAGGAAGGTCGGCGAAACAGACTCAAGAGCCATTTTATCTAGATTCCCGCTGACACTCCACAGGACCACGGCCGTTAGCATTAATCTGGATCCACGATTTTTGGTCAGCTGTTTAAGCGGATGAAATAATGCGTGTTTACCACTCACGCCAGTGTAATAAACTCCTACAACCGTCAGGACTATCCCCAAATAGCCATAGGCGGATGGTTTCGTGCCGAGCATCACAAACGAGGTGAATATCATAAGCAGAGGCAGAAGGTTAGACAATGGAGTTATTGCCGAGACCTCACCATACTTGTACGCAGCATACATTAAAACACTGGTGGCTGTGCAAATTAACGCAGAGGTTAAAGCGGGAATAAGAAAGTCATATGAGGTGTATAGCGGCCTGTCGTCGATAATAACCCAAGCGGCAGCTATTGGCATGCTTATCAACATACTCCACCAGGTAAGTTCGACTGGTCGAGCTGATGACGAATGAATATGACGTGCGACAGTTGCTATAGCATGCGTAATAGCAGCACCAACCGCCAGTAAAAACCACATGGATATATATTAACAGCAATAGCTAAGCATAACCATTGCTGCGACGCTGTAGCACGACAGACGAAAGTGCTCTAACGGTTATTTGTTCTGAAAATGATTGACCGCTGCCATCATTGGCCACTTCGCCAGTTGCAGTATCAATCACTAGCTCGTAACTATCTGCGTACGGACTGAACACTGGTAGCCTCACCACCTTATCCTCGAATGTACCATTTGCGTAGTAGAGCAAACTAGGTCTATCATTCACCCCATATACTTCAACGGTTTTTCCAAGTGCTAGGCTAGACAAGTACATGCCGATTACTTTCTTCTGATGCCAACGCTCGTCCTGTCTAGCTAACTCATAACCGTCGGGTCTGAACCAAGCTATATCGGCTTCAGAGCCGAAGCCCTCAAGCGGTTCACCAGAGAAGTTAGACACCCTGCCGAAAATAGGGTGATTTTGTCTGAAATGTATAATTTTTGCTACATAGTCCAGAAACTCAGCTTGTTCTTCAGTTAGATTCCAGTTCATCCAAGTTGTTTCGTTATCTTGGCAGTAGGCATTGTTGTTACCACTCTGTGTTCGCATTATTTCGTCACCGTGGGATAGCATCGGTGTGCCTGCTGATATAAACATCGACAAAATCATGCTGCGCATAGCTCGCTGTCGCCAGGTTCGAACGTCAGGATCATCGGAAGGGCCCTCGATCCCAAAGTTAAATGAGCGGTTATCGTTGGTGCCATCGTTACCATTTTCGCCGTTCGCCTGGTTATGTTTAGCACTGTAGCTAACCAAGTCGTTCATGGTGAAGCCATCGTGAGCAGTAATGAAATTAACAGTTCTAGCAACGGAGTATGAACCTGCCAACTTGTCGGCAAGATCACCTATATCGCCGTTACCGCGCCAAAAGTCGCGCATAACATCTCGAAATTTGTCATTCCATTCCATCCATGGATCTTTGAAGCCGCCAACGGCATATCCTGCGCAGTCCCAGGGTTCGGCTATCAGTTTGACATTCTTCAAAACGGGGTCACTTATGAGTCGGCGAATGAATTCACCTTGAGTGTTGATACCAGAGTAGGGCCCTTCACGAGCGAGTACAGTCGCTAAATCGAAGCGAAAGCCATCGACATGCATTTCTTGCACCCAGTATCGCAGTGAGTCCATTATCAGTTCTGACCCAGCTTCCGTTGAGGCCTGGAACGTGTTACCACACCCAGAATAGTTGACATGCTTACCATCTCCACCGAACATGTACATTTGTTCTGCGTCTAGGCCCTTAAAAGAGAGCGTTGGGCCTTGCTCTGAACCCTCAGGCGTGTGGTTGTAGACTACGTCTAATATCACCTCTATGCCTGCGTTGTGTAGTGATTTGACCATGTCCTTGAACTCTCTTACCTGAGCACCTGGTTGCTTGTTGGCAGAATACTGCTCATGTGGCGCAAAGAATCCAAGAGTGTTGTAGCCCCAGTAGTTTGTTAGGTTCTTTGCCTGAAGGTGGGGCTCAGAAACATAATGCTGAACTGGCAATAACTCCAAACTTGTTATACCTAAACGCTTTAAGTGTGCAATGAATTGTGGGCTAGCTATACCACTGTATGTACCCCTTTCAGATTGGGGTATATCTGGATGTAATTGAGTGAGACCTTTAACGTGACCCTCGTAGATGACCATTTTTTCTTTGGGAATATTGGGTCTTGTTTCACCCGACCAATCGTAGTGCTCATCAGTTACGACCGATTTTGGAATATATTGTGCCGAGTCTTCATGACTAGCGCCAAGATAATTACCATGATAATCAACATGCTCACCGATCGCTGATACTACATGGCCCTCGGTTGCAGCTGCAAAACTACCCGTGATAGCTCGGGCATATGGATCGACTAACATCTTCGAGTAATTGAAGGTTTTATGATTACTAGGGTCCCATGGTCCGTGCACTCTTAGACCATACATATCGCCAGCTTTCATACCTGGTATAAAGCCGCTGAACAGACCCGATGAAGTCTCATCAGGCAACAACCTCCAGCGCTCTGTAGTCTTGCTACTGTCCTCTTGATCAATGAGGCACAGGTCGACAACCTCCGCAGAGCCAGTTCTAACTGCAAATTTGCAGCCACCATCAGCCAACTCTATGCCTAATCTGTCTATCTGTGAAGGCTCTGATTCATAGAGGGGACCGAATTCGGCTTCGTCGCTCAATCTCTGCAAGGCCTCATCGGCGCTCGCTGATTCTAACTCTGGCAAGCGATGAAGCGATTTAATTGATTCCCCACCAAGATTTGGGCTTGGCATACTAACATAATTTTATCAAAATATGTCAATAACGCTAGTGTTTTGAGATTCATCCGATATAATTTCAATTGATAGGTATTAGTAATGCAAATTGGCCAAATAGTAATTAACCCAGGATTCATCTATGCGTATTATGCGATCTGTTTTGGCTATGTGGCATATACATTTTACCGTGCGGGTCGTAAGGGCAATACTTTGGCAGTTGATATGTACTCTATTATTGGCCTGTTTACACTAGCTCTGACGACAGTATCGGTCGGACTGCTGCTATTTGCTGATAGACCATACGCGATGGCATTTGTGACTAAGATTCTTGGTTTTGGTGCTTGGTACGCTGCACTGGTTGCCTCATCGTCACTTTTCTGTAAGCTTGTAATGCCCAGGGTGAAACCGTTTTGGGTGTCGTTGTTTTTCGTACTTTTTGGCTCAATACTTTTGATCTATCACTACTTCAACTTAGAGCCAGTAGTCATCAATTCTACTGGTGTGCCATATTGGAACGTAGCACCGCTGGTCAATCTGCTAGAGGGAATAGTTACAGCAACTTACTATTCAATGATTGGCATTGCCTATGGTTATCAGGCTGCTAGAGCAGGACATACGATGAACGGACTTAGCTTTGCGGCTGGATGTGTGCTGTCGGCACTCTTTATGCCACTGACCTACTCAATCGAGAATGAGTCAGTCTATGTGATGATGGCAATACTCTGTGCTTTGGCTCAAACTGTCCTAGCGCTTAGTTTATTGGCTAGGGTTGCTTCGGTCCGAGCAATCCGATACTTTAGCGGCGAATAGTATCAAAGTGATTCTATAAGGTTGCCGACTGTAGTCTGCGGTAGTGAAATGCGGAAGACTGAACCTTTCCCGAGTTCAGACTCAACTGATATCTTTCCGCCATGGGCTTCGATAATGAGCTTAGTAATATACAGCCCTAGCCCGACACCTTCATAGTCATAGGTCATTGTACTCGTTCCGCGGTGGAACTTCTGGAATAGGCTGGCTTGTTCATCTTTGCTGATACCCACACCTTTATCTTCCACGCTGACTACGACTTCTTCTACATCTTGGCTACATATAACAGTTACTTTTTGACCTTCCTTCGAAAACTTAACAGCGTTGTGAATGATATTTGCGAGTGCTTCTGATATCTTTTCAACATCTAGATCTACCGTGGGTAACTTATGAGTTGGGGCCAGAACTTCAATCTCAATCCTATTCTGTTGCGCGTAATTATTAACTAGTTTTACCGCCTTATTAACTACTCCAACTATGTCTGAACTCTCGGTTGCCAATTTGAATTTATCGTCTTCGAGCGATGCAATGTTCAGGAAGTCGTCTGTCAATTTGTTTAGTTTGATTACGTTATCACTCATGTTTTTGAGGATGTCATGGTTTTCTTTTTGCTCGTCAGAACCATTCTTGTCTATCATGAGCACCTCAAGGCAGGCCTTAAGGACAGTGACAGGCGTACGCATATTGTGAGATGCGATTGCTATAAACTCGTTCTTTAGGCGGTTGACCTCTTTTTGCTTGGTACTACGCTCCAGTATCTCATCTTTTTCTCTCATGGCTAGAATACGCTGGCGGTCGACGAAGCCAGTTATCATACCCCCTATAGCAAAGAATGGGATCATTATTGCTGTATGGTTTGATATGTCGTGGTAGCCGTATGACAATATTAGATACATGATGGATAGGGTCGCTCCCGCTATGGAGCAGGCCCAAATGCCCCCCGGTAATGCTGCTACTACTATAACTATGAATCCATAAAGAACGACTGTGCTGTCGACAGTGCCTAGCAGCTTCATAAGATACGTCAGTGTAAATGCATCAAGAACGGCAGTGACTGAATATATAGCAGAAGATGCTCGAGGATACCTGTGGGCAATAGCCGCCGCTCCGAGAGAATATATTTCTGATCCAGCAGCCATCAATGTATATGTAATAATTTTCGAAGCGTCAAAGTTCAGGTAGATTAGCGCATATAGTCCAAACACCTTAGCTAGGAATCTAATTGTTCCAAATATAATAATGCTTGAAGGAATACTGCGGCTTTTCATACTGCTTAAGTTCTAAGCTATCAGAAATAGTCGCGGCTGTCTATGTATATCAGGCAGCGGTCGCCGCTCTTGCCATATCCATATTTAGATCTATCTCACCATGTCTGAGCATGAGATGTGTAGCGGCGTAGCCAACCGTGCGCCTGAAGGCTCGCTTATCCTGTTCGACAAGGTGGCGCATCAACTCGTCAGTTATGGGGTAGCGGTGTAACTGGCCCTCGATTTTGAGCATGATTGGGTCATCCTGTCTGACGTAAGCGCCCCATATGTATCGTGCCATTTGACGTTTTGTAGGCATTGGCGGGTGGTCGTATTTTGCGTGTAGGCAGCTAGTACCTTCATTATGTAAATCATTTGGTATGACCTCTTGCATTGATTCCAAATTGCGCCAGACTGAACGGAGGGTGTTGACCTTGTCAATTGTAATTTTTCGCTCATCCTGGTATTTAAGACACGGCGATGCTTTGTGATGAAGACTCTGTTCGCTAGGGTTACATGAGGGTCCCAGGCCTATCTCTGTCGTTGGCAACGGTACACAGTACTCGTTGACTGGATAAGGTTCGCGATTTGGCATAATAACTCCTCCCCACTGAAGTTAGAATGATATTTTTTGTTTGGAACCAAAAAGGCGCCCTGCAATACAGAGCGCCCGTTGATGTAGCATGAAGTGATGCTACTACGAAGTTCATAGAGCCATTTCCCTCATAACTTTTTTGGTCATCCTAGGCTCATTAAAACATAACCATAGGTAAGATGCTAGTGTTTTATTTGAAAAATGCAAAGTAAGAAATCACCATAAGGCCTAGTGCAATTCGGTACCATCCAAATGGTGTAAAACTATGCTTTTTGACGTAACCAACCAAAAATTTAATCGATATTGCCGACACCATATAAGCTACCGCCATACCTACTAACAATGTGGCCCACTCAGTAGAGCTGAAGCTAAGGCTTGATTTTGCTAATTTCAGCAAGCTTGCTCCGAGCATAACTGGAACGGCCAAGAAGAACGTGAACTCAGCCGCCGCAAGCCTAGACAACCCAAATAGCAATGCACCGATTATTGTTGCTCCTGATCTAGATGTGCCAGGAAATATTGCAGCCAATAGTTGGAATAGCCCTATAACTACAGCGAGCCTGAAGGATATATCTGAGACGCTGTTGACTGTAGGCTTCTTGTCCTTGTGAAGATACTCCACAACTATAAATGCCAAACCAAAGACTATCAAAGCCAATGATACGGTCTGGTAGTTATAAAATGTCTTTTCTATTTGTTTATCCCATAAGAGGCCGACGATTGCGGCGGGCAGACAGGCTACGATTATCTTTAGCCACAATCTGATTATATTTTTGTCAATTGTTAGTTTGCTCTCGTGCCTTACAATTGGCATCAATCGTCTCCAGAAGGTCGTAACTACAGCCATAATTGCACCAAGCTGAATAACTATCAAGAAAATATCCTTGAACTCAGCCGAAACATTAAGCTTTACGAACTCATCCAGCAGAATCATATGACCCGTGCTGCTAATTGGCAGCCATTCTGTTATGCCCTCTACGATGCCAAACAATATGGCTTTCAGAATTTCCATGATGATCATGCCTAATACTATAGACTGAAGTGTTTAATCATAAAAGGTAATAATTATTCAGGCGATAGACTATCGCAATTAGTTATATAAAATACAATCTAGTGAATCTATGGCTGCTTAGCAGCCCAGTCATAATTGGGTGGAACACGATAGTAATAGCCCATTTCAGAGTGTTTTGGATGAACCTTTTCCCAGAATTGGCCCTGTTTTAGTGCTAAAGAGCTAGGCCTCAAATCTTCAAGAGCCGTTCCGAAAATGTAATGCTCAGACGGAAGGTGTTCATGAAGGTAATATATTGTCGATACCAGCGTTGCTCCACTACTGGAGTCTTCGTCGACCACCATTATTGGTCTGCCATCACTGGCCAGATTTTCAATATAATGTAACTCATCTTGGTTTATATATGGCTTTAAATCATTGGCTTTGTTGAGTGAATTTCTAATGGGATAGATTGCAGTATCTTGCCCGCCTCGTTTGCCATATAGAAAACACTCAATACCAGCAACCAGACCACCGTGGCAATTAGCAATCATGACATTTTTGTTCGATGTTAGGTTGCCAATGCTCTCAGAAACTCGTTTTGACAATGCAGGGTTAAGTGCGACTGCCGTTGTAGCATCAGGCTGCTGTTCGACGACCCTATCTAGTAGACCAAACTTTTCTAACCCTGCTGATACTCTTTTGAGCATCTCCTTTCGTGGTAGCCCGCCGTACATGCGTATGGCAAGATCAGTGGTATCGTTTAGCATTTCGATTCGGTCTAAACCTGACAGGTCGCTATCAACCACGCCTCTAACTAAACGAGCGGGCATCCAGAACTTATCGCCAAAAACTCGATGTCGTGAGAGTTTTGTGACCTCTTCGAGCACCTGGCCAATACGACCCCTGTACTCCATAGTCTTGCAAATTGTTTCGTTATCGGTGTACTGAAAAGGAAACCAGGTAGGTAATCGTTTGGGGAAAGAGTTAGTTGTTAGTGGCTCACCAGGTCGGCGCATAATCTATATATTATACAACTTTAGCGTGCATATATCAATATTCGGCCTCTGTTATAGCAGTACGAGCAGAATTATTTGGGCGATGATAATCTTGGATATAGCAGCCGTCGGGAAGGTGAGTGCATAGCCGTGATTGGGCAACTCGTTTTTTGCCTGCTGAACAGCATAGGCGTGAACAGCAGGTTGAGTATGTATGGCTGCCATTATCCCCGTAGCTACCGCAAAGGGCATCTTGAACTTTTTGTATAAAATAGGCAGGACTATAAATGGGACAATTAGAGATATTGCGGCTGCTCCAAAGAAAATTGGTAGTCCGTTGGCACTCGATAGTGCAGTTACGAAGGTCTGGCCCGATCTAGTGCCAATAGTTGCCAGCATAAGAATTAAACCGAACTCTCTTATTGTAAGATTTGCGGTGTATGGTATGCCCCATACAATTCGACCTGTGCGATGTATAAAGCCCAAAAGGAGCCCCACAACCAACGGTCCGCCAGCCTCGCCAAGCTTGAGAACTATACCACCAGGCATGTTTATAGCCATGCTCCCCAGCACCAACCCAAGGCACATACCTATACCGATCCCCAAGATATTTATGTCGCTGACGTCTTTGTATGAATCGCCTAGATATTTGCGAACTTTTGCGACATTATCTCCAGGCATTAGGACTCTAACTCTGTCACCAAACTCAAGGATGAAATTTTTGTCGGCTAGCATATCGATATCACCGCGCTTGACCCTGGTTATCATTGCTCCATATTTTTGTGGCAAGTGAAGATCGCGTATTTTGCGACCCACTGCCATAGGATTTGAAATGATTATACGGTGTCTGTCGTACTGGGTTAAATCGAGGTCCAGCTCTTCTTTGCTCTTTTCGCCTAGCTCGTCCATAAGAACTCTGACATCAGTCGGTGCGCCTAAGACACTTATCTGGTCGCCAACTTTCACGTGTCTGTGCACCGAAGTAGCAAGCCACTCTTCATCGCCACGTCTGACTCTGCCAAATACTACATGCCAATGATGGGCGTGCATTAAGTTCTTTAGAGAAACATCATGGTAAATTGGATTGGTGATTGTGACGGTTTCGCTGTGTAAGGATCTGTTGGCAGCGATAGTATCAGTTGCTAGCAATGAATCCTTATTGTAGTTAATTTTGAAGCGCCTCTGCCAAAAAGTTATGGCTGTGATTGGTCCTATTACGCCCATTGGGTAAGCAACAGAATAGCCAACTACTGCTAGTGTGCTGGCAGCCGCCAAGTCGTCTACTATGTGGCTGTTATTGATAGCCTGGACGACGCCCGCAAGAGCGGGTGTATTGGTAATCGATCCTGTGAATAGACCTGCAATCATTGGCGACTTTAGGCCCAGTAGTAGACCAAATATCGACACTAGCGCCCCGCCAACTAGGATTACTGATAGGACTATGAGATTGTTTCTTCGACCCGTGCCACCTTTTTTGAGTGAATTAACGAAGCTTGATCCACTGGCTATACCAATGGAATATACAAATATAACTAATCCCAAGCTGCCGAAAGCACTAGGCAACACTAACTTTGGGTTAATTGCGCTTGTCGCAAGACCAACGAAGAGTATTGCCGATACACCAAAGCTTATTCCTTTGATGGAAATCTTGCCTATCAGGTTGCCAATCGTGGCAACAAAGAACAATAACAGTAGACTTTGACTTGATAGAAGATCGACAAACCAGCTCATAGACTAAAGTTATTTTGTTTTATACAGAGACAGAATTGGCAAAACACACAAACCACCAATCAAGATGAGACCTGGCCACATCCAAGGAAGAAACTGTTCATTCACCACGAGGTCTGCTCTGAATAGGGCTGGCACTAATTGCAATAGTAAAATTGCAACGCCAACTAGAATACCTATATGAGACAATGCGAATGCCCAATCGGCCCAATTCCTAGCACCCCTTTTATTGTCGGGACGTACATAGAATAGATACATATAGAGTAGACCGCGCACGGCGATAAAACACGCTGCCGTAAATATCCCAATAAAGGCGGCGGATGCTATTTCACGCAGATTGTGGCTAAATAGATTTGCAAAGAATGCAATCGACATCACTAGGAATGTGTGAGTAACTTCCCAGGTTGCGTCAAGGTAGGAGTGCCTTGTCTTGTGGTTGCGGAGCCGAGCAAAGCTCATTACCGTCTCTACTAAATAAGCGGCCACATAAAGGACTAAGGGGGTTAGGACGAAAATCCATGCTAGTAACATTACTTACCACCTTTCTTTGTTTTTGTAGCCATCTTTGTTGGTTTGGCGTCAAGTCGCCTGAGCAACATTCTCAATGAGGCCAATGTAGCAATAGTTAGCAAGAGGTAGACGGTAGGGAAGAGCCAGCCTAGGGCTATAACACTCTGGCTGGTGGTCATAGCATCTTTAGTCAGGACATGCCCATAAACAGCGAATGGCTGACGACCCATCTCGGTCATTATCCAGCCCAATTCAATCATTAGTACTCCAATGAACGGTAGTGCAACAACTGCTGCAAGCATCGGCTTTGAGTAGTGCCACTTACTAGCCTTGTATTTGAAGAACAAGAACAAGACCACTATCAACGAAGCTGCACCGACTAGTAGCATTTTTATATCAAAGAGTATATGTACTACTAGAGGTGGCCACAGTTCTCGTGGTGTTTCGTTAAGCCCCTTGACCTCGGCGTTGGGATTATTGTGAGCCAATACACTCAGCATTTTGGGGATTTCAATACCGCCCTTAGCCGTGCCATCAGGCTGAGGTAAACCGCCGACTAACAGTGGTGCACCTGACTGGGTTTCGCGTAGTAATTCCATTGCGGCCAGTTTGGTTGGCTCGTGTTTGGCCAGATATTTGGCAGAGAGGTCACCCATAACGCCAACGGCTAGCAGTGTTAGTGCTGCTAATATGACAAAACGATTCAGCAACATCTTACTTATACGTGCATCGCCAAAGGCAGAGTTCTTCTTGCGAATCAACTTGAATGCATAAACCGCAGAGACAACACCAAAAACTACAAAGTAGTACCCAAGTATAGAGTGAAGAGACTGGAGGAGGCTGGTTTGGTTGAATATGGCTTGAACTTGATCGGCGGCGACAACCTTGCCATCAACAATAGTAACGCCACTGGGGTGGTTCATCCAAGCGTCGACAGCAGTTATCAGAACAGCCGATCCCGCAGAGCCTATTATCACTGGTATTCCAAGTAGCCAGTGTTTAATGCCCTTGATCTTATCCCAAGTCTTTACATATAGTGCCAAGAACGTCGCTTCCAGCAAAAATGCGTATCCCTCTAGCATGAAGGCTAGACCGATTGCGCTGCCACCAAACTCAATGATTCCTGGCCACACAAAGAACATCTGTAGTGCGACAACGCTGCCAGACAAAACGCCAGTTATAACTAATAATGACGAAATAAAGGACCACACCTTGGCGGTGTGCAGTAGCTTGTCGTCACGTCTTTTGATGGCCATGTATTCAATAATTGATACAACCAGCGGCAAACCAATCCCAAAGAGAACAAAGATAATATGAAAACCAAGACTGTCTGCCATCAGCAGCCTGCCCGCATGTATCTCTTCCATCAATAACACCCCCGTTATTACTCTTATGTTTTAGTATAGCATTATCTGATAGTTAGGGGCCAGGCGCATTTTTGTGATAATCTAGGCAATAAGACATGAATAGCCACAAAGCAAAAACTCTCGTTGATCTTGACCATGTTAGTGTCGTAAATAATGAAGTTGAAGTATTATCTGATATTTCTCTATGCATTCATAGCGGCCAATCTGTAGCAGTTATTGGACCTAATGGTGCAGGAAAAACCACCCTGTTAAAGGCAATGCTCAAAATTATTATGCCATCTTCTGGCGACATATTTCTTGGCACTAGCCACATTGGCTACGTTGCCCAAGATAACGGCGAATACAGTGGCATCATACCCCTAAGCGTATCGGAAGTTGTAGGGCTAGGCTGTGACAATAACTCAAAAAAGATTAACGAGTGTCTTGAAAGGGTGGGCCTGCTAAATCTAAAACAAAGATCTGTGTCCAATCTATCGGGTGGGCAAAAACAGCGTGTCCAGATTGCAAAGGCCTTAGCTGAAAACGCTGAACTTTTAATATTGGATGAGCCAACTGCGGGCATAGACCAGCATTCTCAAAATGAATTCTACGGTTTAATCGATGAACTTAATGCAAATGGCACGACTATTGTTATAGTTGCTCATGAGATTGAGCTGGTTAGTAAACACTGCCGCAGGCTAATAATAGTCAATCAGAAGCTTTTGTATGATGGGCCCACGGAGGGCTACGATATCTCAAAACATATGCCAGAATATTATAGGGCAGAACATAAGCAGCACCACGGAGGTCGTGGCTGATGGACCTACTAAGTTATGGTTTCATGCAAAACGCCTTCATGGCAGGTGCAATAATCGCATTAACTTTACCATTCTTGGGAATATTTTTGGTCTCGCGGCGATATGCCTTAATGGCTGATAGCCTAGCTCACGTAAGTTTGGTTGGTGTGGGAGCGGCCATGCTACTAGGAATATCACCATTGTACATGGCACTACCAGTTTCCATACTGGCTGCTGTATTTCTTGAGTGGCTACAATTAAACAGAAAGCTTAGTGGTGAAGTTGGCCTAGCAATATTGACTAGCGGTGGACTGGCGATAGCCATAGTCCTGGCAGGATTATCTAGAAATAGCAGTGCCAGCTTTAATTCGTATCTCTTCGGCAGCATAGCTACTACAACGCGCGGAGATATAATTACCCTAGCTATCGTGGGACTAATAATTACGTACTTTTTGATAAGCCGATATAGAACCTTGCTGCATATTGTCTATAGCCCGTCTAGCGCCTTAATAAGTGGAGCAAAAGTTCAGTTGGTGCAGTATACTCTAACCGCAATGACCGCTGCGATCACTGTACTCAGCCTGAGGATAGTAGGTGGTCTACTGATAGGCTCATTAATAGTGATCCCTGTTATAGCGGCATCAAAAATTGCGCGAAGTTTTAGCGCCACACTTAAAATATCTATAATATTTAGTCTAGCATCGGTATACGTAGGCCTGATTGTCTCATACTACACTGGCATAGCAGCAGGAGGAGCAATCACAATTTGTGCAATTGTAACTCTCCTCCTGTCTGTAGCTGTTAGCCGACGCTAATTTTTGTGGCCGTATTTTTGAATATATTTCTCGACTAAATCTCTTGCTGTGCGGTCCTCAATTTGCTTTGGCGGGTGTTTTTGGAAGAACGCAGCTGGCTCAATAATGGCACCTTTCAATTTGTTGTCCAGGGCTAGCTTGCAGCATCGGATTGAATCGATTGCTACACCAGCGGAGTTTGGCGAATCTTCTACCGAAAGACGCAGCTCAAGATTCATTGGTACATCACCAAAATGGTTACTCTCAATGCGCAAGAAGCAAATCTTGTTGTCTTTCTGCCACGGCACGTAATCTGATGGTCCAACATGTACATTGTCTGGATGTATAGACTGACCACGGGCTTCTATCTGTGAGGTGACCGCCTCGGTCTTACTGATTTTTTTGTGGGCAAGTCGTTCTCGCTCCAGCATATTCAAGAAGTCGGTATTACCGCCTGTATTTAGCTGATAAGTGCGATCTATCTTCATACCTCGATCCAAGAAGAGGTTAGTAAGCGTTCGGTGAACGATTGTTGCACCAACCTGGGCTTTGATATCGTCCCCAATCACTGGCAGGCCAGCCTTCTCAAACTTCTTGGCCCAAGCGGGGGTAGAAGCAATAAATACAGGGATACAGTTAACAAAACCGCAGCCTGCATCGATTGCAGCTTGTGCGTAGAACTCAGTCGCTTCCTGCGAACCGACAGGTAGGTAATTGATAACAATCTCTGCCTTAGCCTTCTTGAGTTCAGCTACAACATCGACAGCTTTTCGTGAGTCATCAACAGGCACTAGCTCAGCAGTGTACTTGTTGACACCATCTAAGCGTGGACCACGCAATACTTTTACACCCATCTTCGGAACTTTTGCGAATATTGCCGTATTGTTTGGTGCGGCGTAGATTGCCTCGGCCACATCCTTGCCAACCTTGTTCTCATTGACATCAAATGCAGCTACCACTTCTAGTGAACCGATATGGTAGCCACCAAAATTAACGTGCATTACGCCTGGTACGAACTCGTCATCCTTAACGTCTTTATAGTATTCGACCCCTTGGATGAGCGAAGAAGCACAGTTTCCTAGGCCAACAATGGCCACACGAATTTTTCGTTGCGACATAAATCCTCCTACGTCTATGAAGCAATCATACGTTGTTAGTATGATAACTTTCCAATATAATTATTGGATAAAGCTATAAATAATACTTATGGACGATAAACTACTGAAATTTGTAAAACTGGTTGACCATGGTAGCTATACCAAGGCAGCTCAGGCATTGCACATATCTCAGCCCGCACTTAGCACTACCATTAGCAATCTAGAGAAAGAGCTTAAAGTCGAACTGATTGTACGACATAACAGAGGTATTAAACTTACCTCGGCAGGTCAGGTTGTATATGATTCAGCCTTACGTATGCAAGGGATTAGTTTTGAGCTTAAAGATGCATTATCCGAGTTGGGCAGCGTGGAGACAACAATCCGCATTGGCATAATTGATAGTATCGCCGAGCAGCTTTTTGGTTCGGGTCAAGATGTCGGTTTATCCAGCGATCAGGTTATATCTGTTACGATTGATAATACCCAAAGAATTATTGACGGTGTTCAGAGAGGTGACATTGATTTTGGCATCATTACGCACCCCAATAAGCTAAGCTCCAATCTCGTAATAGATATACTAGGCAGCGAAAAGCTATCATTGGTCGTTCGGCCGCAGCTTGAGGATGAGTTTAGGGCAGCTATTCAACGGGGTATTGCCGTACCATTTTTGGCCTACAATGAAGCCTCAAATACATTTCAAATAGTAGATACTGCACTCAGGTCTAATCATGTAACGCCTCGCTACAAATTCTATTCCACAAGCCCGCAGATATTGCTCTCACTTGCCTTAGCAGGCAGAGGAGCTACTATGCTGCCGAACTTTACCGCTAACGAACATGTTCAAAAAGGGGATTTAGTCGAAATACCAAAACTTAGCGCAACTAGGGTTGTATGTCTGGTCCATCGTAGCACTATGAAAATGAGTAGCGGAGTCGATGCTGTTGTTGCGCAAGTTAAGACACTGCTTAAATAAATAGACAAAAAATTTTCTACTTGCTTACGTTTATAGCTATAATGCTATGTATATTATGGATAACTACCGATTCCCGCGCTACGACGATAAGGTGCGCAGAGTTCATAAGGTACCGCTTAGCAAAAAGCTCAAGATAACGGGGCTAATCATCACGGTTGTATTTGTGTTGTCCAACGTTATTACTTGGGTAATATATCTTAACAAGACTTACCCCAACACAACTCTAGCCAAGGTATCTATCGGCAACGTCAATTATGATGTGCTCCAGGGTAAGGCACAATCTTTGAATATACTGTCCAAACATATGAATCTGGAAGCATTGGAGCTCCACCGAGTGAAATATTTAGCATCGCAGCTAGGAATGACTGCTGACTATACTCACCTCCTAGAACAGAGAGATGCGGGTCGTTCATGGTTACCAATTGCCAATTTCTTCGTTAAGCACGAAATGTTTATACCACTGAGAGTTGACGATAAAATTTACGCCGCAGGCTTGGTGGGGCTAGAAAAGTCTTTTGATCGTCAGCCTGTAGATGCCCAGATATCCCTCGATACCAAAACTTTTTGGACCAAGGATGAGCACCCTGGCTATACACTTAATTCTGCTCCACTACGCAGAATCGTAGAAAAGAGCATTTCTCACGGAAACTTTAATATTGGTGTCCCAGTAAATATACGGCCTGCAAAAGTAACATCGAGGAGTCTAGATGACACCAAAAACGGTCTATTGAAACAGCTAAATGCCGTAATCACATACACGTCGGGAGGACGGACGTACAAGGTTTCAAAAAATGACTTTATACCGTGGTATAAAAAGTCTGGCTCAACCTATGTTTTGTCGGATGAACTTGTTCAGAATAATGTTCGATATGCGGGCAAGATGCTCGGTATAAGATCTGGCAATGTTCCTGCAACTGCGGCAATCGTGAAGGCCGCAATCACAAAAGGTGAAACTAAAAGTATTGCTCTTCAGAATGTGCCGTATCTAAAAAAGTATACATACTGCACTTCTGTCAGAAACGTTGATCAATCCAACCTAACAGCCCTCCAATCTAAGCTCAAATCAACCTATTCCGACAATAGAGGCTGGAACCTAATGGGTGACGTAGATTTTGCATATGTCGACTCAGGATGCGACTATACTGTCTGGCTATCGTCAGCCGAGGCAATGCCCAGTTTTGGTGGCGTCTGTGATTCAGACTGGAGCTGCAGGATTGGCAATAATGTAGTAATAAATTTTGATCGTTGGCAGCATGCCAGCGATGCCTGGAATGCAAGTAAGGGCTCATTAGATGACTATCGTTCCATGGTTATTAACCACGAAACTGGTCACTGGCTAGGGTTTGGACACTCCTCGTGTTCGTCACCCAATAGCCCTGCGCCAGTTATGCAACAACAATCTATAGATCTTAAGGGCTGCAAGTTTAACCCATGGCCGCTTGCCGAAGAGGCTGATCAGCTTAGATCCAAACTTGGTGGCTAGGCCAAATATTTTTTGCGAATAGACAGAAAGAATAAAGCGCCAGGTATTATTGGCAGCCAGAAGGTAAGGAATCGATACAGTAATGCCACTGCTAAGCCCTGACTGCTATTAAAGCCTAGGGCTACAATGCCCGCTGCTAGGCCCGCTTCGGCTCCGCCGATGCCCCCTGGAGTTGGTGTCGCTGTGGCTACGACTAGCTCAACCGTAAGCACAATCAATGCCTGCCAAATACTGATATGAATATCAAATGCCGCAGCCGATAACATCAAGACAACTGCGTAGGTAGTAGTCAAGGCCATAGCCGACATCGTTCCGAATAATAGCTTTTGAGGGTCCTTACGGTATTTTCTTAGGTATGTTGACAGTTGCCTTACGAACGAAGTTACAGCCTTTGCCACCCGACTGCGAAAAATATATATAGCCGTTAAAGCAGTTAGCAGTACCATAGTAGAAATAATCAAAAAAGTTAGGCTGAGTTTTGGCAAAGCGAGATGTACCAGAGCTGATGCCGAAAAAACATACAGTAACGAGAGCATTATAGAATGTGCCACCCCGCCCAGTATCCCATTTACGGCAACCAATGCCGCAGCTTCACCATAGGAGTGCTGCTCGTTCCGTAGATACTGCACGTTCAATCCCATGCCGCCAAGACCGATTGGCAGTAGACGATTCGTGAAAGCCGTTGCCATCTGAACCACAAAAGTCTTCACAAAACTAAGTCGATTATGGGATATGAGCAGATAGGTGACCGAGGCAACAACGTAACTTAATATCGCGACCGCCAGACCCGCCGCTGCATAAACAAAATTGGCGGATCTAAGAGTCTTTATCTGATCGGACATATCGATAAACTGAGGCAAAAGTACATACATAAATATGAGGAAAGCCACAAGCACAATCAACGCACTAAGCATTGATTTTTTTTGTTTAGATTTTCGAGTCATATAGTAAAGTATACGCTAATGTTTTATGATTAGAGCATGGATTCTATAGTGGGCAACACTCAGTTGGACAGCGTATTGAGCCAGTCTAAAGGTGTTTTGGAACGGATTACCGAGACATATTTTAACAGCCGTTCGATAGTATCGTTGGTAATTGCCCTATTGGCTGCATTCATTGTTGGCAAATTAGTAGCAGCCGTGCTTAGATCTCTTGCCCGAATGCTTAGCCGACGCGCTGACAAAGCAGAAAACTTGCAGTCAGCCAATAAATTAAGACGCTGGGAGACGATAATCGTTATTATCGTGGCCTTGCAAAAGGTGGTTTTTACCCTAATCGCCCTGTGGGCGTGGTGGTCGTACATCCACCCCTCACCAAGACCAAGTGCTCTAGTTGGTGCTAGCGCCATAATAATCTTGATTTTGAGTGCAACTGTTAGCCCGATACTACGAGACATTGCATATGGTGGTGTAATGATGGCTGAACACTGGTACGGAGTGGGTGACTATGTAAAAGTAGAGCCCTTTGGGGACTTACGCGGTATAGTTGAGCGAGTGACGCTCCGCTCAACTCGCATTAGGGGTCTAAACGGCGAAGTTGTCTGGATAAGCAACCAGAATATTCAAGGTGTTAGAGTACTGCCTAGGGGAGTTAGAACAATTGCCATTGACCTCTTTGTGTCTGACCTAGAGGCAGGTCTTGCGCTCGTAGAAAGTGTTAATATGCAGTTGCCAATCAGCCCGCTAACGGTTGTGAAACCTCTGAGAGTTATGTCAGAGAATAAGGTCGGTGCCTCCCTCTGGCATATTGTAGTTATAAGCGAGACTGCCCCAGGCCGTGAATGGTTGCTAGAAGAACATGCCCTAAACGTAATGAAAGAGACAGATGACGAGAACAAAAGACAGATACTGGTTGCACCGCCAATCTCGCGTAATGCTGACTCAGAAGCCGAAAGACGTTTTACTCGAACAGTTCAGAATGCTCGTAAGTCGACGCTTAAAAAGAAGCGACTGGTGCTTCCTGAGGCTCTCCTTACTGACAGACCTGCAGTTAGCCGTACCAAGAGAAAACAGCGTCTAGCACATGACATCACGCCAGTCTCTAAGCGTCAATCAGATGATAGACCGCCTCGCCCTCGCCGAATAGTCCAGTAAATTAAAAAGTTGGCTATTTCTACAGTTGTTCTTAAGCTTGCAGCAGTACTATAGAGGTACTGTTACCAATCAAAAAGAAAGGGGGATAACAGTGAAAAAAGTAACCATATTGTCGCAGCCAACGCCGATTGCAACCATCCAGCTCGACAGCCTTGTATATGGTCTTCATGATGACGAGTCAGATAGAGCAATTCGCCTCCAAATTCGCAAGTGGCGAAGGTTGAGGCACCAAGTCTAAGCTCAGCTAATCCTGCCACTAAAATAGAGCCTCACCCACGAGGCTCTATTAATTTTGATAACTATTCAAATCTAGAAATGGTCTCGAATATGCTTATAGCTATAATCCCATGTTGCATCAGACTTTTTGTGCGGGTTAAATATTCCCTGGGGGTCAAATATAGCTTTGGTCTGCCTAAACAACTTCACAATATCTGCACCAAATTGTTGGCTCAGCCAAGGACCCCTGACCAGACCATCGTTATGTTCGCCAGATAGTGAGCCCTTGTAATGGAGGACTAGGTTATCGACCTCCTCCATGGCTGGGAGCAGCTTGGCTTTTTCTTTTTGATCCTCAATCTTCATGAGTGGAATTATGTGGAAATTACCGTCACCCATATGACCTGCTATTGTAGCTAATAAGTTGTATTTTTTGATGATTTTGCGCAGTCTAGGCAAGAACTGTGGTAAGTGCTCTGGGTTAACTACGAGGTCATCAATGAATGGAGCGGTGTGTTTGTCTTTGACCTTGCTCCGAAGCAGGTTAAAGCTTTGGCGACGCATAATCCAGAACTTCTGGCTCTTGGCAGCAGTTTCATCACGTTCCATGGCCATCTTGAATGGCCTTAGATCACGGCGTAGATTGTCGATTTTGTCCTCTACCTCCTGCTGGGTGTTACCGTTAAATTCAATCATTAAAATCAATTTCGGTATGCCTCTTAGTAGCATTAGGCCGTCAGGAATTAGACTAATCAAAAGCTTTATTAAGCCCTTGTAGCCAAGATATTTGCGGAAAGACGGCATGAATCTTATGGATAGATACAGAGTGTGATCATCAAATGATTCAAATGTAGCGGGCTTGTGCTCAAGAACCTTGTTGATTACTTTGCCAAGCTGCCTTATGTCTTTCATAAAGCATACTAGTAGGCCAGAATAGGGGCGCACTGGTACCAGCTTGTAGGTAATCTCAGTTACTAGACCAAGTGTACCCTGAGCGCCTATGACTAACTGTGTCATATCAAATATACCTGTTTCGCGGTCCCACACGTTCCATAAGTTATAGCCCATCGAGTTCTTGGTCACCTGTGGTTTGGCAGCTTTGATTTTGTCATAATGCGACTCAATCAGATCAAAAACTCTCTTGTACAACTTGCCCTCGAAATCGTTTTGAGACATCTTGGCAGTTAGTTGTTGCTTGTTGAGCGGTTTTACGACATACTCCTGACCGTCAGCAAACACAACCTTGAGCTGTTCAACAAAGCGCTCAGTTTTGCCATACTCTAGCGATTTTTCACCGCCTGAATTGTTGGAGACCATACCACCGACAGTACACAAATCTCTTGAGGCAGGATAAGATGGCATAATTGCACCATGCTTCAGTGTCGCAACCTCAAAATCACGATAAAAAGCCCCGGGCTGAGTAGTTGCCGAGGCAGTAGATGTCCTGAGTATTTTGTTAAGATGCTTATTGAAATCTACGATTATGGAATCATTAATTGCTCCACCAGACATATCTGTACCTGCTGACCTAGCCGTCACCGACAATGTCGGGTCGGCTGACTTACTACTTGCCACTAGGCTAACTAGGGTTTGGATGTCTTTGGAATCCCGAGGCATAGCAACAAGCTGAGGTCTTATCTCGAAGAGGCTAGCATCGTGACTATATAGTTCTTTGGTTGCAGCGTCGGTTTTAATCTCGCCCTTGAAGCCAGATTTCTTTAGCGACTCAATAAATGGTTCCATATAAATAAGCTTAAACGTAATCTGCTAGGCTAGCAATAGCCAACTTTCATATTGCGTGCTAGTCTATGCCTAATGACTAACAAAAAGCTACACAATCTCGTTATATTGGCATCAACATACCCTAGATGGCAGAATGACAGTGTGCCTGCCTTTGTGGAGGAATTTGCCCATAACATCCTAGGCTTTTTTAAGTCCGTAAACGTCATCGTGCCACATTACAACAAGGCAGCCAAAAAAGAAATCGATAGCTATGGAGTTTTAATAAGACGTTTTCGATACTTCTGGCCATCAAGACAGCAAAACATTGCCTATGGAGAATTTTCCAAGAAAGGGTTCTATCCTATAAAAGTAATTCTCTATGCCATAAGTGAGGCATGGTCGACTCTAGTCACTTGTCACCAAAAACGGCCGACTATCATCAATGCCCACTGGCTCATACCGCAAGGCTTTGTGGCCATTATTGTCAAAAAGCTTTTAGGTACGAAGGTAGTCATCTCTGTACATGGCGCAGATGTCTATACGCTAAATGGAAAACTGATGCGCAAGCTCAAAAAATATGCCCTCAAGAACGCCGATGCTGTGGTTTGCAATAGCTCCGCAACAATGAAGATATGCAACCAGATTTTTTCTAGAAAGTACGAAGTAATTCCAATGGGAACAGATATAAAGCGATTTGCCGATAGGTCCACTAAAAAGCCCTCAAACAAGCGGCTTGAGCTACTATTCGTTGGCAGATTGGTCGAGGAAAAGGGCGTCATGTACATTCTCGAAGCAATCAAAGACATTCACGGCAATACGCCGCTTCACCTTAACGTTGTAGGCAAGGGTAGGCTAGGCGACCAAATGGCAAGATATATCGCAGATAACGGCCTAGAAGGCGTGGTTGATATGCTTGGGTGGCGCAGCCGAAAGGAGATATTTGACTTGTATGCTGGGGCCGATGTCTTTGTTGGGCCATCAATCGAACACTCAAACGGCTGGCAGGAGGCTTTTGGCGTAGTTTTTGTGGAAGCGGCCGCTGCGGGGCTACCGATTATAACCACAGATACAGGAGGCATAAGTGATATCGTTCAATCTGGTCGTAATGGACTGGTCGTTAGGCAAAAAGATAGTCATGCCATAGCTTGTGCGATCAGGGCACTGTACAAAGATAATGAGCTAAGAAATAGGCTAGGAAAATCGGGCAAAGATTATGTCTCTGCCCGATTCTCATGGGAGGCGGTATCAGATCGCTACGCCTCAGTTTTTGAAAATATTTGAACTACTTCTTCTTCGTAGTAGACTTCTTGTCGTCATCGTCCTTATCTAAGCGCAGTCCCATGACAACATAGTAGACCACGGCTGATACTGCTAGCAAAACTATAAGAGAAGATAGCACTGAGCCCCACATAAAATCCCCAACGCGATCACCAATTTTGACTGTGAACTTGGCTGCCTGTAGTCCCTCTTGACTGCCAACAAGCAGAGCTACGATAGGGTCGATGAAGCCCTTAACGATTGCTGCAACTGTTGCGCCAACCTGCGTACCTATAGCTAGACCGACGGCTAAGCCAACTACGCCATGCTCTTTTACGAACTTCATAAAGTTCTTTGCTTGGTTTTTCACTTTTGAACCTCCATTAGTACTTGTAATTGCATTATATACCTAAGTCTACCAAAGTAAGCAAATATGCTATAATGTAGCCTAGAATAGTGAGAAATTATGTTTATTCGTGTTCTCAGTTTTGCAGTATCAACAGTCGGGCGTGCTAGACGCAAAGTCTACATTCTACCCCTAATAATAATCATTGGCTCTATCTTCAGTGTCTATTTGGCTCTGGGTACTCAAAATGCTGCTCGTGTCGAATCAGACCACAAGGTTCAATCTGCCACCTCTGAATCTGTCGGAGTTTCTAGGCTGCAAAGACTGGCAAAGTCTCAGTCAGAACAGACTACGGTTGCTGTCGAGAATAGCCAGCAGCAACCATCTACCAACCAAATAGTCACTGATAATACAACTAAGCCAAACATCGAAACCACAGCTAAGATATTAGTTCTTAGATCTAACCCCTTGGACAATTCAAAGCTATCGGCCGAGATGCCACTAGCCAGCAGCCAAAAGTTACAATCTTGGACTGCAAAATCAAGTAATGAACAGATACTAGCATTAATCACCCCCGACACTAATAGTAATGTCCTAAGAGTCGAGGCACCATCTTCATTACCAAAGGCAAAATACTCTGTTACGGTCCAGCTCATGAGTTCAACCAACCAAGTCCTATCTAGTCAGCTAATTGAACTTTCCGTTGAATAGCCAATGGCTAAGCCTCGACGTTGCAATAAAGCGGTTATAGCTCTAGCGGGTTTTGGAACTCGCAGGCTACTCATAACCAAAGCCATAGAAAAATGTATGATTCCTATTGGCGATAAGCCAATTATCGACTATATCGTCGATGACTGTATCGCTGCGGGCATAAATGAAATTATATTTGTCGTTAGTGAGCAATCGACGCAGGTGCGTACATATTATGGCCACAACGAGCCCCTGGAGCGTCACCTCGGTAATAAAGGGGCAGAGGAATATCTTAGAGACACTCAAGCCTTGGCGGACAAGGCCAAGTTTTCATTTGTAGTACAGAATGCTCGTGAGCCCTACGGAACAAGTACTCCACTTTGGTTGGCGAAGGATCTGATAGCCCCCAACGAGAATATTTTGTATATGTATGGCGATAACATATTCTTTAGCCCAAATCAGAAGTCAACGGTTGCTAAATTTCTTGGTGACGTCCGTAAAATGGACTGCGATGCGGCAATGCTAGCCGTACCCGTTCCTCCCGAGAGTGTAAGTAGCTACGGCATAATAGCCACTCGGCAGACTGATAATGGCATCTACCTGGATAGAATTGTGGAGAAACCATCAGTAAAAGATGCTCCTAGTAACCTCAATAATGCTGGCTGTTTCTTGCTCAACTCCAGCATTTTCCCATATGTACAGAAAAGTATCGAAAAATCACCACAGGACGAAAAATACATCACCGATGCAGTCACCTGGTACTCTGATGCTGGGTATAAGGTTGGTGTCATTGAGACGGATAGTGAGTATATCGATTGCGGCACAATGCAAGGTTGGTTATATGCCAATAATCGACTGTACGGCCACCTAAAAGATATAGACACTGATATCAAACAATAGTTGTTGTATAATCTTAAGCAGAATGACAACTGCAAAAAAACACCGAGTATTGGTAGTTGGCGGCGGTTTTGGCGGTATAAAAGCCGCTCTTGATATCGCCGACTCAGAGCTGTTTGATGTAACGCTACTATCAGATAACGATCATTTTAGATTCTTTCCTGCGCTGTATCACACAGCAACTGGTGGAGCTTTAGCGGAGACTAATATACCGCTAAGCGATGTATTCGATGGCAAGCACATAAGGATCTGTGTTGGTCAAGCTGCGAGTATTGATCGTGAAAAAATGCATGTCATAACATCAACTGGTACTAAATATCGATACGATACAGTCATCTTTTCCTTAGGGTCGGTCCCGAATTACTTTGGCATACCTGGTATTGCCGACTTGTCGTATAGTATCAAAACTCCAGAGGAGGCAGAACGCTTTAAGGCACATCTTCATGAGCAATTGCTGGATCAGAAGCAACCTGACCTCAACTATGTGATTGTTGGTGGCGGCCCAACGGGCATTGAGTTGGCAGGGTCCCTAGTAGGTTACTTAAAGGAAATAATGACTCAGCACGGTATAAGACACCGAGCAATTCACGTTGATTTGGTTGAAGCAGCACCAAAGCTTGTACCCAGGATGAAATCTCGTTATAGTCACGCCATAGCTCGTAGGCTGCGCAAACTCGGAGTTAAACTCTACCTCGGCAAAACAGTCCAGTCCGAAACTGATGACAGCATAACTGTCGATGGCAAGCCGATCCAAAGCCATACTGTTGTCTGGTCGGCAGGCATAGCCAATCATCCGTTTTTTTCGTCTAATGGTTTTCAGATTGCCGAAAGAGGCAAGGTAAAAGTTGATCAATATCTTCAGGCCGAACCGAATATATTTGTAATAGGTGATAATGCGGGCACGATGTATAGCGGGATGGCCCAGACCGCATTATACGATGGAGATTTTGTAGCTGCTAACATTATACGTCGACAAAGGCAGCTGCTCATGGAAGCCTACGTACCAAAAGAACCGATTTACGTGATTCCAGTTGGGCCATACTGGGCAGCCGTTCAATGGGGCAAGGTCCAGATATTCGGTTTTGTAGGATGGGCACTCAGAACAATAGCCGACCTCAGAGCATTTGGCAAATATGAACCTTGGGTGAAAGCAAGCAGACAGTGGGCAACTGAGTTCAAGCACGAAGAGACCTGTCGACGCTGTTCAAAATAGTCTATACATGGCCACAACAGATAGTATTGCGACTATATACGACGTATAATGGTACAGATGAGTGACTACCAAAAGGCCTATAGTGAGCTTAATTCGAACCAAAAGAGGGCTGTAGATAATATTGACGGTCCATTGCTGGTTATTGCAGGTCCTGGCACGGGCAAGACCCAACTTCTAGCCGTCAGAGTTGCTCACATCCTAAAACAAACTGATACACCTGCACAAAACGTACTCTGCCTGACTTTTACAGAGAATGGCGCCGATAACATGCGTGACAGATTGTCACGTTTTATTGGTAAAACTGCCTACGATGTTAATATTGGGACCTACCATGCTTTTGGTGGTGAACTCATCAGACGCTATCCAGAAGTATTCGCCAAAGAAAGGCTGGATACGCCAGTTGATGAATTGGGCAAAAACCAGCTCCTAAGGTCAATAATCGATAAGCTTGACTATTCTAATCCGCTCAAGCAGACCAGACACCACATCGGTGATTTGATTAGTACCATCAGTGAAGTCAAGCGATCTCTTCTGTCCAGCGATGATTTGCGAGCCATCGCCGCCGAAAATGAGACTTTTATCGACCGATGCAGTCATCCAATTCAGGCCATAATGTCAGGCATCAAAACTATGCCACGAAAACTAGAAGATGCAGTTAGGCTTTTCGAGCAAATCCTCGAAGTTCTTGAGCAAAATATGCCCTTGCAGCCCACCAGCGAACGGTTCGGTAGCTTGGCTAGTATTGCGGTTTTATCACTCCAAGAAAGTCTACAAATAGCCACTGACAGCGGCAAAACCAACCCATTAACAACATGGAAAAACAAGTGGCTCGAAAAAAATGTCGCCAATGAGTTCATTATAGGTGGCAAGCTACCAAACAAAAGGCTATCTGCCCTAGCGGATGTTTTTGACAGCTACAAAGAAGAACTATCCCATAGGGGTTGGTACGACTTTGATGATATGATTCTTGAGGCCGTTTCGGCACTCGAGAACAACGACGATTTACGATACACGTTACAGGAGCAGTATCAGTACATACTGCTCGACGAATTTCAGGATACAAATGCCGCGCAGTTCAGGCTTGTCGAGCTTCTCTGTGATAACCCCGTTAACGAGGGTCGTCCAAATATTATGGCGGTTGGCGATGACGACCAGGCAATTTACGCTTTCCAGGGCGCACAATATTCCAACATGGTTGATTTTTATAATGCCTTTCAGAATGTCGAAGTAGTCTGCCTGACCGATAACTATCGCAGCACCCAGAGCATACTTGATACAGCCCAAAACATATCGGCACAGATAAGTGAACGCTTAACCGATAAGTTTACCTCCGTGAACAAGCATTTGACTTCAATGAAGAACGGCGAACTATCAAGTCTTCCTAGTGCTACGGTTGAACGACGCTCGTTCCTTAGTGACATAGCTCAGTATTCATGGGTCGCACAAAATGTCGCCATGCTAGTCAGTTCTGGCACTCCTGCAAGTCAAATCGCTGTTTTGGCTCCTAAACACCGCTATCTTGAGCCACTAGTGCCATTTTTAGCCAATCTAGAGGTGCCCGTAAGATACGAAAAGCGTGAAGACATCCTAGCATCTCCTATTGTTAACCAGCTATTGCAGATGAGCCGTTTAGCCATAGCCCTAGCCGAAGACAGTGAAGCCCAAGCTGCACCGCTATGGAAAGAGGTTCTTAGTTATGAATTCTGGCGCATACCTATCAAAGATTTATGGCAGCTATCGTGGCACGTAAGTGACATTTATTACAGCGACAATAAAACATCGTGGTCTAAAGCCCTGGTAGAGTCAGGGCAACCGCAGATGGCAGCGGCCGCAGAGTTGTTCTTGGAAATAGCCGCTAGGGCTAAGTCTGAGACTTGCGAGAAGTTGATTGACTACCTAATTGGCAATGACGTTATAACTGTATCGCAGGGCAAGACCATAAAGTCTCCGCTCCGTGAGTTCTATATGGGCAATAAAGCCCAAAAGTCCCAGCCTGGATTATTCTATGAAACCCTCTCCAACTTGACTGAACTTCGTGGCAAACTACGAGAATATCAGGCAGCACGCGAAGCCAATATTGGCCTAAGCGACTTACTGGATTTTGTGCAAATGTATAAAGACGCTGATCAAAAGATGCAGAGTACCAGCCCCTATAATCAGCAGTCTGAGTCAGTCCAATTAATGACGGCTTTCAAGTCCAAGGGTCTTGAGTTCAGCCATGTCTTCCTGGTCAACTGTCAGGATACAGTCTGGGGAGAACATGCCACCAATCAAACCAACAAATTGACGCTACCACAGAACCTAGCACCTATCCGACATGCTGGCGCCAACGAGGATGAAAGGCTGCGTATATTCTTTGTTGCCATGACACGGGCCAGGGTAGGTCTGCATATGTGCAGCTACGACAAAACCTACACAGGCAAAGATACTATCAGGCTTAAATACTTAGACGAGAGGGAACAAGAGGACGGCTCAGTACTGGCTTTGGCACTGCCTGACAGCAAACAGCTAGTCATAAATACCGAAAGCCATCCACCAACTATCAAGGAGATCGAGCTAAATTGGCAATCCCGCCATATGTCGGCGCTTGCCAATACTGACCTAAAAAGCCTATTGCAACAAAGGCTGGATAATTATCAGCTTAGCCCGACCCACCTAACTAAGTTTATAGACGTTGAGTACGCAGGACCCGAGTCATTCTTTTTTGATGCAATATTACGATTCCCCCAAGCACCAAGTATCTCTAGTCAGTTTGGTGACATAATGCACGAACTGATGCAGTGGCTGCAGACAGAACTATCATCAACCTCTGTCCTGCCTAGTATTGAAGCAGTTGTTGCTCAGGTCAAACGAATAATCAGCCGATACAAAATAGACAATGACCATATAGAGCAGGAAACTAGCCGTGCCATTAGAAGCATAAATGCATTTATGCAGCAACGGGGTCACATTTTTAACTCAGACGATAGGGCCGAGGTAAACTTTAGGAATGAAGGTGTCTTTATCGGTGAAGCACATATGTCAGGAAAAATTGATCGGCTGGAAATTAACCATGCAACCAAAGAAATTGTGATTGTTGACTACAAAACAGGTCACTCCGAACGAACATGGGGCAGCAGCTCAAAGATGTACAAATACCAAATGCAGCTGTATGGCTACAAATTGCTAGTAGAAAACTCTCATACTTTCAAAGATTACAGAGTCGTTGGGGCCCGTCTGGAATTCATCGAACCAGATCACGATGGCAGAGTATCGGCCCTAGACTTGGAATATAAATCAGACAAAAACGAAGAAGTAATAAGGCTAATTGACAGTGTCTGGCATGCTGCCAAGGAATTGAAATTTCCAGATACTTCTAGCTATGATCAGAGCGCCACGGGCATAAGGAACTTCGTCAAAGATATAATAGCCTGACAGGTTTTGCACAACATATAACAAAAACCACTCGTGAAGAGTGGTTTTTGTAGGTTGTCTACACCTTTGGATTCGATTGCTCAAATCCTATAAGTAAATATACTCGCTTTTTGATTTATTGCAAGTATTTTTTTACTTCTTCTTAAGATTTTTAGCTTTGACAGTTTTAACAGCAGTTACGGTTGAAGCTGCTTCAACTTCAGGAGCGAACAACAGGCTGTACAGATTGAAGGCAATGACTCCACCGAGCACTGGGCCAAGTACGTAGGTTCCCCACACCCAGCTATGTGTACCAAGAGCAAGAGCAGGGTTGATGACACCACCTGATGCCAAGGTTGCAACAAGTGCACCAAGGAATAGGGCAACTGTGACAGTAGCAGCTGTGCGACCTGTGCTGTATCGGTGGTAAACGGCGCTAGCTACACCCATACATAGAACGAATGTACCGAGAGCCTCGGCTACCAGCACCTGAGCCTGGAAGTCAGGAGTTGCTGTATTTGCACTTGTTACGTTCAGCAAATAGTCATAGAGCTTTGACGCAGTCAATGCACCAAGCAACTGAGCGGCGACATAAACTACAGTGTGAAGCGTTGGCAATTTACGAACTGACCATAATCCAAGCGAAACAGCAGGGTTGAAATGACCACCCGAAGTTTTGCCAAGCATTAAAATGCCGACACCAACTGCTAGACCTGCGGCTAAGCAAACAAAGTATGGTATTCCTACACCTCGAACTGCTGCCAAGACAACTAGCGTCAAGAGAGCAGTACCCAAGAATTCGGCGCCAACTACAGCAACGCCGCGTTTTGATACTAATGACATATATCCTCCATCATAGTGATTACTACTATCTTAAGGGTAAGCGATAAAAGGACTTTTGTAAATATGCAAATGCTAACGGTTGTGTCGGCGACGGATTCGCGCGACTTCAAGCCTGACTGCTTGGCGATCGAGCATTGACTGAGCTTTATCTAACTCAATCTGATTTTTGGCTTTTGATTTCATATCCAGAGCGGCTTTGTGGGCCTTTTCGGCCTCAGCGATATTGATTTCGTCGCCGTGAGTTGCGTCATCTACAAGTACTCTGGCACCACGACTAGTCACCTCAAGCACACCGCCAAAGGTAGCATAATGCTCAAGTTTATTGTCTGAGTCGTCCTTATGTCTACGGATAGCGATTACACCTGGCACCACAACGCCCATATAGGGTTCATGGTTGGGCAGTAAAGTTATCTGGCCCGCCATAGTTGGCAGAACAATCGAGTAGGCTTCTGCTGAGTACTTGACTCCATCTAGGGCAACTAATTCAAAGTTCATTATTTGACCTCGTCAATTGAACCCTTCATATAGAACGCTGTTTCAGGTTTGTCATCGTGCTTGCCATCGAGGATTTCACGGAAGCTACGAACAGTATCCTTGAGACTAACATACTTACCCTCATTGCCAGTGAATTTTTCGGCTACAAAGAATGGTTGGCTCAGGAAGCGTTGTATACGACGAGCACGAGCGACAGTCTTTTTATCCTCATCTGACAACTCTTCCATACCTAGGATAGCGATAATGTCCTGAAGGTCCTTGTAGCGCTGCAAAATACGCTGAACTTCACGAGCAACCTGATAGTGATCTTCGCCGACGACCTCAGGGTCAAGTACCGTTGAGTTAGAGTCTAGTGGATCGACAGCGGGATAAATACCTATATCAGTCAAGGCACGGTTAAGAACAATGGTTGAATCAAGGTGAGCGAAGGTTGTGGCGGGGGCTGGGTCTGTTAAGTCATCGGCTGGGACATAAACAGCCTGGACAGAAGTAATTGAACCTTCTTTGGTAGAGGTAATTCTCTCCTGCAAGGAGCCCATTTCTTGCTGCAAGTTCGGCTGATAGCCAACAGCTGATGGCAGACGGCCCAGTAGCGCCGATACCTCTGAACCAGCCTGAGTAAATCGGAAAATGTTGTCGATGAACAATAACACGTCCTTACCTTGGTCACGGAAATTCTCGGCCATTGTTAGGCCCGACAGGGCAACACGCAGACGAGCTCCCGGTGGCTCATTCATCTGTCCAAAGACTAACGAGGTCTTGTCTAGCACGCCTGCATCTCGCATTTCTCCGTAAAGGTCATTACCCTCGCGCGTACGTTCACCAACACCCGCAAAGACTGAGTTACCGCCGTGAAATTTGGCAATATTATTGATGAATTCCTGAATAAGCACGGTCTTGCCGACACCTGCACCGCCGAAGAGACCAACCTTACCACCCTTGACGATTGGACAAATCAAATCGATAACCTTTATGCCCGTCTCAAGAACTTCGACCGAGCCCGCTTGCTCTTCAAGCGCAGGGGGCTGGCGATGGATGGGTGATCGCTCGGTGAACTTATTATCCATGCCGTCGATTGGATCGCCGACTACGTTAAACATACGGCCAACGGTATCGTCACCAACTGGAACGCTAATAGGTGCGCCAGTGTTTTTGACTGTAGTTCCACGGCGAAGTCCATCGGTGCTCGCCAACGATACAGTGCGAACAACCGAATCACTCAAGTGTTGTGCAACTTCCAAATACAAATCGTTATCGTTATGCCTAACAACTAGTGCATCATTGATTGCAGGTAGTTCTCCTTTAGGAAATTCTACGTCCACAACCACGCCGACGACTTGGACAACTTGACCATCCACCAGCTTCTCGGCGCTCTTTGTAATCGTTTTAGCCATTATATTATCTCCATTTCCTAATCTGTTACTTAATTGCCTCTGCGCCGCCCGTAATCTCAGCTAGCTCCTGTGTAATAGCGGCCTGACGAGCGTTATTGTATTCTAGGGTCAAATCATCGATGATATCGGTAGCATTATCTGTGGCGTTCTTCATGGCCAACATTCTCATAGAGTGCTCACTAGCCGCTGCCTCTAGTAGTGCTTGGTATATCTGGGCATCAAGCAGACGCATAACAGTCGATTCGAGCAATACTTCTATAGATGGCTCGATAGTCGCAGTACGAAGTTCCTGCTGCGTCTCGTCATCGCTTGTCTGAGGGCCAGTGAAGCCAGCGGGCAGGAATCGCTCCATCTTAACTTCTTGTGTAACTGTAGATATAAACTTGGTGCTCACAAAGTCAACAGCATCAACCCGCTCAGATCTGAACAAATCAGAAACAGTATGGAGGATAGGCCTTAGGTCATCAGAATTAGGTTTATCGGGTAATTCCGAAAATACACCAACCACCTCTAACCCTTTTATGCGACTAGCGGCTCTGGCAACTTGCTTGCCAATGCAGATAACCATAGTTTCTATGCCTGCAGCCTGATCTTTTTTGAGCTCAGATACCAAACGCCTAATTATGTTTGCGTTGTATGCTCCCGCAAGGCCACGGTCTCCAGTAACAACAATGAGTAAGCGCTTCTTTAGCTCCCTCTCGTCGAACAATCCTTCGGCTGCGTGTTCATCGGCATTAAGCTTGAGGCTAACCAGAATCTGCCTAGCCAGCTCGGCGTAGGCCCTAGGACCAATAGCCGCCTCTTGGGCACGTCGTAACTTGCTAGCAGCAACCAGCTGCATAGCCTTAGTTATCTGTTTGGTACTTCTTACCGAACTGATTCTTCGTTTAATCTGTTGTCTAGACGCCACGACTTTTTATTCCGCCTTTTTGACCTTGTGTGCGAAAGTTTTTGCGACTTTCTCGGCAGCTTCAATGATAGTCTCACGAGTTTTGTCTGTTGGCTTATCGCCTTTTTCGAGCTCTTCCATAACTTTGGCATATTTATCCAAAAGCAAGGTAATGAGGTCGGCTTGAGCGACCTTAATCTTATCAGTAGGGACATCGTCAAACGCACCCTCAGAAGTAGCCATTACGCTAGCAGCCTGTTCAGCGACACTCAGTGGACTGTACTGTTTCTGCTTGAGCATTTCGGTCAGACGCTGGCCACGTTCAATGCGCTTCTTGGTCTCTTCGTCTAGGTCACTCGAAAACTGTGCAAATGACGCAAGCTCACGGAATTGTGCGAGAGATAGCTTTAGGCCACCCGAAACTGTCTTGATGGCTTTAGTCTGAGCATCGCCACCCACGCGGGAAACGGACAAACCAACAGATATGGCAGGTCTGATGCCTTGATAGAACAGATTAGTCTCTAGGAATATCTGGCCGTCCGTAATTGAAATCACATTTGTTGGAATGTAAGCCGAGATATCACCAGCCTGAGTCTCTACGATGGGCAAGGCGGTCAGAGAACCAGCACCTAGTTCTTCATTAACCTTAGCCGCGCGCTATAGTAGACGAGAATTTAGTTAGAAAACATCACCTGGATAGGCTTCACGACCGGGTGGACGACGTAGCAGCAAGCTCATCTGCCTGTAGGCAACGGCATGCTTGGTCAAATCATCATAAATAATCAGAGCATGGCCCTTGTTGTCGCGGAAGTATTCGCCCATTGCACAACCAGCATATGGAGCCAAGTAGAGAAGTGGTGCAGGATCGGCGGGTCCAGTTGCAACAATGATAGTCTGGTCCATTACACCTTCGCGCTTTAGACGCTCAACCAGCGCTGATATCTTTGATAGCTTTTGACCTACAGCAACGTAAACATTTATAACGCCTGTTTTCTGCTGAGCCTGGTACATCATGGTATCGATGGCAATGGCTGTTTTACCTGTCTGACGGTCACCAATAATAAGTTCACGCTGGCCACGACCGATGGGAGTCATCGTATCTATGGCAACTAAGCCTGTCATAAGTGGTTCGTGGACTGATTTGCGGTCCATTACACCAGGGGCATTGCGCTCAATGGGTGAACGCTTTTTAGCATTTACAGGACCTTTGCCGTCCATCGGTCGGCCAAGAGGATCAACGACACGGCCTACCAATTCTGGGCCAACAGGCACAGTCAAAACTTCGCCTGTTAGAGTTACCTTTGCGCCTGCCTTGACCTGTGAATCGTCACCTAAAATTACAGCACCGATCTCGTCCTCCAGCAGGTTTAGTGCAAATGCTGACACTTTACCGCCATCTACTGTCGCAATTTCGACCACTTCGTTGTAGCCCGCACTACGTAGGCCATATATATTTGCAACGCCGTCACCAACTCTGGTAACGATGCCTGTTTCCTCAAGGTTTGCATCGGTGCGTAAGCTCTGGATGGCATCGCGGAGTTCGGCCGATAGTTCTTCTACATTGATTTTACTCATTAATTATCTCCTTGTTGCTCCCATTAATCGATAGCCGCTAAATTTTGTAGCTTAGTTTGGATACTTGCATCAAGCTCAGAATCTAGCGTTTTAATTTTGAAGCCACCAATTAAATCTTGGTCTTCAACCTCATTCAAGCTAACCTGACGTGAGCTAGTTAATTCTGTGACGAATTTCTCGATATCCAGCTTGGCTGACGGTGATAAGCTATGCGCCGTTATCACATCCGCAGAAGTAGTATCGGTTATACGCTCAAGTTCACGGGCAATGTCACGGACCAAAAGATCGGCATCTTGCGTGCGAGAATTATGCACTAGGTAAGCGGCCAGCGAATTCATGCCCGAAGAATGATCTTGAGGGTTTTTAGCAATTCTGCCTGCAACCTCTCTGGCCAACTGCCTTCGTGATAGCTTCATACTCACGAACGGTTCTCCTCTATAGCACCAGCAATTAGCGCTGAATCCTTTTTGCTATCGATTTTCTCTTTGACAATCTTTTCTGTCGCTAGCGCCACCAGTTCAACCATGTCTTTGCGCATTAATTTGCGAGCCTTTTCGATATCACGATCAAGCTGTTCATGAGCTTCTTGGGCAATTCTCTCGGCACGTGCTTTGGCCTTTTCCTCGATATCAGCTGAGGCAATTTGAGCAGTGTGATGAGCTCGAGCGACAACTTCGTCAGCCTCCTTACGGGCCTTGTCTAGCATTTTTTCGATACGCTCTTCAGCGCTAGAGGCGGCTTCTTCGGCTTTGCGTGCCTCTTCAGCGCTACTCTCGAGCTGCTCCTTACGTGAATCAATTGTCTTTATTAGTACAGGATAGACAAACTTACTAAGCAAGAAAACGAGAATCAGGAATGCTATTGCTTGCTCAACAAGTAGTTTGCCATCTATGCCAAGAGCCTGCAAAATGCCGCCCGAAGCTGTTTCGGGTTCAGCTGTAGCAAGATTTAGTAAATATTGCATAAAGGGCACTATCCGATACTACTTTAGGAACTTAATAATGAGGGCAACTACTAGGCCGATAATAGCCAAGGCATCAACAAAGGCCATAGCCAAAATCATCAGCGTACGTATTTTTGCTACTGCCTCAGGATTACGGCCGACAGCCTGCATCGCACCCATACCAATAAGGCCTAGGCCGACAGCAGCAAAGGCAGCGCCAATTGCGTATGTAAGACCAAATGCTAGATTATCCATTAATTTATCTCCTTAATTTATAAATATTTACTTTACTAAATCTCAAATACCACTGCTAATGTCCCTTGGCGGCGTGAACCTGATGTTCTTCGCCATCGGGCAGGCCAAGTGAAATAAAAGCAATGGTCAACATAAAGAATACATATGCCTGAACGGCACCAACGAAAAGCTCAAGACCATAAAATACAGGCAACGCAAGCGGCGCAGCGTATCCAGTCAGGAATGCAATAACTGCCAGAAGCACCTCACCACCGAAGACATTTCCGAACATTCGGAGCGCCAATGCTATGGTTCGAGAGAATTCGGCAATGAATTCCAAGATACCAATAAATGAGTGGAGCGGATCCTTCAGTGGATTTATAAAATAGCGCCCCATGCTTCCAAAGAAACCGCGGCGCTTTAGGGCCCAAGCCTGAGCTATAAAAATTGACATAATAGCTACGGCTAGAGTCATATTGAGATCGGCAGCAACTCCACGGAGTAGAGGGGCATGCTCATGGCCGTAAGTTATCGGGCCAACAATAGGTAAGAGGCCCAACCAGTTGTTAACAATAAAGAAAAATACGATGGTCGCAGCATAAGGAATGACCTTACGTGCAATGTTTTTGTCGCCAACCACCTCAATAGTGGTTTCGTAAAGGCTTTCAAATAGCCACATCATCATATGTGCCAAGCGGCCCTGCTTGGGTCGCTTAAATGATAAGGCAGTATGTAGCAAAAGGGAAAAAACGATAATCGAGCCGACAAAGCCAAGCAACATTGAGTTGGTTATGGCAATTGGACCGATATGAAACAATATTTCAGGGGCTAAACTAATATGAGGTCCAGCTGCTAACGTTAAGATACTCACTATTTATACCTTCCTTCATTTTCTACTGCCGATAGCTGCTTAAGTAGAAGTTTGAAACCTATGACAAAACCCAATAATGTACCTGAGCCCGTGAATACCGGTGCGCTGCTAAGTTTATTGTCTGCCCAGATGCCCACAAGGACAAACACAACTACTGGCACGGTTAGACGCCACGCCGTATCGAGCAGGTCGAGCGCTACAGTACCAACACTAAGCTGGCGTTGATCACCAGCTTCAGAAGTCGTCGATGGTGCGGCGGCCTTACGGGTCATTTCGTTCATACTATAACAGGGGGATATTAGACTTGCAATGATATACTAAACATGTACATAGTCGGGGGACAAACAAACATGACTTTTGAGGATTTTAAAACCAAGCAATCAGTGGTTGTTGTCTACACGGGGGAAGGTAAGGGCAAGACCAGCGCTAGCATTGGACTGCTCGCTCGTGCCCTAGGGACAGGTTGGAGGGTTGCCTTTATACAATTCGTCAAGCATTGGGAGGTAGGCGAGCACAAGTTCATAAGTGCCATAAACCCAGTCTATGAGACAAAGCTCTATTTTTATAAGGGAGGTAAAGGATTCTACAGGGCGGGCGATATCAGCGCCAAGGGCGTAACCGACACCCAACATAGACAAGCTGCCCTAGATACTTTCAACGAGGCCCTACGTGCTGCTACTAGTGGCGACTATGACTTAGTCATATGTGACGAAATTAATAACGCTGTTCATGATGGCCTTATAGAAGTAAGCCAGCTCAAAAAAATACTAGTTAACAGGTCCCCAAAAACAAGCCTATGCCTTACGGGTCGAAATTTTCCTGAAGAGTTGTTGGATCTGGTTGATATAGCCACAGACATGCACAAGATAAAGCATCACTACGATGAAAAATTTCTTGCAAACAAAGGCATAGATTACTAATTTAATTGTATGTTTTTCATACGTGTACATCGTTATAGGCTAATATCTCGTAAAACGGCTGAGTTTGTTAGCTTAGTAGTCGTTGTTGCCATAATGGTCGCCAGCAACAAGGGCTGGATAAACCTGCCAAGCACCAGTAGCCCTAATGCCAACGGCCAGTACAAAGTAACGCGCTTTATAGATGGTGACACAATAGCCGTAGATATGGATGGCAAAGATGAGACTGTCCGTATGATAGGTATTGATACACCCGAAACCCACAAACCAGATACACCAGTCCAATGCTATGGACCAGCCGCCGCCGCTTACGTCAAAAATCTTATTGGCAACACAAAAGTCAGACTCGAAGCAGATCCCCAAAATCAAAATCGTGATCGCTACAACCGATTGCTCCGCTATGTATATCTTGATGATGGTAGGCTAGTCGAAAAGGTTCTGATATCTAATGGGTACGGCTTCGCCTACACCCGTTTTCCATTCACTAAAAAGGCCGAATTTGTAGCGGCCGAAAATGATGCCAAAAACAAATCGGTCGGTCTATGGAGTAATTGCGAAGTGACCGATAATGATGGACTGAAGCAGACCAACAGTCTTATGCCTGCAGTGTCGCTTTGATGAGCTTTCGGATCTTCTTGATGGCGAGCATTGAACGCTTTGCAGAATAATGTGCAAGCGATAAACCCACAAAACCACAGTAGCCAAGTGCAAATGGCATACGCCAGATTATTCCCAAAGGAGATATCAGACGGATGTGTTCAGATTGATAAGTCCCCCGTTTTTCGTGCCAGCGCTTTGTCTTGAACTGCCTACGCCAGTATTCTTGGAACTTCGGCCAGTAGAAATAACTTTCTTCGTTAGTAGTAACGCACATCTTGGGGCACATCTTTACAATTCCGCCCCTACCAGCCACGAGCAAAGATATATCTTGGTCCTCGTGTACTTTTTTGTCATTCAGGCAGGCATGATCAGATATGGACAGCCATACAGAACGTCTCAGGGCCATATTAGCACCCCATAGTATGCGTACTCCAAATACAACTTCAGCTCCGAAAGTATAGCCATAAGCGTAGAGCTTTGTCTTTGGCTCATCGGTGTTAAACAGGGCATGGGTCCATGCCGAACCAGTAACAGCTTCAACCCGACTGTCAGTAAAACCATCGATTACTGCCTCAACCCAGTTTGGTTCAAGCACGACATCGGCATTAATTCTCGCCAGAATAGTACCCTTAGCAACTCCGAAGCCCTTATTTCGAGCAGCAATAATCCCTTGCTTAGGTTCTGTTACGACCTTGACGAATGGGTACCTCAAAGCTATGACTACAGTGTTATCGGTGCAGTTATTATCTACAACTATAACTTCTTTGGGCGCAACTGTCTGAGCCGCAATTGAATCCAGACAATTTCCAATGATGTCAGCTTCGTTATAAGCTGGTATAATAATGCTAACGCTTTCACGCGCACTAACTTTATTCATTACATACCATTTTACATGCAAAAACTCATAACACGAACACAAAAAAACATAAGCGCCTTGCCTAAAAGAGCCAAAAAGTATTGGCGTAAAAGTATTTTCCATCGAATTACTTTGTCCGTTGCTGCGCTGCTTATACTAATAACCTCTAGCTCATATGCAGTGTCTCAGTGGTATGCTTGGACGTTACGTGATAAGCCGTATGTCTACGGTGTGAGCTTCATGCCCAGCTACGCTCAGAGTCTCGGCCTTAACCCACGCGATGTGCTAGACGCATATATAAATGACCTAGGGGTCAGGCACCTACGCTACGCAAGCTTTTGGAACGAAAGTGAGCCAGTGCAGGGTAAATATGACTTCACAACCCTCGACTGGGAATTTAATAAAGCAGAGGAAGCAGGTGCAACTGTTACCCTAGCAGTTGGCCTCAGGCAGCCTCGTTGGCCTGAATGCCACACACCAGATTGGGTAGAAAAATTACCTGACGGCAAATGGCAAGCTCACCTGATGAGCTACATCCAAGCTGTAGTCGAAAGATACAGGGAATCTCCTGCGCTGGTAAGTTACCAACTTGAAAATGAGGCACTGCTCAAGACCTTTGGCGAGTGTAAGGACTATGATCGCAACCGTATGCAGGCTGAGCTAGACTTAATCAAAAAACTAGACCCAGTGCATCCCGTAATTATGAGCCGTAGCGACAACCTAACCACATTGCCCATTGGTAAGCCTCGACCAGATATTTTTGGTTTCTCGGTATATAGGCGAGTGTTTGACTCAACAATCACACACAACTACTTCTCCTATCCATTTCCCGCTTGGTATTACGGAGCCTTAGCGGGGTGGCAGAAGGCACTGCTTGGGCGTGATTCCATGATTCACGAATTGCAAATGGAACCATGGCCACCATCAGGTCACAGCATTACAGATACAACTATCGACGAACAGAACAAGTCATTTAACGAGAAGCGATTCAGAGATTATATTTCATTTGCTCGCAAAATCGGCATGCGTGAGATAGACTTATGGGGCGGAGAGTACTGGTATTACCGTAAAGTAGTACTCCACGACGACAGTGTATGGAACACAGCCAAAGAAGTATTCAAGCCTCACCAATAAAAGCTATAGACCCCAAAATAATACCGCCAAACCTCTACGGTGTAAGTTTTTCTGTTAAGCAATGTCGGAGTTTCGGATTAAATGCTGACGACACTCTGAAGTGGCTCATTAAGCACGCAGGATTTAGACGCTTTAGGCTGATGAGCTACTGGGATGAGCTCGAACCAGACAGAGGCACACTAGATTTTGCGGCGCTTGATAAACAGATTAGTAGAATAGAGAAGTCTGGAGGAATAATCACGCTATGCCTCGGCGCTCGACAGCCGCGCTGGCCCGAAAACCATTGGCCTGAATGGGCGTGGCAACTTCCACAGGACGAACGTAGTGCTGCGCTATTATCCTTTATTGAAAAAGTTGTAACTAGATACCAGGGTCGATCATGCATCGTATCATATCAGCTTGAGAACGAGGCGCTACTGCGTAGCTTTGGCCTACGAAGCGAAATAGACCGCAAGCGTCTGCGTGACGAATATTTGCTAGTCAAGAACCTTGATCTTTCACGACCCGTGATTATGAGCACTAGCAACTCATGGGGCATACCACTGAGGCAACCAATCCCCGACATAGTAGGCTTCTCTTACTACCACACTGTGTACAACTACAGTAAACATCGCTATACGGCTTCTGGCCACTATGCTTTTGTACACCAAGTCCGTGCCTACCTGAACAAGTTACTCGGTCAATCTAGTTTCATACACGAGCTCCAAATGGAGCCATGGGGGCCCAAAAATATATGGGAAATGAGTACCGCAGAGCAAGACAAATCAATGAGCACAACCGACATAACCAACAACCTGCGCAAGGCCCGCAAAACAGGTTTGTATCCAATAGATTTATGGGGTGGTGAGTGGTGGTGTTGGCGCTATGCAAGCGGCGATACGACTATTTGGCAGGCGGTCCGAGAAAACCTACTTTGAGTTATAGATGTTCACTTGTTTACCTCTGTAAGTTACAATGTAAAGATTGTGAAGAAAAAAGGTCAGAGCAACCAGCCTAAACAAATCCAGAACCGCCGCGCCCGACATGACTACGAGCTCGGTGACTCATTAGTGGCAGGTATAGTTCTGACAGGCGGCGAGACCAAGGCCCTGCGTATGGGGCACGGGCATCTTCGTGGATCCTATGTCACCGTCAAAGATAGCGAACTGTGGCTACTTAACTCGACTATTGTTGGCTCGAGGGGCGTTGCTGTGGCAGAAAATGAACAAACCCGTTCCCGAAAGCTGCTAGTTAAGCGGCGTGACATCGACAATCTGATTGCAGCCAAGCAACAGGGGCGCACTATCGTTCCGCTCGAGATACTGACGCAGGGTCGGCACATTAAAGTACGTATTGCACTGGGACAGGGCAGAAAACGCTACGACAAGCGACAGGTCATCAAAAAAAGAGAAAATGACAGGCTGGTCAGCTCGCTCGTAAAGAGAAGCCGCTAGACTAATAACTGGCGTTTTGTTATTGATTTAGCGACGTTTTTATGTCATAATACAGTAAATGAGTTTTGCTATCTTTCGGAAACGTGAGCAACAGCCCACCCCTGGACAGGGCGTGTCTAAACACCTAGCAACACCAGCTGTTAGCAAATCGATGGATTTGGACATAGCTAGTACAGAAACCGCTATCCATGATGTGCCAGTAGACGACAAGAACATTGTTGAAACTTGCGAACCTAAGACCCCAACTTTTGCCGCACCCGATAGGGTTGTATCAATCAATATCGATCCAACATCAGTTTCACCAAAAGATTCAGAAGATATTTTGTGTGATGCAATGCTACCATTGCCACTCGATTCCGTAAGGCTCGAGACTCAATCCGAGGCATTTGAGGACGGTACTGTGTTCTATCTAGTCGGTCGAGTGGGCTTCTCACTACTTGGTGGCGTCAAGAACCCCGCCGAAAAGACCTACAACCGTCTAAAACAAATGTACAAGTCGTTTGCTGAACAGAATAATACAATCTTCACCGAAAAGGGCGACGGGTCTTTTGTAGCCGTAGGAGCCAATGGCAGCCAAATCGTAATCAGTAGAAGCCGAGACTCGTATCAAGCAGAAAAATACCTCTATGTCAGCAACAGCTACATCCCTGAGGGCTACAAAGAGAGATTGGTTGCAATAGATCCGCCCAAATACACCTCACACAACGTTCAGAGCGGTATGGGCGACATAGTTGACGGTTTGGAGCACGCCATCAATACGACAATCCAGTGGAGTAAGACAGACGTACCTCAGACCGAGATAAACATCAGGAGCCGCCGTAGTGCCGAGGCCATTGATACTCCGAGCAACATCCAAGATGAGTTTGGCGTGGAGCGACCAAAAGTCTCCTTCGATGAAATTGGGGGACAACTTGAGGCCAAACACGAGATAGAGGGCCTAGCTTTAGCTTTTGCCAATCCAGATATTTACCGTAGCTACGGGACTCAGCCACCAAAAGGTGTACTACTATACGGACCTCCGGGTACCGGCAAGACCCTAGCCGCCAAACTATTAGCATCTCAAGCAGATTCTGCTTTCTTTGCCATAACACCAACAGATGTATCTTCTATGTGGTATGGAGACTCAGAAAGAAAAATGCAAAATATATTCGACGCTGCTGCCAAGGAACCACGTAGCATTATATATTTTGACGAAATTGACGCTATCACGCCCGACAGAAACAATGCCCATGAAGCATCACAGCGCGTAATAAGCGTTGTTTTACAAAACCTAGATGGCATGAAAGCCAACGACAATATAATGGTCGTTGCGTCAACGAATCGGCTAGAAGCTATCGACAAAGCCCTTCTTCGACCAGGACGGTTCGACCGAACAGTCAAAATGCAGCTACCAGAGAAGCAAGACCGCATAGATATATGCAAGATACACGCCAACAAAGCCGAAAAAGTTGCGGACCGAAAATTATTTGCCGATGACATCGACTGGGATGCTCTTGCCGACAAAAGCGAGCAGTTCAGCGGTGCAGAACTTTCCGAAGTAATCCGTCGCAGTCTTGAGAAAAAGGCGCGAGCACATGCTGCCACAGGCCAGAAACAGGGAGGCGTGTCAATGGAAGAACTCGCCGAAGAGGTAAGAGCCTTTCAGCATGAGCGTGGCAAGAGTTCCAAATAAGTGCGAGTAGAGATTTGCTCTGTACTATGTCATACAAGCTAGCGGATTCGGCGTGTTATTGCCTTGCAGAGTAAGGCAATCTTCGGTATAATCGACACCAGTTCGCCCCGAGGAATCGTGGGTGATGTACCTTTCTTTTTTTATATTCCGGGGTAGCTCAGCGGTAGAGCGGGTGGCTGTGCGACACACTATGGCATACAATCATATGTATGCCAGACAGTCGAAAGTATGCCGATCGTGCTGAATACCTCAAAAAGGCAGTTGCAAAAAGACGCCAGACAATTAGACAAAAACTTGTCGAATATAAAGGCGGGTCATGCATTTTGTGCGGTTACAACTCTTGTATAAATGCCCTAGACTTGCATCATATGGATGCACAATCAAAGGATTTTGGGATTTCTTCTAGTGGGCTTACGCGTTCCTGGGAGAAGAACAAGAATGAAGCCGATAAATGCGTACTCCTTTGCGCAAATTGTCATAGAGAGATTCACGCGGGCTATAAGCAGCCTACTTGGGTGACCAAGTAGTGAAAATTGGGTGAATTGCGGGAAGGCTAAATTAACTTTTTAAGTTGATACGCTAATCCGCAGCCAAGCCAAGATTGGGTCAAGAGATCTTGGAAGGTTCAGAGACTAGAAGGTGAGCCCAACAATAATCCTTCACAAGCGCCCAACTTGTCCCAGACAAGATGAGATAGTCCACGCCTCTATGAAAATAGAGAATAAGTGTAACCACTAGGTCGCTGGTTCGAATCCAGTCCCCGGAGCCAGACC